>CATZZP010000005.1 GCA_958426775.1 uncultured Bacillota bacterium
AGGTTAAGCTTGTAGTTGACAATATGGCAGAGGAACAGTTTACATTGGAGAATTCTAATGTTATACTTAACTTACCTGATGGTTTAGAGTTTGTACCAAGCGACAAGTCGCAAAGCCTTAGTGTGGATTTAGGTACAATAGCAGGCGGAGCAAGTAAAGAAACAAGCTGGATAATTAAGGGCAATATTAAAGGCAGTTATGAGCTTACGGCAGATTACAGCGGAATGCTAATGCCTTTTGAGGAAGAGGTAAAGACCACCTTTAAAACTCAGGACACTTTCAGGGTTTACGGAAGTGATGCCTTGCATATGTATATAGAATATCCTGATTATATTAAAGAGGGAGAAAGCTATAAATGCAGAATAGGCATAAAGAATGTTGCGGATTTTACAATTTATAACCTTAATATTAACCTTACAAACGGCGAAACCATAGCTGTTAAGGAGCTTAAGCCGGGCAATGTGCTTTGGTCTGAGCAGGAGTTTATTGGGAATAAAACAGGCAACTTTGCAAACCTTGAGGTAGTATCTGTTGAAAATGAGGAAAATGCAATAGAGTACACAGGCATACCTGTGAAAGTGCCTCTTGATGTGTATGTATCGGACTCACTGTTAGGACCGGAACAGCGAGGAGACAGAGCCTTTAGCATACATGCCTCTGTTTATAACCAAAAGGATTATGATGTAAAAAATGTAAAGGTAACCCTTACCTTTGATAATCCCGAAAATATAGAAATGCTGGATGATTTCTATACAACAGACCTTACAAAAGCCTATGATGAGCTTATTGCAGGAGAAAATAAGGGCTTTGATTGGGAGATAAGGGTTGTACAGAGGCTATCAATATTGAGGTTGGAGATAAGGTTCTTTTAAAGGACAGAACAACTGAAATTATCCAAGACAAAATTGCAGAGCAGATTAAAACATCTTTTAAAGTCTATAATTTCAATGTTGATGATGAACATCAAAACAATCAGAGGTGTACAATAATAATTCATAAAGATGATACAGGCGAAATATATTCGGTAGATGTAGAATTGTAAGCCGGTATATTGAGGAGCTGATTGGGTATTATTGAAAACCGGCACATAAATATTAATCGCCAATACCACCCCGCAGGGGTTCATTCAGAGAGAGAGTTTTTTGTATAGGTAAGAAAAATAAAAGGTTCTTTGTCAGCCTGCGGTCGACAAAGAACCTTTTATTAACTGTTTTCTCTTTTTATAGCTTTCAGGTTGTGCATAATGGATGTATTTTCAACAGCGAAGTAATCCCTCAGCTTCTTATATTCCACATACATACTGTCATATACTGCACTTGCACTTACATCGGGCATATACACAACGTTCTTAAGCTGTCCCATAGCTGCTGCCGCTGACTGTATATCAGGATATTGTCCGCTTATGGTGGCGGCAATAATACCTGCACCTAAGGCAGGTGATTTTGATGAGCCTGCCACATAAACAGGCATATTGAGTATATCGGCATAAAGCTGTGTGATAAAGGGATTACGCTCTGCTATAGTACCTATGCCGTAAAAGCTCTCTATATCAATGTTATTTACGGCATATTCCTCAATAAGCATACGTGTATCAAAAGCCATGCCCTCTATAATTGCTCTGTAAATATGCTCGGGTTTTGTATTTAAATCCATGCCTATAAACAAGCCCGAAAGGTTTTTGTCGTTTATGGGACATACTGTACCCTTAAGCCAGTTAAGGGAGATAATGCCGTTTTCACCGGGCTTAAGCTTCATCATTTTTTGTGCGATAAAGGAGTGGAGGTTTCTTCCCTCGGCTTTTGCACCGTTGTGATATTCGGGTGTTAAGTAGTTATTTAAAAACCAAGCATAGTTATCGCCTACGCAAGGCAGGTTTGATTTATAGGTGTAGTAGCCCGGGATAATACTGCCCTTTACACCTCTTGCTATACCCATAGGCTCAACGCTTTTTTGGCTCAGGGTAACAAAAATTGAAGAGGTACCCAGTATACCTGTAAGTATACCCGGCTTACATACATTAAGTGCAGGCAGACAGCAAAGTATATCAACTCCGCCTACTGCCACGGGGGTGCCTGCCTTTATACCCATTGGTGCCGCCATTGCTCTTGTTAAGCCGCCTGCACGGGTAACGGTGGAGGCAATTGGCAGGTTAAGCTTAGTCTGGTAAAGGTTTTCAAGGGCAGGATGAAGTGCCTTTAAAAACTCCTTTGAAGGGATAATGTCCTCACTTACCTGAGCTTTAAAAGAGGCTGAAAAGGCATTTCTTACAGGGTTGCCCGTAAGCTGCCAAATAAGCCAGTCTGTAGCCTCAATAAAGTAGTCTGCCGCCTCGTAAATGGCAGGGGACTCCTCCAGTATTTCAAGAACCTTTGGTAAAAGCCATTCGGGACTGTTGCCGTTCTGACCTATATCAAGCCAAGGCTCTTTAAAGGCCTTAGCTGTATCGTATATTTTATTTGCCTGCTTTTCGGCACTTCTGTGACGAGTTACCTTAATGTAGGCGTGAGGATTATTTTTAAATTCCGGCAAGGCACTTAGCGGTGTGCCGTCTGCTTTAACGGGCAGAATACAGCAGGAGGAAAATGCCAGACCTATGCCTACAATATCCTCAGCAGGTACTTTTGCAGACACTATGGACACACTTTCGTTAATAACGTCGATATAGTCCTGAGGGTCGGCTATTGCCCATTTTTCAGGCAGAGGCACGCCGTTAAAAAAGTTATTTAACATTATGCCGTTATAGTATTCGGCTGAGGCTGAAGCTATTTCACTGCCGTTTGAAATGTCAAGCAGTAAGGCTCGACAGCCGGTTTTCCCGAAGTCAATACCAATAGTATATTTTGACATATTATAACCTCATTTCAAAGTTAAAATTCCGAAAAGGGATAGAATTTAATCGTTACTGTCGAAAAGCTCTGTGCCGTTTTCCCAGCTGCTTGAAAAACTGCGTTTGCGAACAGAGCTGCGTATTACAGGCTCGCTTTTCAGCAAAGCACCCGTTGCATCCTTAGTTTTAATTTGTTTTAAAAGCAACTCGGCGGCCTTTGCACCTAAACCGCTTTTTGCATGCTCCATAGAGGTTAAGCCTAACATCTCTGCAGTTGAAGAGTTGTCAAAGCTGATAATGGAAACGTCCTCAAAGGGCTGTATATTTACTGCCTTAAGGTTGTTTATTAATGCCTCAGCCGCCTTGTCGTCCTGACAAAGTATTGCCGTACAGCGGTTTAAGCCTGAAAAATATACCTGGCGGAACAGAGTTGCAAAAAAAGCATCGTTTGTATCTCCTGTATACCAAAGCACGTTCTGGTCGCTTACGGGAAGCTTGTTGTCAATAAGTGTACGTGTGAAGCCCTCGTAGCGAAGGTGTCCGCTTATTTCGTCGGAACGCAGCATGGCACCGATATTGCGGTGTCCCATTGAGATAAGATACTCAACAGCTGTCCTTGTGGTACTTACATAGTCCATAGAAACAACGGGTATATTAACTCCCTGAAAGCCGCTGCCCAAAAAAACTATAGGTGTTTGTGTGCTTAAAGTTGCATATATATCCTTTATAGGAAGGGGAATTGCTGTTTTTGTAGGCTCTGCTATAATACCGTCCAGCTTTTTTTCCGTCATGGAGTTTAAAACGGACATTTCAGTGTCGGTTTTATCGTGAGTTATTCCTAAGGTCATAGTATATCCGTTTTGCATAAGAGTATGCTCAATGCCTTTAATAATTTCGGGATAAATATAGTAATCCAGATGCCTTAATATAACACCTATATTATGCTCCTCCTTGGAGCTTTGGGTGTTGCGTACATTTACATAGGTGCCGCTGCCCTTTATTTTTTCCAGATAGCCTATGTTTTCAAGATTACTGATTGCAAGGCGTACCGTCTGGCGTGAAAAGCCGAATTTATTCATAAGCTCATTTTCTGACGGGAGCTTGTCGCCGTTTGTATAAGTTCCTTTATTTATTTCACTTTTTATCCATTCCTGGACTATTAAATATTTAGGTGTGTCCATAGACATACCTCCTTTGTTAACTTGTATTTTTACAATCTGTAAAATTGTGTCAAAAATACAACTTCTTGAAAAAAATCAAAATGTTATACGTACCACTTTCAATAATAAACCCCTAAAATAATTATACAGTACAATACAACTATTGTCAATACCTTAACAAACAAGAAAAAAAGAGCTTTTAAAAAGCTCTTTTTTTCGGAAAAAAGAATATATAAAAAGGATTAAAGGATGTTCACAATAGATTGCAGCTACTGCAAACAAAGCAGGATAAATAACTTTATCGCTATGAAAAGTATAACACACTTGCAATATGGTTTCAAGTGGGAAAATCGCCTAAATTAATTTTTATGTAAATATTGTTAAATGTATACAAAAAACAAGTAAAAAATTAAGGTTGTAAGCCTATAAATTCAGCTTATTTTCCAGTATGGCGGCAGCTATGGCACACAACTTTCCGCAGGGACGTTTTTTGTAGTAGGAGGCTGTTCGCACCTGGGGTGTAGGGGAAGTATCCGTATTAATGCCATTTAAAAGCTCACGACAGATATATGAGCCGTTTATATCCTTAAACTCCATCATAAGCTCTTGCACAAGGGCATAATGCTCTGCCTTTTCCTCTGTTGCCTTGGGGTCGGTGTAGCCCTTTAATATACCTGCCGTCATTACCATACCGCTTACCGTGCCGCAGACCTCTCTCATTCTGCCGAAGCCTGCACCAAAGGAGGAGGTAAGGGCGGCGGCAGTCTGCCGGTCTATATTGTGCCTATCCTCAAAGGCAATAAAAACCGACTGGGCACAGTTGTAGCCCTGATTAAAAAGCTTCTCTGCCTTTTTTGCGTATTTGCTGTTTTCTATATCAAGCATATAATCACCTCAATTTAATTGTAGCATAATTATATACCGGGGTCAAACACGGCTATTAAATAGGTAGAAACTTTTGCTTGTCTGCACAAATTTACAAAAAAATAATGTTAAATTTGACTATTATCTATTTAGTATAAAAAATATTGTTTGAAATAAGGTTTTGTTGTAAAATATATATGAAACAATGTGCTTTTTTCTGTTTTTGAGCATTGACACAAATGTGCAAATATTATATAATTTAAACAAGTAGAGCCCAAAATCTGCTCTGCAGAAAAATTAAAAGGAGGTTTAATAATGAACAACAAAATTAAGCGTAAAATTTCAGCCCTGATGGCATTTGTAATGCTTTTAAGTGTTATGTTATCAGGTATGAATACTGCTGTGTATGCGGCAGGCGCAAAGATTGATGTGTGGGACTTCGGTTGTGTAACCGGAGGGGATACATCTCTCTATGACTACCACATTACTACTGATTTAATCAACGGACTTGAATCTCTTGCTGTAAGCGGTAAGTTCAAAACAGCCGGTGAGGTGGATTTTGGCGGCGGTCTTATTATCAATACCAACTCTAACGACAGAATGTACTGCTTAGACCCTGCTTGTACTAAAAACTACGGTACAAATGCTAAGGCTCAGGCATCTTATTCTGACGGCTATACCGCAAACGGTATGTGGTATGCAAACGGTACCGGCGGTGAAAACAGAAGATATGCACAAATAAGCGGTGTAAACGCTGGTGATGAAATTGTAGTTTACACAGGTGCATCTAACACAGGTGACCTTAATGCTCATTTCACCTGCATTGAGGGCGGCACTCAGGAGGAAATTGCTTTTGTACCTTCAGGTGAAATGCACAAGCTTAGCTTTGTAGCTGAATGCACAGGTACTTATAAGCTTTGGTATGATACATCTGTAACAGGTAAGCCTGTTATCAACAGAATTGTAAGATACCCTTCCGTTGCTATTTTAGGTACTCTTACAGATGTACCTGCTGATGTCAGCTTATCAGGCAGCAGCATTAAGCTTACAAACACTACAACCTATGATGAATTCTACGCAGATGTAGATCCTGATACAGCTACATTTACTGCAAATGTAACACCGGGCTACACATATTCTCTTACATTAAGAGGTGTAACAGGCTATGGTCTTACATATGCTACAAAGTTTACTGAGGTTCCTTACAGTGCAGTTGCAACAGGTGTTACTGCAAGCTACTCTGTAGAGCCTAAGCAGACCTATGACCTTTCAGGTACTATTGAGGGCTTTGACTCAAGCTATGATCTTTCAAAGCTTGCAATAACCCTTACTCCTGATTCAAACGATACTGATACGGTAAGACTTGCTACAGGCAGTGCAAGCTTCAGTGCAACTCTTGACCCTGATGTTGTTTACACAGTAAGCTTAGAGGGTGTAAACGACTATGAAATTACATCAGGCGGAGCATTTATGTTCTCAGGTGTTAAGACTGCTGAGCATAAGGTAGAGGTTGACACAAAGGCTACTTATAATGTAACAGGTAGTTTTGTAACAAGTGACGGCAGTGTGCCTGCTACAGGTGATATTACAGCACTTGTATTTACTAACTTAGAGGATGAATATACATATTCAGCTTCTGTTGCAGGCGACGAGTACAGTGTTTCACTTCGTGACGGCGACTATATTGCCTCTGTTTCATCAGAAAAGTATAAGACCTCAACTCACGTTGTAGTTAAGGGCGGTGCTGTTTCTCGTGACCTTTACCTTAAGACAACCGTTGTTGCTCCTCCTGCGGTAGATACCTCTGTAAGAGATATTTATGTAGGATGTGAGGGTAAGGTAAATAATTTTGAAACTGTAGGCGAGGCTTTTGCGGCAGCGGCAGTTATGAACCCAACAAGCGAGGCTGAAAGAGTTACTATCCATATTGCACCGGGTACATACAGAGAGCAGACATCTCTTAATACTCCTTACGTATCTCTTGTAAAAGAGGGCGAGGGTGAGGTTGTGCTTACCTGGTACTACGGTATAGGCTATAAGTACTACAGTGCAGACGCTACAGGCTACTGGAGCGACGAGGCTGACTATGACAAGTACGAAAAGAACGCTCCTGCTAAGTGGGGTGTAAGCACATACATTAAGAGTGGTGCTAAGTACTTCAAGGCAGAGGATATTACCTTTGAAACATCATTTAACAAATACATCACTGACGAAGAAATTTTTGACGGTGTTGAAAGCGACGGTTCTATTGCATTCAAGAGAACACTTGGTGCATCAGTAACAAGCAAGGCTGCTACTGAAAGAGCATCAGCTATTGCTATTGAGGCTGACGGTGTTGAATTTAAGGATTGTAAGTTTATCGGCAGCCAGGATACTCTTTATATGGGTGCTCCCGTAAGAGTTTACTACAACAACTGTTTAATCGAGGGTAACACAGACTATATCTTCGGCTCAGGTAATGCCGTATTTGATGCTTGTGAGCTTCGCTTTGCAGGTTACACAGATACAGCTATGGGCGGTTACATTACAGCTGCAAGAGCTGACGCCGACAAGTGGACAGGTGCAGAGGTGACATATGCAGGTTATCTGTTCAGAAACTGTGTAATTACAAGACTTGACAAGGATATTGACGGTAATGAAATGTTACATGACTCAGGCTACTTCGGCAGACCTTGGGACCCAAATGCGGCAGTAGCATTTTCAAACACTGTCCTTGAGGATATTACGGCAATCAATGCTGCAGGCTGGACCTCTATGAGCGGTAACGACCCTGCAAACGCAAGCTATAAGGAGTATAACACATTATACAACGGTACTGCTGTTGATACTGCGTCAAGAGTAACAGGTGTAGTTGATGCTGCAGCTTTACCTACAGTATCAGCTCTTTACGGCTCATGGACACCTACTTATCTTCCAACTGAGGATACAGCAGTTGCATTTGCTACAGTACCTTACTTCTCATCAGATGTAGATGTACTTCTTCCTGCTTCAGGCGATACACTTACAGTTAAGTATTCACTTGGTGCAGATGATGCAAACGACGCATCAAGAATTGACTGGTACAGAGTAGCTGAGGACGGTACAGAAACTCTTATTAAGACTTCAAGTACAGCAGCTTCAAAGGGTGCAACCTATACACTTCAGAAGGCTGATGAAGGCTCATTTATAAAGGCAGTTGTAACTCCTGTAACCTACAGCGGTGCAACAGCTGACGCACAGTCAACTATCACAGTTAAGACAGTTGATAAGGGCTCAGGCTCAGGCGGTGTCCATACTGACAGACCTAGCGGTAAGGTTGCTATCTTCTTAGCAGGTGACTCAACCGTTAAGGACTATTCAGCAGGTGCTTTAAACAATAAGGAAACAAGAACAGAAGGCTCTTGGGGCGAATTCCTTGAGGAATTTGTATCAAGCGACTATGTTGTAAGAAACTATGCAGAGGGCGGCAGAAGCTCAAGAACCTTCATCGACGGTACTAAGGACGACGGTTCAGACAAGTTCTTTGACAAGATTAAGTCAGAGATGATGGCAGGTGACTACCTCTTTATCCAGTTCGGTCACAATGATTCATCTGCAAGCTATGCAGACAGATACGTGCCTGTAGGTACACCTGATGAAAACGGTGTATTCCCTGTAACTGCTCCTACAGCAGAGGGTGCAGGCGACGGTACATTTAAGTACTATTTACAGGAAATGGTAAATGCAGCTAAGGAAGTTGGTGCTACACCTGTTATGGTTACACCTGTTGCAAGAATGTACTTTGACTCAGAGGGTAAGATTACCTCTCACCACGGCTCAAATGACGAGTATGTAATTGCTACTAAGCAGGTTGCTCAGGAGAACGGTATTCAGTGTATAGACCTTTACGCTTATACTAAGGACCTTTACGAGAAGGCTTATGCTGACAGCGGTAATTCTAAGGATGCTGCGGCTCTCTTTGCTAAGGGTGAAAAGACACACCACAGCAAGGTTGGTGGCTTTGCAATTGCAACAGAGCTTGCTCAGCAGTTACAGTCTAACACAGCAATCGGCTTAACTAACGCTATTGTAGCTCCTAAGAGTACATCATCACTTAACGGTAACGGTGAGATTGAGTTCTCAGTTTGGTCAGACGGTAGCTTCCAGGCTTATGCAATCGGCAGTGACGGCAACTACACAACTGACATAGATACCTACTGGACAGAATATATTTCAAATCAGCTTAAGGCTATTGCTGAAGGTCCACAGGTAGTTGTATCACCTTGGGGTAATGTTGACGGCAACGACATACTTACAGCTAACGATGCTTCAGCAGTACTTCAGTACTCATTAGATAAGACAGTATTCGACAACTTAGTTGAGTATGACTTTACCTATGCTGATGTTGATGCAGACGGTCAGATTTCCGCACAGGATGCTTCCAATATCTATCAGAAGGTGCTTGACGGCAGTATAGTTTTTAAGGCTGAGTCAATGAGTGCTTAAGCTAATATATAAGCATAGCTTTTAAAGGGACACTTCATAAAAAGGGAGTGTCCCTTTTTATATTTTGTAAAATAATGCTGATTAGCCGAGGGAGTTAAATAATAAAATTTTAAACTGAATTTAATGAACAATTTAAAAGGACAGGCTCCTCTTGGGAAGCCTGCCCTTTTTATTTTAATGAAGTCTTGTATTGGTTGCCCCAATTTTGCATAGCATCAAGAACGGGCTTAAGGCTTTGCCCTAATTCTGTTAATGAGTATTCAACTCTCGGTGGGACCTCTGCATAAACCTTTCTGTTTAAAAGACCGCTGTATTCCATGGCTCTGAGCTGTGAGGTCAATACCTTTTGGGATACTGTGCCAATAGATTTTTTTAGTTCGCCGAAACGTTTTGTGCCGTTTAATAAATCACGCAAAATCAAAACCTTCCACTTATCTCCGATTAGGGTCAGAGTTGTTTCAACGGGACAAGCAGGTAAATCCTTAATATTATTTTGTTCGCTCATAATGAAAACCTCCTCCTATAGTATCTATTTGTAACCTTGCATCTAATTATACTGTACAGCTTGATTTTGATCAATATTTCAGCTTTAAATTAATTATAAAAATTATGTTTAAGGGTTGTTTGAAAATATGTAAATTATAAATTTGTTTCCTTTAGGTAACTATACCACAATATTGTGCTTACTTTACAGCAGTATCCGTTGCAAATATAATATATTGAAGAGCTAAAGGAAAAACACCGCGGTTAGCCTGAAGCAAAAATATTATTAGGAGGCTACATTTATGAATAAAAACACATATACATCCTTAAAGCTTGAAAAGGGAGAAATGAATATTTATGACTTTGGTACAATTAAGCTGCACGCATATAAAACCAATGATTTTCTTAATAATGAGGTTTTTATAGCGGAAAAGAGCAATAAGGCTGTTATTATTGAGTCGCCCTGCTTTTTTTTTTGACAATATACGGGAGCTGACAGAGTATCTTAAAGATAAAAAGGTTCAGGGTGTGCTTGTTGCTTATCATGGTGCAGGCGGCACCTTCTTACCGGGGATACCTAAATATGCAACACAAAATGCAGTAGAATATACTGAAAACGGCGGCGGCAGAGCGTTAATTGAAAATTTTAGAAACAACTTTGGAGTTGCCTTTGATTATTCTACTCACAAAATAACTAACCTTATTAATGAAGAAAGGTTAAATTTAGGCGGTATTGATTTTGTAATCAAACAGACCCCTGATGCCTTTGATGTTGCAATTCCCGAAATAAATGCAGTTTATACCCATATGCTTGGGCATGATTGCCATTCCATTGTAGCAGGTGCGGCACACGCAGACAGTATTTTGGAAGAACTGAGGGGCTATATTGCAAAAGGCTATGATTTAATTTTGACCTCTCACTATACGCCCGAGGATTTAAAAGATGTGAAAATTAAGATTGATTATATAGATAATCTGAAAAAAATAGCGGAAAGATGCCCGAATGCTGACAGCTTTAAGACAGAGGTTCAAAAGCAGTATCCTGAGTACAGCGCACAAAACTATCTTGAGATGACGGCAGGTTTTTTCTATGCTTAATATATAAATGGGTTTGTAAAAAAAATACAGCAGAAAGCCTTTTTTTGCTCTGCAAAGGCTGTTGAATAAATCTGACAAGAACAAAAATAAATATTGTTATTTAATTAATGTGATGCTCCCATATCGGATAAATTATTATCTTAGGTGTTAAGGGGGCATCATTTTTTATAGAAAGCCTTTGCTACTTGAAATCGGATGTTTTATATGGTATCATTAATTCTAAATTGGATAAATATGGAAGAGGGTGTTTTGGTGAAAAGAGAAAGCGTTTTTTATTTAATTTGTATGCTTATAATTATGGCGGCTATATTTGGCTTTTCCTCCCAAAACAGGAGCAATACCAATAAAACAAGCGATGTTATTGTTAAGCCTATTGAAAATACCATAAAGGCTAATTCAACCAAAACCTTTGAGGATGAAAAGGCGGAAAATTCCTATTGGAAAAAAATTAACAGTAAAATTGACAAAGCTGTCAGAAAGTCGGCTCATATCTTTATTTACGGTGTTTTAGGCATATTCAGCCTTTTGTTTTTCAGAAGCATAGGCTTAAGGTGGGAGGATGCAATAATGTTGGCTATTCTCCTTTCAGCCCTTTACGGTGTAAGTGATGAACTGCATCAAGGGTTTATAAACGGCAGAGATGCAAGGGCAGAGGATATTTGTATTGATACCTTCGGTGCATGGGTAGGTACATTAATTGTCTATATTTTTCATAAAATAAAGCTTTTAAGGCTAAAAAATAAAGAGGCATAGCTTTTATCTTCTATGCCTCTTTTTGCTGCCTGTATTTTTGCAGAGAAGTGACTCTGCAAGCTCTATTAAAAAGTTTAAAGCCTTTAAATTTTCCCATTTAAAAAATACAGGCTTTTTTGAGGAGTAAAAAAATCGTCTTAATTTATTTTGCTTTTTCTTATTCATAAAATCCCCCCTATAAATCTATGCTATGTTAATGTAAAAATGCACTTACGGAGGGATAAAAATTTCTTATGTACGATATTTCAGATAGTCCAAAAATCGTTTAATTGCAAGGGAGGCTGTTTTCTTGCTTCTGAGAGCTAAACCTATTTTTCTGTAAGCAGGCACATCTAATTCCTTTACTGTAATTTTATAGGGTACACGTCTTAAAATAAGCTCAGGCAAAATGCTGATACCAAGACCGCTTTCCACCATTGACATTATCGCATAGTCATCCCAGGTGGTAAAGCGAACATCAGGTGTTAAGCTGCAGCGTTCAAATATTTCCCACACATCGGCCTTTGCACCTTTTTCCAAAAGCATAAAGGGTTCATTACAAAGCTCTGCTACAGGTACTTTTTCAAGCTGTGCTAAGGAATGGTTTTCAGGCAGAACTGCAAGCAGCCTGTCCTGCTCTAAAAAAATTGTTTCAAGCTCATGGTGTACGGGCAGGTGAATAAAGCCACAGTCTACACGCCCCTCCAGTATCCATTCCTCAATTTCCCCATAATCTCCAAGTAACAGCTCATAGTCAATGTTAGGGTAGGCTTTCTGAAATTCCTTGATTATGTTAGGCAGCCAATGGGTTGCTACACTGGAAAAAGTGCCGATACGAATAAGCCCTGATTGCAGACCGTTTAGCTCGTCTACCTCCATTTGCAGCTTGTTGTATTCCGTACATACATTTTTAGCGTAGGGCAAAAGCTTCATTCCGTCACTTGTAAGCCTTACGCCTGCTTTTCCCCGCTCAAGTAAAATTACCCTCCATTCCTTCTCTAAATCATTAATCATACGGCTTATGCCTGATTGGGAGTAATTCAATATTTCGGCTGCCCTTGTAAAGCTGCCGTATTCAACGGTTTTAACAAATGCAATATATTTTTGAATATTCATATCCATTATATCACCTGCTTTTATATCTGATTTTGTAATATTTTATATGAAAAATATTCGCTTTTGTAATTATAAGAAATATGGTAAACTGAAAACGAAAAAAAGTCAAGCAGGAGTGATAATAAAAATGTTTTATGTAAGCGAAATACGGCATAAGCCTCCCGTTCAGTTTAAGACACCGCTGCAGGAGCAGGTTTATAATACCTTGGAGGATTTAAACATTCCTTTTGAACGGGTCGAAACCCATGAGGCAATTACCATGGAGGATTGTGCTGCCATTAATGAAAGGCTTAATATTAATATGGTAAAAACCTTGTTTTTGTGTAACAGACAGCAGACGGATTATTATTTGTTTATTACTGTAGGCAGCAAGCCCTTTAGCTCCAAGTCCTTCAGTAATGCCTTGGGTATATCACGTGTTTCCTTTGCCCCTGCAGAGCAAATGGAAAAAATCCTTGGCACAAAAATAGGTGCGGCTACGGTTTTCAGCAGTCTTTTGGATAAAGAAAATAAGGTAAGGCTTGTTTTTGATAAGGAGGTTATTAGGGAAAAATGGTATGGGTGCAGTGACGGTACAACAACAGGTTATATGAAGTTAAGTACGGAGGATATTTTGCAAAGGCTTTTGCCTTTTACAAGGCATATTCCAACTGTGATTGAGGTGTAATATGGGATTGTATCAAAACAGAATTGTAGTAAAGGTAGGCACATCTACCCTTACAAATGAAATGGGAAAAAGCGACTTAAGAGCCTTTGACAGACTTGCCTGTGTTTTGTCTGATATTCAGAATATGGGATATGAGGTAATTCTTGTATCCTCAGGAGCTATTGCTGTGGGAACAAACAAGCTTAAAATGAAGGAGCGTCCTTCAAGTATGCGGATGAAGCAGGCGGCAGCGGCGGTAGGTCAATGCAGAATTATGTATCTCTATGATAAATTTTTTAATGATTATGATAAGACAATAGCCCAGATTTTACTTAATGCAGAGGATATAAAGCAGGAGGAAAAAAAGGAAAATCTGATAAACACCTTTAATGCTCTGCTTGAAATGGATATTATACCTGTAGTTAATGAAAATGATTCTGTCAGCTATACTGAAATAGAGTCAAAGGACAGGCTCTTTGGTGATAATGATATGCTTTCTGCTGTTGTGGCAGTTTTGTGCAGGGCAAGGCGATTAGTTATCCTATCCGATATAAACGGCTTGTATGATGCAGACCCGCGGCTTTATCCAAATGCAAGGCTTATAAGCCGGATAGAGGAGATTAATGAGGAGGTACATTCCCTTGCGGGAGGTGCAGGCTCAAGACGGGGAACGGGAGGAATGAAAACAAAGCTAAGGGCGGCTCAGCTGGCTACGGCACAGGGCATAGATACTATTATTACAAACGGAAAATCCCCTGAGGCACTTTATGAAATTATAAAGGGGAATAAAGCAGGCACCTTGTTTTCGGGAAAAAGAGTTTAAAGTATAAAAGAGAGCTGACTGCCTCAGGCATAAGCTCTCTTTTAGTGTTAATAATAATTATCTGAATAATATAGAGTTGAAAACCGACTCTAAATATTCCTGTCTGCCGCTTTCCATTTTCGGCTCAGGGTTATTAAGGGTATATTCCTCAAGTGCCTCAAGGCTTGTTGTACCCTCAACAATAGCCTTACCTATACCGCTTTCATAGCCTGAGTATCTTTCCTTAATAAAGCTGTCAATTCTGCCGTCCTGAATAATCTCGTATGCCTTTATTAAGCCTAAGGCAAAAGCGTCCATACCGCTTATATAGGCATGGGCAATATCCTCAAACTCAAAGGAGGGACGTCTTACCTTAGCGTCAAAGTTAAGTCCGCCGTTGGTAAAGCCACCTGCTCTTATAACCTCAAGCATACAAAGGGTGGTTGAATATATATCGGTAGGGAACTGGTCTGTGTCCCAGCCTAAGTGAGGGTCCCCCTGATTTGCATCTATGCTGCCGAAAGCACCGTTAATACGTGCTACGCAAAGCTCATGCTCAAAGGTATGCCCTGCAAGGGTAGCATGGTTTGCCTCTATATTAAGCTTAAAGTCCTTATCAAGGTTATATTTTCTTAAAAAGCCTAAAACCGTGGCACTGTCAAAGTCATATTGGTGCTTGGTTGGCTCCTTTGGCTTAGGCTCAATGTAGAAGTCACCCTTAAAGCCTTTACTGCGTGCATAGTCAACTGCCATGTGCATAAGGCGTGCCATATTGTCAAGCTCTAAAGCCATATTTGTATTTAAAAGGGTTTCATAGCCTTCTCTGCCGCCCCAGAAAACATAACCGCTGCCGCCTAAGCGAATAGTGGCGTCAATAGCATTTTTTATTTGAGCCGCCCCGTAAGCAAAGCTGTCAGGATTGCAGGAGGTGCCTGCACCGTGCATAAAGCGAGGGTTACCAAAGCAGTTTGATGTACCCCAGAGGAGCTTAATGCCCGTTTCTTTCATTTTTGCCTCTATATAGTCCACCATTTCCAGAAAATAAGCCTTGCTTTCTGCAAAGGTATTGCCCTGAGGTGCAATATCCGCATCGTGGAAGCAAAAGTACTCAATGCCCATTTTGCTCATAAACTCAAAGCCTGCATCAGCCTTAGCCTTAGCTATTGCCATAGGGTCACTTTCGCCGTAGTCCCTTGCCATTGTGTCACTGCCGAAGGGGTCCGAGCCGCCTGCACAAAGGGTATGCCACCAGCTCATGGCAAATTTAAGCTGTTCCTTCATGGTTTTGCCGCCTATAACCCTGTCAGGGTCATAAAATTTAAAGGAAAAAGGATTTGTTGAATTAGGACCCTCATACTTAACCTGTCCTAAGGTTGGAAAATAAGTTTTCATTTAATTCTGCCTCCGTTTTTATATATTTTCTAAAATTCGAATTTCATTTTTTACTATGTATTGTACCTTTTCGGGCTTAGTCCCGTTTATAAGGTATTTAAACATCATATGCACCGATTTATTGCCTTGGGTAAAGGGCTGTTGACAAATAGTTGCCTTTATTAAGCCTCTTTCCATCATATCGATGGTGCTTGGTACTCTGTCAAAGCATATAACGTTAAAGTCCCGTTCTCTGCCTGCGGATATAACAGCTCTGCAAGCACCGTAAACACCTGAGCCTGCAACATAAAGGGCATTCATTTCGGGATATTCTCTAAGCATTTTTTCGGTTACCTCAAAGGACTGTATCTCATCGTCATTAGTTTCTCCGTAGGTAAGAACGTTAAAGCCCGGGTATCTCTCCTGAGAGGTTTGCTTAAAACCGTTTATACGACGGTTGTGGCTTGCATGGTCACCTGAGCCTGACAAAATGCCTATATTAGCCTTTCCTCTGGTAATAAGGGCGAGTATACCGCAGGCAATTTCACCGCCCTTGGTGTAATTACTGCCTACGTAAAACAGCCTTTTTGAGGTTTCGATATCCGTATTAACCGTAGCTACGGGTATACCTGACTCTACAAGCTTGTTTATCCTGTATTCAATGGAAATATCGCTTATAGGATTAATAATAAGGGCGGAAATATCATCTGAAATAGAGTTTATAAGCTGCAACTGTACATTTGCATCATATCCCTTCATGGTTTTTACAAGCAAGCTTACCCCATAGTCGCTAAGCTCACTTTGTGCCTGATACATACCCTTTAAAATATCATCAAAAAAGGAGTTTCCGTCAGCTACAAGCACAACTCCGATAGTCATTTTACGCTTTTGTGCCGCAAGGGATTTTGCTGCCATATTAGGTGTGTAGTTAAGCTCCTTTGCAATACGTAAAATCTTTTCCTCAGTTTCTTTTTTAACATTTCCTCTGTTGTTAAGGACTCTGTCAACGGTACCCCGTGATACCCCGCAGATTTCCGCAATCTTTTTTATGGTTACACCCAATAAGGTCACCTCCTCTGTGCTTGAACAATTTCTATTTTCAGTTTAAAGCACATTAATAATAAAGTCAATAAAGTGGTAAAATATTGTGCATTGTGCTTTACAAAAGTCCTTTTTTTACTAAACTAAAGCCTTGCTTTGTTTATTTTTTACAACAAGGCACAAAAAGCACAGTCAAACAAAAAGAATGGAAATTTTGCAAAAAATTGGCTGATTAAAAAAGCTGTCTGTCGGGATAATAATTACTGTAACACATTTAAGCAATGCTTAATTGGTGTAACAAAAATATAATTTAGGAGGAAAAAAATATGTCAAGTAATTCAAGTTCAAACAAGGTAAACGTACCTGAAGCAAGAGAAGCTATGAACAAGTTTAAGTATGAGGTAGCAAACGAGATTGGTGTACCTCTTAAGCAGGGCTATAACGGCGACCTTACCTCAGCTCAGAACGGCTATGTAGGCGGTTATATGGTTAAGAAAATGATTGAGGCTCAGGAAAAGCACATGGCAGGCAAGTAAAAAAATCAGTGGTGTACATTTTTGTACACCATTTTTTATAAGGAGATTTATATGGAGAAAAAAGAAAAGGTAAAAAAGGACTTTTTGATAGGTATGCTTCCCGGTGAAAACAGCCTTGCAGGGGCGGAAAGCGGAGAAAGCGGTATAGGTATATTTGATGTGGTTTTGGAAAAAGAGGACGCTTATGAGGGCGAGTAGATTTTTTCTTTGTTGTACTCTTTTGTCCGTAAGTGCAGTTATCCTGTTAAGGGCATTATTTAACCTTAGTATGTGCCGAGGCAACAAGCTTTGTTTTGCTCCCCTTGTAAACCTTGAAAAGGAAGAGGAAAAAGCCCGGACTGCTTTAAATAATGAAAGAGATGCAATTAATAATTGCCTTAAAAATGCAAAAAGAGAAAAATGGCATATTACAAAGGGTGCAGACAGGCTTTATGCAAGGGTATTTTTCAGAGAAGGCTCTCATAAATGGGCGGTAGTTGTACACGGCTACGGCGGTGAGGGCGGACTTATGCTCTATGCGGTAAAGCGGTTTTACGAAAAAGGCTATAACGTACTTTTGCCTGATTTAAGAGCACATGGTAAAAGCACAGGTAAGTATATAGGCTGGGGCTGGAGAGATAAAGAGGATATAGAAAACTGGTGTGAATGTATAAAAAACAGGGATAAATCCGCAAAAATTGTTCTTTACGGCGTATCTATGGGCGGAGCAGCTGTTCTTATGTCGGCAGGGGATAATAAAATTAAAGGACTTCGATGTGTTGTGTCGGATTGTGCCTATACCTCCCTTAAGGATATAATGTACTATAGAATAAGACGAATGTTACACCTGCCTCCTTGTCTTGTAATGTTTCTTTTAAAGCCCATGTGCAAAAGCTGTGCAGGCATAAGGGTTGATAAGGTGTCTGTCTGTGAGCATGTTAAAAAATGCAGAGTGCCTGTTATGCTCTGCCATGGTGACAGGGATAGGTTTGTGCCTACTGATAATGTGCTTGAATTATATGCCGTTGCAAAAGTACCTAAAAGCCTTATGCTTGTACATGGAGCAGGTCATGGGGTTTCTGCCTTTATGGGCGGTGAAAAATACTGGGACAGGGTTTTTGATTTTACGGAAAGGTTTATAGAGAAAAATTAAGGGGCAAGCACGGCTTGCCCCTTATATTTTATTTATTGAAAATATGTGTTTTTATTTCCTCAAGTCCGTAAATTGCCGCAAGCATAAATACAGGTGTAAAATTAAGAATATATCTTGACTTGCTCTCCCACATCATAAAGAAAAATATTACACCCAACATGGTAAGACGCAGGAACATTCCGCAATCGGACTTATTTTCCTTAAGGTTAAATACTCCGCCTGCAACGGCAAAAATATACATACAAAAGGCAAATACCACAATATAGATATTGTACATGGAATATTGACTGCCTGAAACGGATATAAAATCATAAATTTTGCC
Source organism: uncultured Bacillota bacterium (assembly GCA_958426775.1). GTDB lineage: Bacteria > Bacillota > Clostridia > Lachnospirales > CAG-274 > CALWRD01. The sequence goes on from CATZZP010000005.1 coordinate 18,595, forward strand.
CTTATTTATACCCCATTCAATATGATTATTCTGCATATACTGTCCGTCGCCCCAGGTGAGAGCCGCCTTTGAAAATTCATAATCGGCAAAGTCGCTTAAGGAGTCGAACTCACCAAAACGTCGCATAATCACTTCAACATTTGCAGAAAGTTTTTCATCCTTTGTAGGGAAGCTGTCCGTATACTCAAAATCCGACTGGGAATATCCGCCGTTCACGTCTGTGTTTACACCCATCATTATCCAGTGTGTAAGAGGAAACTCCAGCTTTTCGTTCTTACTTAAATTTACCCAGTCGCAGTTTACAATATATGCATTCCATGCACTGTTAAGCACAAGAAGTGTAATTACTGCAACTACTGCAAATTTTATGTTCTTTATACTGCATAATATCAGATGTGCAACAAGTGCAACTATTACAAGCATAATACTGCCCTTAACCAACGCACCTGCACAAATTACAGCACCTAAAAGCAAATATTTTAAATACTTAAACCTGAATTTTTCATCAGGTATAGAGTAAAGCCACATAATAAGTGTTACAAAGGGCAGTGACATTGTATCTGTATAAAATCTACAGGCATGTATGTAATAGGGTACAAACAAAGCTGACATTATAAGATAAGTAAGCATACCCTTTTTTCCAAACCAATTTTTTGCGGCAAGTAAGCCGAACAAAACACCTGTCATAATAAAGGCAATATTTAAAAGCACACTCATATAATTGCTCATAATATGGTCGGCTGTAAGTGAGAAAAAGGACAAAACCTTATAGAAAACCGCCAATATGCCAAGTAAGGCAATATTATTATGATAACGTACGAAATAATCGTTATTAGAGCCTTCAAAAAACAAGGAGTATATTTCTTCTCCTGTGTGGAGGTTGTTTACTCCGCTGTGTTCCGCAACCTCCCAGGCACTGTAATAAACCGCACCTAAGTCTGTGGTAATAGTCGAAAGGGTTTTCCAGCCTACAATACACATTATTATTGTCATACATAAAAGGACAATAGGTACTGCAAATTTTGCCCTGACCTTATCCACGTTAAGTCTTGCATACAGTTTTGCAGCTGCAAGGGTGCAAAGAGGTATAAGTACAAGGGTAATAAACCTGTACTGAAAGCCTCCTAAGGAAAAGAGCATTATTACTGTCATAAATACTGCAAAGGCTGCTTCAATAAGAAAAACAATGCCCTCTCTTGTGCCTTTATAGCATAGACCTAAGTGTGAGCCTGCCATATACAGCAATAACCATGATATTAAAAACAATATAAGGCTTTGAGGTATCTGATATACGGGGTTTTTGGCAGAACGCAAGGTTAAGCTGTCAATTGTAAGGCTTACATTTTCCTTATTGGTAATATCAAGTCTTAAATATTTTGAGGGCTTGAAGTTTACCTCATTCAAGCCGTTTGTTACAGCAAACCTTATGGAGTTTTGACCGTTGAACTGACCTTGGGTATCAGAATAAAAAAGATGTGCATAAGCTATATTTTCGCTTAAGTCGGATACCTTAATATCAAGGTAATCGGCAGTAAATTTTGTATCTGAGGTAAAGAATAGCTTACAGTCGCTTCCTGTTGAGGTAAGTCTGTTACCCTCAAGGGTTATTTGCTCAGCTTGGTTTATAAGTGAGTCTAACTCTATCTTTTTGGTGTTTTTAACTGATAAAAAAGTAAAAGCACCCGTAAAAATAATATATAATATAATTCCTACGGTAAACCAAAGACAAAAGCCCTTTGTAATTTTAAACTTATTCATGAGTACCTCCGTCAATTTTGTTTTTTATAACCTTATCCTTAGCTATGTAGATTGGTCTTGCTTTTGTTTCCGAATATATTTTGGATATGTATATGCCCAGTACACCTATACAAAACATCTGTACCCCCGATACCAGAAGAAGTATACATATAGTAGACGGCCAGCCTGCAACGGGATCTCCGAAAATAAGGGTTCTTGCTATAATAATAAATATAAAGGCAAAAGCAAGAAAACAGAAAAACAAGCCTATTATTGCCGCAACCGTAAGAGGAAAGGTGGAAAATGCCACAATGCCGTCAATAGCATAGCTTGTAAGCTTGAAAAATGACCATTTGCTTGAACCGTCATTTCGTTGTAAATTTTCGTACTCTATCCATTTGGTTTTATAGCCTACCCATGAAAATATACCCTTGGAAAACCTGTTTCTTTCGCTTACTTGCAATACGGATTCTGTCATTTGTTTTGTCATAAGCCTGAAATCCCTTGCACCGTCAACAATTTCAACATTGGAAAACTTGTTGATGATTTTATAAAATCTTCTGGCAAACCAAGAGCGTATGATAGGCTCCCCCTTTCTGTCGGTTCTTCGTGTTGCTATACAGTCATAGGGTTCTGATGTTATCATTTTATACATATCAAGTAAAAGCTCGGGAGGGTCCTGTAAATCAGCGTCTATTATGGTTATATAGTCGCCGGTTACGGCTGCTTCAAGGCCTGCGTAAATAGCCGCCTCCTTACCGAAGTTCTTTGAAAAGGAGATAAAGCTTGTATGTTCATCCCTTTGAGAAAAGCCCTTGATTATATTGTGGGTTTCATCACTTGAGCCATCGTCCACAAATATAGGATAAATTTCCACATCATAAGTAGCTTTAAAAATTTTTTTAAGTTTATTAAGCCGTTCCCACAGCTTATTAAGGTTTTGCTCCTCATTATAGCAGGGAACTATTATTGAAAGGCTTACAGACATATTACCAACTCTCTTTTTTTAAAATTAACCATTTCATTATAGTATATTTTAATATAACTGAAAAGTGTTTTTACGACTTTTTTGTAAATAATTTTCTCTTAATATGTATAATTTTCTTGTTATATATATTTAGGCTAAAAATTAAAGGATAGGAGCGTTTTGTCCTATCCTTTACCGTAAGAGAAAATTTTAATTCACTAAAGTGTTATTCTGAATAAATTGTATGTTATATCACCGTTTCGGGCAATATTCCTTGCAGAGGTTATTTTCCTTGCTCCGCTTGTACGGCTGTAGCTCTTTTTGTTAAGGCTTTGAGTCACCTCCTGTGCAAGGTCTGCACTTTCCTCTCCTAAGCCAAGCTCATCAAAAAGCCCCTTAAGCTCCTCTGTATTTTTAGGACTAAAGCTGTCCTTGTAGTCTGTTACGGCAGTGTAAATCTCCACTATATCAGCCTTGCCCTCTTTTTCATAAATGACAGTGGTAAGAGGCATATTCTCAACTATTACATCTACGTCGTCATAGTTTATGGAAAAGGGGGTACGCCCGCTTATATCCATTACGGCATATTCTCTGTTTGCACAGGTAATAATGCCTGCCCCGGAACTTGCCCTGTAAAAGGCATAGGGTGTAAAGTCTGTCTTATTAAGCCTGCGGAAAAGCTCAATGCCTTCCTTCGGTTCATCAAAACAAGGTTCTATGGGATATGTCCAATAGCCGTCATCTAAAACATAGTAGCCTTTTACATACCTGCTTTCGTATACCTTAACCTCCCTGCCGTTGCTGTGCTGTATAAATTCAATACCCTCTATAGTTGTAAATTCCTTGTTGAGCAGCTCCTGCGTTGCTTCGGTAGGTTTCCTGTCGGAAAAAAATATCTCCCGATATTTTTCGTGATAGCTGCTAACCTCCGGATTTGGCTGAACTTTTTGGTCGATTTCGGTTTCCTCATAAATACTGCAACCGCTTATGAAAAGGCAAAGGAGGATAGCGGGAATTAATTTTTTTATCATATTAAAGCCCTCCCTGTATAAATAATGTATCAATTATGTTAAGGGCAAAGAGCAGTAAAAGCATATAATATATTACCATTACAGCCTCGTTGCAGAAAATTCTGTCCATACCCTTTTCATGGTTTTTCTTGTTTGTGTACATACCTGCAAAAAATAAAATGATAATTACAAGGCTGTATACAATATAGCCAAGGCTTAAAATATCGGGCTTTACCTTTATATAGCTATCCTTTGCAAAAAGGATATTATACTTAAGCTCACAAATTACATCAAAGAAATCCGTTTCGAAAAACCAACTTAAGGGTGCAAAAAAAAGCTCAGGCAAAAGAGCTGCGAAAAAAAGTCCGAAGCTTGCAAAAAGCCTGTTTTTTATCAAGGTAAAAGCAAGGGTGGCTATAATATACGCACCTATGGTTACAATTAAAAAACGGGGATAGCTGCATACCGCTGAAAGGGATTGTCCCGTATAGGCTAAGTCCTCAATTAAAAAGCTGTATCTGTTAAATATAAGGTATAATACAATAAGCTGAACAAGCCCTGCCAGAGCCAAAAACACAACTCCGTACAACAGCCTTAAGCAATAAAGTCCGGTGGTGGTATAGGGCATACTGCTTAGCAAGTCACTGTTTCTTGCCTGAAACAAGGCAAGAAACAGTGAAATAGGCAGATACCAGGGTATTATATCAATCAAAGGCTGTAAAAAACCTGATGTAAGCACATTTAAAACAACACTGTTGAGTTGGCTTATAAGAATTGCATTACACATAAACATTAAGCCCATGCTTATAAGCAACAGCCATGATGTACGTTTAAATTCGTCCTTGAATACACATAAAGCTCTCATAATATCACCTGCCTAACCTTGGTATAAGGCAACGGCTGACAATATAAGCCGCAGCCCCCGTAAAGAGCATTATTAATGTGGCCGGTATCGACGGTATAAGATAATTAAGGTCAGTTATGCATATTATCTCATAACAGCAAAGCATAGAGCCTATAACTGTAAAAATAATCACAAGCTGTTCTATTGCTTTAAAACGGAAAAGGCAGTTTTTCCTTGACATATCTCCCTTACCTGAAAGATACAGGCTTAAAAGAATAAGAATCAGGGATACCGACAGACAAAAAAGACATTCTGCACCGGTCCCTTTTGAAAGCTCCAAACGGTTTAATAGTGAATATAAGCTAAGGCGGGGTATATCAAGCCCGAATACATTATAAAGGTAGTCGTGTAATCCTTCTCTTGAACCGGAAATTGCAAATGAGCCTATAACATAAATTACGGCAGGCATATAAACCTTTGAGGTAATCTCACAAAGGAGAAAGAAAACAGCGGTGACGACAAGCTTAAGAGTAAACTGCTCCGCTATAAAAGAGAAGGTGTTTTCTATTCTGCCCAAATTTTCCCCTACATTAAGTATTTCGTAGGTTGCATTACACCGGTCAATTCTTTGGTTGTAGGCGTAAATACTCCAGATATTAATAAGAGTAGGCACTATAAGCAGAAATAAAATGCAAATAAGTCTTACTGTAAAGCGGTGTCTTTGTTTAATCGGCAATGCTCCGTAAAAGTCTGCCGTAGCAGAGGTTTTTTCGGGCAGATACAGAAATGCCAGTGTAAGAGTAAGCATTAAAAGCCAATTTGCCATATTAAATAAATATAAATTTGTAGATAAGTAATTGTCAAAAAACGGTACAATTTTGTCACCGTCAAAGTAAAAGGCGTATTGTGAGTTGTCTGTCATAAGCTGACCCACCTCACCGTGTTCTGCCGCATAGGCATTTATCTCATCAATTATACTTAAGCTTTCTCTTGCATTTCTTATAAACACAAGGGAGGAAAGCACAAGGATAATAAGGGTAACATAAATATATCTTTTATAAAGCGAGTTCATATTATTCCCCCTTATTTTCCTGTGCTTTTACAGAGTAAATAAAAATTTCCTCAAGGCTCATACCTACTTCTTCAAGGATTTCCGCACCAAGCTGATTTAATTTAAGGGTAAGCTGAGGGCTGTAGCCCTGTACAATTATATGGCAGATACTGCCTACACGCTCTACATTTAAAATACCCTCAATGCCCTTAAAGTCAGCCTCGCCCCTTATAAGGACCTGAAGCTTGCGGACATTACTCTTAATATCGTCAAGGTTACTCTGGTAGTAAATGCTTCCGTCTTTTATAAGGGATATGCTGTCACAAAGCCTTTCAAGCTCCGATAAGTGGTGAGAGGATATAAGAACTGATGTTTTTTCCTCCTCAACAAGGCTTATAAGCATATCGTTAAAGGCGTTTTTGGCTATTGCATCAAGTCCGCTTGTAGGCTCGTCAAGTATAAGCACCTTAGGGTGTATGCTCATATTAAGCATAAGGGCAAGCCTCATCTGCATACCCTTTGAAAGCTGATAAACCCTCTTTTTTATATTAAGGTTAAAGATTTTATTAAGCTCATAAAAGCGTTCCGTGTCAAAGGTTTTGTATACTCCCTTGTAAAAGCTTATCAGCTGTTTTACGGTGTATGTACCGAAATAGCTGTTGCTGTCTGCAACATAGCCTATTTGGCTTTTTGCCTTTGGATTGTCAAAAACGGGCATATCATCAAGGGTGATTTCACCTGCATCAGGCTTATAAATGCCTGCACTGCATTTAATAATAGTTGTTTTGCCTGCACCGTTTTCTCCTATAATGCCGTGTATATGTCCCTGAGGAATGGATATACTTGCTTTTTTAACCGCACAAAAGCTGTCAAAGCTTTTGCTGATGCTTTTAATTTCAAACATACATTACTCTCCCTTCCTTGTGTTAAGCTCATCTAAAAGAGAGCCCACATTTTTTAAAATTTCCTCCCTGCTTATACCTGCAAGGAGCATTTCCGCCAATACAGGCTTCAGCTTATTTTCAAGCTCGCCTCGCTTTGGACCTTCAAGGCAGGGGTTCTCCTCCACAAAAGTACCCTTACCTCGGATAGTTACAATAATGTGCTGACGTTCAAGGTCCTGATAAGCCTTTGCCACTGTGTTGGGGTTTACATCAATCATAGTTGCAAGCCTGCGTATTGACGGCATAGGGTCATTAGGCTTAAGATAGCCCTTTAGCACATATTCCTTAACTTGGGCAGTAATCTGCTCATAAATAGGTACAGTGCTTTTAAAATCAGGTTTAAACATAGCCCTCCTCCTTTCCTCACTGTACAGCATATCCGCTCCACTCAAAACCAACGGACAATTGCATTAACTGTACTAATATATATAGTACAGTTAATACGGTTCTTTGTCAGTATAAATTTAATATTTAAAATTAAACAAAAATTAAGGCCTTTTATTGTGGAAAAACACTATTTTGTTAATGCTTTGTCTAATATGCCGTAAATTAGTTTGCAATTTATGACTAAAAGGGTTATAATACAATTAATTACAGGCTATGGAAACGTAGATGTTATCAAACAGGGGGGCGGCATTATGAAATTGGACAAATCCTTTCTTGATACAAGAGTTTTTTCCGCTTTTGCCGAAACATCAAGACATCAGTATATATATGTGTGTAATATGCAGACTAATGTTTCCCGCTGGTCAATGGGTGCGGTAGAGTATTTCGGTATGCCCTCGGAGTATATGTATAATGCAGGCAAAATTTGGGCAGAGCGTATTCACCCTGAGGACAGAGAGGCATATATTAAGGAAATTTCAGAAATATTTAATGGGGAAAAGTCCAGGCACGAAATGGAATATCGTGCTATGAATAAAGAGGGGAACTATGTAATCTGTACCTGTAACGGAGTTGTCCTAAAGGGAGGAAACGGTAAGCCTGACCTTTTTGCAGGCACTCTTATTAACCACGGCATAATGGATAACATTGACCCTAATACAGGTCTTTATAACATATATCAGTTTTTGGACGATGTACGTGCTTTGCTTGAAGAAAACGGCAAGGCAGGTGTTATGAAGGTGGGCTTTAATCATTTCAGTGAAATTAATGATATATACGGCTACAGTATAGGTAATAATATTCTTAAACAGTTTGCGGAAAAGACGGGAGCTTTGTTAAAGGGTGAGGGAAAGGTATACCGTATGGACGGCTCTAAGTTTGCCCTTATTATAAAAGGTATGACAAAGGAAGGTGCCTCTGAGCTTTACCATAAAATGCAGGAGCTTGCCAAAAATGACATTGTACTTGCAGAGGGAAATGTGTCCCTCAGCATATCAGGCGGCTTTGCCTATATTGATAAGGACAGCGGCTGCGGACAATCTGTTCTGGCAAGCGTAAGCTATGCCTTGGCTCGCTCTAAGGAGGAAAAGCACGGAGAGCTTGTTTTTTTTGAAAATGAGGTTGGACAAAACGGTAAGAAAAAGCTTGAAATGATGAATGCAATCCGTCAGAGTGTGGTTAAGGGATGTAACGGCTTTTACCTTTGCTATCAGCCTCTTGTACGTGAGGGGGATAGTAAAACCATAGGTATGGAGGCTCTTTTAAGGTGGCATCAGGATATGTACGGTGAGGTGTCCCCCGGTCTTTTTATACCTTGGCTTGAAAATGACAGCTGTTTTTTTGATTTAGGTAACTGGATTTTGGAAAAGGCACTTAATGACGGTAAAAAAATACTGGAGCATTATCCTGATTTTATTATAAACGTAAATGTTTCCTATGCCCAGCTTGAAAGGTCGGGCTTCCGTAATGCTGTTATGAGTATACTGGAAAAGACGGGCTTTCCGCCTGAAAATCTTTGTATAGAGCTTACGGAAAGATGCCGAAACCTTAATACGGACTTTTTAAGGAAGGAGCTTAATTTCTTCCGCTCCAAGGGCATTAAGATTGCACTTGATGATTTTGGTACAGGCACCTCCTCCTTTAAGCTTTTAAAGGAATTGCCTATTGATATACTTAAGGTTGACCAGACCTTTATAGCTAATATCCAAGCAAATAAGGTTGACCAGACTATTGTAGAGAGTGTTATAGAATGCTCCTCAAAGCTTGGTATCAAAATCTGTATTGAGGGGGTTGAAACTAAACAAATCAGTGATTTTGTTGACAAGTATAAGGCGGATACAAGGCAGGGCTACTTCTATTCAAGACCTGTTACCATAGATAAATTTGTAGATTTATTGTAATTTTACATTTTATGTAACAAAAATTTAATATTAATATGCTTTATTTTACCAAATAGGCAGTTGACAAAGATGATTTTAAAGGTTAATATATAAGTGAGTTAAGATTAGTTTAGAATGGAGGAATTTATTATGACATCAATTAAGATTTCTTTAAACACAATTGACAAGGTAAAGAATTTTGTAAATGTAATTAACACTTTTGACGGTGATTTTGATTTAACATCCGATAGATATGTAGTTGACGCTAAGTCAATTATGGGTATTTTCAGCTTAGATATTACTAACGATCTTACCCTTAATATCCATGACGACAGTGAGGTAGATGCTGTTAAGACAGCCCTTGCTGACTATATCATCTGATAAGCATAATTACAAAAGCCGGGGTGCAGGTCCTTGACCTGTACCCTTTTTTTATAGGAGATAAATATGCAGAACTACAAAATGCTTTTACAGTATGAGGGTACACGCTATAACGGCTGGCAAAGACAGGGCAACACAGCTAATACCATACAGGGCATAATAGAAGAGCTTTTAAGCTCTCTTACAGGTGAAAGGACAGAGCTTAACGGCAGCGGCAGAACAGACGCAGGAGTACATGCTATGGGTCAATGTGCAAGCTTTCGCCTTGAAAGGGAGATAGACCCTGATGAAATAAGGGACTGCCTTAATAAAAGCCTGAACAGGGATATACGTATTTTAAGTGTGGAAAAGGCAGAGCCTCGCTTTCATGCAAGGCTTAATGCAAAGGCAAAGACCTATATCTATCGCATATGCACAGGTGAAAAGGCTGACGTTTTTAAAAGGCATATAGTCTACACCTGCCCTTGTACTTTAAACCTTGAGGAAATGAAAAGGGCGGCGGAGTATTTAACAGGTGAGCATGATTTTAAGGCGTTCTGCTCTAATAAGCGTATAAAAAAGTCAACCGTAAGGACAATATACAGCATAGATATATCCTATAATGAGGATATTTTGGAGCTTACTTTTAAGGGCAACGGCTTTTTATACAATATGGTTAGGATATTGTCGGGTACTCTTTTAGAGGTAGGCTTGGGCAATATAAAGGCTGAGGATATACCGCATATTATCAGATCCATGGACAGAAAAAACGCAGGACCTACTCTGCCCTCAAGTGGGCTTATGCTTGATAAGGTTTACTACTGAAAAAACGCTTAGCAGTTTTAAAGGCTGTTAAGCGTTTTTTTATTGTAAATATAATTAATTATTTATTCTTGCTACACCCGACTTAATTGCAGCCTCTGCAACAGCCTTTGCAATATCGGAAACTACGCTTTTATTAAAGGCTGACGGAATAATGATGCCTTTTTGTAAATCTTCCTCTGTTACAAGGCTTGAAATAGCGTCGGCGGCTGCAAGCTTCATTTCATCGTTAATATCACTTGCTCTTACGTCTAAAGCTCCCCTGAATATACCGGGAAAGGCAAGCACGTTATTAATCTGGTTAGGATAGTCACTTCTGCCTGTTGCAATTACAAAGGCACCTGCCTCCTTAGCTATATCGGGCATAACCTCAGGTACGGGGTTAGCCATAGCAAAGATAATAGGCTTATCTGTCATAGTCTTTATCATTTCGGGGGTTAATATACCCGGTGCGGAAACACCTATAAATATATCAGCACCCTTTACAATATCCTTTAGCTGACCTGACTTGCGGTGTGGGTTTGTAATTGAGGCAAGCTCTGTAAGATAAGGGTCATCGTAGTGGTTATTGGCGGAGATTACACCGTCAATATTACAAAGGGTAATATCCTTAAAGCCTGCCTTAAGTAAAAGCTTTGCAATGGCAGTACCTGCCGCACCTGCACCCGACATTGCAACCACACAGTCCTCAGGGCGTTTGCCTGTAAGCTTTAAGGCATTGCGGATACCCGAAAGCACAACAACGGCAGTACCGTGCTGGTCATCATGGAAGATAGGTATATCACAGCACTTTTTAAGCTTCTCCTCAATTTCAAAGCAGTGAGGTGCCCCTATATCCTCAAGGTTAATACCGCCGAAGCTTCCTGCAAGGAGAGAAATGGTTTTAACTACATCATCAGGGTTTTGTGAGCGTACACAAAGAGGTACGGCATCAACATTACCAAACTCCTTAAACAGCACGCATTTACCCTCCATTACGGGCATACCTGCCTCAGGACCGATGTTACCCAAGCCTAAGATAGCACTGCCGTCTGTTACTACAGCCACTAAATTATGACGACGGGTGAGAGTGTAGCTAAGCTCGGGGTTTTCCTTAATAGCAAGACAAGGCTCTGCAACACCCGGTGTATAGGCAACGGAAAGGTCGTCTACCGTGTTAAGCTCTGCACGTGACACAATTTCAATTTTGCCTGCCCATTGAGCGTGCTTTTCCATAGCAATCTTTTTATAATCCATTGTAAAAAATCTCCTTTAATTATTCTTTTATCCTATCAGTATACCAAAGCTGTTAAAAATATTCAATATTTAGACAAATTATTTTTCGGTTTTTAAGGCTATTATCATTGCAAGCTCCAGCAAACCCAGACAGCCGAAAAAGTAATAAAGCCTGCCTACAATTACCTGAAAGCCCATAAGAGACAGCAACAAGGCACTTGAGCTTACTACAATAACCCATACAAAACGCTCCCATGACCTTGCGGGGCAAAGACATTCAACGGCACTGTAGCAGTTGCCTGCGGCGGTGGTAAGTATGGCGGCACTTAGCAAAAGTGTGTAGCAGGGCTTTAGTATAAAACTTTTGTCGGATAAAGCAATAAGGCTTAAAATAGGTAACTCTGCATTTTCAGCCACACTAAAGTATTTGTAAAGAGGCAGAGCAAGACAAAGCCCCGTAATACCAAGGGTAAGCCCTCCTAAAATACCACCCGTAACAGCGTCCTTAAGGCTTTTTACCTTTTTAGATACAGCACATAAAAGGCTGACAGAGCTTATTACATTGTAGGCTACGTAAACAACGGATGAGCCTAAAATATTGTTATCTATCCTTATGTAAGAGGCAAAGGCATCAACACTGCCAAAGTACAGCCACAGTCCCATAAGCACACTGCCGCATACAAGCAAGGGACATAAAATAAAATTTAAAAGACCAAGGCTGTTTACTCCCCCAAACACAAGAAGAGAACAGAAAATACAGGTAAAAAGACTGCCCCACAGCCTTGATATATTAAAAAGCTGATGAAGTAATGCACCTGAGGCGGCAAGCATGGAGGAGTAAAGGGCAATAATAAACAAAAAGCTTATTACCTCTGCCACAGTGCCTAATTTTTTGCCCATAACAAGGTGTAAAAACTCTCTGTAATCCCTACAGCCCTTAAGGTGCATAAAATACACCGCCTTATAGCCTGAAATGGCAAAAATAAGTCCGCAAAGGGGTATTGCCGTAAGCCCCCATATGCCAAAGCGGACAAAATACCTTACAAGCTCCTGACCTGTAGCAAAGCCTGCACCTATTATTGCACCTATATAAACCGCACCTATTAAAAAGCCTGTTTTATACTCCTTAAGCATAATATCTCCTCTAAAAGCTGATACCTATAAATATGATTTTTACAATTTAAATATGCTTTTTGGTTGAAAAGGCTGTTTCTTTGTGCTATAATAACTTATTATGTTTTTAGGAGGATTGACTAATGAAAGGAATTATTACCGTAGTCGGCAAGGACAGAGTGGGTATTATTGCATCGGTTTGTACATATCTTGCCGAGGAGCAGATTAATATACTTGATATTTCACAGACCATTGTATCGGGGTATTTTAATATGATGATGGTTGTGGACCTGACAAACAGTACACATAAGTTTGATAATGTGGTTGATACACTTAAAAAACGCGGCGAGGAAATAGGTGTTGATATTCGTCTGCAAAGAGAGGATATATTCAACAGTATGCACAGGATTTAATTTTGGAGGTTAAGAGATGATTTCACGTGTTGAGGTACAGGAAACCAACAAAATGATTCAGGAGGCTAACCTTGATGTACGTACTATTACCATGGGTATTAATCTTTTGGATTGTGTGGATTCCGACCCTGAAAAATTAAATAAAAAGATTTATGATAAAATTACTAAAAGTGCCGAAAAGCTGGTACAGACAGGTGATGAAATAGGCAAGGAGTTCGGTGTGCCTATTGTTAATAAGCGTATTTCCGTTACACCTATAAGCCTTGTAGGCAGTGGTTACGGCTCTGATGTATATTTGCAGATTGCAAAAACACTTGACAAGGCGGCTACCAACGTAGGCGTAAACTTTATAGGCGGTTTTTCTGCCCTTGTGCAAAAGGGTATGACAAAGGCTGACAGGGATTTAATAAGGATAATTCCTGAGGCACTTGCAAGTACGGAGAGGGTTTGCTCCTCCGTAAACGTAGGCTCAAGCCGCAGCGGTATTAATATGGACGCAGTTAAGCTTATGGGTGAAATTATTAAGGAGGCGGCCTTCCTTACCAAGGATAATTCCTCAATGGCTTGTGCTAAGTTTGTAGTATTCTGTAACGCTGTAGAGGATAACCCCTTTATGGCAGGTGCCTTCCACGGTGTAGGCGAAAAGGACAACGTAATTAACGTAGGCGTAAGCGGTCCCGGTGTGGTTAAGCGTGCCTTGGAAAGCGTAAGAGGTGCTGACTTTGAAACCCTTTGCGAAACCGTTAAGAAAACAGCCTTTAAGATAACAAGAGTAGGTCAGCTTGTTGCACTTGAGGCTTCAAAAAGATTGGGTGTACCCTTTGGTATTATTGATTTATCCCTTGCACCTACCCCTGCCATAGGCGATAGTATTGCAGAGATTTTTAACGAAATGGGTCTTGAGCATGCAGGTGCTCCCGGCACAACAGCCGCCCTTGCTATACTTAATGACAATGTTAAAAAGGGCGGAGTTATGGCGTCCTCTTGTGTGGGTGGCTTAAGCGGTGCCTTTATCCCCGTAAGTGAGGACCATGGTATGATAGATGCAGTAAATGCAGGTGCTTTAACCCTTGAAAAGCTTGAAGCTATGACTTGTGTTTGCTCTGTTGGTCTTGATATGATTGCCATCCCCGGCGATACATCTGCGGAAACTATTTCAGGTGTAATTGCAGATGAAATGGCAATAGGTATGATAAACAACAAAACTACTGCTGTAAGGATTATACCTGTTATCGGTGCAAGCGTAGGGGATACTGTGGAGTTCGGCGGTCTTTTAGGCTATGCTCCCGTTATGCCTGTTAATAAATTCAGCTGCGATGCCTTTATTAAAAGAGGCGGCAGAATACCTGCACCTATCCATAGCTTTAAAAACTAGGTTAAAAATTAAAGGAGCTGTTTACATGATGTGACCCCAAAAAGTCTGACTTTTTGGGGTCATTTCAATGTACTTGCGGTTCGTTTTTTATTTGCCCTTTATTGCTGTTCCTGCTAAAACTGTGCAGTAAGAAACCCGTTTTAATTATTACGTTCCTCCAACCTTAACACTGTTTTAATCGTCTGTACTGCTTATAACAAAACCATTAAGGCTAAGAGGGCTGTCATATTTCCCTGCAGTAAGGGTATCTAAATTAAATTCAAAACCCTGAATAGGCTCTGTAGTGGTTTCGGTGGTAGACTCTGTTGTAGTTTCCGTTGAGGTTTCTGTTGTAGTTTCCGTTGAAGTTTCTGTTGTAGACTGAGTTTCTATGGGCATAGGATAATCATAGGCAAGCACCTTTTGCAGCACCATCACTGCGTCCTCTGCCGTCAGAATATTATCACAGTTTACATCTATCCTGCTAAGATAATTTGGATATTTTTTTTCATAAGGCAATACAAAGGCAGGGTCAAGCACCCTTTTTAGAATATTTGCACAATCATCGGCAGTAAGTATACCATTGACATCTGCATCACCGTAAACAGGCATAGCCTCAGAATAAAACCTTTTTGATATTTTTATATTATCTAAATAAACCGGTTTTTCTGTAGGAGAGTTTGTACCCATAAAAAAGCCGTATATCTCCGCTTGCCCGATATATGCATTATCAAGTATAAGAACTCCGTCTAAATATAGATCAAGACTTTTCTCGTCGGCATCTATTACAACTTTAACATTGTACCACCTGCCAACCTCAAGGTCTGCAATATAGCGGTTTCTTCTGTTGGCATAAAATACCAATTTGTTTACTGAAGTCCTGACTTGTATAATATTTTCAGTGCCGTAAGTTGAAATTATTGTATGGTAATTTTCCTTATCATTAAACATAAAGTCACATTGGGCACTCCATATTCCCTCTATAGGCTCTTTAAACTTTCTTGTAATTTCGGTTTTGCCTGTTACTGCAGCGTAAACCTTGTTACCGTTGCAGTCTTCAACATTAAAATTTGACCTCTGTGAGTATTTATATTGGTAAAAGGTAAAGTTGTTATAAACATAGGTATCCTTATATTCGCCAATTTCAAAATCCTCAAAATCCAAGGTTTCGCTTATTTCACTGTATATGGTTTTAAGAGAATTAAAAGTATCTATTATCTTTTCATTTTCCCCAATATATATATCCTCGCTATACTCAAAGGTATTGCATATATCCCTTGCTTCTGCTAATACAGCCTGTAAATTTTGGTAACTTTCCTCTGTGTAATCATCATTGTCATATTGAGAATACTTTTCAATGGTTTCTGATAAAGTAAGTCTGTAACTTATTTCAAGACCGCTTATTTTTTCCTCAATATTAGCGATTTCATTTAAAATATTTTCATCATTACGTTCTACACTAAGCAATTCTTTACCCTTATTTACAGCCTCTTCAAGAGCAGCCCAGCTATCCATGGTGTATTGTTGCTTATTAATTGCCTCTGCCTTTGCTATGGTTGTAGCTAAGTCGTTTCTTTTATCCTGTGCCATATAAGCCAGTATACTTTCAAGCTCATTTGCCGCTGTATCAATAGCACTTTGAGAGGAATTAATATCAGCCCTTAACGACTTGCCTGTATTATAGGCACTTAAAAGCTGTTCCCACTGTTCAGGGAGATAATTGGACTCATTAAGTCCCTCAACCCTGCTCATTAAAGTCCACAGACTGATTTTGTCGGTAGAATTGTAATTAACCTCCACAAGGTCATTTGCATAGTTTTCTATATTAGTATAGCCGTTTTCTGCAATTAACGTACTGTCAGCCAAGTTAGGGTTAAGACCTGTTGCCGTTTCCCATTCGTCAGGCATTCCGTCATTATCACTATCGGAAATTTCATTACCGAAAAGGCTGTTCCAACCACCTACATCTGCCTGGGAATCTATAAGACCTTCACTACCCTTTGAGCCTGTAGGATATGTACCGTTTACTACATCATTTACAATTCTTGTATCGGTGTAATCTCTTACTCTTGATGCACCTGCGTTTGCAATTACATCTGCATATGCCTCTTGGGGTGTATCTGTTTCAACGGGATAAGCATATATGTACTCATCATTTGCCTTTAAAACTCCGTCTACGGTTATTCCCTCTGAAATACTTGTAAGCTTTAAATCCTCATCCGTAAATGCAATTGTCCAGTTGTTATTATTAAACTCCTCATTATTTTCCATATAGTTACCCTCTAAATAGAGAGTTGTGCCTCTGTCCCCGTATGCTTTATAGAAGCAAACGTTATTACTGCTTAGCTCCGATGGCTTATAATAATTGTTGACAAAGTTTACCCTTGTGCCGTTTTCCCCACCGTAGCCTATGGTTGACCTGTAGTTGTACACTACATTGTTTCTTATATCAATTAAACTGTCTGTATCGGGAGTACCCTCATAGGTGAAAACAGTTGCGGAACTGCCTATTCTGGGCATTCTTGCCTTATGGGTGGATATAAGGTTGTGATGGAAGCTTGCATTTATACCGCCCCATACACCTCCGTAGCCATGGGCACCCTTATCATGTACGGATTTATTAAGGCTTTCGCTTATAATACAGTATTGAGCTGTAAAATTTTTGTTCTCATAGGCTGAAAGACACTCATCTACACTCCAGGAAACGGAGCAGTGGTCAATAATGAAGTTTGATGACTTTCTTATCCCTAAGGTGTCCTCTTGTGATGTGGAATTATCCCCCATTCTAAAACGCAAATAGCGTAGTATAACATTGTTACAGCCATTAAACCGTACACTTTCACCGCCAATGCAAATACCCTCGCCGGGAGCTGTCTGTCCTAAAATAGTCAAGTTGCTTGCACTTATTACCAAATCACTTTGGAGCATAATATTGCCTGCAACATCAAATACTATTATTCTGTTGCCCTGTGAAACTGCATCACGAAATGAGCCTGCACCGCTGTCATTAAGGCTTGTAACGTGGTAAACCTGAATTTCATCTCCTGCCCTTGCACCCAAGGAATACATACCGCCGCCCTCTGCACCGGGAAAGGCCGTTAGCTTATTTTCATCAGCTGAAACAGCAGTATTAATTGAAAGCATAAAAATAGATAGTGCTAATACTCCTGAAATTATTCTGTTAGTAAATACTTTTTTCATAACATTATTTCATCTCACAATTAACTATTATATCATTTTTTTATAAAATGTGCAATGAAATAGTATTTTTTTGCAAAATTAGTAAAAAAAGGACGACATATAAAATGACCCCTAAAATTTTAAATTTTGGGGGTCATTTCAACAAACAGTCTTTAATATTATTCCTTTGTTAATTCATCAAATATTTCCTTAACGGTTGTTATCTTATCCACACGATAGGCATTAGAGCCGCAGAAAAGCAGAGCGTTATCGGTATCGCCCTTAGCCGCCTTAAAAAGTGCCTGTGAAATACAGTATGGTATAGTATTGGGGTCACATTTTGCAAGACAGCCGTAGCAGTGCTCTATTTTATCCCTGCCGTTTTCGGTACGGCGGATAAAGTCGTTTCTTATAGCACGACCCGGCATACCTACAGGGCTTTTTACTATCTGAATATCCTCTTTTTTTGCATTTACGTATGCTATCTTAAAGTTAATGTCTGCATCACATTCCTCTGTAGCTACAAAACGTGTTGCCATTTGTACACCGCTTAAGCCTAAGCTGAGGTAGTGGTCAATATCCTCTCTTGTATATACACCGCCGCCGAAGATAACGGGTATTTTTTTGTTGTAGCGTTCCTCAAACTCGGCTACAACCTCAAGTATTTTACCGATTTCGGCATCCATCATCTCGTCGGTATAGTCCAAAATTTCGTCAGCCTTAAAGCCTAAGTGACCTCCTGCCTTAGGTCCTTCAATTACCACCATATCGGCAGTTACGTCCTGTTGTTTTGCCCAGCGGCTTAAAATTACCTTAGCCGCCTTTGCAGAGGATACAATAGGGGCAAGCTTTGTATCACTGCCCTTTGCGTATTTAGGTAAGTCCATAGGCAAGCCTGCACCTGAAATAATAATGTCGGCACCTGCCTCAACGGCACAGCGTACAAAATCCTCATATCCCTTTAAGGCAACCATAATATTAACGCCGATAATACCACCGTCGGACTGCTCCTTAGCAAGCCTGATTTCCCTTGCAAGAGCCTCCATATTGCGTTGCTTTACATTGGAGGCAAAGTCCTCCTCCAGAAAGCCGGGCTGTGCGGCGGAGATAACACCTATACCTCCCTGCCTTGCAACAGCGGCAGCTAAGCGGTGTAAGCTGATGCCTACCCCCATGCCTCCCTGTACTATAGGTACTTTGGCTGTAAGATTTCCGATAACTAATTCCTTCATATTATAAATTCTCCTAAATATATCTGAATTTTGTGTTGATTTGACAAAAACTTTACAATGTAGTTTTCAAAACTACTTATCACGAAATTATATTACCACATAATGATTAAAATTACAAGGTCTTGTTTAAAAAAAATAAAAAAAATAATATTTATGTTTTCTTTTACGGTTTTTTATGCTATAATATCTTTTACAGCTAAAAATTTATAGACCATTGTTATTACTATACAATAAAAGCACAGCCCTTGCAAGTGTTTTTGTTGCTTTATAAATAGGAGGCTATTTATGGATAAGGCGGAAATTAAAGCTATTTTTGATGAGCTTGTTAATTTTAAGGTAATAAATATATCTCAGATACCCGATATTGATTTGTATATGGACCAGGTTACAACCTTTGTTGAGGACAGGCTGGGTGTGTACAGACGTAATGAGGACGATAAGCTCCTTACTAAAACCATGATAAATAACTACACCAAGGAGGGGCTTATTGCTCCCCCTGTTAAAAAGAAGTATTCAAGAGAGCATATCATAAGGCTTATTATGATATACCATCTTAAAACAACTCTTTCCATAGCAGATATAGGTGCCTTGCTTAAAGCAATACCTCAGGAGCGTTCCCTTGAGGCATACGACGGCTTTGTAAAGCTACAGGAAATGGAAAAGGAGATTGCGGCAGAGGAGCTTAAAACAAGCCTTGACAAAATTACTCTTCATACCGAAAATGAGGAGGAAACCGTGGTTATGACCGTGCTTATGCTTATTTTAGAGGCTAACTGTCGCAGACAGCTTGCAGAAAAGCTTATCGATAAATTCTTTAAGGAGCAATAAATATGGAAGAAAGACGGTTTTTTAACCTTAGGGATATTTTAATTATAGCGTTTATAGCTGTCTTCAGCATAGTTGCCTTTTATTATTTTGCTAAGGGCGATGAGGGGGCTTATGCAGAGATACTTTATGATAATAAGGTAATTAAGCGTGTGGATTTGTCTGTAGATAAGGAGTTCAGCCTGAAGAATTATGAAAATGTGGTCTTTAAGGTTGAAAAGGGCGGTATAGCCTTTATTTCCTCGGATTGCCCCGATAAGGTCTGTGTACGTACGGGCTTTATTAAAAACAAGGGACAAAGTGCAGTCTGCCTGCCTAACCGACTTACTTTGAGGATAGTGGGCGGCGGAGATGAAGTTGATACCTACACAGGTTAAGATTGGAGTGATTTTATGAGCAAGGCTCGTAACATAACATATCTGGCTATGCTTTTTGCGGTGGCAATAGTGCTTTCCTTTTTAGAGAGCTTGCTTCCGCCTATGCCATATCTGCCGCCCGGCTTTAAACTGGGACTTTCCAATATAGCTACAATGTACGCTCTTTTTTTTATGGGCAAATCAAAGGCATTTATCATAGCAGTTCTTAAGTCAGCCTTTGTTTTTGCCACAAGGGGCGGTATGTCTTTTATATTAAGCCTTTCGGGGGGTATTATTTCTCTTTGTGTAATGATACTGCTTTCTTATTTATTTAAGGATAAGATTTCTTATTTGCTTTTAAGTGTATCGGGAGCTATATTCCATAATCTGGGACAGCTTCTTGTGCTTACCCTTGTTATGTATAATACATATGCTCTGTGGTACACACCTGTATTGCTGATTTCGGGTGTAATTATGGGTAGTGTAACAGGTTCTCTGCTAAGGGTAGTAATGCCTGCCCTTAAGGGTGTTTCGGGAGGTTTTAAATGAAAAGGACAGCTATATACATTTGTGCTTTTGTGCTTGTTGTTGGCTGTTTATGCCTTTCTTTGTTAAAAAAATACGAATACAGCGTATCCTTTTATGATGTATTTGATACCTATTCAACAATAACAATTTACGCTGAGAATGAACAAGATGCACAAAAAATCTTAAATGAGGCTTATGACAAGCTGAAGTATCTTAACAAGCTATACGATATTTATAATGATTATGAGGGAGTTAATAACCTTAAAACCGTAAATGATAATGCAGGCGTTGCTCCTGTTAAAATAGATAATGACCTTATGGAGCTTCTGGAGTTTTCCGTTAAGGCATATGAGGACACGGAAGGAGCCGTAAACCCTGTCATGGGCAGTGTGCTTTCCATATGGCATAACCATAGGGAGCTTGGAACAGAAAACCCTGAAAAAGCTACTCTGCCTGATATGGAGGAGCTTAAAAGGGCAAGTGAGCATATTGATATATCCGCCTTAGTTCTTAATAAGGAAAATGGCACAGCCTATATTACAGATAAAAATACAAGCCTTGATGTAGGTGCAGTAGCCAAGGGCTTTGCAGCAGATAAGGTAATAGAGCTTTTAAAGGAAAGAGGCGTTGAGTCTGCCTTAGTCAACTTAGGGGGTAATGTATGTGCCATAGGTGAAAACGGCATATGCAAGCCATGGAATGTAGGTGTCAATAATCCTGTTGAGGGCTTGGCACCACAGGTTACGGTACGGGTTAGTAACAGCTCTGTCGTAACAAGCGGTGATTATCAACGCTATTATGAGGTGGACGGGGTAAGGTATAACCACATTATAGACGGAAAAACCCTTATGCCCGCACAGCGATACAGCTCCGTATCGGTTATGGCAGAAAGCTCTGCAACAGCAGATATGCTTTCGACGGCACTTTTTATTCTCCCTGAGGAGGAGGGGGATAAGCTTGCGGAAAAATATAACGCAAAAGTCTGTCGTATTTATAAAGACGGAACTATAAAGGCTGATACTGAGGTATATAATATAGAAAAAGAGTGATAAGCTGTTTTAATATGAACAAATACAGATTAAAAAGGTGTAGCTAAGGCTATGGCTTTTTTGTATGACTATGCAGGTTTTTGTATTATTTTAGGGATAATGTTGAAATAAAGATAAAAAAGTATTAAGATTATACAGGTATTTTACAGAATTTACAATTTGTTCATAATTTATTCATAATCAAGACTTATAATCAATCACTAGGAGGGTATATATACCTTCCTTAAATAATTCTAATCTAAAGGGGCTTTTGCCAAAGCAAAAGTGGCAGCAATTGCCATCGGATTAATTTATTCCGACTCAATCATTAAAGAAAAGGGGTAATTTTATTATGAAGAAGTTATTATTAGGTGCTGCAGTTCTTACACTTGCTTTCGCATTTGCAGGTTGCGGTTCAAGCGAAACTACTACAACAGAGTCTACAACAGAGGCTGCTGTTGAGGAAACAACAGAGGCTGAGGCTGAGGAAGCTACAGAGGCTGAGGCTGAGGAAACTACTGTAGCTGAGGATGCAGCTGAGGAAACAACAGAGGCTGAGGCTGATGCTGAAACTACTACTGTTGCTTAATTTATAAGCAGGAGTAACCACCTATGAGAAAATGGCTGGTGCTATCTCTTGTATTGCTTTGTACTGCCTGCAGTAACGGCAAAGGGGATAATAAAACAGCTGAAAGTGATATAGATACCGAGGTTACTACCGACAATATTTCTGCACCTGCACTTAGTGCAAATGCGGAAACCTTAACAGCATACGGTCAGGTTCTTAATAATGCCTGTGTCTACCTTAATGAAAATTACGGTGATAGTATAACGGGAGATTTAAGAGCTGAATACGATGCAATCTGTCAAAGGCTTCATCAAATCAATCTTCAGGGTACAAGTGCCTATGCACAGATGACCCGTGAGGAGCGAAACCACATATTTTCTCAGTTAGAGGAAATTGAGGCGGGCATTTTTGACAGTGTGGCTGAAAAAATCGGTGTTAAGGCGGAGTTGACCGAGGCAATTACCACAACTGCCGATAAAAAGGCAGGCTCACAGGCTTCCGGTGAGGCAATTACAGCCCCACAGAGCGAAACCACAACTGCCGCAGAAAGAATAACTGCCGCAGAATAACTTATAGGCTTAAAGAGTTGTCAACAGACAGCTCTTTTTTTATTTTCAAAAAAATTAAAAAAGGTATTGACAAAGTAGTGAATTTATACTAATATAAAAAGTATCAAATAACTACTAATAAAGAAAGGGGGAAGTTAATATGTCAATTACTTACAGGAGATTTGAGCCTACACAGTATGTTATTAAGGTTAAGGGCGGCAAGGTTGTTAAAAAGGGACTTGGCTTGTCATTTTTCTACAATACCATGACAACGGGACTTATGGTAATACCTGCAACCGCTATGGACTCAAGCTTTATGTTTGATGACCTTATGACCGATGATTTTCAGAGCGTAAGCGTACAGGGGGGTATAACCTATCTTATTGAGGACTATGAAAGGGCGGCTAAAATGATAGACTTTTCTTATAAGGACTCTCGTAAGAACTATGAGATTGCTCTTGTAAATGCCCGTCAGGTTATAACTAAGCGTATAACTAACCTTGCTAATAAAACGGCGGCTAAGTTTATAAGCACA
Source organism: uncultured Bacillota bacterium (assembly GCA_958426775.1). Lineage (GTDB taxonomy): Bacteria > Bacillota > Clostridia > Lachnospirales > CAG-274 > CALWRD01. Next base: position 41,489 of record CATZZP010000005.1, read on the forward strand.
AAGAATTTAAGGACTGCCCTTAAGTCAGCAGAGGAGCTTGCAGAGTATCTTAACGAAAGTATGCAGGAAGACAAGGCTGTTACGGAGTACGGCTTAAGAATATTGTCTGTGGCTGTTTTGGGTGTAACCGCCTCTGCGGAAACAAGGCGGGCTTTGGAGTCTGCCGCAAGGGAGGAAATACTTAAGCAACAGGACGACGCTATATACAAAAGACGTAATTCAGCTATTGAGCAGGAGAGGCTTGTAAGGGAAAATGAGCTTAATACGGAAATCAGCGTAGCCGAAAAGGAAAAGGAAAAACGTGAGAAGGAAATGGAAACCAAGCGACTTGTACAGGAAAGACAGGCAGAGCTTGACAGAAGCAATATGGAAAACCGTATCGAGCTTGAACAACGAAACGTAGAGCTTGTAGCCCTTGCAGTGAAATCTCAGAGAGAAAAGGCTGATGTAAAGGCATATGAGGCAAGAGAGGTGCTTAAAGCATATCAGCAGGTAAGCCCTCAGGTGCTGGAGGCACTGGCTTTTACAGGTATGGATTCAAGCAAGCTTATATCAAAGGCTTTTATGGAATTAGGCAATAATGCGGAGAAAATAGGCACCCTTAATATCTCTCCCGAATTGCTTGAAAGCCTTACAAAAAGGTAGGGGATAATATGGATATTTTCAAATCAAAATCAAATAATCTTACAAGGGGAATGAATAAAATAGTTATTGTAACCTCAAAAACACCCCTGCAAGAGCTTAAGCAAAGGTATAATACAACAGAACAGGCAAAATTCTATATAGAGCATTTAGGGGCTGATTTCGGGGACTATATAGAAGAGGATAAAAATTACAATACAGCTGTTGAAAGGGTAAGGTCAATAGGGGAAAAATACGGCAGGGTACAGATTATAGACCGCAGTCAGGTGCCTAATATGATATTCGGCAAAGAGGATATAGTAATTACCGTAGGTCGTGACGGACTTGTGGCAAATGTAATGAAGTACCTTGACGGTCAGCCCCTTATAGGTGTAAACCCCGATACTAAAAGATGGGACGGCATACTGCTCAGCTTTGAGCCGGAGGACCTTAAGGCAGTTCTTGACAAGGGTATAAAGAACGGCTTTAATGCAAAGGGAATAACTATGGCTAAGGCTACTGCAAAAAACGGTCAATGTCTTTATGCCGTAAATGATTTGTTTATAGGGGCTAAAACCCATGTATCTGCCCGTTATGAGCTTAATTTTAACCACCGTAAGGAAAATCAGTCCTCCAGCGGTATTATAGTATCCACAGGCTTAGGCTCTACAGGCTGGTATAAATCTGTTATGACTCAGGCTATGGGTATAGGTGCCTTTTACGGAACGGGAAATTTTGCGTATAAAAGTCTTGATTGGGGTGATAATTCTCTTGTATATACAGTAAGAGAGCCGTTTCCCACAAAATTTACAGGCACAAGCCTTATATACGGAATAATAGGCACGAAAGATACCTTTAACGTAACCTCAAAAATGGCAGAAAACGGCATTGTTTTTTCAGACGGTATGGAGGCTGATTTTTTAACCTTTAATGCAGGTGAGCAGATAAATGTTTGCGTTGCGGAAAAAATAGGTCATCTTGTAGAGAAATAAAATATTGCAAATTGGGGTAAATAAGTATATACTAAAATTACAAAATATTGTTTTAATATTTAAAAAGGAGTGATTTTTTATGAAGGAAGAACGTATTATGATTTTGAAAATGGTTGATGAGGGTAAAATCAGTGCTGATGACGGTGTTAAGCTGTTAAAGGCTCTTTCAAGGTCTGCTGATGCGGAGGAAAAAATTTCAAAGGCGGCTAAACATATTAAAAATAAGGTATCTGATTTTGCCAAGGACGCAGAGCCTGTTGTTAAAAAGGCAGCTCACGATATTAAGGTGAAAAGCGGTGAGATGGCTGACGAAATAGGTGAAAAGATTAAGTCTAAAATTAATAAGTCAAAGGATAGCTGTGATTGTGAGGGTGACATTATACAGGTTGATGATGAAAGCTATGCCTTTGAGTATGATGAGGACGACGAGGATATAATTGATACAGAGCCTGAGGAAGAAGAACCTGCAAAGGAATAAAAGCTTTAATTGACAATTATATAAAAATGCAGTAAAATAAAAATCAGTATTTTCTTTATATAAGAGGATACTGATTTTTGTGGGTTTTATACCCTTTCTTAAGGAGCGAATATATTAATGGACGAAGAATTAAAGGATGTTTCTGCTAAACAGGAGGAGGAAATAAATACAACTCCCCAACAGCAAGAGCCTGAAAAAACAAAAAAACAGGTTATTATAGAGGAAACCGTAAGCTGGATTAAAACCATAGCAGCGGCTTTGGTTATGGCGTGGTTTATTACAAACTTCCTTATTGTAAATGCACAGGTGCCCTCAGGCTCAATGGAAAACACCGTTATGACAGGTGACAGACTTGTGGCAAACCGATTAAGCTATACTTTAAGCGACCCTGAAAGGTTTGATATAGTGGTATTTAAGTATCCTGATGATGAAAGCAAGCTTTATATTAAAAGAATAATAGGTATGCCGGGGGATAAGGTGGAAATACGTGATAATGAGGTTTACATTAACGACAGCACCGAGCCTTTGGAGGACTCCTTTATAAAGGAGCCTATGAACACCTTGGACGCTGTTTATTATGTGCCTGAGGGTCACTACTTTATGCTGGGTGATAACAGAAATAACTCAAGCGACTCCAGATTTTGGAAGAATACCTATGTTGCAGAGGATAAAATTCTGGGTAAAGCAGTTTTCAAGTATTTTCCGTCATTGGAAATACTTACTGATAAATAATGTTATTTAAGGAGGATTAAAATGGCAGCTCAAGTTACAAAGGATATGATTATTGCTGAGCTTATCAACATTGATAAGGGTATTATTGTTATACTTATGCAGGCAGGTATGCACTGTATAGGCTGTCCTTCATCTCAGGGCGAAACCTTAGAGGAGGCATGTATGGTACATGGCATGGACTGTGATGCCCTTGTTAAGGAAATTAACGACTATCTTGCAAATAAATAATTACCAAACCATTAAGCCGTTACGTAATGTAACGGCTTTTTATTATTACTCATTTTCCTTATCAAATATAAACAGGTCATTAGGCGTACATTCAAATATCTGGCATAAAGTATCCATAGTTTCATATCTTATGGATTTTGTGCGGTTGTTTACCATATTATTAAAATTTTGGTAACTCATACCTAACTGCATATATAGCCAGTATTTTGTTTTTCCCTTTTTTTCAAGCAGCTCAAGTACATTTAGCTTAATCATAAAAAACCTCCAATATCATATGTTTTAATAAGATATTAATTCATAAGTTATTAAAAAATGTAGATTTTTACATTAGCTGATAAAAAAGTTAGATATTTTTGCCTACAAATCTTGACATATCTTATATAAAAGTTATATAATGTAAGCGTAAGATAAATACAAAGGAGGTTTTTTTATGAACGCAAATGAAAAATCAAAGTATAAGGACTTATTCAACACTAACAGAACAGTAAGCAACGGTATAAAATTGCAGAAATTGTCGGAAATTTTTAAAGTGGCAGGTCTTGTTATCTGTATAATTGTGTTGATTTCCGGTATTATCATGACTGTTAACGCAGAGGGGGTTGAGGCAAAGGTTCTGTGTATTATTGCAACCGTTTTTGTGGTGTACATTACCGGGTTTTTATATTATCAAATCTCAGTTTTGTATGAGGCTTTAGGAGCTATTGTTACAAGCACCTATTTAACCAAGGACTATACTTCGGGAATAGGTAATCTTGTACTTGATAAAATGTCAAGCAGTACGCCTGCTCAGTCAAGCTCTCAAGGTAGCAATACAACAAGCTACAATAATAACTTGCCTTCAATGTAAAGGGGTGATTTTATGGATAGATATAGCCTTGTAAAAAGCGGTAAACAAAATGAGTGGCTGTCAGGTTCTCCTGCAAGCGTTGACAAGTATAATATTTTAAAGGATAATTTTTTGGGAAAGTATGTAATTCAGCTTCAGTTTATATCCTTAAGTGATAAGCAGATAACTGCTCTGGAGGCGAATGTTTTTTGCTGCAATTCATCAGGTGAAACAATAGATGTGGTATCAGCTTATTACGGCAACCTTTTATCTATAAGTAAGGGTACAAAATTCGGCTCAAAATCGCCTGTGGAAACCTCTCGGGGTTCTGATTTTTATTTTATAGATAATATTAAGGTTGTTATTACCAGGGTTGCCTTTGCAGACAATACAATGTGGGAAAACAAAGAGGGTGAAATAGGTATTCTTTTACCTGAGCAGAAAAGTGCGGAAGCATATTTCGGTGAGCTGTATTCCTATTTTAAGTCGGAAGCTGATAAAATAAAGGCTAAAAGCGATTATGTTCTTAATATAGGGCAGGGTTATTGGCAGTGTACCTGTGGTCAGGGTAATTCAGCAGACCAAATTAAATGCAGTTGCTGTAATGCTGATAAAAATGACCTTATCAGAATATCTGATAAAACCTATCTTGAAAATGCAAAAAACAAGGCAATACAGGACGACATGGATAGGCTAAGAAGAATACAAGAGATAAAAGCGGCAAACGAAAAGGCTGAATTAGAAAAACAAATGGCAAAAGAACAGCAGTATGCTGAATCTATGGAGCGACTTAAGCGGGAACAGCGAAAAGAGCTGAAAAAGAAAAGCATTAAGGCTTTTATAATTTTTGTTGTAATTGTTATTATCATAGCATTTCTCATAAGCAACAAGGACGCCCTTGCCTGTGAAAGCCTTATGTACAGCTTACCCTATAACGTGTTTTAATATTTGGGGTTTTACGGAAGCATAAAATAAAGTATAATTAAAGATTTATCTCTCAAGGTAATTTTACCTTGGGAGATTTTTTTACATAAGCATAAAATATTAAGCTTACTTTGTAACAAAACCTTAGCTATATTCATACTATGCACTATCAGCTTTCGGGAGGCATACTATGGGTGAGTATATAGTAAGGGGAGGCAGAGCTTTAAGCGGAGAGGTTGTTGTAGGCGGTGCCAAAAATGCGGTATTGCCCATAATGGCGGCGGCAATTTTAACCCAAGGAGCTGTTCTTTACAACTGTCCCAATTTACTTGACACAAGGGTTTGTATGGATATTTTAAGAAATTTAGGCTGCAGGGCTGACCTTTATTCCGGGGTTTTAACCATTGAACCATACGGACTTAACAAATGTGAGGTTTCAAAAGAACTTTGCGGTAAAATGCGTTCCTCAATTATATTTTTGGGAGCCTTGGCAGGAGCATTGGGTGAGGCTGTAATCTACTGCCCAGGTGGCTGTGCCCTAGGCAAAAGACCTGTTGATATTCATCTAAAAGCCCTTTCTCTTATGGGTATGGAAATTACCGAAAAAGAGGATAAAATAATTTGCAGAGGTAAACCCAAGGGTGCAGATATAAGCCTTAGCTATCCCAGTGTAGGTGCTACGGAAAATATAATCTGTACCGCCGTTAAGGCAAGAGGCACAACCATTATAAGAAACTGTGCAAGAGAGCCTGAAATTAAAAACCTTGCAGACTTTTTAAATTCTGCAGGGGCAAAAATCAAGGGTGCAGGCACTTCCGAAATCACCATAGAGGGAGTAGACAGCCTTAACAGGTGTGAGTTTACCGTTATGGGTGACCGTATAGAGGCAGGTACCTTTATGTGTGCTGCCGCAATAACAGGGGGCGAGGTGTTTATAAGAGGCATTGAGCCTGAATATTTAACCTCTGTTACTAATGTAATAAGAAAAACAGGCTGTGTAGTAAAGGAAAGCAAAAATCTTATTTATGTAGACGCACCTAAAAGCCTTACTGCCGTAAATAAAATTATAACGGCACCTTATCCCGGCTTTCCTACGGATATGCAGCCACAGCTTACGGCGGTGCTTGCAAGGGCAAAGGGAGAAAGCCGCATTGAGGAAAATATATTTGAGGCAAGATACAAGCATACCCATGAGCTTAATAAAATGGGTGCGGATATAAATGTAGAAAAGGGTAAAAGCTTTAAAATAAAGGGCGTTGAAAGGCTTAGAGCAGCAAATGTTACTGCGGAGGATTTAAGGGGCGGTGCGGCACTTATACTTGCCGCCCTGTATGCAGAGGGTGAAAGCAGAGTTAAAAATGCCTTTTATGTGCAAAGAGGCTATGAGGGACTTGAAGAAAAGCTGGGAGCAATCGGGGCGGAAATAATGCTTTTGCCGTAATTTTTCATATTGACATTAAGGTGCTAAACCGATATTATATAAAAAAGAGATAGTTTTATGCTTTAGTTAGCTAAAGAGGGTATATTTTTCGGGACGGTGCTTTAAATGAAAAAAATCCTATCTTTTATATTTTGGACTATAGTTACTTTAGCCATAGTTTTTGTGGCATTATGCTTTTTTCCTTATTTCAGCATAGGTGAGGTAAAGGTAAACGGCATTGACGGTCTTAGTCGGGAGCAGGTTATAAAAATATGCAATCTTGATAAAAGCCATAATATCTTTGCCTTTAATACCTTTAAGGCGGAAAAGGCACTTAAGGAAAATCCTTATGTCAAGGACGTAAGCTTTAAAAAATCTTATCCCCATACCCTTGTAATCAACATTGAGGAGTACAAGGTAAGGGGTTACATACCTTATATGAATTCCTATCTGTATATTGACGGTGAGGGACGTGTTCTTGACTCAAGAGGTGATATGACAAAGCAGCTGCCTATTGTAACAGGTCTTGATTTTGACGGCTTTAAGGTGGGTCAGGTGCTGGATACGGACAACCCTCAGGCATATGTGGCAGTTAAGGAAATGGCAGGTCTTTTTTCAAGCTATGATATGCTGGGCAAGGTTATTAAAATGGATGTTTCCGATACGGATAATATACATCTTTATGTGGACAAGGTAGACGTAATATTCGGCAGCTTTGAGGGGGCTAACGATAAAATGGCAACCTTAAATGCAATCTTAAAGGATATGGATACCTCAACGGCAGGTGTATTGGATTTAACCATTTCAACGCCTACCTTTAAATATTTAAGCTGAAAATTTAAAATATAGTAAAAAAATAAAATTTAGTATTGAAAAATCTTTGAAAAACAGCTAATATATAAGTAAGTATATTTTCATGTTTTTTAGTGTGCGATAATTGACTGTGAATACAGTTTTTTATAATCTAGGAGGGAATTAAATTGATAGAGGTTTTAAACGAAAATAATGATTTGGCAAAAATCGTTGTCCTTGGTGTAGGCGGCGGCGGCAACAATGCTGTAAACCGTATGATAGCCGCAAACTCTGAGGGTATAGAGTTTATTGCAATAAATACCGACCAAATGGCACTTAATAACTCACCTGCCGAAAGAAAAATTGCTATCGGCTCAGAGCTTACAAAGGGTCTGGGTGCAGGCGGTAAGCCTGAAGTAGGTCAGCAGGCGGCTGAGGAAACCGCAAAGGAAATTGCGGCTAACCTTGAGGGTGTTGATATGGTATTTATTACCGCAGGTATGGGCGGCGGTACAGGTACAGGTGCGGCACCCGTAATTGCAAGAATTGCAAAGGAAAAAGGCATTCTTACCGTTGCAACTGTTACAAAGCCCTTTGGCTTTGAGGGTAAAAAGCGTATGAAAAACGCTTTAGACGGTATTGAGGAACTGAGAAAGTACGTAGATACCCTTATTGTTATCCCTAACAATAAGCTTATTGATATTGCCGATAAAAACACAACCGTAACAGAAGCCTTTGAGCTGGCAGACAGCGTGCTTCATCAGGGTGTAACAGGTATATCCGACCTTATTACAAAGCCCGGTATGATTAACGTTGACTTTGCCGATGTATGTACGGTTATGCGTAATCAGGGTCTTGCTCACTTTGGTATAGGCGAGGGAACTACAGTTGAGGAGGCGGCTCAGAAGGCTATCAACTCACCTCTTCTTGAAACCTCTATAGCAGGGGCTAAAAACCTTCTTATCAATGTGGCAGGTACAAGCAGTTTAAGTATTATAGATGTTAATAATGCGGCAGACAGTATTGCCGAAATGATTGATGAGGACGCAGAAATTATCTTTGGTACAACTACAAATGATATGTTAGGTGACAAGGTAGTGGTAACAGTTGTTGCAACAGGTCTTATTGACGAAAATGCACCTAAGGTTGAGGAAGCTCCAAAGGAAACAGCGGCACAGCCTGCTCAGCAGACTTCAAGTGCTCAGAGTTTTATTAATTCTCTTCGCAATATGAGAGATGATGAGCCTGTTATAAGCAGACCTCACTTCAGTGATACACGTTCAAGGTCAAGCGAGCCTATCAGCAACAGTGACGGTGAACCTGAGCGTGTGGGCATTGACCCTAAGAAAATCGATATTCCCGATTTCCTTAAAAACAGAATGAAATAATTAAGTCAACGTATATTATGGCTTGAAATAGTAAATAATACCTTCCGTAAGGATTTATGGGAGGTATTTTTTTATGTGGAAATTTATTAAAAGGCTTACGGCAATAAGTTTAGCTTTTTCTCTTAGTACGGTGCAGGTACAGGCAATGCCTGAAATCAGCGGAAAATCCGCAATACTTATGGAGCAGTCAACAGGTAAGATACTGTATGAAAAAAATGCTGATGAGGCTTTACCTCCTGCAAGCGTAACTAAAATAATGACCTTGCTTATTATTTATGATAGTGTAGCAAGCGGTAAAATAAAGTGGACCGATACGGTAAGCGTATCAGAACACGCCGCAAGTATGGGTGGCTCTCAAATTTTCCTTGAACCGGGAGAAAAGCAGACCGTTGAGGCTTTAACAAAATCTATTGCAATAGCTTCTGCAAACGACAGTGCCGTTGCTATGGCAGAATTTATAGGTGGCAGTGAGGAGGGCTTTGTAACCCTGATGAATGAAAGGGCAAAGGGCTTAGGTATGAAAACCGCCTCCTTTAAAAATGCTTGCGGACTTGATGCAGATGGACACCTTTTAAGTGCAAGGGATATTGCCCTTATGAGCAGGGAGCTTATGCTGAAGTATCCTGAGGTTACAAAATATACAACAACCTGGCAGGACACAATTACCCACACCACAAAAAAGGGTGAAACGGAGTTTGGCTTAACTAACACCAACAAGCTTATAAAGCAGTATAATAACGCTACAGGCTTAAAAACAGGCTCAACAGGCAAAGCACTTTATTGCCTTTCAGGCACGGCAACAAGGGATAATATGGATTTGATTGCGGTTGTTATGGCGGCTCCCGACCCTAAAGTACGCTTCAAAGAGGTAATGAGTCTTTTAGATTACGGCTTTGCTAACTACGAAATTAAGCAGGGTGAAGCTGAGGGTACGGTAAAAGGACAGGTACAGGTAAGCAAGGGCAAAAAGGATACGGTTGATGCAGTAATAAAGGGTCAGGTTAAGGTGTTGACACAAAAGGGTAAGGGCAGCGAGCTTGAAAGCAAGGCGGAGCTTTGTGAGGGTGTAAATGCTCCTGTTAAAAAGGGCGATAAGCTGGGTACTCTTATTTACTACAGTGACGGAAAAGAGGTAGGTCGCTGTGACCTTGTTGCCTCTGAGGAAATTGCAAAGGCAGGTCTTGGTCACAATATAAAAAGGCTTATTATTAACTGGTTGCAGGGCTGAAATATCTTATAAATACAAAAAATTTGCTTTAATAGGTATTTTAATACCTATCATTGATGAAAGCTTAAACTAAAATAAGTTCATCTCTTATGAAATTGGCTTGAATTTAATGTAGGTATATGATATAATTTTATATTACAAGTCGGTTGGACAGTCGCGCACCCTCGGGTGTGAGGAAAGTCCGTGCTCCGCAGAGCAGAATGCCGGATAACGTCCGGTGGAGGCGACTCTAAGGATAGTGCAACAGAAATAAACCGCCTGCCTTTGGCAGGTAAGGGTGGAAAGGCAGTGTAAGAGACTACCGGTTTTGTGGCAACACAGAACGCTCTGTAAACCCCATTCGGAGCAAGGTGAGTAGGCAGTATGGAGTTGCTCGCTCCGCCTCGAAACGCCGCTAGAGATTATCGGCAACGATAATACCAGATAGATGACTGTCTAAACAGAACACGGCTTATAGACCGGCTTGTAACTAAAAAAAGAGTGCCACTAAGAGACCCTTTATATAAGGAAGGGCCTCTTTTGGCGTTTTAGAGAATTTGTTAAGATGGTTGGGTATGATGAATTTGTAAGAATAATTTCAAAACAAAGTGGCTACAGTAAGTAATTATTGCCATCATTTTATGCATAAATAGTAGAAAAAATTATGATTTGGTGTTACAATACTTATAATATTTGAGAGTTGCTTTTATCTGTTGTCAGTTTTCAAAAATTTTTAGTTTTGAAGCTATATTTAAGGAGAATGGACAATGGTTAGTAGATATATAGACGAAGCTATTAAAAGAAAATTATATGCAGAATCAATGGGGCGTTGTATGAATCCAAGTTGTCGGCGAGAGTTATTTTGTAAAAATGGCGATATAATTGAAAAGGCTCATATTGATCCTTATTGTGAAACAGCCGATAACTCATTTGACAACTTGGTTTTGCTCTGTCCAAATTGTCATACAGAATTTGATAAAAACCATGCTTTTACACCAGAAGAAGTTTTGGGATGGAAGAATACCAGAAGAGAAGAACTCAAAAGATTTTTTAGCAAAAAATATGAAACATTTGAGGATTTAAAAAGAGAGGTTGTGCCCATACTTCGGGAAAACAAAGCTATATACGAAAGATATTACTTGAAGGATAACAGGACTTTATGGGATAAATTTGAATACAAAATACTGGTCAACAACAGAAAGCTGAAGTCAATATTTTTAGCAAATATTAGATTAATTCAACGACATCGAGAGAAATCATACTCGAATCTGTCATATATTGAATCTTTTATGGTACATGTTGACGAATTTGAAGCAACTCGTACAGAAAAAGAAAAAAGCCGAGAAATTCTTTTTCCGGCAGAAATAAATTCAATGTTTGGAATTACTCCTGTCCAAAGCTCTATTTTGCCATCTACTGAGTCGTTGGAACTCTTAATTGAAAAATTGAAAGAACAAGATAAATATGAAGCTATAGTTATTGGCGTTCATCGCCCATATATCCAGATGAATGAAGATGGACAGTCAGTCAAAGTTTTTTGGGATGATACTCCCAGATTGAGACAGTTGTATTATGATTATGGTTGTTTTATGGGGGCAAAGGTTCGCTTGGAAAGCCTGAATTATGCTTTGAAATATATCCGTTCTAGAAATATTAATTTTAATTTTTTGTCTGACAGCAATTTAAGAGAAATTGATATTCAAGGTACAAAGCTGATTTTTGTTTATGAATATTGTTTGAGCCAATCAGAATTAATGTGTCTCGCTCCAGATGAAAACAGCGTTGTTGTCAATCTACATAACTGGAATGGGGAAAGTTGTATATCTAGCCAAGCATATATGTTGGCAAAACGTATGAATGTTCGGCTGTTAACCATGGAGGGCTTCTATGAATATATTAATGGAATCAAGCAGATTAAATAATGGTATTATTGAACAGGTAAGAAAGCATATAATGCTATTTGATTCTTTCAAGCATGTATTTTTATTTGGCTCTGCATTAGATACAAACATAATTAATAATGACATTGATATATTAATCATATATACAGAATACTCAGATGAATTCAGTAATGATTTAAGGCTTTTTTCGAATGAATTAAAAAAGAACAGTGGTATATTTGTTGATATAACATCGCTAACCATTGAAGAAGAGCAAGAAACCAAATTTATAGACAGGATTAAGCCTCGGTGCGTAAAATTAAAATAAAAATATGAATAAAGAGTTAGCCTTGTTATTTTCACTACACGAAAGTTACTTGATTTTTCTGCTTTTTCGGGAAATTTTACTGTACATGTAAAAAATACAGTTATGTTTTGCTAAACACTGAATTTGGATAACAAAATTCATTTGTTAGGAGGCTTGTCCCTAACACTTCAAAAGAAAATGAAAGGCTGTGAAACAGGCACAGGGTATCACGGAACAGTTAAAGGCTAAAAGCATCTTAGCATGTACAGAGCAAATAAATAACATTTGTGTACGTGAGATGAAGATTGAGAACGAGGAAATCATTTATATATAAAAATGCAATAGTACTCATCATTTTGGGTACTATCGTTTTTTATACTAATTATTTTTCAAAAATTGCATATCTGTATAGCTACACTGTTTTGTATTATCCAAAATTTGTGTTCTTGGTAGAATGAAACGTTTTTGCTTTTCTCAGGCATTATCTCTATATAAAGGTAATTTTTATATTTTTTCTTGATAAGCCCGACCATTGTTTCTGTAATACCATTACCCTGATAGTCGGGATGTACCAAACATAATGAATGTATGCCTCGATTTCGCTGTCATCTAATGCACGAAGCAATCACACAAGCTTATCTTTATCCCAAGCGGTTATTACAGGTGATTAGTGTTTAAGTGCCTTATAAAGCCTCGCAGGATAATTTCCGGATATCTAACTTTCCGACAAAAACAAATCCTGCACCTGCTTTTCTGTAAATTGCTTTTCTTATGTAAATATAATATTGTTTATAATTATACTTTTATCTATAATCACATTTTTTGCATTGCATCATTTCGTTTCCGCTACCTCTTTATAGAAAAATCCAGACTATTGGTAAATATTTTGCAAAATCGAAACAACTGATTTTCCTTTTTCGAAGTGATGGTAACTTGTTAAAAAATCTTGCGTGTGCATGGTACTCTTATACATTAAAAGTAGATGCCAAATATCTACATAATAGAGCTTGGTTCTCTTATAACTGCATTGGTTTGACAACCTTTGAGGTTTTTTGTTATTTTTTGCAGAGATATTCGTGCACTTTTTAGGTGCAGTCTGCTGTTCTCCGCCGAATAATAAAACAGCTTACACCGGCTATTGTTCATGAGTTTATCAACTATATCATTGTTTCAAAGAACCTTTTTACTTCATTTATTAATACTCGAGGCTCCTCTGCCCTCATTAAAGAGGACATAAGGCAGATACCCTTTGCCCCTGCATGTACTGCCTCTATGGCATTTTGGGGTGTTATACCGCCTATGCCGTAGACGGGTATATTAAGGGCGGAGCAGATTTCCTTTAGCTCCTTGGTTCCTCTGGGAGCAAGACCCTTTTTACAGTCCGTAGCAAATATATGCCCGTAGGTTATATAGGTTGCTCCTAAGCTTTCAGCCTCTATAGCATCACTCAGGCTGTGGGTTGATATACCAAAATACTTAAAGCTTTTATATTCTCCCTTTTCAGCAAGCTCTAAGGGAAGGTGTATACCCTCAGCTTCTATTTCCTCAGCTACCCTGTAAAAGCTGTTTATAACAAGGGGTACATTATAAATATTGCAAACAGACTTTACTTCCTTTGCAAGACTTAAAAAAACTTCCTCAGGTAAATCCTTTTCCCTGAGTATAATAAATTTCGGCTCAGATTTTGCTATTTTCTCAACCTGTCCTAAGAAATCCTTACAGATTAAGCGATTTGTAACAGATATAATTTCCATGCTTACACCCTTATATAGTCTGTAAATACAGGTTGCAGACCTCTTGCCGTAATAGCGGACCTTACCTCATCAACTGTACGTGGGTCTGAAATATCAAACTGCTCATCGCCCTTTTCCTCATGGGCATGACCGCCTACACCTACGCTTACTCCTGCTGAAATTTTCGTAGCACACATACCTATTACGTTATCTCTGAAACCTGCTCTTTCTCTGGTGGAAATGGTTATGCCTGCAAAGGGCATAAAAAGACGATAGGCTGTCATGACCTGTAAAAGCTGACGCTCGTGTACGTCCTTAGGGTTGTTTTCCAGGTTGTTTATAAAAGGACGCAGGCGTGGAGGTGAAAAGGATATTTCAGCCTGAGGATACTTCTGCTGTACATATTTAGCGTGTATACCTGTTGCAAAGGCATCTTTGCGGAAGTCGTCAAGACCTAATAAAGCTCCGAAGGAAACACCTCTCATACCGCCCTTTAAGGCACGCTCCTGGGCATTAAAGCGGTATGGATAAATCCTCTTTGAGCCTCTTAGGTGCATCTCCTCGTATTTATCTGTGTTGTAGGTTTCCTGATAAACACAGACATAGTCAGCACCGCATTCATGGAGATAGGCATATTCATCTGTATTAAGGGGATAAATTTCAATACCTACCAGATTAAAATACTTTGAGGCAAGCTTAACAGCCTCCCCTATATACTCAACAGAGGACATTTTCTTTTCCTCTCCCGTAAGGATAAGTATATCCTGTAAGCCTGTTTTGGATATGGTTTTAAGCTCCTCCTCAATTTCCTCATAGGTGAGCTTTGCCCTGTTTATACGGTTGGCACAGTTAAAACCGCAGTATACACAGTAGTTTTCGCAATAATTGGCAATATAGAGAGGGGTAAACATTGATACCGAGGTGCCGAAGTGCTTTGCGGTTTCCGCCTTTGCTCTTTGTGCCATCTGCTCTAAATAGGGCAGTGCCGCAGGGGATAAAAGTGCCTTGAACTCCTCTGTATTAATTGCAGGGGCATTTAAGGCTCTTTCTACATCAAGAGGGGTGTAGCTGTTATAATCATAGGCATTCATTTCGGCAAGGACCCTGTCCATTATATCAGAGTCGATTGCCTCCATACCCTCCATATATTCCATATGGTTGTACTTTCTTATATCCTTAATCATTACTTAATCCTCCAAAAATCCTGTAAGAGGGCTTGATGCTTCTCCGCCCTTTGTAAGCACCCTGCCAAGACCTGCTAAATATGCCTCTCTGCCTGCTTCTATAGCAAGACGGAAGGCAGTTGCCATTTGTGCAACATCACCTGCTGTAGCAATAGCGGTATTTGCCATTACAGCCGCAGCACCCATTTCCATAGCCTCACAAGCCTGTGAGGGTCTGCCTATGCCTGCATCTACAATAATAGGCAGGTCAATCTCGTCAATTAAAATCTGTATAAAATCCCTTGTGGCAAGCCCCTTGTTACTGCCTATAGGTGAGCCTAAGGGCATAACAGCTGCCGCACCTGCGTTTTGTAAATCCCTTGCAGTGTTTAAGTCGGGATACATATAGGGCATTACTACAAAGCCCTCCTTTGCAAGTATCTCCGTTGCCTTAACGGTTTCATAGTTGTCGGGCAGTAAATACTTGCTGTCCCTTACTACCTCAATCTTAACAAAATCACCACAGCCTAATTCCCTTGAAAGCCTTGCAATCCTTACAGCCTCATCGGCATTTCTTGCACCGCTTGTGTTAGGTAAAAGAGTAATGCCCTTTGGCATATAGTCAAGTATATTTTCCTCACAGTCGCCGTTAGCACGTCTTAAGGCAAGGGTAGCAATTTCAGCACCGCTGTTTTCAATTACCTTTTTTGTCATATCTAAGGTAAACTTGCCTGAGCCTAAAATAAAACGTGAGTTAAATTCGTATCCGCCTATAATCAGCTTATCATTTTCCATAGTTATCCTCCTTATTTACAGCCGCCGCCCATAAAGGTAACAACCTCAATTACATCTTCATTTTTTACCATAACCTCATTATAGGTTGATTTTGGTATTATTTCATCGTTTAGCTCTACTGCTACACGATTTATTTTATAGCCCTGCTTTTCCAAAAACTCCGTCAGGGTTACAGATAAGTCAAGGTTAAAATCCTTGCCGTTAAGCTTCATAAAATGCCTCCTTTTTGTGTTTAAAAGCCTTTTTACGCACAAAAAGGGTACACCCTTTCGGTGGTGTACCCCATTTAAGCGTAAAAGAAATATTAAATTGAGGTTATATTAGCATACTTTTATTACGTTGTCAATATAAAATCAAAATGCATATAAAATAACTTGAAAAACCTTAACTATTAATATATAATGTTATGTATATCAAATTAATGGGTAAAAGCTTTTTTTCGTTTAAAGGAATGATTTTTATGGATAATGACAAAAATGAACAAACTCAACAGATAGAAAGCCTTTTTGATGAGCTTTGCGAAAAAATAGGCAAATACCACCCCTCACAGGATTTAACCATGGTTGACAAGGCATATGCCCTTGCAAGACAGGCACATGGTGACCAGCTCAGAAAGTCGGGTGAGCCTTATATTATACACCCAATCTGCGTGGCAATTATCCTTGCGGAGTTAGAGCTTGATACTGAAAGCATAGTAGCAGGCTTGCTTCATGATGTAGTTGAGGATACCGCTTACAGCTGTGAGGATATTACAAAGATGTTTAATGCTGATGTTGCACTGCTTGTAGACGGTGTAACCAAGCTTGAAAAAATTGAGTATATTTCCAAGGAGGAGCAACAGGCGGAGAACTACCGCAAAATGTTCCTTTCCATGGCAAAGGATATAAGGGTTATCCTTATTAAAATTGCCGACAGACTTCATAATATGCGTACATTAAAGTATATGAAGCCCGAAAAGCAAAAGGAAAAAGCCCAGGAAACCCTGGATATTTACGCACCTCTTGCAGACCGCTTAGGTATCAGCAAAATTAAGGTAGAATTAGAGGACTTGTCCTTACGCTATCTTGAGCCTGATGCCTACTATGACTTAGCTGACAAAATTAAGCGTAAGCAGTCTGAAAGAGAGGAATTTGTTGAAAAAATCGTAAACGAAATAAAGGAAAAATGCGTGGAGGCAGGCATACACTGTGAGGTATACGGCAGACCTAAGCATTTTTTCAGCATTTACCGTAAAATGCACAATAAAAATAAAACCATTGACCAGATATTTGACCTGTTTGCAGTACGTATTTTAGTTGATACGGTTACGGACTGCTATGCGGCATTAGGTCTTGTCCATGAAATATACAAGCCTATTCCTAACCGATTTAAGGACTATATATCCCTGCCAAAGGCAAATATGTATCAGTCCCTGCACAACACCCTTATGGGTCCCGAGGGTACGCCCTTTGAGGTGCAGATACGTACCTTTGAAATGCACCGTACAGCCGAGTACGGTATTGCCGCCCACTGGAAGTATAAAGAGGGCAGAACGGACCCGGGACAAAATGCAGAGGAAATCAAGCTTGCATGGTTAAGGCAAATCCTTGAATGGCAAAAGGATATGTCCGACAACAAGGAGTTTATGGACACCATTAAAACTGACCTTGATGTCTTTAACGAAAATGTTTACTGCTTCAGCCCCGACGGCAAGGTAATAAGCCTTCTTGACGGCTCAACACCCGTTGACTTTGCCTATGCCATACATTCTGCAATAGGCAATACCATGGTCAGCTCAAGAGTAAACGGAAGAATTGTGCCTATCGACTATCAGCTTAAAAACGGTGATGTAGTTGAAATTGTAACCTCTCAAAATATCAAAGGACCAAGTCGTGACTGGCTTAAGTTTGTTAAAACAAGTCAGGCAAGGAACAAGATTAACCAATGGTATAAAAAGGCAAATAAAGAGGAAAATATAATTAAAGGCAAGGAGCTTCTTGAAAAAGAGGCAAAAAGAAAGGGCTATGAAATAACAACCCTTACTACAGAGGCGTATTGTGCCGCCGTACTTAACCGCTACAGCTTCCGTGATTGGGAGTCAATTTGTGCCGCAGTAGGTCACGGCGGTCTTAAAGAGGGTCAGGTTATTAATCGCCTTGTGGAAATTTATCAGGCTGAGCAAAAACGTCACAAAACAGCCGATGAGCTTATAAAAGAGCGTGAAGAGGAGCTTAAGGCAAAAATGGATATTGCCTCAGGCACAGCTGCACCAAAGCATAGAGGTAAAAGTGGGGTTTATGTACACGGTGTAGGAGATATTGATGTCAGATTTTCACGCTGTTGTTCTCCCGTACCCGGTGATGAAATCGTAGGCTTTGTTACAAGAGGCAGAGGTGTTTCTATCCACCGTACCGACTGTGTTAATATTATTAATCTGAGCGAGGAGGAGCGAGGCAGACTTCTTGAGGCAGAGTGGAACAGCACTACCTCAGATAAGTCTACAGGCACCTACGGTGCTGAAATACGTGTATTTGCACCTGACAGAAACGGTCTTACCATGGATATACTTAAGGTGCTTATGGACGAGGGTGTACCTGTACAAAATGTAAGTGCAAGGGCAGGCAAGCACAACGACGCCGTTGTGGACTTATCCATGCTTATTACAGGCAGGGAACAGCTTGAAATTGTATGTAAAAAAATATCCGCCGTTAAAGGCGTTGAAAGTATAGAAAGAGTGACAACCTGATGCGTGCAGTACTTCAAAGAGTATCAAGGGCTAAGGTTACGGTAGATAATAGGGTTGTAGGCGAAATAGGCAGAGGTATATTGCTTCTTGCAGGCATGGACAGCGGGGACAATGCCTCTGACTATAAATACATCCTTGATAAAAGCGTAAACCTTAGAATTTTTGAGGACGAAAAGGATAAAATGAACCTGTCAGCCACAGATTTAGGCTTAGGGCTTTTAATAATACCAAACTTTACCGTTTATGCTGATGCAAGACACGGCAGACGACCCAGCTTTGCCATGGGTGCCAAGCCTGAGGAGGCAAAGGTTACCTTTGGTGAGTTTGTGAGCTATGCAAAGGCTAACTTTCCTGTTGTGGAAAGCGGTATTTTTCAGGCAGATATGAAGGTGGAGCTTGTAAATGACGGTCCCGTAACTATTCTGCTTGACAGTGACAAAATGTTTTAAAGGGCGTGTCGCAAGGGTGACACCCCTGTTTTGCGTATAAGGAGGTGCCTAAAGTGCGTTTAAAATGCTTTTCCTCTCCGGATATGGGGGAAAACTGCTATCTTATAACAGGCGAAAATAAGGAGGCTGTTATTATTGACCCGGGTAATGTTGCCTTAAGGGTGCTAAAGTATATTAAAGATGAGGGCTTAAGTATAAAGGCTATACTTCAGACCCATTCCCATTTTGACCATATGTGTGCCGCTGATACAATTAAGGTTGCAACAAATGCAGAGATATATATATCAGAGGCAGAGGCAGAGGTTGCCCATAATCCTAAGGCAAACTTAAGCGAGATTTTTGCAAGAGCTGTGGAATATAATTATGACAAAACTCTTAAAGAGGGGGATACCGTTGAATTTGGAGATACCTATTGTAAGGTAATTATGACCCCCGGTCATACTATAGGCGGCTGTTGCTATTACTTTGAGCAGGAGGGTGTGGTTTTTACGGGGGATACTCTGTTTTTCGGCAGTGTAGGCAGGTCTGACTTTCCCACAGGTGATAGTGAGCAATTAAGGAAAAGCATAATCGAAAAGCTTTTTGTATTGCCTGATGAAACTCAGGTTTTCAGCGGTCACGGTCAGACAAGCACCATAGGCTATGAAAAGAAACACAACCAATATGTCTTTTAAGGAAGATTGATATGAATTACATTTTAAATAATCATATATGGAGTGATGATATTGTATCAACCATTATGATGTTTTTTCCAAATGAAAAATATATACAGGTATTAAGTCCCGAAAAAATGACCCTTGTAAGTGAGCTTGAGGGCAACAAGGCAAGGGCGGTATTCTACAGGGACGGGGATATTATAGGCAGTCACGAACTGGGAATTAACCCTTATGACGAAAAAAGCACCAGATACGGTTTGCGTATTTCAGCCTTTAAGTGCCTTATGTCGGTTAAAAAGGTTAAAATGCCTTGGGGTGCTTTAACAGGTGTACGTCCTGCTAAAATTGTATGGAATTTATGGGACCAGGGATGTAGTGATGAGGAGGTTTACAGGCATTTAACCGAAAATTGCCTTGTAAGTGAGGAAAAGGCAAGGCTTTGTATTACCGTAGCCAAAAACGAAAGGGAGATTATAAAAAGAGGCTCAAGGGATAAAATTGGTCTTTATATAGGTATACCCTTTTGCCCTACACGCTGTCTTTACTGCTCTTTTACCTCATACCCTCTGAAGCAGTACGCCGATAGGGTGGATAAATACCTTGACGCCCTTGAAAGGGAAATAGAGTTTGTAAGCGGCATAACCAAGGATAAAACCATTGAAAGTCTTTATATAGGCGGCGGTACACCCACCTCTCTTAATGAGGCTCAGCTTGACAGATTGCTGTATATGGTTAATAAATACTTTAAAGCACCTATGGAATATACTGTTGAGGCAGGCAGACCCGATACTATTACAAGGCAGAAGCTTAAAAGCCTTAAGGAATATAATGTAGGCAGAATTTCCATAAATCCCCAGACCCTTAACGATAAAACTCTTAAGATTATAGGCAGGGAGCATACAACCCATATGTTTTTAAATGCCTTTGAAACGGCAAGAGAGGAAGGACATAAGCACATTAATACGGATATTATTTTAGGCTTGCCGGGAGAGGGTGAGGCAGAGGTTACCGCTACCATGGAGGGACTTGCTAAGCTTATGCCCGAAAGCATTACCGTACATACCCTTGCGGTAAAGAGAGCATCACGCCTTAAGGAAACCTTAGAGGAATATAATATGACGGACTTTGATGCTATGGAGGAAATGCTGGCTGTTTCGGCAGAGTATACCAAAAATATGGGTATGCACCCTTACTATATGTACCGTCAGAAAAATATGGTGGGCAATTTTGAAAATGTAGGCTACTGCAAGCCTCACTGCGAATGTGTCTACAACGTGCAGATTATGGAGGAAAAGCAGACTATATGGGCATTAGGTGCAGGCGGTTCAACTAAGCTTGTTGACCCTAAGACAGACAGAATAGAAAGAGTATTCAACGTAAAGAGCGTTGATGATTATATAGCAAGGCTTGATGAAATGCTGGAGAGAAAAAAGGCGATTTTGGAGCTTTTTAAGGATTAAAGCTTGAAAAAACCCATAAAAGAGTATAATATATAAATGATTATGTCAGATAAGGAGTAATTTTATGGCACAAAAGGTTAAACCAAGGACAATGCCCGGCTTTATGGAGCTTTTGCCTTCTGAGCAGATATTGTTTAATAAAATGTACGATACAATAAGAGAGGTTTATGAAAGCTTTGGCTTTTTGCCTTTAGATACACCTGTTTTAGAGCTTGCGGAGGTGTTGCTTGCAAAGGCAGGCGGTGAAACGGAAAAGCAAATTTACCGCTTTACAAAGGGCGATACGGATATGGCAATGCGTTTTGATTTAACAGTACCTCTTGCAAGGTACGTTGCACAGCATGAGGGGGAGCTTACCTTCCCTTTTAAACGTTATCAGATTAGCAAGGTGTATAGAGGCGAGCGTCCTCAAAAGGGGCGTTTCAGAGAGTTTTATCAATGTGATATTGATATTATAGGTAACGAGGAGCTTAGCCTTGTTTATGATGCGGAAATGCCTGCTGTTATCTACAATGTATTTAAAAGGCTTAACTTTGGTAAGTTTACAATAAGACTTAATAACCGTAAGGTGTTAAACGGATTTTTCGATTATTTAGGTCTTGGGGATAGTATTTCGGATATTTTAAGAGTAATTGATAAGCTTGATAAAATAGGTACGGAAAAGGTCCTTGCAGAGCTTGCGGATTTAGGTGTAAGCTCTGATGCGGCTGATAAAATATTAGCCTTTATTACCTTAGACGGCACTACTGACGAAAAGCTTGCAAGGCTTGAGGCTATGGGTATTGAAAACCATACATTTGCCTTGGGTGTAAGTGAGCTTAAGCAGGTTGCAGATTATATGCGTATGTTTGGTATAGAGGAGGATTATTTTGCACTTGATTTAACTATTGCAAGAGGCCTTGATTACTATACAGGTACCGTATATGAAACCGTGCTTGATGAGTATAGGTCACTGGGCAGTGTATGCTCAGGCGGTCGTTATGATAACCTTACAGAGTATTATACAAGCCGTAAAATGCCCGGTGTAGGTATATCAATAGGTCTTACAAGACTGTTCTCAAAGCTTAAGGAGGCAGGACTTATAGGCTCAGACAGCAAGAGCCTTGTTAAGGTGCTTGTTGCTCCTATGGACTGCGATATGAGCTATGCCTTAGGTGTTGCAAATACCCTTAGGGAAAACGGCATAAGCTCCGAGGTTTATTACTTAAATAAGGGCTTTAAGCATAAGATGAAGTATGCGGACAAGCTTGGTATTCCTTTTGTTGCCGTTATAGGTACAGATGAGCAGGCAAAGGGCAGTGTTTCTATTAAAAATATGACAACGGGCGAGCAGGTAAATGTGAGCCTTGATGAAATGGTCAGTGAAATAAAAAAACAGATGGGAGAAAATTAACATGAGCGAATCTATGACAGGTCTTAAACGCAGCTGTCTTTGCGGTGAAGTCAGCGAGGCTATGATAGGCAGGGAGGTTACCCTTATGGGTTGGGTAAGCAGAAGAAGAGTGTTCAGCCACTTCTCTTTCATTCTCTTACGTGACCGCAGCGGTATTGTACAGGTGGTAGTTGACGGTGACAACTCACCTGAGGATATTGTTAAAAAGGATAAGGAAATTAGAGGTGAGTATGTGCTTGCCGTAAAGGGTATCGTTCAGGCAAGAACAGAGGAAAATATTAACGCTAAAATGGCTACAGGTAAGGTAGAGGTAGCTGTAAGCGAGCTTAGAATTTTATCAGAGTCCGAAACACCTCCTTTCCAGATTGAGGAAAGAGTTGATGTTTCAACTGAATTAAGGCTTAAATATCGTTACCTTGATTTAAGACGTCCTAATGTGGCTAAGAATATTATTATGCGTCACAAGGTGGCACAGACGGTAAGACAGTTCCTGTCAGAGGAGGGCTTTATTGAGATTGAAACACCTATGCTTACAAAGTCAACCCCTGAGGGTGCAAGAGATTACCTTGTACCAAGCCGTGTTCACCCGGGTAACTTCTATGCTTTACCTCAAAGCCCACAGCTTTTTAAACAGCTTTTAATGGTATCGGGCTTTGACAGATACTTCCAGATTGCAAAGTGCTTCAGAGATGAGGACTTACGTGCAGACAGACAGCCTGAATTTACACAGATAGATATGGAGCTTTCCTTTGTAGACATTGATGATATTATGGATATAAATGAAAGACTGGTTAAAAAGGTATTTAAGGATACCTTAGGTGTTGATATACCTACACCGTTTGAGAGAATGCCATGGATTGAGGCTATGGAGCGTTTTGGCTCAGATAAGCCTGATATTCGCTTCGGTATGGAGCTTAAAAACATTACCCATATTGTAAAGGGCAGTGATTTTGCAGTATTTCAGGGTGCCATTGATGCAGGCGGCTCCGTAAGAGGTATAAATGCAGAGGGCTTAGGCAATTTACCGCGTAAACAGCTTGATAAGCTTGTTGACCTTGCTAAAACCTACGGTGCAAAGGGTCTTGCATGGATTGTTGTAAATGAGGAGGGCTATAAGAGTACAATCTCTAAGTTCTTTGATGATAATAAGCTTAAGGAAATTGCAGATGTGTTTGATGCAAAGGCGGGCGACCTTATACTTATCTGTGCCGATAAAAACAAGGTTGTATTTGATGCCTTAGGTGCTTTAAGACTGGACTGTGCTAAGCGTCTTGAGCTTTTAAAGGATGATGAATTCCGTTTCCTTTGGGTAACAGAGTTTCCAATGCTTGAATTTGATGAGGAGGAAAACCGCTATGTTGCGGTACACCACCCATTTACCGCACCTATGGACGAGGATTTACAGTATATTGAGTCTGACCCGGGCAGAGTACGTGCAAAGGCATATGATATGGTGCTTAACGGCTGTGAGCTTGGCGGCGGTAGTATAAGAATACATCAGCAGGATATTCAGCAGACTATGTTTAAGCTCCTTGGCTTTAGTGCCGAGGATGCACAGGAGCGATTCGGCTTCCTGCTTGATGCCTTTAAGTACGGTGCACCGCCACACGGAGGTCTTGCTTTCGGTCTTGACAGAATGATTATGCTCCTTTGCGGTGCAGAAAGCATAAGGGACGTAATTGCCTTCCCTAAGGTTAAGGACGCAAGCTGTCTGCTTACGGACGCACCTAACGTAGTTGAGCAAAAACAGCTTGATGAGCTTGGCATAGCTATCAATATAAGTGAAGAGGAATAATAAAAATACACCCCGAAAACGAAAAAAATCGGGGTGTTTTTTTGTATTATAAAAGGACTGTCAGAAGACAGCCCTTAATTATTTATTTTACAGAGAGCTTATAAGACCTAATACATAGCGTGAAATCTTGTAAGCGTCCGCAACTGTAACCTGACCGTCACCTGTAACATCGGCAGATGAGTCAATGCTTGATATATCTCCTACTATATAGGAAAGTACATAATTTACGTCTGAATAATCAATATTGCCGTTGCCGTCTGCATCTCCCATAATTATTTCATGTGTCTGTGTGCCGTAGCTTACGGTAATTGATATAATCTGTGCAGTTGTGTTTGTAGTGTTAGCTGTAATTGCATATTCACCTGCACTAAGGTTAGTTAATACAAGGTCGCTTGTAACAGGCGATGTACCTGAGCTGCCTGCCAAGGTTTCGCTTGTTTGTCCTCCGCAGGTAATGCTTGCAGTCTTTGCACTGTCGCTTGAGCCGCACTTAAAGTTAATAGTTACGTTTGCCTGATTATCTACCTTAAATACAACAGAGCCTGTTGTACCAATCTTAACCTGTTGCACATCACCTGTAACAGAGTTGTTGTTAATTGTAAACTTAGAGCTGTCGTTTATCATTGCAGCTGCATCATAGGTGCCTGCAGGAAGGTTTGATAATGCAACGGGAGCCTGAGTTGTAGCCTCTGTTGTGCTTTCAGTTGTGGTAGTGGTAGTAGTAGTAGTTGTAGTTGTAGTTGTGGTAGTGGTAGTAGTAGTTGTAGTAGTTGTAGTTTCCGTAGAGGTTTCCGTAGTATCTATTGTACCATAACTTACGGTAATTGATATAATTTGTGCAGTTGTGTTTGTTGTGTTGGCTGTAATTGCATATTCACCTGCACTAAGGTCAGTCAGTACAAGGTTGCTTGTGACAGGTGATGTGCCTGAGCTGCCTGCCAGAGTTTCGCTTGTTTGTCCTCCGCAGGTAATGCTTGCAGTCTTTGTGCTGTCACTTGAACCGCACTTAAAGTTAATGGTAACATTGGCATGCTCCTCAACCTTAAATACAACAGAGCCTGTTGCACCAATCTTAACCTGTGAAGTATCTGTAACAGAGTTGTTATTTACCTCAAACTTAGAGGTGTCTGTTGCAATAGCAGCCGCCAAATAGGTACCTGCACCAAGGGCTGAAAGCTCACCCGGTGTCTGTGTGGCTGCCTGTGTAGTTGTTTCCGCAACAGCAGTAGTTGCCTCGGTAGTTGCCTCTGTAACAGCAGTTCCCTCTGTGGCAAAATTCATATAGTAAAGGAAGATTGCATCTCCCTTGGTAATTGTATGAGAGCCTGAGGAAAGGTCAACTGTTACCGTACCGTCACTGCCTACCGTATACTCTGTGCCGTCAACCTTTACACCCTTGCCTGCAGGAGCTGTGCTACCGCCGAATACTAAGGTAAGCTTGCCTGAGGCAGATGCATTAAAGGTAATGCTTGTTGCACTTTCCATTTTTAAGCACTGGGTTAAGTTAAGTCCGTTATAGCTTACTGAGCCCTTGCCGGAGGAAAGGTTACCTGTAATTGTATAGAAGGAGCTTGATGTTCCGTCAGATGTAAAGTTATGGTCACTGCCTCCTGTAACTACAGGTGCAGAGGTTGTTGTTTCCGTGCTTTCCTCACCTGAAGAGCCGCCGCCTGTGGTATCTTCTGAATAGCCTACGCTGTATACACTCGGCTGTGACGGAAGTGATGAGTTGGAGTCAAGCCAGTAGTCAACATGAGGAGGCTGGTTGTAGGCAACGTTCTCTGCCGCAACACCGCAACGATACTGGGTGTTGTGCATAAGAGTATATATTCTTAAATCTGTTTCAATAGGTGTTGCGTAAACTCTTACGCCGCTGCCGTCTGAAAGGGGTGCTACAATTTCCTCACGCCAGTCACCGAAAATATCTGCCGTAATACACATATTTGACTTTGAGGAGTTGTTGTAGGTTACGTTCTGACCTGTGAAGAGTCTGCCGTTTGGATAGTCGTCAACCATTGCACGGTCAAGTACCTCACGCTCAGCGTCCCCGTCCCAGTAAATAAGGGAGTTCATACCCCACTTTGTAACATCGGACCAGTTAGCAACGGTACTGCCTGAGGAGTTGTAAATAACGCTGTCAGCATAGGATGTAAATTCCGCCTCACTGTTGCCGGGAATAATATTTCCTGCAATACCTCTGCCTGTATCGGAGCTTGCTGTCCAACGCTTTATAACGCTACCGTCCTTAGCTGCTCTTAAGGAGGCACCGTAAGGGCTTGTTTCATGTACCTGGAACACCTCAAGTCCGCTGCGGTTTGGTACAAAATCACCTACGTGCAGGGCATCACCGTGACCTAAGCCTGTTGAATATAAGCCCTTGCCGTTATGGTCAATGGTTGCTGAGCCGTAAATAATTTCGTCATAGCCGTCACCGTCTGCATCGGCACATACAAGGTTGTGGTTACCCTGCTCCTCATATGCAGAGTTGCCTGAAGAGTCGGAGTCAAAGGTCCATTTCTTCACAAGCTTGTTGTTTTCCACATTATAAGCTACTAAAACGGCACGTGTATAGTAGCCTCTGCACATTACAACAGAAGGGGTTTTGCCGTTAAGGTATGCAATACCCGCAAGAAATCTGTCTACTCTGTTACCGTAGCTGTCGCCCCAGCTTGATACTGTACCTCTTCCAGGCTCGTAGTATATTGTATCAAGAGCCTTACCCGTTTTGCCCTCAAATAAGGTTAAGTATTCATCACCGCTTAAGATATATCCGCCGGAGTTAGCGTAAGCAGTACCGTTGTTGCTTGTGTTTTTAATAGCAGAGGTACTGCTTGCCGCACTTACATAGTTGCCGTTGCCGTCCTTTGAGCCGGGGGCTGTTTTACAAACCATTTCAGCACAGCCGTCGCCGTCAAGGTCATATACCATAAATTGTGTATAGTGAGCACCTGCACGTATATTCTGACCTAAGTCAACTCGCCACATTCTTGTGGCATCACCCGCCTCAAGCTGATAAGCGTCAATTATAACGTTGCTTGTATTGCCGCTTTTTGAGTTGTCTTGGGAGTTGCTTGGGTCCCACTTGATAATAAGCTCATAGTCCCCGTCCCCGTCTAAGTCGGCTACAGAGGCATCATTAGGTGTATAGGTTGCACCTAAGCCTCTGCTGTCTGTAGGTACGTCAAGGGACATATCAAAGTAACCTCCCTTGCCTGTGCTGTCATAGTTAAGCACATACTCCGGCTCTGCCACTGAATAGGCGGTGCTTGAGCTGCTCTGATAGGTTTCAAGTCTGTAGGTACTGCTTGTTGAGCCGCCGCTGTCCTTATAACAGGTTGCCATACCCTGTGTGCTTGTGTAAATAAGCTGTGAATCACGGTAAAGCTTAAATACGGTACTTGCAGAATCGGTACCCAGATACCTCCAGTTTACTAAGGTCCCCGAGCTAAGTGCAGTTACGGTTAAGCCTCTTGAAAGTCCTTCAACCTGTCTTGATGATGCCGCACTTACAGTATAAGGACTAAATACTGCAGTTTGCCCCAGCATTATTAATGCTAAGGCGAATGCTCCAACCCCCCTGATGGATTTCTTCATTTTTTTCACTCCTTTAAAAATATAAGTTATGGTTTACATACAAGGTCATTTTAACATTATTTGTAAATTTATATCAAGACAGCAAATAAATTTCTGCGTTTTAACTATAAATTAGACGTATTTTTTGTTTATATTACCGATGAATAAATTGTATATATGTCATTATTACAAAAAATAGGAGGGCGTTTTTGACACCCTCCTTTTATATAAACGAAGTAAGCATCACGACGTCTTGATGTTTACTTCGGTTGCATACATATTTTTAGCACTATAACAAAAAATATTGATGTAAATAAAAAATAAAAAGAGGTAATTTATGAAAAAAATATTTTTTTTAGTATTTGCGTTATTATCCCTTTCAGCCTGCGGTAAATATGAAAATGAAAATGTGTCTGTATCAGACCTTGCCTCTGCCCTTGCCTATGAGGCGGATTTAGAGGAGGAAAGTCCTCAAAATCTGAAATCCGTTCAGGTAGGAAGTTTATACGGCATATCCCCCGACGAGATTGAGGAGGGTATTGTCTATAAGGACGATGATGACTCTGATATTGTTGTTGTAGTTAAGGCTAAAAATTACGATTTTTTAAGAAATGCGGAAATGGCGTTTGAAACAAAGGTCAATGAAATTAAAAATGCGTGGAAATATGATATTGAGGAAAGTAAAAAAATAGATAATCACCTTTTAAAATCCAGAGGTATGTATACGGTTATGGTTGTTGCAGAGGATATAAACAGGGTTGAAAGGACTTTTGATAATATGGTGACAAATCAGTAATAATTAAGCCTCCCCCATAATATAATTTGCTATATGAGATTGTATTTTGATAAAGGAGGCTTTTTTAATGGACGTAAACAAGGGCAGTGTTATGATAGACAAAAGGGCGGGCAGTGCAAATATGCAGTTAATGTCAGAGGGAGAAATTACTCTTGCTGAGGGTAAGCCGGATATAGCTACACTCCTTAAGTGCGATTGTTCCTTTGTTACGGAGGAAGGCAAGGTGACTGAGGGCAGAGTTACATTTAAGGGCAGACTTAAGCTTAAGGGAATGTATCTTTCTGATAATAAGAGTGTACATTCCTTCAGCCATGAAGTACCTGTAAACGATTTTGTCAATATTGAGGGTGCTAAGGAGGGAATGTGTACATATATTGATTGTCAGCCTGTAAGCTGTGACTGCAAGGCGGCAAATGAGCGTAAGCTTATATACAAGGTAATATCTGATGTAAATGTAGCCTTAAGAGAACAGAAGGACTGCGAATATGTAGAGGGCTTAGAGGGTATTCCCGAAAATCAGCAAAGGCTTACAGACCTTACTACAGAGTCAATGCCTGTATGCAAGGAGGATAAATTTACTATAAGGGACAGCCTGACTCTGCCTATGGGCAAGCCTAATGTAGAGGAAATGCTGGATTGTGACATAAGGCTGACCTCTGTTGACTGGAAGTCTGACGAGGACAGTGTGCGTATAATGGGTGATTTAAGTGTATCCCTTATTTACAAGGGTGAGGGAGAAACCAACCCTATGGAGCTTTACGAGGGTACAATCCCCTTTAAGGGAGAGCTTGAGGCACAGGGGCTGAATAACAGTATGCTTTGTGATGTTAAGCTTTGTCTTTGGGATAGCCTTGTATCAATTCAGCCTGACGAGGACGGAGAAATGCGTGTTTTAGATGTGGAGGCTATAATCTCTGCCTATATAACAGCAAGGGAGCAAAAAGAAATTAAGGTTCTTGAGGATGTATACATATTAAATAAGGATACAAAGCTTACTGTCAATAATGTACAAGGCTCTGTATGTGCGGCTAAAAATACAAGCCAGTGTCCTGTAAAGGAGGTGGTAGCCCTTGATGAAAAGGCACCTGATATGTTACAGATTTATAAGGCAGAGGGCAGACCCTATGTGGATTTTGTTCAGATTGATAAGGGGCAGATGGAAATCGAGGGTGCAGTAGCGGTAAATATCCTTTATGTAACGGGAGAGGATAGTATACCTGTTTACTGCTACAGCGGTGTTGTGCCTTTTAAGCATACCGCCCAGGCTACAGGTGCAAGAGAGGGTATGGATTACTCTGTGTCTGCACAGCTTGAGCATATAGGCTTTAATATGCTCTCTGACAGAGAGGTTGAGGTAAGGTGTGTTATCAATATCTGTGCAATGGCAGAGGATACAAAGCAGTATAGCTTTGTAAGCGATGTGGAATTGACGGATATAGACAAGGACTACTTAAACTCACTTTCAAGCATTACCCTTTATGTAGTGCGTAAGGGGGATACTCTGTGGAAGCTTGCAAAAAAA
Source organism: uncultured Bacillota bacterium (assembly GCA_958426775.1). GTDB lineage: Bacteria > Bacillota > Clostridia > Lachnospirales > CAG-274 > CALWRD01. Next base: position 71,344 of record CATZZP010000005.1, read on the forward strand.
TTCAACACAACTGTTGATGATATAGTTAAGATAAACGATATAGATAACCCCGATTTGATTTATCCCGGTCAAAGATTGATTATTGTAAAAAGAATAGCATAATATAAGGGCTGTCGCTTAACACGACAGCCCCGTTTTTATTAATATAACGGATATTTATCTGTAATTGCCTTAACTCGTGCAGCCGCCTCTGCCTTGTTAGCCTCAAAATCTCTTGCAACCATACCGATAATATCGGCAACTTCTGCAAAATCTTCTTCCTTAAGACCGCGTGAGGTAGCGGCAGGAGTGCCTAAGCGAACACCGCTTGTGGTGTTTGGCTTTTCAGGGTCAAAAGGTATGGCATTTTTATTACAGGTAATGCCTATTTCATCAAGGTTATGCTCAAGCTCCTTACCGGTAACGCCTAACTTGCGAAGGTCAACCAGCATAAGGTGGTTATCGGTACCGCCTGATACAATATCAAAGCCGTTCTTTACAAGACCGTTGGCAAGTGTCTGTGCGTTGTTGATAACCTGCTGTGCGTACTGCTTAAACTCAGGCTGAAGTGCCTCCTTGAAGCAAACTGCCTTAGCCGCAATTACGTGCATAAGAGGACCGCCCTGGATACCGGGGAATACAGCCTTGTTAATAAGCTTTGCATGCTCCTCCTTACAAAGGATAAGACCGCCTCTGGGACCTCTTAAGGTCTTGTGGGTTGTAGTTGTTACAAAATCGGCATAAGGTACGGGAGTAGGATGTAAGCCTGCCGCAACAAGGCCTGCAATATGTGCCATATCCACCATAAGGTATGCACCTACCTCCTTAGCAATTTCACTAAAGAGCTTAAAGTCAATTGTGCGTGAGTAAGCTGAGGCACCTGCAATAATCATTTTAGGCTTGCACTCATGGGCAATACGTCTTACCTCATCATAGTCAATCATACCTGTATCTTCTCTGACACCGTAAGGTACAACATTGTACTGCTTACCGCTCATATTAACGGGTGAGCCGTGGGATAAGTGACCGCCGTGAGCAAGGTTCATACCCATTACGGTATCACCTGGCTGAAGAACTGCAAAAAATACTGCCATGTTAGCCTGTGCACCTGAATGGGGCTGTACATTGGCATGCTCTGCACCGAAAAGCTCCTTGGCACGCTCAATAGCTAAGTTTTCAGCTATATCAACCTTTTCACAGCCACCGTAGTAACGCTTGCCGGGATAACCCTCTGCGTACTTGTTGGTCATAGGTGAACCCATAGCTGCCATAACTGCCTTAGAAACAAAGTTTTCAGAAGCAATAAGCTCAATATTACTGCGTTGACGACCTAATTCGGCAAGTATAGCCTCTGCTATTTCAGGGTCAACGTTCTGTAAATCTTTAATGTCGTACATTTATTGCACCTCCAAAATAAATTAATAACCTTATTTTAATACAAATATGAGTTTGTGTCAATCAGATGTAATTGATTTTACTTTAATTATATGCTATACTTTTTTGAAAAGCTATAAATAATCGGGAGGAATGAATATGTCTGATTTAAATACAATTATTGCGGTAGATGCCATGGGCGGAGATAATGCACCTATGGAAATTGTAAAGGGTGCAGTTGAAGCCTCAAAGGAGATTGATTGTAAAATTGCCCTTGTAGGCAAAAGTGAGGCTATTGAGGCAGAGCTTGATAAATATACTTATAATAAGGAAAAGATTACGGTTGTAAATGCCACAGAGGTTATTGAAACTTGTGAGGTGCCTACGGTTGCCATACGTAAAAAAAAGGACTCATCAATGGTAGTAGGGCTTAATATGGTAAAAAAAGGTGAGGCGGCAGCCTTTGTATCAGCAGGCAATACAGGTGCTCTCCTTACGGGTGCGACTGTTATAATAGGCAGAATACCGGGGGTTGAACGCCCTGCTTTGGGAACTATGCTGCCTACTGTAAGAGGCGGACTTTCACTGCTTATTGATGCAGGTGCAAATGTAGATGCAAAGCCTAACTATCTTGTGCAGTTTGCTAAAATGGGCAGTGTTTACGTTGAAAATATCTTTGGTATAAAAAATCCCAAGGTGGGTCTTATTAACATTGGTGTGGAGGAGGAAAAGGGCAATGCCCTTGTAAAGGAAACCTATCCTCTTTTAAAGGAGGCAGAGGGCATTAACTTTGCAGGTAACCTTGAGGCAAGGGATATACCTGACGGTCAGGTTGATGTTATGGTAGCAGATGCCTTTGTAGGTAACGTGGCTTTAAAGCTTATGGAGGGCTTTGGCAAGGGTATGCTGCAGGTAATAAAAAAGGAGCTTATGTCAGACTTTATGTCAAAGCTGGGTGCGGTTATGGCAAAGGGTGCCTTCAAGCGTGTTAAGGGATACTTTGATTATGCAGATGTGGGCGGTGCTCCCTTCCTGGGCTTAAAGGCACTTGTGGTAAAGGCACACGGCAACAGCGACGCAAGGGCAATTAAGGGTGCAATCAAGCAATGTGTAAGCTTTATTGATAAGGATATTGTAAATAAAATTGCCGAAAAATTGTAATTATCCACTATAATATAAGCCTTAAAATATATTGACAAACATATTTTTATTTAGTATAGTAATAGTGATTATAATACAATCTACCAAAAGGAGGTCTATAAAATGGAATTTGATAAGGTAAAAGAAATAGTTGCAGAGCAGATGGGTATTTCTGAGGATGATATTACTATGACTTCATCTTTCACAGATGATATTGGTGCTGACTCTCTTGATATTTTCCAGATTATTTCTGAGCTTGAGAATGCTTTTGACATTGAGTTTGCAAACGACGATGCTGAAAATATTAAGACAGTAGGCGATGCTGTTGAGTACATTAAAAACGCAACAAAGTAATTTTGTCTGCATTATTTAAGCTTAATTTTCTAACGCAAGGCTGCGGCATATTTATTTTGCTGCAGCCTTTTCATTAAATTTAACGGAATGTATTGGCTTAAGGGTTTTAAAGGCTTTAGAGTGCTTAAGCAAGTATATTCCTCAATGGTAAGGAGGAATAATTATGATGGAGAATGTTTTAAATTATAAATTTAAGGATGAGGAGCTTTTACTTACAGCTTTAACCCACTCATCCTATGCAAATGAGGCAAAGGCACAGGGGGCGGTGTGCAACGAAAGGCTGGAATTTTTGGGGGACGCGGTTCTTGGCTTTGTAATAGGCAGCTATCTTTACAAAGCCTTTCCCGAAATGAGCGAGGGTAAATTAACTAAGCTGAGAGCTAATGTTGTCTGCGAGCAGATGCTTGCTAAAAAGGCAAAGGCTTTAGGCTTTGATAAGTATTTACGTTTAGGCAAGGGCGAGGAAATGACAGGGGGACGTGAAAGGGTATCTATCTTAGAGGATGCCTTTGAGTCTGTTATAGGTGCAATTTACCTTGACGGCGGCATTGAAAAAGCGGCTGAGTTTATTTTAAGTCAGCTTAAGAATGAAATTGAAAGTATTAAGGCATCTCACCATGTTTTGGATAATAAAACAAGCCTGCAGGAGATTTTACAGCGTACAAGTCAGGCACCTATTGAGTATGCGGTAGTAGGTGAAAGCGGCCCTGCCCATAATAAGGTCTTTAAGGTTGAGGTAAGACACGAGGGCAAGGTTTTAGGTCAGGGCAAGGGTAAAAGCAAGAAAGAGGCGGAACAGCACGCCGCACAGGTAGCTCTTGAAAAATTAGGTGTAAGTTAAATGAGTGAATTAGTGAATAATCTTGATAAATTGCATATTACACCCCTAGGTGAGATACGGATAAAAAGAAATTTATCTCTTACAGCAGATAATGTAGCGGATTGGTGTAAGGATAAAATAAGCTCCCACACCGCCTTTATTACAAAAGAGGGTAAAAATTGGTATATTACTGTAGATAATTGCATTATTACAGTAAATTCTCACAGCTATACCATTATTACGGCACATAAGGTAAAGATACCCGATAGAGCATAAATTAGGATTGGATAGAATAATAATATGGATTGGAATGCAGAGCTATATGATAATAAGCATAATTTTGTTGCGGAGTATGGCAAAGGATTATTGGAATTTGTACCGCTAAACAAGGAGCAGGCTATTCTTGACCTCGGATGCGGCACGGGAACCCTTACAGGAAGTCTTCTGCCTCTTGCAAGAAGAGTTGTAGGGGTTGACAACTCAAAAACTATGATAGATAAAGCAAAGGAACAAAATTCTGATATGGAATTTTTTGTTTGCGATGCTCTGAAACTCCCTTTTGAGCATGAATTTGATGTAGTATTTTCGAATGCTGTTTTTCATTGGATAAGTGACCATAATCTCCTTTTGGATAATATTCACAGGGCATTAAAACCAAAGGGAATGCTTATTTGCGAGTTTGGCGGTGAAGGAAATATATCGACTGTTGAAAATGCTTTTTCTGAGGCTTGTTCTGAATATGGAATAGTTTATATACCTAAATTTAATTTTCCGTCAGTGAAAATATTTTCCGACTGTTTGTCGGCAAACGGTTTTACAATTGAGCGTATATATGACTATGACCGTCCTACTGCATTGAAAAATGGGGAAAAGGGTCTTGAAAATTGGTTGAGACAGTTCTTTGCCCTTTCGCTTGATACAATGCCTAAGGAAATCGGGAATGCTGTTATCAGACGTGTAGAAGAAACAACAAAAGCCAAGCTGTGGAACGGAAATGAGTGGATTGTGGATTATCGGAGATTAAGGGCAATTGCACAGGTTAAATAAACATATATTTCAGATTTACAGAAAGGAACACTATGATTAACTGTTTAATAGTAGGCTTAGGCGGAGCCTTAGGTGCGGTTGCACGATATGTGATAGGCTTACTGCCTGTTCAGACAGAAAGCGGTTTTCCTGTTAAAACTCTTTTAATAAATATAGTGGGTGGTATTTTAATAGGAATTATAGCGGCACTTGCCTCTGAAAATGCCGTAAATCCAAGGCTGGTTATTTTTATTAAGGTTGGTGTATGCGGCGGCTTTACAACCTTTTCTTCCTTCGCACTGGAAACGGAGCAGCTGCTTGGCAGAGGTCAGCTTGTAACGGCTGTTTTATATGCCTTTGCAAGTGTAATTTGCTGTGTCTTTGCTGTATGGCTGGGCGAAAGGATAATTTTATAAATAATATTAAAAAGCATTGCATAATTTACAGAGGTTATAAGCTTACTTGACATAAGGTATATATTTTCTTAAAATATTAAATAGGAAAATTTATATTTATAAGGAGATTTATTATGTCCGTTGAAAAGGTAAAAGAGTATTTTAAATTAAGAGGATTAGAAAAGCCTATACTGGAGTTTAACGAATCAAGTGCAACGGTGGAGCTTGCGGCTCATGCTCTTGGCTGTGCCCCTGAGAGAATAGCTAAAACCCTGTCCTTTAAGGTTAAGGATAGGTGTTTGCTTATTGTAACTGCGGGAGATGTTAAAATTGACAACTCAAAGTACAAGGCAAAATTCGGAGCAAAGGCAAATATGCTGAAGGTTGATGAGGTGTATGAGCTTATAGGCTATAATGTAGGGGGAGTTTGTCCCTTTGGGGTAAATGAGGGAGTAGAGGTTTATCTTGATGAGTCCGTTAAACGGTTTGAAACGGTATTTCCCGCTTGCGGCAGCGGAAACAGTGCCGTTGAGCTTACAATACCCGAGCTTGAAAAATACTCTGATTTTATTGAATGGGTAGATGTTTGTAAGCCCGGGGATATATAAGGATATAAGTACTTAAAAAGGAGCTGTTTGTCAGCTCCTTAATTTTTTATATAATATCTTTGCTTATAAGCACAACAAAGATACAAATAACGAGTAAAATCAGTGCTAAAGCTAAGATAAGAGTTGTTTTAGATGACTTTTCGTGAGCCTGAGATACAGGCACAAGATTAGCCTTTCTCAAGGCAGTTACAATATGCTTATAAAAAAGGATTGTAAGAGAGGTATTTATACCGCCCTTTATAAGGTTAAAGGGAAGAAATACAGGCACAAGCATTTCAGCCACCGCCTCTCTGGGCATACCCATATAGATAGGGGTAAGGGCATAATTCCATATAAGCATGGCAACAGTTGCAAGAACAGTGCCTACCACAAGACCTATAACAGCTCCCCAAAGGGTGTGATGCTTTTTATAAATAAAAGCGGCTGTACAGGCAAAGGCACAGGTTTGCACTACGTTCATAACAAAGCCTATAATGCCTGTTGTGCTTACAGTTACCATTTCAATTAAGGAAACTACAAGGCTCATCATTAAAACGGCTAAGGGTCCGTAAATAAAACCTCCTATTGTAATAATAATATCCTTGGGGTCATACTTTAAAAAGTCAACGGTAGAAATAGGTATGCGACCTACTGCCATAATTACATAAGCTATTGCACAGAGCATAGCTAAGGTAGTCAGTTTCTTTGTATCTGTTTTCATATGTAATCTCCTATAAAAAAACCCCGACAGCTTGCCGAGGAAACTAATGCGGATAACAGGACTTGAACCTGCACCACTCTTACGAGGATAAGAATCTGAATCTTACGCGTCTGCCAATTCCGCCATATCCGCATATTAAGTGCCTAATAATGATAACAAAAATTTTACGGTATGTCAAGGGAAAAATAAAGTTTTGTTAGCACTCTTTTGAAGTGAGTGCTAAAAAATCCTTGACTTTTTATTTTACTGTTATATAATATATGTAGATATTATTTTAAGGAGATGCGATTATGGAAAAAGGAAATTTATCTATTACAAGTGAAAATATGCTGCCTATTATTAAAAAGTGGCTTTATTCAGACTCTGATATTTTTATCCGTGAGCTTGTAAGTAACGGCTGTGATGCTGTCAGCAAGCTTAAAAAGCTGGTGCAGATAGGTGAAGCTCAGGCTGACGAAAATGAAAAATACAGGGTTGAGGTTACTGTTGATAAGGACAACTCAACCATTACGGTATCCGATAACGGTATCGGTATGACGGCAGAGGAAATCAAGGAGTATATTACAAACATTGCATTTTCGGGTGCAAGTGATTTTGTAAATAAGTATAAGGACCAAATGGGAGAGGCAAACGATATTATCGGTCACTTCGGTCTTGGCTTTTATTCTGCTTTTATGGTAGCCGACAAGGTGCAGATTGACTCCCTTAGCTACAAGGAGGGTGCAAAGGCGGCACGTTGGATTTGCCAGGGCGGTATTGAGTACGAAATAGGTGAGGAAAGTGACCGCACCGAAAGAGGTACAACAATCACCCTTTATATAGGAGAGGACGGCAAGGACTTCCTTGACGGCTGGAAATTAAGAGAGGCTCTTGTAAAATACTGCTATTTTATGCCTGTTGAAATTTACTTTACAGACCTTGTACAGGAGAGAAAAGAGGCAGAGGAGGCAGAGAAAAAGGCTAAGGAAAAGCCTGATGAGCCTGTAGAGCCAAAGGTAAATGAGCCTGTAAACGATACAGAGCCGCTCTGGCTTAAAAAGCCCTCAGAGTGTACCGATGAGGACTATAAGAAGTTCTATCACACAGTATTTACCGATTTTAACGAGCCTTTATTCTGGATTCACCTTAATATGGATTATCCTTTCAGAGTTAAGGGTATACTTTATTTCCCTAAGCTTAAGCATGATTTAGAGGCAATTGAGGGTCAGGTTAAGCTTTACAACAATCAGGTATTTATTGCAGATAACTTAAAGGAGGTTATCCCTGAGTTCTTACTTCTGTTAAAGGGTACTCTTGACTGCCCCGATTTACCTCTTAACGTAAGCAGAAGCTTTTTGCAGAATGACGGCTATGTTACCAAAATCAGCAAGTATATTGTTAAGAAGGTTGCGGACAAGCTTAACAGCCTGTTTAAAAAGAACCGAGAGGAGTATGCAGGCTTCTGGGACGACATAAATCAGTTTATCAAGTATGGCTGTCTGCGTGAAAATGAATTTTACGATAAGGTAAAGGAAAGCTTGCTTTTCAAAACTACAAAGGGTGAGTATGTAACCCTTTCGGAGTACATGGATAAAAATAAGGAAAAGGCTGAAAACAAGGTATTCTATGTAACAGACCCAAAGCAACAGGCACAGTATATCAAGCTTTTTGAGGATAACGGTATGGAGGCTGTAGAGCTTACAACAAGGCTTGATACACCGTTTATCTCTTATATTGAGGCATACGGCGGTATGGGAGTAAGCTTTGTACGTATTGACTCTGCGGCTGATATGCTTAAAAATAAAGAGGGCGAAAGTGCAAGCGAAGAGGACGTAACTGCCCTTACCGAGCTTTTTAAGGACAGCTTGGGCAAGGAGGTTAAGGTTAAGGCGGAGCCTCTTAACGCAGGTGATGTTTCGGCTGTTATCGAGCTTAGCGAGCAGTCAAGAAGAATGCAGGAAATGTCGGCTATGTACGGTATGGACTCCTCTGCCTTTCCTGCTGATGAAACCCTTGTGCTTAATACCGATAACAATGTTGTTAAGCTCCTTTTAAAGCTTAAGGGTGATGAAAATAAAAAGGAGGATACAAAGCTTATCTGTCAGCAGGTTTATGCTCTTGCAACAATGAGCAATAAGACTCTTGGTGCACAGGAAATGACGGACTTTATCGCAAGAAGCAATAAAATACTTGAAATCCTTGCAAATAAGTAAAAATATTAAAAGTCGGAGGTTTTAAACATTCCTCCGACTTTTTTTTGTATTTTTAAATGTTGAATGGGTAAAATTATTGTGATATAATTGTTTCATTATACAAAAGAAGGGAAGACATATATGGACTATAATGCAGGTGAAATTTGCTCCAAAATTAAAAAGGTGCTTATTTCGGAAAAGGAAATTAAGGAAAGACTTAAGCAGGTGTGTGAGCAGGTAAGTCAGGAGTATAAGGATAAGCCGCTTTTGCTTGTAAGCATTCTAAACGGTGCTTTTATTTTTATGAGCGATTTTTGTCGCGAGCTTACCATACCATGCGAAATTGCATTTATGCGTGTACAAAGCTATTACAGCGGTACAACCTCTACAGGCAGTGTAGATATTTTAATGGATGTAAACCAGGATTTAAGCAAGTATCATGTAATCATTATTGAGGACATTATTGATACAGGCAGAACCTTGAACGAGGTTGCCAAAATGCTTAAGGCAAGAAATCCTCTTTCCTTTAAAATAATAACACTTTTAGACAAGCTTGAAAGACGTGTGGTTGACGTAAAGGCGGATATTTCACTCTTTACTATCCCCGACCACTTTGTTATAGGCTACGGTCTGGACTATGCAGAGCATTACCGCAACCTACCTTACATAGCGGAATACGGAGAATAAAAGGAGTTTTATATTTTATGTTAGAGAGCTTATTTAAATTAAAGGAACACAACACAAACATTAAAACAGAGGTTATGGCAGGTATTACTACCTTTATGACAATGGCGTATATCCTTGCCGTAAACCCAAGCATATTAAGTGCGGCAGGCATGGACTCAACAGCAGTGCTTTTGGCAACTTGTATTGCTTCATTTATAGCAACCATGCTTATGGGTCTTACAGCTAATCTGCCCTTTGCTCTTTCGGCAGGTATGGGTCTAAATGCCTTCTTTGCTTATACTGTGGTAATCGGCTACGGCTACAGCTGGCAGGTAGCCCTCCTTGCAGTATTTATAGAGGGTATTATATTTATTGTTTTATCCCTTACAAAGGTACGTGAGGCCATTTTTAACTGCATACCAAGCTGTCTTAAGCATGCGGTTTCAGTAGGTATCGGTCTTTTTATTGCCTTTATCGGCTTACAGAATTCAGGTCTTGTTGTTGGAAATGAGTCTACACTTTTAGGTATTGTTGATTTTACTCAAAGCTTTAATACAGCAGGTATTTGTGCTATTCTTACGGTTGTAGGCTTATTAATAACAATGATACTTTATATTAAGGGCTTTAAGGGCTCAATTCTTTTAGGCATTATTATTACCTGGGTTTTAGGTATTGTCTGTCAGTTTGCAGGCATATATGTACCTGATGCCGAGGCAGGCTACTATTCATTATTACCAAGCTTTTCCGTAACAGACTTCTCTAAGCTTGGTGAAACTTTCGGTCAATGCTTCAACGTTGATTTTGCTAATGTAGGCATATTCAACTTTATAGTAGTTGTATTCTCTTTCTTATTTGTAGATTTATTTGATACCATAGGTACACTCATAGGTGTTTCCTCTAAGGCAGGCTTCCTTGATAAGGAGGATAAGCTGCCGGGTATCAAGCCTGCACTTATGTCTGATGCCATAGGTACAACAGTAGGTGCCGTATTAGGTACTTCAACGGTAACTACCTTTGTTGAGTCCTCAGCAGGTGTTTCACAGGGCGGCAGAACAGGTCTTACAGCTGTAGTTACAGCATTCTTATTCCTGCTTTCCATGTTCTTTGCACCTTTATTTACTGCAATACCTTCTTTTGCAACAGCACCTGCATTAATTATGGTAGGCTTCCTTATGTTTACCGCAATAGCTAATATCAAGGTTGAAAGTGCCGATATGACAGACACTATACCTGCCTTTATGTGTATTATAGCAATGCCTCTTTTCTACAGTATTTCAGAGGGTATTTCAACAGGTATCATTGCTTACACGGTGCTTAACGTAATCTGCGGTAAAGCAAAGAAGGTTCACCCTCTTATGTATATATTAACAGTGCTTTTCGTTCTTAAGTATATATTTCTTTAATATATGCATATAAACAAAAAAACTATAGGTGCTATAGCACAAAAGGTATATAAATTTTTAAATTTTCACTTGAAAAATGTAATTTTGTTTGATATTATACTCCTATAACAAAGACGTTAATGTGTAAATGCACATTGACGTCTTTTTCTGTTTATCCGAAAGGGTAAAAAACAGAGGAGGGCTTTTGTTAATAAAAATCGGTACCGTAGAAATTAAGCCTAAAAAATATCACAATATGGCATAACATATTAAAGAATTGGAGGAATATTTATGAATGCCGGAGATACAGGTTTTATAATGATTTGTGCTGCCTTTGTGTTCCTTATGACACCGGGTCTTGCATTTTTCTACGGAGGTCTTGAAAGAAGAAAGAATGTTGTTAATACAATGATGGCTTGTGCCTTTATTATGGGTCTTGCCCTTGTGCAATGGGTTGCCTTTGGCTATTCCCTTGCCTTTGGTACAAACGAAGGTGCTTTAAATCAGATTATAGGTAATCTTTCAAATGTATTTTTCATGGATACGGCTATGGAGGATGTAAGCGGTTCAATACCTACATATGTTTTTGCTATGTTCCAGGGTATGTTTGCAATTATTACCTGTGCCCTTATTACAGGCTCAACAGCAGGCAGAATGAGGTTCAAGGCATTGTTTATCTTTATTATGCTCTGGCAGATAGTTGTTTATTATCCCCTTGCTCATATGGTATGGGGCGGCGGCTTCCTGGGTACGGGTTGTCTTGACTCAATTGACTTTGCAGGCGGTAACGTAGTACATATCAGCTCAGGTGTAAGCGGTCTTGTACTTGCTATACTTCTGGGCAGAAGATTAGGCGTTGAAAGAGGAGCTTACAGAGTACACAATATACCTTTTGTTTTCTTGGGTGCAGGTCTTTTATGGTTCGGCTGGTTCGGCTTTAACGCAGGCAGTGCTTTAGCGGCAAACGGTCTTGCGGCTCATGCCTTTGTAACAACGGCAGTTGCTTCGGCAGCAGCTATGCTTTCATGGATGGCTCTTGATGTTATCAAGGAGGGTAAGCCTACTCTTGTAGGTGCATCAACAGGTCTTGTTGTAGGTCTTATTGCAATTACTCCCGGTGCAGGCTTTGTTCCCATATGGTCAGCCTTTATTATCGGTGCTTTAGTAAGCCCTATCTGTTTCTTTACAATGGGCTTTGTAAAGGGCAAGCTTAAAATTGATGATGCTCTTGATGCTTTCGGCTGTCATGGTATAGGCGGTATCTGGGGCGGTGTTGCAACAGGTATTTTTGCACAGGAAAGCATTAACGGCTACAGCGGTCTTATTTTCGGTGATGTGCATCAGTTCTTAATGCAGGTGTTAAGCATTGTTATTACTATTGCTTTGGCGGTTGCGGGTACTCTTATCTGTGCAGGCATAACAAAAATCTTTACACCTTTACGTGCTGATGAAAAGGACGAAAAGATTGGTATGGATGCAACACAGCATGGCGAAAGTGCATACCCTGCATTTAACGGTCTTGACTGATAGGAGGTGTAGTTTATTATGATGATTAAGGTTGAAGCTATTGTGCGTGAGGAAAAGTTTGAGGACGTTAAGGACGCACTTAAGAGTATAGATGTAAACGGCATAAGTGTATCCCAGATTATGGGCTGCGGGGCTCAAAAGGGTCATACACACCTTGTAAGAGGTACTGAGGTAGACCTGTTTATGTTACCTAAGATTAAGTTTGAAATTGTTGTTTCCTCAGAGGAATGGGCTGAAAAGACCATTAAGGCTATTCAGGAGGCGGCATTTACAGGCGAGGTAGGTGACGGTAAAATCTTTACCTACGAAATTAAGGACGTATACAGAATACGTACTAAAGAAACAGGCTATGACGCTTTGAATTAATAAATATACCCATAAGGGAGATTGCTGTTTTTACGGCGGTCTCCCTTTCCTTTATTTTAAAGGTTTCTTAATAAAGGTTAGCCTTGACTTTGGGGAAGTATTTTTATATAATGTATTTTGATTGGATTTATACTATTAAATTAATGATTAGGAGTGTAGCAAATGTTTTTTGATTTTACAGTTTTAGCTCCCGGCGTAACCCTTGGTAGTAATGAGGCTACGGCAGATACTACACAGGCTGCAATACAGGCTGCACAACAGCAGGGCGGTGCAGGCTTAGGCACTATCGGTATGATACTTTATATCGTAGGCTTAATTGCACTTTTTTGGTTTTTGGCTATAAGACCTCAGAGAAAGCGTGAAAAAGAGCTGAAGGTTATGCAGGACGGTATTAAAGTAGGCGATTGGGTTATGACCTCCTCAGGCTTCTACGGCAAGGTTGTAGATGTTACAGAGCAGGTGGTTATGGTTGAATTTGGTACAAACAAGTCTGTAAATATCCCTGTAAGAAAAAGTGAAATTATGGGAAATAAAGAGCCAAATCTTACAAATAAGCCATCAGAGGATGACAAGTAAAAGAAGTAATAACGGCTATCGGCTGCCTATGGTGTTATCCTGAGGCAGCTTTTTTACTATTCAGGAGGGTGTATATGTTAGATGTGGCACTTTTAGGCACAGGCGGTATGATGCCTTTACCCGACCGCTTTTTAACAAGCCTTTTATTAAGGCTTAACGGTAAAATGCTTTTAATCGACTGCGGCGAGGGTACTCAGGTTACCTTAAAAAAGCTGGGTTGGGGCTTTAAAAGCATAGACGCAATTTGCTTTACCCATTATCATGCGGACCATATTTCGGGCTTACCCGGTATGCTTCTTACCATAGGCAACAGCGGCAGACAGGAGCCTCTTTTTCTGGTTGGTCCGAAGGGACTTAAGGAGGTTTACAGAGGACTTAGCGTAATCTTTCCCGAGCTGCCCTTTGAGGTAAGGCTTTTAGAGCTTGAAAATCAGGACAGAAATACAGTGGATATAAGCAATTTCCATATTACTGCCCAAAGGGCGGAGCATATGATAAGCTGTGTTGCCTACAGTGTATATGTACACCGTATAGGTAAGTTTAATGTGGAAAAGGCAAAGGCTCTTAACCTGCCTAAAACCTTGTGGTCAACCCTGCAAAAGGAGGGTGAGGTTATATATCAGGGCAATATCTATACCTCTGATATGGTTTTAGGTGATGAGCGAAAGGGCATTAAGCTTACCTATTGTACAGACTCAAGACCTACTAAGGGTATTTGTGATTTAGCAAGGGAGTCGGACCTGTTTATATGTGAGGGTATGTACGGCGAAAATGAAAAGCTTGAAAAGGCTAAGGAGCACAGACATATGATATTTGCAGAGGCGGCAAAGCTTGCAAGGGACAGCAACAGCAAGCAGCTGTGGCTTACCCATTACAGTCCTGCCTTGACAGATCCTGAATTTTTTATTGAAAATGCAAGGTGTATTTTTCCTGATACAATTGCGGCAACAGACAGAATGACAACAACCCTTTTATTTGAGGATAAAAAGCCAAGCCCGTAAACAAACAGGATAAAATTGCGTATTTAAGAGTGGAAGTGATATGTTGGCAAGGGAAGAATTAAGCGATTATGAAATAGTATTATCCTGCCTTAAGGGTAATACCGATGACTTTGCTGTCTTAACAGACAGATATAAAAAACTTGTTTTTTCGGTTATTTCAAGAATGATAAATAACCCTGACGAATATGCTGATATTGCCCAGGAGGTATTTATAAAGGTATATAAAAATCTTGACAAGTATCGTCCCGATTATCATTTTTCCACGTGGATAATACGCATAACAACTAACCATATTATAGATATAAGGCGTAAAAAGCGGATAGAAACAACACCCCTTGAGGATGTGGATTTTTCTGTCAGCACCCATCGCTCTGCTGAGGACGAATATATTACGGGCGAGTCTGTAAATCAGCTGAACGGGCTTATAAATGAACTGCCTGAAATGTATCGTCTGCCTCTTGTGCTTTACCACAGGCACGGTATGAGCTATCAGGATATAGCAAAAAGTCTTAATATACCTTTATCTAAGGTTAAAAACCGTATTTTCAGAGGCAGAAGGCTGTTAAAGGAAGAACTGGTAAAATTAAAGGAGCTTGATTAATATGAAGTGCAGTGAGTTTGAAAAGCTGGAAATGAAATATATAGACGGCACTTTGTCACCAAAGGAAAGAGAGGCTATGGAAAAGCATAGGGGAGAATGTGAAAAATGCCGTAAGGAGCTGGAGCTTTATGACCGCTTAACAGAGGATTTAAAGGTACTGCCCGTGCCTGATATAGATGAGAACTTTACCTGTAATGTAATGCAAAGGGTTGCTCTTGTGCAAAAACCCGGCAAGGGTCTTTTATTTGCGGTAATCTGCAGTGTAATAAGTGCAGCTTCCTCTGTAGCAGGCTTTTTCAATTTAGTTATTTTAAACAGGGAGGAGCTTACAGAGGCTGTTTCACAGTATGTGGCTTTAAAGCCCGTGGTAGGACTTATTGATTTCCTTGCAGGCATTAATACGGCTATATGTAACGGTGCAGACGCTTTTAAGAGCTTTTTGAGCATAAATGGTGACGGTCTTATGTTCGGCACTCTTGCCATTGGATTAATTGCTCTCGGTATTTACTCAGCTCTTAAAAAATCTCTGGCAGGAGGTATAGGGAGATGAAAAATATACGTATACTTGCTATAGAAAGCTCTTGTGATGAAACTGCCGCTGCTGTAGTCGAAAACGGCAGAAGGGTTCTTTCAAGTGTAATTTCATCACAGATTGCAACCCATAAGCTCTATGGCGGTGTTGTGCCTGAAATTGCTTCACGTGAGCATATAAAGGCGATAGATAAGGTAATAGATACTGCTCTTGAGGAGTCAGGCAAAACTATGGAGGACATTGATGCTATAGCCGTCACCTACGGACCGGGTCTTGTAGGTGCACTTCTTGTGGGCTTATCCCATGCCAAGGCACTTGCCTTTGCTGCAAATAAGCCCCTTATCCCTGTACATCATATAGAGGGGCATATTGCCGCAAACTATATTGAAAACCTTAGCTGGCGGCCGCCCTTTATCTGTCTTGTAGCAAGCGGCGGTCATACGCATCTTGTACATATAAAGGACTATGATGATTTTGAAATCCTGGGCAGAACAAGAGATGATGCTGCAGGTGAGGCATATGACAAGGTAGCTCGTGTCCTTGATATACCCTATCCGGGAGGTCCCGGTATAGACAAGCTTTCCGATGAGGGAAACCCACAGGCAATTAATTTCCCAAGGGTAACACTGGAGGCGGAGAGCTATGACTTTAGCTTCAGTGGCTTAAAGTCAGCCGTTCTTAACTATATTAATAAGGCAAAAATGACGGGTAGTGAAATAAATCGTGCTGATGTAGCCGCATCTTTTCAGCAGGCTGTTGTAGATGTACTGGCGGAAAAGGCAATTCGTGCCTGTAAGGAAATAGATGTAAACCGACTTGCTCTTGCAGGGGGTGTGTCTGCAAATAAGCACCTTAGGGCAAGAATACAGGAGGAGTGCCGTAAAAAGCATATTGAGTTTTGCGTGCCAAGTCCTGTCCTTTGTACAGATAATGCGGCTATGATAGGCAGTGCCGCTTATTATGAGTATATAAACGGAAATACGGCAGGTGCTGACCTTAATGCCTATCCTAACCTTAAATTAGGAGAAAAGTATAACGGCAGTGTAGGAAACAGAGTTTTGGACCATGCTGATATTATATCCGAAAAGATAATGAACAGCGGTGAGTATATTGAATATCAGGAGTCAATAAAACGCCTCAGAAACCAGCCTGAGATGTATGAGCGTGTGCAACGCTTTAAGAAGCGTATGTTTAACTTTATGTTAGCTCATGAAAAAAACAACCATACCTTTGAGGAGGAAAAGTATTTATCTCAGGAGTACTATAAAATTATCCTTAATGAGGACGCAAGAATTTATTTTGAAAACGGACTTGATTTAATGTCCCTTTTTCAAAGCATATTAGACAGGTCTGTTTCAAAGTGTATGCTTGATGTATTTGTGGAGGATTAAAATGGAGCGTGGAGTAATAAAATCAGGAAGTGCTAATATTTATTATGAGCTTCATGGTGATAAGGGTGAGTATCTTGTGCTGTTGCACGGCAACGGTGAGAGCATGAGGCGAATGGACAAGCAGATTGAGTATTTTTCCGAGGAATACCGTGTGCTTGCAATAGACAGCAGGGGACACGGCGAGTCGGGCTTTGGTCAGGGTATGCTTAACTTAACTACAATGGCACTTGATGTTGAAAATATTATTGAGGAGCTTAAATTAGGCAAGGTAAATATACTGGGCTTTTCAGACGGTGCCAATATAGCTATGCTCCTTGCAATTAAAAGACCTGATTTAGTGTCAAAGCTGATACTTGTAGGGGGTAACCTTAAGCCCGGGGGTATGAAGCTTAGCCTTTTAATTGCAGTAAAAGCTGCCTATTACCTTACCAAGGCGGCAAGAATAGTTGATAAAAGAATGGGTATTGAAAACGAATATTATTACCTTATGGCTAAGGAGCCTAATATAACACCGAGAATGTTAAAGAGAATAAAGGCTGACACCCTTGTAATTGCAGGGGATAAGGATATGATAAAGACAAGCCATACAAAGCTTATTGCAGACAATATTGAAAACAGTAAGTTGCTTATTCTGGAGGGCGACCACTTTATTATATATCGTACCCCTGAGGTAATAAATAAAGAGGCGGATAAATTTTTAAAGCAGGTGTAGCTTTTTACACCTGCTTTATTTTTTTTGCTAAATATTCATTACATACTCCATAATTCCTGAGGCATAAGGTGCAACCTCATACTGCTGAATTAAAAATACAAGCTGATTATTTGTAACATAAAACTCATCTGCATCAAAGCTGAAGCTGTCCTCGTAAAAAGGATAATCATCAGGCTTTTCCTCTGCTCTTGCCTTTACACCTGCTTTAGCTTTTTCGTAGGCGTTTTCCACTAAGTCATCTGCCCTGAGAGGCTTTTCCTTTGTTAAGCTGTAGGTTATACCTCTTGCAAGGGTGTTAGGGTGAGCACCGCCAAGATAGGAGCTTTCCGTAATATAAAGGGATACAAGCTTATCTGTAAGGGTTGCTATATCATAGTAAAGGTCAACACTCCAATTGCTTGTGTCTATATCCTCACTTATAGGCATATGCTCGGAAAGCTCTTTGGAGTAAAGCTCCTTATAGTAGGCTGTCTTACTTAATGCGTCCTTTTCGATATATTCGTTCAATGCCTTATACTTATCACCTTTTATTACAGGGTATTCAGTTGTTATTGTAAGTATTGTTCTGTCATTTTCCGTTATATTTTCGGTAACTGTCTGATAGGTGTAGGGCATATCCTCCTCACCGTAGTTAATTATAACCGTATTATCCTCATTATTTTGGATAATCTCTGCACCTATGCCCTCTGAAATTGCATTTATAGGCACCATTGTCCTTGAATTTATGATTTTAGCAGGCACATTCAGAGTAACCTTACCGTGGGAGGTGTCCATAATTTGTGAGTTTATGGCAAAGCTTGCCCTTTTTTTACCTAAAATACAGGTTACGGTTCTGTTTTCCTCATTCCATTCTACCGTAGCACCTAATTTTTCAAGTATAGGTCTAAGAGGCAGAAGGGTCTGCTCTCCCTCAATAACAGGGGGAGTGTCCGTTGATGTGTATTCTCCGTTTACAATAATCGACATATTGCCCGTATCGGCTTGTACGGAGGCAGCCATAGAACTTGTAAGGGCAAGGGCAACAAGTAAAAAAAGCTTTCCTTTCATAAAAAATCACTCTCCTTAATATTAATATATTTTAATTTTAAAACAGTGCAGCCTCTTTTTCAATATTTTTTTTGTTGACTATTCAAATAGGTAGTGGTATTATTTAAGCAAATTGTTTGTGGGGGTGAAAATATGCTTGCCAAGGTTATGTCAAGTGCGTTAATGGGTATAGACGGCTACAGGGTTGAGGTTGAGGTGGATATAAGCAACGGCTTGCCTGCCTTTGATATAGTGGGTCTGCCCGACAGCGGAGTAAAGGAGTCAAGAGAGCGGGTAAGGACTGCCATTAAAAACTCGGGCTATGATTTTCCTGTTAAAAGGATAACCGTAAATCTTGCACCTGCAGGCACAAGAAAGGAGGGTCCTGCCTTTGACCTGCCTATTGCCGTAGGAATACTTGCCTGTATGGAAACAGTCAAGGTAAATGATGATATTATGCTGATAGGTGAGCTTTCCCTTGACGGTAGCGTTAAAAGGGTTGAGGGTGTACTGCCTATGATATACTCAGCCAAGGCAAACGGCATTAAGCGTTGCTATGTGCCTGAGGGCAATGCTCTTGAGGCGGCAGTTGTAGAGGGTATGGAGATTGTAGGGGTAAAATGTCTTAATGATTTGGCAGCAATACTAAGGGGTGAACAAGAGGCAACCCTGACAACCGTAGACATAGCGGCTCTTTTTGAAAGAAAGAACGAAAGCAGACTTGACTTTGCTGATGTAAAGGGTCAGGAGTCGGTAAAAAGAGCCTTGGAGATAGCGGCGGCAGGAATGCACAATATAATTATGATAGGTCCTCCCGGATCGGGAAAAACCATGATGGCAAAGCGTATTCCTACTATTTTACCTGACTTAACCTTAAAGGAAAGTATAGAGATTACCAAAATATATTCCGTATCGGGGCTTTTAAAGGACAAGGACTCCCTTATTACTCAACGTCCTTTCAGGTCACCTCACCATACCGTATCCAATGTTGCTATGGTAGGCGGCGGCAGAGTACCTAAGCCGGGAGAGGTAAGCCTGTCCCATAACGGAGTACTTTTTTTAGATGAATTGCCTGAGTTTGCAAGAGGTGTCTTAGAGGAGCTAAGACAGCCCTTAGAGGACGGAGATGTTACCGTATCAAGGATAAACGGTACTATGACTTTTCCTGCAAGCTTTATGTTTGTAGCCTCAATGAATCCCTGCCCCTGCGGTTATTACGGCTATTCCGATAAATGCCGCTGCACAGGCACACAGATTAACAAGTATATGGGTAAGGTATCAGGACCTCTCCTTGACCGAATTGATGTACAGATTGAGGCATCGGCGGTTGATTATGAGGATATGCAGACAGCAGAAAGGGCGGAAAGCTCAGAGGATATTAAAAAGCGTGTAGTCCTTGCTCATGAAATACAAAAGGAACGCTATAAATATGAAGGAATTTATTTCAACTCACAGCTTTCGGCTTCCCAGACCGAAAAATACTGTAGGCTGGGCAAGGCGGAAAATGCTCTTATAAGGGCGGCCTTTGACAGGCTTAACTTCAGTGCAAGGGCATATCATAAGCTCCTTAAGCTGGCAAGAACCATAGCCGACCTGGACGGCGGCGGTGATATTACAACAAGGCATATTGCAGAGGCTATTCAGCTTAGAAATCTGGACAGACGACTGTTGTATTAGTGGAGGTAACTTTTTTATGCTGAATGAAGAAAATGCTTTACTTTGGCTTGCCTCGGTAAGTGAGCTTACACCGAGGCGTAAGTGTGAGCTGCTTGAAAGAGCGGGCAGTGCGGCAGAGCTTGCCGAGCTTAATGCAGATAAGCTTGTTAAGCTTGGTGTACATGAAAATACGGCAAGACAGCTTTATGCAGTTGAGCCTGAAAGAGTCGCTGCAGAGAGCTTAGGTAAATTGTATAAAAAAGAGATAGACTTCATAAGCTGTAACAGTGAGGAATATCCCAAAAGACTGAAGCAGTTAAATGATTATCCCATAGGCTTATTTAAAATAGGTAGATTTTCCGATTTGGAAAATTATAAAACAGTTGGTGTTGTAGGCTCAAGACGCTGTACAAGCTACGGTGCCGCAACAACCCTTAAAATAGCAGGGGAGCTTGCCGCAAGGGGCATTGTTGTAGTAAGCGGTATGGCAGACGGTATAGACAGTATGGCACATAAGGGAGCCTTAGAAGCAGAGGGCTATACAATAGCTGTTCTTGGCTGTGGTGTTGACATCTGCTATCCGTCGGGCAACAGGGAATTAATGGAAAGGATTAAGGAAAAGGGCTGTGTTATAAGCGAGTTTCCGCCTGCCACAAGACCAAGCAAGTATACCTTTCCCGCAAGAAACAGAATAATAAGCGGTCTTTCGGATATAGTAGCTGTTATGGAGGCAGGTTCCAAAAGCGGTACGCTTATTACCGTGGACCATGCAAACGACCAAGGCAAAGATGTAATGGCACTGCCGGGCAATATATCAAGCCGTCTCAGCTACGGAACTAACAGCCTTATAAAAGAGGGTGCGGGAGTTATTACCTGTACAGAGGATATTTTAAATGCCTTGGGTATTGAAAATAATAATTACGAAAAAATTTCTGAAAAAAACAATATTCCTCTTGAAACTAACGAAAAATTAGTTTATGATTGTATTCGTATGTCGATTGTTACGGCAGAGGAAATTGCAGTTAAAATAAAAATGCCCTTGAATGAGGTGCAATATAACCTTACCATGCTTGAGCTTAAAGGCTGTATTGCAAAGCTTTCCGGGCAAAGATATATGTTGTTGAATTAAAAAAGGATTGATAAAAAGGAAAAGACAGGGGGATTTTAAATGAGCAGTAAGAAGAACTTGGTTATTGTTGAGTCACCTGCAAAGGCTAAAACCCTAAAGAAATTTTTAGGCAGTAACTATAAGATTGAGGCGTCGGTAGGTCATGTCAGAGATTTGCCTAAGAGTGAGCTGGGTATTGATGTGGACAATGATTTTGAGCCTAAATATATTACTATCAGGGGTAAGGGTGAGCTTTTGGCTAAGCTTCGTAAGGAGGCAAAAAATGCCGATAAGGTTTACCTTGCAACTGACCCCGACCGTGAGGGCGAGGCTATAAGCTGGCACCTTATGCACGCACTTAAGCTGGATGATAAAAAGGCAAGCAGAATTACCTTTAACGAAATCACTAAAAATGCCGTTAAGAAAAGCATTAAAGAGGCAAGAAGCATTGATATGGACTTAGTTGACGCTCAGCAGGCAAGACGTGAGGTTGACAGAATAGTCGGCTATAAAATAAGTCCCCTTTTATGGAAAAAGGTTAAAAAGGGCTTAAGTGCAGGGCGTGTTCAGTCTGTGGCTCTTTCCCTTATCTGTGACAGAGAGGAAGAGATTGAAAACTTTGTGCCTAAGGAGTACTGGACAATTGAGTCAGAGCTTAAAACCGCAAAGGGTAAAGCTCTGAAGGCTAAGTTTTACGGCAAGGACGGTAAAAAGCTGGAGCTTAACAGCCGCAGTGAGGTTGACGAGGTTTTAGCTCATATAGAGAATAAGGAATTTAAGGTTATAAGCGTAAAGAGGGGTAACCGTGTTAAAAATCCCGTACCGCCTTTTACAACAAGCACCTTACAGCAGGAGGCATCTAAGCTTTTAGGCTTTGCCTCACAGAAAACCATGCGTATAGCACAACAGCTTTACGAGGGTGTTGATATTAAAGGCGAGGGTACGGTAGGTCTTGTATCCTACATTCGTACCGACTCTGTGCGTATAGCCGATGAGGCATATGACGAGGTTAAGGACTTTATTTTAAATAATTACGGCGAAAGCTATTTAAGAGAACGTAAGCAGTATGCAACCGATAAAAGAGCACAGGATGCTCACGAGGCTATAAGACCTACAAGCTCCAAAAGACTGCCCGATGCAATAAAGGAAAGTCTTTCAAGGGACCAGTATAAGCTCTACAAGCTTATATGGGAGCGTTTTATGGCAAGCCAGATGCCTGCGGCACAGTACACAACCCTTTCGGCTGCAATAGGTGCAGGGGACTATACCTTCAGGTCAACAGGCTCTCTGCTTGTATTTGACGGCTATCTTTCTGTCTATAAGAAAAACGAGGACAAAGAGGAAGAGGGTATGATGCCTGAGGTTATGGACGGTGATGTGCTTAAAAGCACAGCCGTAACTCCGTTACAGCATTTCACCCAGCCTCCTGCAAGATACACCGAGGCTATGCTTATTAAAACCCTTGAGGAAATAGGCGTAGGCAGACCAAGCACCTATGCTCCTACCATTACTACAATACAGGCACGTAACTATGTTACTAAAGAGGACAAGGTTTTTTATACTACGGAGCTTGGTGAAATAGTTAATAAAATTATCACCTCTAACTTCGGAGATGTTATAAATACTGATTTTACCGCTGATATGGAGCTTGCTCTTGACAAGGTGGAATCGGGCGAAATTGAATGGAAGCAGGTTTTAAGAGATTTCTATCCTATTTTAAACGACCTTATTATCAAGGCTGAAAATAATGTTGAAAATGTTAAGATTGAGGATGAGGTTACTGATGTAATCTGTGAGGATTGCGGAAGAAATATGGTAATCAAGTACGGAAGGTTCGGCAAGTTCTTGGCTTGCCCCGGCTTCCCTGATTGCCGCAATACAAAGCCGCTTTTTGAGGACACGGGTGTTAAGTGTCCTAAGTGCGGCGGCAAAGTTTATGTAAAAAAGACTAAAAAAGGCAGAAAATACTACGGCTGTGAAAATAATCCCGAATGTGACCTTATGCTCTGGAATAAGCCAACGGGAGAATTTTGCCCTGATTGCGGCTCTATTCTTGTGGAAAAAGGCACTAAGGCAAAGCGTGCAGTCTGCACCAACAACGAGTGTAACTACTCTAAGGAGCTTCATGAGGCCGAGGAGGATTAAGTCTGCCTAAAAAGAGGTATATATGACTAAATATGAAGCTTTGGCAGAGCATTACAGAAAAATAATAGCTTACTCCCGAAACGGAGAGGAAGCAGTTTCTACTATAATAAAGGGGCTTAAATCGGATATAGGTGCAAGTGTTGTTTTATCCGATATAAGGGGAAATATCCTTGCTATGGAAAGGGAGGAAAACTATAATCCCTTTGACAGGGATAAGGGTCAGGTCTATGACAGCGTCTTTGCCGACAGCCTTATTGACCTGCGTAGTGACCTTGTAAATGCTGATATGGATACATTGCCTGTAAGAACGGCAGTTAAAAATCATATTAAAAATTACAGCATCTGTATTTTCCCCCTTTATGTTTTTGAAAGGCGAGTAGGTACTGTTGTTATTTACAGAAAAACAGCATCCTTTGATGAAAGCGAAATAGAGCTTTGTACAAGCGTTTCCTGTTATTTAGGTCTTATTATGGCGGCTGACGAGCAGAAAAAACAGCTTGAGGAGGACAGAAAAAAAGAGAGCGTAAGGGCTGTAACCGACTCTCTTTCCTATTCGGAGCTTATGGTTTCCGCACTTATCTTTAAGGAACTTACAGGCAATGAGGGTGTAATTGTAGCAAGCCGTATTGCAGATACAGAGGGCATAACCCGTTCCGTAATCGTAAATGCCATACGTAAGCTTGAAAGTGCAGGGGTTCTTGAGTCACGCTCCCTTGGTATGAAGGGTACCTACATTAAGGTTACAAATGAGTATTTCGGCTCGGAAATTGCAAAAATAAAAAAATAATTTATAAAGGTATTGAAAAATTGTCTGAAAATTGATAGCATATAATTAACCCGTTGGCATCGGTGTTAGTTGGGGGTGTGGATTATGGACAATGTTAAGCTTTACAGACGTCGCTTTATACCTGATGAAAAAATCCTGCTGAAGGATGACGTTATTGTCAGCCTTGATAATGAAAGGCTTGTTACTAAATGGCAGGTATTGACTAAGCGACATGATTTTTCTCACGGTTCAAGCTGTTATTTCCTTGATAAGGGCTGGAAAATAAGCAGGTTTCTTGATGATAATGATAAGCTTGTATACTGGTACTGCGATATTATTGAGCCTGAGTTTGACAGTGAGGATAATGCCTATACCCTTAATGATTTGCTTATTGATGTTATTGTTTATCCCGACGGCAGAGTGCAGGTTGTAGATGTTGATGAGGCGGCATTTGCCTTAAAGGAAAATCTTATCCCTCAGGACCTTGTTATTAAGGCTTTGGAAAGACTGGACGGACTGCTGAAAGTAATTTATTCGGGTGAATTTCGGCTTTATGCCGAATTTGCGGAGGTATAACGGCTAATGGGTAAGGGCGGCAATATACATACAGGACACAGAGAACGTATGCGTAAGCGTTTTATGAAAGAGGGTAATCTGGATAACTTTAACTATCATGAAATTCTGGAAATGATTTTGTATTTTACCGTTAAAAGGTCCGATACAAATGCCCTTGCTCATAAAATGATAAACAGCTTCGGTTCTTTTCATAATTTACTTAATGCCTCTGTAGAGGATATAATGGATATTTGCAACGTAAGTGAAAGCACAGCCTTTGCAGTAAGCATTTTACCCCATATAGCCAAGCGTTATAAGGACAGTCAGGGGCAGGAGGGAATTACTCTTACCACTAAAAATCAGGTTGTTGAATATCTTAAGTCTATGGTTTCGGGTAAAAGCGTTGAGGAGTTTTACCTTATCTGCCTTGACGGAAACTATAAGGTGATTGCTTCGGCTAAGCTTGCAGAAGGTACTAAGGCGGCTATGGAGGTGCGTATTGAGCATATTCTGGGAATGCTGATAAAGTATAAGGTAAGCTTTGCCTTAATTGCTCACAATCATCCGGGCAATACCTGCGTACCGTCAAATAATGATATTGCGGCTACAGATAAAATTATACAGGCATTGGATATAATCAATGTTGTTCTCCTTGACCACATTATAATCTGTGCAAATGACAGCTATAGCTTTGCACAAAACCATTTATGCGGTCTGGAGTATTAAATCAGGGAGGTTTTAATATGAAAAAATTAGTAAGAACTAAAGAAGGTATGATGGCAGGCGTGTGCGGCGGTATTGCACAGTATTTCGGTATTGACCCCACCATTATAAGGCTTATATGGGTTGCGGGAACTATTTTTCTGGCTTTTGTACCGGGTGTTATAGCATATATTGCCTGTGCTTTTATAATTCCAAAAGAGGATGATATAATAGGCTAAGCCATTTATTAAGGAGGATATATCAAAAATGGAAAAAACTATGGATAAGGTTGTAGCTTTAGCTAAAACAAGAGGCTTTGTATACCCCGGCTCAGAGATTTACGGCGGTCTTGCAAACACATGGGATTACGGTCCTTTAGGTGTGGAGCTTAAGAACAACGTAAAAAAGGCGTGGTGGAAAAAGTTTGTACAGGAAAGCCCTTACAACGTAGGAGTGGACTGTGCCATACTTATGAACCCTGAGGTTTGGGTAGCAAGCGGTCATGTTGGCGGCTTTAACGACCCCCTTATGGATTGCAAGGAGTGTCATGAGCGTTTCAGAGCTGACAATATTATTGAGGACTACAACAAGGCAAACGGTATTGAGGGCAATGCTGACGGCTGGACCAACGAGGAAATGAAGGCTTATATTGAGGAAAAGAATATTCCCTGTCCAAGCTGCGGTGAGCATAATTTTACCGATATAAGGCAGTTCAACCTTATGTTTAAAACACACGCAGGTGTAACCGAGGAGGCTAAGAACGTTGTTTATATGCGTCCCGAAACTGCACAGGGTATCTTTGTAAACTTTAAAAACGTACAGAGAACTACACGAAAGAAAATTCCTTTTGGTATAGGTCAGATAGGTAAGTCCTTCAGAAATGAAATTACACCGGGTAACTTTACTTTCAGAACAAGAGAGTTTGAGCAGATGGAGCTTGAGTTCTTCTGTAAGCCGGGTACTGAAATGGAGTGGTTTGCATTTTGGAAGGATTACTGCAAAAACTGGCTTTTAAGCCTTAATATTAATGAAAAGAGCATTGTTATGCGTGACCATGACCCTGCTGAGCTTGCACACTACAGCAATGCTACTACAGATATTGAGTTTATGTTCCCCTTTGGTAAGGGCGAACTTTGGGGCATAGCTTCAAGAACAGACTTTGACTTAAAGGCTCACGCAACTCATTCAGGGGAAAATATGGAGTACTTTGACCCTGCAACTAATGAAAAGTATGTGCCATACTGCATTGAGCCATCTCTCGGTGCAGACAGAGTAACTCTGGCTTTCCTTTGCGAGGCTTATGACGAGGAGGAGCTTGAGGGCGGTGATGTACGTACAGTACTGCATTTCCACCCTGCAATAGCACCTGTAAAGGCTGCCGTACTTCCTCTTTCCAAAAAGCTTAACGATGCTGCTATTGAGGTTTACAATGACCTTTGCAAGTACTTCAACTGTGAGTTTGATGATGCACAGAGTATAGGTAAGCGTTACCGTCGTCAGGACGAAATAGGTACACCTATCTGTATTACCTATGACTTTGACTCTGCCCAGGACGGCTGTGTTACGGTACGTGACAGAGATACAATGGAGCAGGAGAGAATAAAGATTGCCGATTTAAAGGATTATATTTCGGCAAAGCTTGAATTTTAATATAAAGTAATAAAAAAATTCAAAAAAAGTAAAATAAGTGTTGACAAAGTAAAAAAATAATGTTAATATATTTCTTGCGTTGAGCAAGGGGCTATCCCCAAAGGTGCTTAAAAAGCTTAATGCAAGATATATGCGCGATTAGCTCAGTTGGTAGAGCAGGTGACTCTTAATCACAAGGTCCGGGGTTCGAGTCCCCGATCGCGCATTTAAAATTACCCTTAGGGGTTTATATAGAGGATAAGGCTTTTTGCCTATGCCTCACTCATATGCGCGATTAGCTCAGTTGGTAGAGCAGGTGACTCTTAATCACAAGGTCCGGGGTTCGAGCCCCCGATCGCGCACTTTAAAAGGCGGGTTTGCTTTGGCAGGCTCGTTTTTTTTGTAATAAAATTCTTATAAACTGAATTTTAGACGAATTTAGATTAATTTTAGATGACAAAACCTTATTTTATAAGAATTTAGAAGAAAATCAGAGGAATTTTATAAGAAAATTCCTTGAAAAAGTCTTATAAATTTCGTATAATTTAAAAAAGAGGTGATTTATATGACGGAAGATGAATTAAAAAAATTGGTAAAAAAGGTTTTAATAGAAAAATGTGAAAGCAACAGCTTGGAAATTAAGGAAGCACAAAAAGGAATGCCCAAGCTTTTTGATACTCTTTCCTCTTTTTCCAATCAGTCGGGAGGCGGAACAATTTTATTCGGCATAAGTGAAAGGGAGGGGTACACCTTGTGCGGTGTTTATGATGCCGCAGATTTACAAAAAAAGCTTACGGAACAGTGCGAGCAAATGGAACCTCCCGTAAGACCTCTATGTACTGCCGCCGCCATTCAGGGGAAAATAGTTGTAAGTGCGGAAATACAGGAAATTGATGATTATTCAAAGCCTTGCTATTATGTGGGCAAGGGCAGGCTTAAAGGTTCATATGTACGAGTAGGTGATGCTGATAAGCTTATGACCGAATACGAGGTTTACAGCTATGAAGCATTTAAAAAGAAAATACATGATGAGCTTGCAGTAGCGGAAAGAGCGGATATTGACGATATAAAAACAGACGGGTTTGCCAAATATCTTTTGGCTGTAAAAGATAAAAAGCCTAATCTTGCAGGTTTGCCTGAGGAAAAAATTTGCCGTTCCCAGGGTTTTGTTGATAATAATAAGCCAACCTTAGCAGGCATAATGCTGTTTTCCGATTATCCTCAAAGCTTTTATCCGCAACTTTGCGTAACGGCAGTTGTTGTGCCGGGGGCAGAAAAGGGCAATACGTTAGGTACAGGGGAAAGGTTTATAGACAATGCAAGGATAGAGGGCAATATATCCCAAATGATAGAAGCAACCCTCAGCTTTGTCAGAAGAAATATAAAGGTTAAAACAACTATTGACCCTGATACAGGCAAGCGTACCGATAAAACCGAATATCCCGTTCTTGCTCTCAGGGAGCTTATTGTAAATGCTCTTGTACACAGAGATTACAGTATTCATACGGATTTTACGCCTATTACCGTAACCATGTATTCAAACCGTATAGAAATAGAAAACCCCGGTGGGCTTTACGGCAGAATGACCCTTGATAAGCTGGGAAAGGTTGCCTCTGACACAAGAAATCCCTTTATAGCCAATGCTCTTGAGGTAATGGGAGAAACAGAGAACAGATACAGCGGTATACCTACGGTAATAAGAGCTATGGAGGAGTTTAATCTCCCTGAGCCTCTGTTTGAAAATGAAAGAGGCGTATTCAGAGTTACTCTCTATAACGGAGAGGGCAGGCGGTCTGATGCCCTTATGAGTCAGGAACTTGAAATATTGGAGTTTTGTACCGTACCAAGAAGCAGAGATGAGCTTGAAGAGCTTTTTAAAGGCAGAATAAGCATTGCTTATCTTATGAGTAAATACATTCATCCTATGGTAGAAAAAAGGCTTTTGGCTATGACCTTACCCGATACGCCGAAAAGCAAAAATCAAAAATACTATAAAGTATAAAAAAAGGCTTGCATTTGCCCGCTTTATGTGATAAAATACTAACGTTGCGATAACACACGCAGGCCGTTTTGGTAAGCTGTGCCGCTTGTTAAGCGGTGTTTGTCATAAGCCTGCGGAGGTATAACAAATTTAAGGAGGACGAAATAATGGGCGTTATTTCAATGAAGCAATTATTAGAAGCAGGTGTTCACTTCGGTCACCAGACAAGAAGATGGAACCCTAAGATGGCAGAGTATATCTTTGCTGAAAGAAACGGTATTTACATCATTGACCTTCAGAAGACAGTTAAGAAGGTTGAGGAGGCTTATGCAGCTGTAGCCGACATCGTTAAGGACGGCGGCACAGTACTTTTTGTAGGTACAAAGAAGCAGGCACAGGACTCAATTAAGGAAGAAGCTATCAGATGCGGTATGTACTACGTAAATGAAAGATGGCTCGGCGGTATGCTTACAAACTTTGAAACCGTAAAGACAAGAATTAAGAGATTAAAAGAGCTTGAGGCTATGGTTGAGGACGGTACAATGGATTTACTTCCAAAGAAGGAAGTTGCTAAGCTTATGCACGAGAAGGAAAAGCTTGACAGAAACATCGGCGGTATCAAGGATATGGAAAGAATACCTGACTGTATGTTCATCGTAGACCCACGCAAGGAGCATATTGCAGTACTTGAGGCACAGAGCTTAGGTATCCCTACAGTAGGTATTGTTGATACTAACTGTGACCCTGAGGAAATAGACTATGTTATCCCGGGTAATGATGATGCTATCCGTGCAGTAAAGCTTATTGCAGGCAGAATTGCAGATGCTGTTATTGAGTCAAAGCAGGGCGAAATCGTTGAGGAAGCTGCTGAGGCTGAGGCAACAGAGGAATAATTGAATTTGCGGAGGGCTTAGTCAAATGGGCTGAGCCCTTTTTAAAAACATAGGATATAAATAATACGGAGGTATATAAAATGGCTGTTACTGCTGCTTTAATTAAACAACTTAGAGAAATGACAGGTGTTGGTATGAGCGACTGCAAGGCTGCACTTGTTGAAACTGACGGTGATATTGATAAGGCTGTTGAAGTCCTCAGAAAGAAGGGTATGGCTAAGGCTGAGAAAAAGGCCGGCCGTGTTGCTGCAGAGGGCTTAAGCTACACATACATTACAGAGGACGGCAAGGCTGCTGCCGCTGTTGAAGTAAACAGTGAAACAGACTTTGTTGCTAAGAATGAAATTTTCAAGGCTTTTGTTGAGAACGTGGCTAAGCAGGCTATTAAGTCTGACGCTGCTGATATGGACGCTTTTATGAGCGAGGCTTGGATTGAGGATTCAGCTAAGACTGTAAAGGAAGCTCTTATCGAAAAGATTTCCGTTATCGGTGAAAACCTTTCTATCAGAAGATATAAGAAGTTTACTGCTGATGAAAACAGCGTATTTGTATCTTACCTTCATGCAGGCGGTAAGGTTGCGGTTCTTCTTGAATTTGCATCTGATGTAAACAACGAGGCTCTTGTAGAGGCAGGCAAGAATGTATGTATGCAGATTGCCGCTATGAGTCCTAAGTTTGTACGCAGAGAGGAAATCCCTGCTGACTTTATTGCTAAGGAAAGAGAAATCTTAACAGAGCAGGCTAAGGCTGACCCTAAGAATGCAGGTAAGCCTGAAAACATCCTTGAAAAGATGATTGAAGGTCGTATCAATAAGGAGCTTAAGGAATTCTGCCTTGTTGATCAAGAATATGTTAAGGATGATAAGGTAAGCGTTGGTAAGTACATTGAGAATGTTGCTAAGGAAATCGGCGGCAACGTTTCAATCAAGAGATTTGTTCGCTTTGAAACAGGCGAGGGTATTGAAAAGAAGGAAGAGGATTTTGCAGCTGAGGTTGCAAAGGCTATGGAAGGCTGATTTCCTGTCCTTTAAATTTAATGCTTGACTTAAAATAAAAACTTTTATATAATAAAAACAGTGTATAAGTAATAGTACGTACAGAAGGAGGTGCTTCAGTAATGAAAATGACATTCCAGCCAAAGACCAGACAGAGAAGTAAGGTTCACGGCTTCAGAAAAAGAATGAGTACTGCTAACGGCAGAAAGGTTATACTTAGAAGACGCAGAAAGGGCAGAAAGGCTTTATCTGCTTAATTGTAAAACAATAAGCCCGCTTTACGGCGGGCTTTAATTGTATTGCACCAAAAATTTTTCATTTTTTTGAGAACGGAGGGGCGATTATGTTGTTTACCGAGTCCCTTAAAAAAAATTACCAGTTTAGATTTGTCTATAACAAGGGTAGGTCTATTGCAAACCGTTACCTTGTTATGTATGTAGTAAAAAATAATCTGCAAATTAACCGTATAGGCTATTCGGTCAGCAAAAAGGTAGGCAACAGCGTTACCCGCAGCCGTATTACAAGACTGTTGAGGGAAAGCTACCGCCTTACAGAGCATAACCTTGAAAGTGGCTATGATATTGTAGTTATTGCAAGGGGTGCTATGAAGGAGGCTGCCTTTGCCGAAACCGACCGTTCCCTAAAGCATTTGCTTAAAAAGCATAAGCTTATTAAGGAGCAGGGCTGATAAAATAAGGCGGAGCTTTTGTACAGCTTTGGTTATATATCTTGCAGGTCAAAGGCGCTTATAAAAGAAAGTAGAATGATAGTATGCTTAAAAGGGTTGCTCTTTTTTTGATTAAGTTTTATCGTGTTTATATTTCACCTATGAAAAGACCCTGCTGTAGATTTCAGCCTACCTGCTCAGCCTATGCCTATGAGGCATTTACAAAATACGGCTTTTTTAAAGGCTTTTATTTAAGCCTTAGGCGTATTTTAAAGTGTCACCCCTTTTACAAGGGTAATTTCTATGACCCCGTACCCTGATTTTTGCAGATATAATACTATTAGGAGGAATTTATGTTTTCAGCTTTAATGTTACTTGCTAAAACACCGGCTATTATGAAAGACCCGGGTATGATTACAGGCCCTATTGCATGGGGTTTAGGTAAGATTGTTAATTTTTTCTTTAATTTTGTTTTTAACGATATAACCATTGTAAATTCCCTTGGTATATCAATTATCTT
The DNA here is from genome assembly GCA_958426775.1 of uncultured Bacillota bacterium. Classification (GTDB taxonomy): domain Bacteria; phylum Bacillota; class Clostridia; order Lachnospirales; family CAG-274; genus CALWRD01. Next base: position 103,308 of record CATZZP010000005.1, read on the forward strand.
TTTGACCGTATTTGCACGCTGTCTTATGATTCCTATTGCCTATAAACAGCAGAAGTCAATGTTTGTAATGCAGAAAATTCAGCCTGAGCTTAAAAAAATTCAGGATAAATACAGGGACAGAATGTCAGACCCTGAAATATCAAGAAAAATGCAGATGGAAACTCAAAAGCTTTACTCAAAGCATAACTACAGCCCCTTAAGCGGCTGCTTGCCCTTGCTTATCCAGATGCCTATTTTCTTTGGACTTTACTATGTAATGCAACACCCTTTTATTTACGTTGACCAGCTTGGTGATTTATATAACCAAATTTCCGATATAGTGCTTACCTTTGCCTCATCAGCAGGCCCGGACAGTACAATTATGAGCCTTATCAATCAGTTTGGTGCAAACGCAGGTCTTGAGGCAGGTATGGAGATAAATGCCGATGTGTTCAGCAGGCTCCTTAACGTGCTTAGCCCTGCTGAGCTTAAGCAGATAGTAGATGCAGTGGGCTCAACGGATTTAAATACCCTTTATGAGGAAAAGCAGGCTATTGAAACCTTTATGGGTATAAGCCTTACCGAAACAGTAGGCTTTGCACTTAATATAAAGCTGATTATACCTATTTTATCAGCGGCAACCACCTGGTTCTCATCATGGATGATGACAAGGAAAAACAAAAACCTTGACCCGCAAATGAAGGCACAGCAGAAGATGATGAATATTGTTATGCCTCTTATGATGGCATGGATTACAACAGGTCTTCCCGGCGGTGTGGGTCTTTACTGGGTAACAAGCAATATTTTCCAAATTTGCCAACAGGCTGTAATCAGCAAGCATTTTGAACGTAAAAGAGCAAGAGAAGAAAGTGAGAATGGGGGCAACAAAAAATGATTAAGTGTATTGAAATGACAGGTAAAACTGCAGTTGAAGCTACTCAGGCGGCTTGTGAGAAAATGGGACTAAAGCTTACTGAGGTGGAGTATGAAATCCTTGATGAAGGCTCAAAGGGTCTTTTCGGCATAGGTGCAAGACCTGCCAAGGTTAAGGTATGGGTTATCGGCTATGACGAGGAGGCTGAAAAGGCTAAGGAAGAGGCTAAGCGTCAGCTGGAGGCTGAGAAGGCAACTAAAGAGAAGGCTGCCAAGGAAAAGGCAGAAAAGGAAGCTAAGGAAAAGGCGGAAAAAGAGGCTAAGGCTAAAACAGAGGTAAAGCCTGCGGAAGAGCCTTTAGCAGAAGAACAGAAGCCTGAGCGTCCTCAGCTTACGGAAGAGGATAAGGTTAAGGTTATTGCAAATGCTAAAAAATTCCTTTCTGATGTTTTTGCTACAATGAATTTACAGGTGGAAATTGAGGCTGAATTTCTTGACAATAAACAGCTTGTAATTAATATGTCAGGTCCTGAAATGGGTGTTGTAATAGGTAAGAGAGGTCAAACCTTAGACAGCCTTCAGCACCTTGTAGGCCTTGTAGTAAATAAGGGCGAGTTTGCCTTTATTACAGTTACTCTCGATACAGAGGGCTATAGAGCAAGACGTAAGGAAACACTGGAGCATCTTGCATTTAACTTAGCTAAAAAGGCAAAGCATCTTCGCAAAAATGTGGTGCTTGAGCCTATGAATCCTTACGAGAGAAGAATTATACATTCAACCTTACAGAATGACAGATATGTTACAACCTACAGCGAGGGTGTTGAGCCTCATAGATACGTTGTAATTTCGCCTAAGTCAAATAAGGAAAGAAACATTTAATAAGGCTTTTATAGGGGGTATTTTATGAACATATTTACGCAAATGACCAAGAGTCTTTCATTTCCTGCCTACAGGATATTCAGGAGCAGTACAGGGGGTAAAAACTTCTTGTATTTGTTTACCTTAGCGGTAATAGGCTATATTATTTCGGTAGGTATAGGTATTGCATTGCCTGCCTATAGTGCCGATGGCATAGATAATCTGACCGAGGAATTACCTTTTTTTGAAATGTCACCGGAGGGTGTTCTTACCGTGGACCTTCAGCATGATGAGGTTACGGATGAAAATCAGCGTTTTATATTAGACACTACCAGAAATTATGGCTATGATGAAGAGAGCAAGACTGTTTATATTGACAACGGCGGTGTAAGAGAGGACGTATTTTTCACCGATGACTATAATCAAAGTTTAGTTATAGGCAGAAATATGGCGTTTGCTAACAGTGAAGGGGAAGCCATACCTTTAGTATATTCTGAATTGCCTTTAGAATGGCTGGAAAAGATAAATACTGTATTTCTTATTAAGCTTATAAAGACATTTTTTGCAATCTTTTTAGCTGTAGCCTTTATATTCTATATAATAAGGCTTTCGGTATGGAATTTGGTAAACACGGCTGTAGGTGCTGTTATCAGCAGTACCATGGGTGTTAAAAATACCTTTGGTCAGCTTTATTCAATGTCACTGAGGGCATATACCATACCATACCTTTTAAGCAACTTATTGTTGCTTTTGGGTATATATATACCGTTTAAGACGATAATTATGCTGATTGCAACCGGCTTTATTCTTTCAAAGGGTATAAAATCAGTTAAAAACCAGCTTGACGAAGAGGCGGCACAAAGCCTTAATGTGGATAGCAGTGATTTAGCATTCCGTTCTATGTACGGTGAGCAGAATGCCTTTGAGTATACCGACGATAATAACAATTAATTAAATAGGCTGTCGTATTTTCGGCAGCCTTTTTGTGATATGAGGTGTGTTATGTTAAAAATAAATTTAGATGATACAATAGCGGCAATAGCTACCCCTGTAGGCAGTGGTGGTATAGGTATAGTAAGAATAAGCGGAAGTGACGCCATTAAAATAGCAGACAGTCTTTTTGTGCCAAACAGGGGCAAGGCACTTGCAGAGCGTAAAAGCAATACTATAAGCTACGGTAAAATAGTGTATCAGGGAGAGGTATGCGACGAGGTCCTTGTGTCAATAATGAAAGCCCCCAACACCTATACCTGTGAAAATGTGGCAGAGATAAACTGCCACGGCGGTATAAGGGCGGTAACAGCTGTCCTTGAGGCTGTGCTAAAAAGCGGTGCAAGGCTTGCAGAGCCGGGTGAGTTTACCAAAAGAGCCTTTTTAAACGGCAGAATTGACTTAACCCAGGCAGAGGCTGTAATTGATATTATAAATGCCAAAACCGACCGCAGTAAGGAGGCGGCATTAAAGCGGCTTGAGGGCAAGCTGTCAGCTAAAATAAAGTCCTTAAGAGAGGAAATTTTGCTTTTAATTGCCAATATAGAGGCAGCTATTGACTATCCTGAGCATGATGACGAAACCATGACTTATGAAACCGTCGCAGAGGGAGCAAAAAAAGCGGTTGCCTCTATAGAGAGCCTTATTAAGGGTGCAGATGTAGGCAAAATCTACAAGGAGGGCATAAAGACCGTTATCTTAGGCAGGCCTAATGTAGGCAAAAGCTCTCTTTTAAATAATATTATTGATGAGGAAAGGGCAATTGTAACGGATATTCCGGGTACAACCAGAGATGTTTTGGAGGAAATGATAAGCATTAACGGCATTCCCCTTAAGCTTATAGATACGGCAGGCATAAGAAATACAGACAATGTAATTGAAAAAATCGGTGTGGAAAAAAGCCGTAAGCTTGCCTCTGAGGCGGATTTGGTGCTTTTGGTATTAGACGGCTCAAGACAGCTCAGTCAGGAGGACAGAGAGCTTATAGACCTGTCGGCTGATAAAAAGAGAATTGTGCTTGTAAATAAAATCGACCTTGAACAGCAGATAAGCCTTGACGAAATAAAGAGCCTTACAGACTCGGAGCCTGTTAATATATCAGCTAAGCACGACAAGGGCATAGAGGACCTTTACGACAGAATAAGGGATATGTTTTTTAAGGGCAATATTGATATAAATGACGAGGCTTTAATTTCCAATGAAAGAAATAAAAACAGTCTGTACAAGGCAAGGGATTTCCTTTATAATGTAATTGAAACAGTTAACAGCCGTATGCCTGAGGATTTTATATCCATGGACTTAACTCAAGCCTATGAAGCTTTGGGGGAAATAACAGGCGAGGCTTTGGAAGAGGATATAATCGACAAAATATTCAGTGAGTTTTGTTTGGGTAAATAAAATTTTGAGGTGTTTCAAGTGTCAAATTTATACGAGGCAGACAGTGTAGATATAGTAGTTATAGGTGCGGGACATGCAGGCTGCGAGGCGGCACTTGCGGCGGCAAGGCTTGGTCTTAGCACAATAATATTTACCGTTAATTTAGACAGTATAGGTATGATGCCCTGTAATCCCAATATAGGCGGCAGTTCTAAGGGTCACCTTGTTAAGGAGATTGACGCCCTTGGGGGTGAAATGGGCAAAAATATTGATAAAACCTATATACAGAGCCGTATGCTTAATTTAGGCAAGGGACCTGCGGTATATTCATTGAGGGCTCAGGCTGATAAAAACCGCTATCATATTGAAATGAAGCGTACCCTTGAAAATACGGATAACCTTTATATCCGCCAGGGTGAGGTAACGGATATTTTAACGGATGAAAATAACAATGTAACAGGTGTTGTTACCGAATCGGATGCCCTTTATAAGTGCAGGGCGGTTGTAATCTGTACAGGCACCTACCTCAAGGCAAGATGTCTTTACGGCAACACTATTATAGAGAGCGGTCCTAACGGCTTACGCAATTCCGCTCATTTAAGCGACAGCCTTAAAAGGCTGGGTATTCCTCTTATGCGATATAAAACAGGTACACCTGCCCGTATTGACAAAAGAACTGTGGATTTTTCCAAAATGCAGGAGCAAAAGGGTGATGAAAAGCTTGTACCCTTCAGCTTTGAAAATAAGCCGGAGGATATTCAGCGTGAGCAGGTAAGCTGTTATTTAACCTATACCAATGAGCAAACCCATAACATAATAAGGGCAAACCTGGACCGTTCACCTCTCTATTCGGGTGTAATCGAGGGTACAGGTCCCCGTTATTGCCCCTCTATTGAGGATAAGGTGGTGCGTTTTGCAGATAAGGAAAGACATCAGATTTTTATTGAGCCTGAGGGCGAGGACACAAACGAGCTTTATGTATCGGGTATGAGCAGCTCCCTGCCCGAGGACGTACAGCAGGCTATGTACAGAACTCTCCCGGGTCTTGAAAACTGCCGTATTATGCGTACTGCCTATGCTATAGAGTATGATTGCATAAGTGCAAATCAGCTTAAATTAAGCTTAGAGTTTAAAAATATACACGGTCTTTTCAGTGCAGGTCAGTTTAACGGCACAAGCGGCTACGAGGAGGCGGCGGCACAGGGTATTATAGGAGGTATAAATGCGGCTATGTACTGTCTTGGAAAAGAGCCTTTGATTTTAGACCGCTCCGAGGCTTACATAGGTGTGCTTATAGACGATATTATAACTAAGGAAAGCCGTGAGCCTTACAGAATGATGACTTCAAGAGCAGAGTACAGACTGCTTTTAAGACAGGATAATGCAGATTTAAGATTAACTGAAAAGGGTCACGAAATCGGCCTTATAAGCGACGAAAGATACAATAAATTTTTAGAAAAAAAGGCACAGATTGAGGCAGAAATCAAGAGGGTAAACAAGGTAAATATTGCACCTAATGAGGAGGTTAACTCACTTTTAGCCTCTCTTAACACAACCCCTCTTGAAACAGGGGCAAAGCTCAGCGACCTTATTCGTCGTCCCGAGCTTGATTACGACCTTTTAGCACCTATAGACAAGGACAGAACCCCTTTAAGCGACGAGGTGAGAGAGCAGGTTAATATACAGATTAAATACGAGGGTTATATTAAACGTCAGCTTATGCAGGTTGAGCAGTTTAAAAAACTGGAGGCAAGACGTATCCCTGAGGATATAAACTATGACGAGGTAATGGGTCTTAGAATAGAGGCAAGACAAAAGCTTTCTGCAGTAAGACCCGTCAGCATAGGGCAGGCAAGCAGAATAAGCGGTGTAAGCCCTGCAGATGTAAATATGGTATTGGTGCATTTAGAAAGGTAGATGAAAAATGAACCTTTTTGATTTTCATGAGTTCTTTGAAAGGCTGATTATCTCAGGCAGGGATAATAAGGCACTGAGAGATAAAATAGATACATTAAATGCAGGCTCTCTTGAACGTGCCTTTGAAATAGCGGAAAAAAACGGAATTAACCTTTTGGAGGGTGAGGAGGTTAACGGCTACGTAAAAAATAATAATAAGCAAATAGCCGATTATCTTGCCTTTGTAACCCCAAACTTTAACCCAAAGCAGTTTGTGGAATGGACTCAGATGCTTTTTACTGCCGTGGCAAAGGCAGACAGCTACAACGTACTTGATGAGGGCATAAAGCCCTTTGTAAACAAGGACTTTGAGTTTGAAAGCACCGCCTTACCCGAGAAATTTGTGTTTTCAATATGCTATTTACACTTGTTCTCTAACAAAAACGGCAATGAGCTCTTACAGGTGTATATTACTGTAATGGATAGTGCTTTACAAGGCGACAGAAATGCTGAAAAGTATTTTGTACGCTTTACAAGACCATCTCAGTTTAAGGTAGTGGATATGCGTAGAGTTAAAACTACCTCCTGCCCCAATTGCGGCGGTTCGGTGGTGTTTATAAGGGGCAATACAGCTAAATGCGAATACTGTGACCAGCTTATTACCTTTGAGGAATACGGTTGGACGCTATGGGAAATTGAAAAGATTACAGAAGATACGGAAATTATAAATTTCGGAATTGTATAAGGTGATTATATGGAGAGCTATTTAAAACAGCTTACAGAGGGTATGGGCATTACTCTTGATAATGAACAGATAAAACAGCTTGTATGCTACAAGGAGCTTCTTGTAGAGTGGAATGAAAAAATTAATCTTACTGCCATAACAGAGGATAAGGAGGTTGCCTTAAAGCACTTTGCCGATTGTCTTTCCGTACTTAATGTAAGAGATATAAGGGGTAAAAGTGTAATTGATGTAGGCACGGGTGCAGGCTTTCCGGGGCTTGTGCTGAAGATTGCCGTGCCTGATATTAAGCTGACCCTTCTGGACTCTCTTAATAAGCGTATAAACTTTCTTAAGACAGTATGCGACGAGCTTAACTTAAAGGACGTAGAATGTATCCATTCAAGAGCTGAGGAGGGGGGACAAAACCCTGACTTGAGAGAGAAATTTGATATTTGTGCCTCCCGTGCGGTTGCAAGGCTTAACGTACTTGCAGAATACGATTTGCCCTTTGTTAAGGTTGGCGGTGAAATGCTTGCCTTAAAGGGTCCTGCCGCTGATGAGGAAATAGAGGGAGCGAAAAATGCAGTTAAAACATTAGGAGGTAAGGTTAAGGAGGTTAAGGAAATTACCCTGCCTTTGTCGGATTTAAAGCATCGTATTGTGGTAATTGAAAAGGTGAGATCCACACCCAAGAAGTATCCGAGAAATGCAGGCAAGATAAAAGCATCTCCTTTATAAATAAAGAAAAACAGGGGGTATTTTTATGAAAAAATTAATTTTACTGCTTGCTCTGTTGGTGCTTATAGGCTGTACACAGCCGGATACGGCGGCAGAAAAGAACAAGGAAACTTCTCAAGCCTCAACAGAGGGCGAAAAGGAGCTTATATTGTATCAGTGGAACGACGGCACTCCTGCAATTTATGACACTACAGGCAAGCTTATTGATATTCCCGGTAAGGAAAAGGGACTTGTTACCGATATAAAGACGGGAAAGATTGCCTATATCTATTCGGTGTCCTATGTTAAGGGTTACAATGATAAGGGAGAGGAAATATATACTCCTAAAAACAAGCTTTATGATACAGAAGGTAATTTTGTCAAGGAGTTTGAATGTGACGCCTTTGACACCTGTTACGGGGATTATTATGTGGCGGCTGATAGATGCAAGGGTACAGGTGTTCTTACAAACCTTAAAACAGGCGAGGTTGTACTGGAAAATGTAGGCAAAATGTCTGACGGCGGTAACTGCCTTATTATGAATAATATTTACGGGTGGGAAACCAAATGTATAACGGACTACGATTTCAATGTGCTTTGTGCCTTTGAGGAGAAAACTCAAAGCGTCTATTCACCTAAGGAGTATTTTAATGAGGATATAGACTGTGATTACCTTATATATACAGACTGGAACGGGGTAAACAGTTTCTATCCCATAAACAGCAAGGGAGAAAATCTCCTGCCCCATAAATACGAATATTTGCCTTTTGCAAATAATAAATACATGGTTTATAAAAAGGATAATATGTCCTATGTATACGATACCATGACCTTAGAGCCTGTTATGGAGTGTGAGGGCATTGTAAAGGCTATAAACGATAATTTTTATATAGTAGATAAAACAGAGGACAAGACCTATCTGTATAATCGCAAGGATAACAGCCTTGTTATCTCTGCCGAAAGTATTGAGGCGGCTTGTATTTCAGAGGGAGAGGAGCTTTTTGCCTTATCGGAGGAAATTCAGAATAAAGACGGCAGCAGTTATTTTAAAACGGAAATAATTGACGGCAAGGGAAATGTTGTAATTAAGGGTGTTGACTATGACAGAGGCTCTCCTGCTTATATGGGCAATAAGGGACTTATTGTATTTGTTAAGTATAATTATGACTATGAAAAAAATATAAGCGAAAATGCCAATGAGGCTTATACAAGAGAGGGCAAAAGACTTAACCTTGAAAACAACTACAACTTTATTTATCAGGCAAGCTATACCGTAGATAAGGAAAGCCCCTGCTATTCCTATGCAATAGGCGGTTATAACGATAAGGGTCATAGCTATTATGATTTACTTGATGAAAAGGGACAGGTTATTATCTCCCATATGAAAGCCTACGGTATAGGGGAGAAGTATATAATCTATACACAAGGCTTTTCACAATTTATTATGAATATGGAAACTAAAGAAGTTATATATGAGGGTGAAATTTTTAACACCTTAGATGATTAAAAGGGGGTATTTATATGAAAAAATTAACGGCTTTGGTACTATGCACGGTATTATTATCAGGCTGCGGAGGCGAGAGTATAAGCGAGAGTACAAGAACAGAGGCAACTACGGCAGAGGTAAGTACGGCAGAGGCAGCAGAGGATTTACCGGAGCCTATTCTCTCCTTAGAGGAATATCCAAGGGTAGACGGTTCAACTGCAAACCTGCCTCTTATGGCAGAGGTTATGAAAAGGGCAACAGGTATAACCCAAGAGGAGGCTGAACAGCTTACAAGCTGTAACAAAACCTCACAGGCATGGTATAACTTAGCGGAAAACAGAGCTGATTTACTCCTTGTTTACGAGGCGGCACAGCTTACCAAGGATAGACTTGAGGAAATAGGTACGGACCTGACCTCACAGCCTATAGGCAATGATGCCCTTGTGTTTATTGTAAATGAAAATAATCCTGTAGATAGTCTTACAACAGACCAAATAAGGGCTATTTACAAGGGAGAGATTACAAACTGGAAAGAGGTTGGAGGTAATGATGAGGAGATTGTTGCCTTTCAGCGTAGTGAGGAAAGTGGCTCACAAAGTCTTTTTATGAAGCTTATGATGAAGGACGAAAACCCCATGGAGGCACCTAAGGAGCTTGCACCGGGGCTTATGGACGAGCTTATAGACAGCCTTGCAGAGTATAACAACGAGGGTAATGCACTTGGCTATTCGGTTTATTACTATGCCTCATATATGTATACTAAGCCGGGGCTTAAATTTATAGCGGTTGACGGGGTTATGCCTACAGATGAAACCATAGCAACAGGTCAGTACGGTTACACTAATCCTTATTATGCCGTTATCCGTACAGACGAGCCTGAAAACTCTCCTGCAAGAAAGCTTTTTAACTTTGTTACAGGTCCCGAGGGCGTCAAGGCTATGGAGGCGGCAGGCTATATACCGATAGAAAAATAAGAATAAGAAAAAAATGTAAAAATAACAAAGTTTATGTTGCAAACTAAAACCCTATGTGATATATTATTTAAGGAAATTTCGGCGTTTTATTTTAGGAGGAAATTATGAGAGGAATAGAAACTCCCTTATCTTTACTCAGAAAGCAGATTTTTGAGGAAATTACAAAGGTTGCCTTTGATGTGGAGGGCAACATAAACGATGCAATCGAGGCTATACCCTATACCGTAAGCCCCGGGGATAATGCTTCATACAGAGAGAGTATTTATCGTGAAAGAGCTATTGCATCTGAGAGAGTAAGGCTTGCTATGGGTATGTCATTAAGACCTGAGGACAGACCTGTTCACGTAACAAGCGGTCTTGAGGAAAGTAATATTTCGGAACATTATTATGAGCCGCCTCTTATGCAGGTTATTCCCTCAGCTTGTAATAAGTGTGAGGAAAACATCTATCGTGTTTCAAATATGTGTAAGGGCTGTGTAGCTCACCCATGTATGCAGGTCTGTCCAAAGGGTGCTATCTCAAGGGTAAACGGCAAGGCATTTATTGATGAGAGCAAGTGTATTAAGTGCGGTAAGTGTAAGAGTGCCTGTCCGTATGATGCTATTTCAAAGCTTTTAAGACCTTGTGCTGAGGCTTGCGGTGTTAAGGCTATTGAGTCTGACGACCAGGGCAGAGCTAAAATTAATACTGATAAGTGTGTATCCTGCGGTATGTGTATGGTTAGCTGTCCTTTCGGTGCTATTGCAGATAAGTCACAGATTTTCCAGCTTGCAAGAAGCATTAAGGAGGGCAATAAGATTATTGCAGAGGTTGCTCCTGCTTATGCAGGTCAGTTTGGCTTGAACGTAACTTCAGGTCAGGTTAAGGCGGCTCTTTTAGAGCTTGGCTTTGCTGATGTTAAGGAAGTTGCTATCGGTGCTGACATAGGTGCTGTTGCAGAGGCTAAGCACTATGCAGAGCATGTTGCTACAGGTGAATTGCCCTTCCTTTTAACCTCCTGTTGTCCTTCATGGTCAATGCTTGCTAAAACCCAGTTCCCTGAGATGATTGACAGCGTTTCAAGAGAGCTTACACCTATGGTTGCTACAGCACGTGGCATTAAGCATAATGACCCTGAGGCAAAGGTAGTATTTATCGGACCTTGTGCGGCTAAAAAGCTTGAGGCTACAAGAAAGTCCGTAAGAAGTGATGTTGACTTTGTTATTACCTTTGAGGAGCTTGCGGCTATGTTCTCTGCAAGGGGCATTGACCCTGCTAAAATGGAAGCGGCAGAGGAGCTTAACGATGCATCTGCGGCAGGTCGTGGCTATGCTTGTGCAGGCGGTGTTGCAGAGGCTATTGAAAAGTGCGTACATGAGTATTACCCCGGTGTTGAGGTTAAAATTCACCATGCAGAGGGTCTTGCCGATTGTAAGAAAATGCTTACCATGGCTAAATTAGGCAAGATGAACGGATGTATGATTGAGGGTATGGGCTGTCCCGGCGGTTGTGTAGCAGGTGCGGGTACAATCTTACCTATAATTAAGGCTAAGGCTCAGATTGACAAGGTTAAGAAGGAAAGTGAAGCTGAAATCCCTTCACAATCCGTAATTGATGTAGATTTAAGCTGATATAAATTATAGCTTTTATTGACTTAAAAAGTTCGGTTTATCCGAACTTTTTTGTTGCAATTAATTTTAGAGGGGGTATAATATAATTACAACAAGTGTACGTGAATTTATAAAATATTTAAGGAGGTGTTAATATGAAAAGGTCTTTTATGGGCAAAATTACGGCAACTGTTTTATGTATCTGTCTGTTTTCCCAAAATGTTTATGCTCTTACCCCTGTTTTAGAGTCTTTATCCATAGGAGATGTCGATGCGGACGGAGCCGTTACTGCTGCTGATGCTGCAACGGTGTTGACTTATACTTTAGACGGAAATATTTTGGGTATAACAACGGAAAATATGAAGGCTCTTTTAGGTAAAAGTCAGGACAATTTGTTAACGGCAGATGATGCGGCATTGGTTCTTCAGTTATCTCTTTCGGGCGATGAACTATGTTCAGACTCGGCGTTTAACTTTAACTCTCTTGAAAAAGGAGAATACACCACAGATTGTGAGCTTAACGGTTTTGTAACCTTAATGGGAAAGGACGGTAATCCCATAGAGGTTGACCAAAGGGCGGACAACGATGAGTTTTTTGACCTCTACCCTACAAGGGCAAGGCTTATGGGCGGCGGCGAGGTTGAAAGTAATTATATCAAAATTACTCTTGATGAGCCTTCTGTAGTCAGGATTGTAGCCTCAAACTCAAAAATGATAAGTACAGTATTCCCGGAGAACAATACAGTTGATAAATACGGGGCATATCTTAATTTATGCAATGAAAGCTTTGAGGTAATTGACAGCTTTAACAGCTGGTATCCTTCACGGGATTGGTATCCCCTCGGTGAGGGTATCAGGGCTACTACCCTATACAGTGACGGCGTTTTACCTGCAGGCACCTATTATCTGTCTGCCTTAACCGAAAGTGGTATAGATATAGAAGAAATTGCAATTTATCAATTTTAATTTTCTCGTAAGTTGATTTTAGGCGGTGCATAAACACCGCCCTTTTATTATGTGAATAAAATTATAAAAAGGGGGAATAATCTCTCCGAGGTGATTTTATGAAATTTCGCTACTTAGCCTTAGGTGCAATAACAGTAGCTATTGTGGGAACCTTTTGCCTTGCGGACAGAGATATGACTGAAAATACAGAGGCTACGGAATATAAGGCTAAGCCAAAGGAAAATAAGGTTATATCCTCTCCTGTATATGCTACAATAAAATATAACGGTGTACTTTATGAGGAGGAAAACCTGAAAAAGCCTGTTGACTACCTGAAAACAGGGGATAAGGTGGAAATTTTAAAGGATAAAACACGAAAAATTTACTATATAAAGCATGGCGGCAGACTGGGCTGGACAGAGGCTCAAATACTTAATATTCCTCCTGACCCTCCTACCCTGAATAATCCCCTTACTGATTTGGAAATAGAGGAATATGCCCTTAGCATGCGGTTTAAAAGTGATACCTCCTATTTTGTATGGGTTGATATAGCAAGGCAGAAAACCTATATTTTAAGGTATGATGACAAGGGTGTGCTTCGCCTTGAAAGAACGGTAACTTGTGCCACAGGCAAAAATGAAAGCCCTACTACCCGTGGATGTTTTACAATTTCCGACAGAGGAGAGAGCTTTTACAATGACCGCTTGCAAAGCGGTGCTAAATATTGGGTACGCTTTAACGGCAGTTATCTTTTTCATTCCGTTGCACTTAATAAGGACGGTACCGTTAAAGACCCTGTCTTGGGTATGCGACGGTCTGACGGCTGTGTGCGTATGAGCATGGAGGATATAAAATGGTTTTATGATAATATACCACAGGGTACGGCAGTAAGAGTTAATTAGCTTGTAAAGCAGGAAAGGCAAGGACTTAATCAGCCCTTGCTTCTTTTATACCCTGTAGTATTATTTTTTTTGCGGAAATTGCTTTTTCCTTGGATAAAGGCTCAACACCCTTAAGGGGATAGTCCATTCCCATTTGCTTATATTTAACCTCACCCATATTGTGGTAAGGCAGTACATCAAGTGCCTTTACATTTTTAAGACTGCCGATAAAAAGCCCTAATTCATGTAAGTATTTTTCATTTTCCGTTATACCCGGTACTACAACGTGTCTTATCCATACAGGCACGTTTTTTTCGTCTAACCACCTTGCAAAGGCAAGGATATTATCATTTTTCTGTGAGCAAAGCTTAATATGCTCCTGTGGGTTAATGTGCTTTATATCAAGCATTACAAGGTCGGTTACTTCAATAAGCAAAGTCATTTTATCCACATTGTCAGGGTTAAAGGTAATACCTGAGGTATCAAGGCAGGTGTGAATATTATCAGCCTTTGCCCTTTTAAAAAGCTCTGTTACAAAGTCAATCTGCATAAGGGGTTCACCGCCTGTTACGGTAAGTCCTCCCGTTTTGTAAAAGCTGCGAGAGTTATTGTATTGCTCCAAAATTTCATCTGCACTCATTTTTGTGCCGCCTGACATTTCCCATGTGTCGGGGTTATGACAATAAAGACATCTCATAGGACAGCCCTGTAAAAAAACTACCATTCTTACACCGGGTCCGTCTACAGTACCAAAGGACTCTATTGAATGTATGCGACCCAATATTTCTTTCATATAAATTCCTCCGAAAATTAACTTACCCTTATATTGTACCACAAGCCTTTATCATATTCAATAAGGTGCTTATACCCTTGAAAAATCACATTAAAATTGATATAATCAGTATAAAAAAAGAATATCGGAGATAATTATGAGTAAAAAATATGAAAATTGCCAATTTGAAATAAAGGATATTGAGTTTCCAAACAAGGGTATAGGCATTTGGGAGGATAAGGAGGTAACAATTAAAAATGTTATCACCGGGCAAGTTGTTTGTGCCGATGTTAAAAAGAAACGCCAAAAGTACGAGGGTCGCTTAAAGGCTATTGTTAAAAGAGCCGACTATGAGGGTGAGGCTACTTGCGATTGCTTTGAAATCTGTGGCGGCTGTACCTACAGAACCATAAGCTATGAAAAGGAGCTGGAGTTTAAAAAGGCAAATGTGCTTAAGCTCCTTAAAGAGGGCGGTATAGAGGGCTTTACCTATGAGGGTATCAAGGGTAGTCCTGTTATTGATGAATATCGCAATAAAATGGAGTTCAGCTTTGGGGATAACGGACCTGAGGGTGAGCTTTGCCTTGGTATGCGTAAACGCAACAGTAACTATGAGGTTGTAAATGCGGACAACTGTAAGCTTACTCACGGTGATGTAGGTAAAATTGTAGGCTGTGTACTTGAATTTTTCAAGGGTACTGAGGAGAAGTTTTATCATAGAATGAGGCATACAGGCACTTTAAGGCATCTCCTTGTAAGACGCGGCTATTTTACGGGGCAAATTTTAATAGGCGTAGTTACAACCTCTGAGCTTAAAGCCGATTTAAATCTCCTTAAGGATAAGCTTTTATCCCTTAATTTAGAGGGCAGTATTGAGGGCATACTCCATATTGTAAATGACGGTGTTGCAGATGTTGTTAAGGCGGATAAAATAATTAATCTCTACGGCAAGGACTGGTTTTATGAAAACCTGCTGGGTCTTAAGTTCAAGGTTTCCTTGTTCTCCTTTTTCCAGACTAATTCGGCGGGAGCGGAGGTTCTTTATTCAACCGTCCTTGACTATGCAGGGGATGCCTCGGATAAGGTTATTTTTGATATGTACTGCGGTACAGGCACTATTGCACAGCTTATGAGCCGTAAGGCAAGTAAGGTTATAGGTATTGAGCTTGTAGAGGAGGCTGTTGAGGCGGCTAAGATAAATGCTGAGCTTAACGGAATAGATAACTGTACCTTTATTGCAGGTGACGTGCTTAAAATGGTAGATGACCTTGATATAAAGCCCCATATTATGATACTTGACCCACCCAGAGAGGGCATTCATCCAAAGGCTGTTGATAAGCTTGTTGCCTTTGACGCAAAGACTATTGTGTATGTAAGCTGTAAGGCAAGTTCCATGGTTAAGGACTTAACTGCTTTTAGGGAGAAGGGATATAGGGTTGAGAGGATAACCAATGTGGATATGTTTCCGCATACTTATCACGTTGA
>CATZZP010000006.1 GCA_958426775.1 uncultured Bacillota bacterium
CCCCGGTAGGTTATTTTTTCTTTTTTTATTGTCTACTTTATTGACTATAGTTCAAAGCCCAGCTGCCATTTTTTAGTTGATAAACACCCTTGTTTACTTGTTCTGACATTATTTTTTCCTCCAAAAAGTTGTACTTTTGTCAAAAAAAGTTAATGTAAGTTATTGTAAGTTGTACCTAAAAATGTACTTTTAAAACACCTGTACTCCTTTCAAACAGTAGATTATAAGGCTGCTAACCTTGATGCTATCCACGACACTGTACATGAAATGTGCAAGGACGAGGCTAGACACGGTAAGGCTTTCAAGGGCTTACTTGACAGATACTTCGGTTAATTATTATTAAAATATAAACTTCTCTAAAAAAAAGGGTATTCTTTGGAATATCCTTTTTTGATACAAAAAAGAGATACAAAAATCTGTATCTCTCTTTTAGCTTATTTTACCTCAAACTTATAACCAACACCATAAATAGTTTTAATATTCCATGTATCCTCATAAGGCATTTTTTCTCTAAGGCGTTTAATATGAACATCTACTGTTCTTGTATCACCCATAAAAGCATAGCCCCAGATTTTATCAAGAAGCTGTTCTCTTTTAAACACCTGGTTTGGATGCTGTGCCAAAAAGCTTAAAAGCTCAAATTCCTTTGGTGGCAGTTCAAGCTCTTTACCATGGTAGGTAACAATGTAGGTTGACTGGTTAATTGTAATATTAGGATATACTATCTGCTTATTAATATTAACATTACGGTTATCATAGCGACGAAGCACTGCCTTTACTCTTGCCACAAGCTCCTTTGTATCAAAGGGCTTTACTATATAATCGTCTGCACCTAGTTCCAAGCCAAGCACCTTATCAAAAACCTCACCCTTAGCAGTAAGCATAATAATAGGTACAGAGGAGCTTTGTCTAATCTCTCTGCATACCTGGTAACCATCAATCTCAGGCAGCATAAGGTCAAGGATTACAAGATGAGGAGCATAAGATGAAAATACCTCTATTGCCTCTCTGCCGTTATATACCTCTTTTGTTTCATACCCCTCCTTATTAAGATAAAGAGAGATAAGCTCTGCTATGTTTGTATCATCATCTACCACAAGAATTTTTAATTTATTGCTCATAATATCCTTCCCCTTTCTATTTAAGCTCAGCTATTGTAACTCCTGCTTCACCTTCCCCGTAAAGCCCGGCTCTGTAGCTTTTTATACGTCTGTTTGTCCTTAAATAATCCTGTACGGCACTTCTTAAAGCTCCTGTACCCTTGCCATGGATAATTGTTACCTGATTAAGCCCTGCAAGGTAAGCATCATCAAGATATTTGTCCAGCTTGTCTATAGCCTCTAATACCATTAAGCCACGTAAATCCACCTGTGGACTAATATCCCTTGCCTTACTGTTTTTAAAGCCTGTAGCCGCCTTTTTATGCTGTTGCTTTGACTTTTCTGCAGGAGCAGTATCAAGAGATAAGTCCTCTATACCGATTTTAACCTTCATAATGCCCGTCTTTATCATAACAGTTCCGGATGAATCGGGAGGATTAACTACTTCACCGCTTTGTGCCAGTGAGTGAATATACACTCTGTCCCCTATTTTAAGATTTTTAGGCACCTCATGTGCGGCATTGTTTCTTGTAACAGCACCCTCCATAGAAGTCAGCTTTTCCTTAAGCTTTTTACGCTTATCATCTACCTTGTCAAGGTTAGCACCCTCACGCTGTAGCTTACGAATTTCCTTAACAATAGCGTCTGCCTCGTCCTTAGCATCACTTACAACTCGTCTTGCCTCATCACGAGCCTCATTTAAAAGCTTTTCACGCTGTCTTTCAAGTTTTTCCTTTTGCTTTTCTGCCTCATGGCGAAGTTTTTGTGCCTCTTTACGATACTGCTCCGCTTTTTCCTGCTCAACAGCTACTGCTTTTTTACTTATTTCAAGCTCGGTTATAACATCCTCAAAGCGAATATCCTCATGGCTTAATACCTCTTTAGCCTCATTTATTATATACTCGGGCAAACCCAGCCTTTGGGATATTGCAAAGGCATTACTTTTGCCCGGTACACCTATAAGCAACTTATAGGTAGGTCTTAAGGTTTCCACATCAAACTCACAGGAGGCATTTTCAACACCCTCTGCCGTAAGTGCATATACCTTAAGCTCGCTATAATGAGTAGTTACCGCAGTGCGTACACCCAGGTCGTGAAGATACTTAATAACCGCAATAGCAAGAGCCGCACCCTCTGTAGGGTCTGTACCTGCTCCAAGCTCATCTAAAAGCACAAGAGAGTTGTTTGTAACATTATTAAGTATCCTTACTATATTACTCATATGTGAGGAGAATGTACTTAAGCTTTGTTCAATACTCTGTTCATCACCTATATCGGCAAAGACCTCTTCAAATACAGCAAGCTCTGAGTTATCAAAGGCTGATATATGCAAACCCGACTGTCCCATAAGGGTAAACAAGCCTATGGTTTTAAGGCTGACGGTTTTACCGCCTGTATTGGGTCCTGTAATAAGGAGAGTTGTGAAGTCCTTACCTAAATAAATATCCGTAGGCACTACCTTTTTACTGTCAAGAAGGGGATGCCTTGCCTTTTTTATATTAATATAGCCCTTTTTATTAAACTTAGGCTCTGTTGCCTTCATTGAAATTGCAAGCTCCGCTTTGGCAAAGATAAAATCAAGCTGTGCTAAAATATCCATATCTGCCTGAATTATACCGCTGCTTTCATACACCATATTGGAAAGCCTTGCAAGTATCTTGTCTATTTCCTTTTTCTCTGCACTTTTAAGCTCTTTTATTTTATTGTTAAGCTGTACTACGCTCATAGGCTCAATAAACACTGTTGCACCTGTTGAGCTTTGGTCATGTATCATACCATGGAAGCTGTTTTTATACTCCTGCTTTACAGGCACACAGTAACGGTCATTCCTTATGGTAATTACAGCCTCCTGAAGCATATTCTTATACGTCTGCGAGTGTATAATGCTGTTTAACTGGTCCTTAATTCTATCGTTAGAGGACTTGATATTTCGCCTTATATCTCTAAGGGCAGGACTTGCCTCATCTGAAATCTCTTTACCGTCAACAATACATTTTTCAAGCTCTCTTTCAAGCTCCTGTACACAAACAAGCTCATTAAAATACTTCATTAACGGGGTAAAGTCATCGTTCTTATTTTCACTTTCAGAGTAATTTTTTGCCTTACGTGTACAGTATAAGAAATCACCTACGGCAATAAGCTCCTCAATGCCTAAAACTCCGCCGACATTTACTCTTTTAAGGCTGTCGGTCAAATCCTTTAATCCGCCTAATACAAGAGAGCCTTTTTTCATAACCATAGAAACTGCTGTAGCCGTTTCTCTCTGCCATATAATTATTTCATTCATATCGGAAGAGGGTATAAGCTCTTGTGCAAGCCTTTTACCTAAGGCTGATGCCGCCTTATCCGTAAGCATTTGCTTTATTTTATTAAATTCAAGTGTATTTAACCCTTTACTATCCATATTCAACCTCAAATATTAGCTTTTTATACAGTATACCACATTTACAAGTAAAAAACAACTCAATTAAAAACCTCAGCAAGGAATGTGCTGAGGTTAGCTTTTAAAAGAACAATCCGCCTATATTATATACTAAAAATGACATTATCCAAGCCACAAGAGTTTGATAGCCAACTGCAAAAAGTGTCCACTTTATACTGTTCATTTCCTTACGGATTGCACTAAAGGCAACAACACAAGGCATATAAAGCAGTATAAATACAAGATAGCTATAGGCTGACAACGGAGTAAAGTGATTTGCTATAACAGAGGTTACCTCAACTGCCGAGGAAGCATCCCCTACACCGTAAAGGATACCAAGAGTCGATACAACTGCCTCCTTAGCCGCAAAACCCGCAAGCAAAGCAACAGCTGCTCTCCAGTCACCAAAGCCGCAAGGCTCAAATACAGGAACAAGCAATTTACCAAACTCTGCAAATATACTTTGTGAATTATCACTAACCATATTAAGGGATAAATCAAAGCTTTGTAAAAACCATATTACTACAGAGGCAAGCAAAAGTATTGTAAACGCTTTTACAACAAACTCCTTTGCCTTTTCCCATACATGAAGTACAATGGTTTTTACGGAAGGTAATCTATAGTTAGGTAATTCCATAATAAAGGTTTCCGCCTCACCTTTTAAAACAGTGCTTTTAAGTATAAGTCCGCTTAAAAGAGCAACTACTATGCCTAAAATATAAAGACTTATTACAACAATACCCTTATGTGCAGCAAAAAATGCACCTGTAAAAACCGCATACACAGGCATTCTCGCACCACAGCTCATAAAGGGAGTAAGTATAATAGTCATTTTCCTATCCCTTTCATTTTCAAGGGTACGAGTTGCCATAACCGCAGGTACGGTACAACCAAAGCCCATAAGCATAGGCACAAAGCTTTTGCCCGATAAGCCGAAGTTTCTTAAAAGCTTGTCCATAATAAAGGCAGCTCTTGCCATATAACCGCTGTCCTCTAAAACTGATAAAAAGGTAAAAAGCAATAAAATCTGAGGTAAAAATACAAGCACCATACCAACGCCTGTTGCTATACCGTCAGCCACAAGACCTACTGCCCAATCTGCAACATCAAAGCTTATCATAAACTCCCTTAAATTCTCAACAGCAACAGAGTTTACAAGATAATCCATACCGTCAGTCAAGGTACTGCCTATATAACCAAAGGTAATTTCAAACACCAAAAACATAACTGACAAAAATACAGGTATGGCAAGATATTTATTAGTAACAACAAGGTCTATTTTATCTGTGAGGGTTAAATACTCAGGGTTACGTGAACGCTTGATGCACTCTGCCGTAAGCTTAGTTATATATTTGTATCTGAGGTCAGCCACATAAATTTCCCACTCAATATTAAGCTCCTCCTCAGAGTTATGTACAACCAGATTAATTAGGTCCCAAGCTTCTTTTGGCAAATCAAGAGAGGCTATAATATGTTCATCATTTTCAAGGAGCTTAATTGCAGAAAACAGAGTAATATCCTTACCGTATTTAGAAGCAATTTTACGTATTTCCGTAACAAGAGGAAAAGCAGGTGTATCCGATAAAACAGAATGAAAGTAGTTATTGCTTTTTTTTGCTGTGTCAACAGCCCTTTCCATAAGCTCCTTAATACCTATGTTTTTTACTGCCGAAATAGGCACAACAGGTACATTAAGCTTACGTGAAAGCTTTTCTACATCTATTTTATCCCCCATAGCCTCAATTTCGTCCATCATATTAAGGGCGATAACTACAGGTATGCCTGTTTCCATAAGCTGTGAGGTAAGGTACATATTACGCTCAAAGTTTGTTGCATCAATAATATTTATAATTAAATCCGGTTTTTCAATAAGGAGATATTTACGGCTTACTACCTCCTCCTCCGAATATGGAGAAAGGGAATATATGCCAGGTAAATCCAGAATAGTTACCGTTTCATCTCCTACACGGCAGATACCCTCCTTACGGTCAACGGTAACGCCTGGCCAGTTGCCTACATGAGCCCTGCTGCCTGTAAGCTGGTTAAACAGCGTTGTTTTACCGCAATTAGGATTGCCGGCTAAAGCAAGCCTTAACATATTATTCCACCCTTTCAACAGTTACCTGTGCCGCTTCACTTTTACGTATACTAAGGGAGTAACCTCTTATATTAACCTCAAGGGGGTCACCAAAGGGTGCTGTCTTTTTAATCATTACATTTGCCCCCGGAGTAATACCCATATCAATAAGCCTGCGTCTTACAGGACCTCTACCGCCTATGCCTGTAACTACAGCCTTTTCCTTAGGCTTTAATTCATCTAATGTCATAACAGACCTCCTGTTATATAAATAACTCTTGTAATAAACCACCATTTATTGTATACTAAACTGTGGTAAAAATCAACATTAAAGGAGTTATCCATGAAAAAATTTGTTACATTGCTTGGAATTTTAATACTCATATATATTACGCTGTTTACCTTAAGAGCTAACTTTAATGTAGGTAACCTTATGGTATATGCTTTGGGTATTACCCTTGTACTGTGGTGTAACGTACCTAAAAACAAGATAACCAAAGCACTTAAGATAATTGCAGGTACAGGCTTTGCCATAGTATTTGCCTTGATTGGTTTTATGCTTATTGCATCTGATATGAATAAGGCTGACTACAGTGAGGATGCCGTAATCGTACTGGGCTGTTCGGTTATAGGTGACAGAATAAGCCTGCCTCTTTATTATAGACTTGAAAAAGCTTATGAATACTATCAAAACAACCCTGAGGCTGTAATTGTGGTTTCCGGCGGGCAAGGACCCCAGGAAAATTTAACAGAGGCAGAGGCAATGTATAATTACCTGGTAGACAGAGGTATCCCCCCACAGCAGATTATACAGGAAAACAGGGCTACCAGCACAAATGAAAACTATATATATTCCAAGGCTTTATTAGATACTCACTTTAATGGTGAACCATATAAATGCGTATATATTACAAACCGCTTTCATACCTATCGTGCAGGTAAGCTTGCAGAATTAAACGGTATTGAAGCCTCAAGCTACAGTGCAAAAATCAACCTTACAGCGGCACCTCAGAGCTATATGCGTGAAACACTGGCAATAATACAGCTTTGGCTATTTAACAGATAGGAGAGTAATAAAATGGCAGACTATGAAGGCTTTGCAGAGGTATATGATGCCTTTATGCAGGATACACCCTATGATGAATGGACTGCGTATATTGAGCGAATATGGCAACACTTTGGTTTAAAGCCTAAGCTTGTATGCGACCTTGCCTGCGGTACGGGCAGTATGACAGTGCGTTTAGCAGAAAAGGGCTATGATATGATTGGAATTGATTTATCAAATTCTATGCTTTCAAAGGCAAGAGAAAAATCCCCCAAGAGTATTCTCTACCTTAATCAGGATATGCGTGAGTTTGAGCTATATGGCACGGTAGACAGCATTATATGCCTTTGTGACAGCATAAATTACATTACAGAGGACGAGGATTTACTAACTGTTTTTAAGCTTGTAAACAATTACCTTGACCCCAAGGGCTTATTTATTTTTGATATAAACACAATACACAAGTTTAAAAACATTTTGGCAGACAACTGCTTTTGTGAAACAACAGAAACCTCCGCCTACACATGGGAAAATTACTATGATGATGAAGAGAAAATAAATGAGTTTTACACAAACTTTTTTGTAGAGGATAAGGAAAGCGGACTTTATCATCGCTTTGAAGAATATCACTATGAAAGAGGCTATACTATTGATGAAATATCAAGCCTTATTGAAAAGGCAGGTATGAAATTGTTAGGTGTATTTGATGAGCTTACTCTTACACCGCCTACCAAGGACAGCAAAAGAATATATTTTGTTGCACAGGAAATAACAAAGGAGAGAAAATAAGAATGGATTATATTTTAAGAGCAAGTGCAGGAAACGGCTCAATGCGTATATTTGTAGCAGACACAAGACAAACCGCCCAAAAATCCTTTGAGCTACACAAAACCTCACCTGTTATGTCTGCCGCTATGGGCAGAGCATTAACAGCGGTAGCTATTATGGGGTCTATGCTAAAGGCTGAAAACGACCTTGTATCTATACAAATCAAAGGTGACGGTCCCGGCGGCGGACTTACCGTTACCTCTGACAGCAAGTCAAATGTAAAGGGCTACCCATATAACCCTATGGTAGATATACCTCTTAAGCCAAACGGTAAACTGGATGTTCAGGGAGCCTTAGGCTATGGTACACTTACTATTATTAAGGATATGGGCTTAAAGGAGCCTTATGTTGGGCAGATACCTCTTGTATCAGGTGAGATTGCAGAGGATTTAACCTATTACTTTGCTAAAAGTGAGCAAACACCGTCAGCTGTTGCCTTAGGTGTCCTTGTAGACAGGGATTATACAATAAAACAGTCGGGAGGCTTTATTATACAGATGATGCCTGATGCTGATGAGGAGATTGTAGACAGACTTGAAAACAAGCTTTCTACCATGGAAAGCGTAACCTCTATGCTTGAAAAGGGTATGAGTTGTGAGGATATTTTAGAGGCTGTTGCAGGTGAATTTAATCCACATATTTTAGATAGAATACCTGTTGAATATAACTGCAACTGCTCTAAGAAAAAAGTGGAAAAGGCATTAATCTCTTTAGGTAAAAAAGAGCTTGCAAAAATAATAGAGGAAGACGGAAAAGCCTCTCTTCACTGCCATTTCTGTAACAAAGACTATGAGTTTAACAGAGATGAGCTTATTAGCCTTTTAACAGAGGCATTAAATAAATAGATGTATATTAAATTAGGGTTATATAATATTTGGTGTGGTTAAAAAAATCACACCAATTATTTTTATGCCAAAAGGGTTGTAAACTTTCCATGGGGTAAAAAATAGGCATAGAGTTCGAAATCCTGTATAATTAAGTTGCAAACAAAAATATAGAAAGGATTGAACTCTATGCCCACTAACAATTATATAACAAAACTCTTAGAAACGAAATACATTAATGTTGAAGATATTACCACTTCCGATACCTAGGTACATATATTTTTTAGTTTAGAAAGAAAGCCTCATACCTGCCCTCATTGCGGAGCTGTAACCGATAAGGTTCACGACTGCCGCATATTAGTCTTAAAAGACTTAACTATTATGGGTAAAAGCACCTTCCTTCATTATAGAAAGCATAGATACCACTGCGATTGTTGCAATAAGCATTTTATTAAACCTTTAATTATGTACCAAAACAAAGCCGAATAACTACCAGACCGGACTTATATACCCTTAATGTCTTAAGCAACAAGCAAAGTGTAAAATCTGTAGCAAAATTACTTGACATCTCTTGTTCATCCGTTTTTCGTTTTTTAAAGAATGTACCCTACAACAAACCTAAATACTTACTCGAGGTGTTGTCTATTGATGAATTTAGGGGCAATTCCGGGGGGACAAAAATTTCATGCAATTTTAACAGACGCTAAGAAGCAACTGTTTGACATTTTACCTACACGCTCACAAACAGACCTTATGCTTTACTTCCAAGGCTTTAAAAACAGAAATAATGTAAAATTTTTTGTTATGAATATGAACCGAGTCTAAAAGGATATAGCAATCACATACTTTCCTAATGCAACCATTGTAATAGATAAATTTCATGTAGTCCGATATGTAACATGGGCTTTGGAAAATGTCAGGAAACGAGTGCAAAAACAAATGCATCCGAATAAGCAAAAGTATTTTAAACGCAGTAGACTGTTGTTGCTAACTCACAAACACAAGCTCAAAGAAGATAGTTTGCTTGCTTTAGGGGTTATGCTCCAACAATCGCAAAACTTGGCAATAGCTTATTATTTAAAAGAAATATTTTATGATTTTATGTCGTCATACACAAGAGCAGAGGCAACAAAAAACCAGAGCATTTTATGATGACTGCTCAACTTAGTAATTTAAGTGAATTCAAGGCTTGCCTTACTATGCTTTCTAATTGGTCAAAGTATATATTAAACTCATTTGAATGCCCTTATACAAACGGATACACAGAGGGTACTAACAATTCTATCAAGGTAATAAAAAGAAACGCAGGTGATTAAAACCTACGTTTCAAAAAAATCACCCCAACTCTTGACTAAGAGCCTAAAAAAGCTCCCCATATTTCTATAGGGAGCATATAAATCAGGATTTTATTATATTAAACGATACCCTGGCTCATCATTGCATCAGCAACCTTAAGGAAACCTGCAATGTTAGCACCTGCAACATAGTTGTCCTTCATACCGTATTCCTCAGCACTGTTAATCATGCTGTGGCAGATATTAACCATGATACCCTTAAGCTTAGCATCAACCTCATCAAAGGTCCAAGAAAGTCTTTCGCTGTTCTGGCTCATTTCAAGAGCAGATGTAGCAACACCGCCTGCATTTGCAGCCTTTGCAGGAGCAAAGAGAACACCGTTCTTCTGGAATACATCAATAGCCTCAAGAGTTGAAGGCATATTAGCACCCTCACCTACAGCAATACAGCCGTTAGCAACAAGTGTCTTTGCATCCTCTTCGTTAAGCTCGTTCTGAGTTGCACAAGGAAGTGCAATGTCACACTTAATAGTCCAAACACCCTTACCCTCATGGTATTCAGCATTCTTATGTGTTTCGCCGTATTCAGCAAGTCTGCCTCTTCTGTTGAACTTAAGGTCCTTAACGTACTCAATGTCTACACCGTCCTTATCATAGATGTAACCGTTAGAGTCTGAGAAGCTAACAACCTTAGCACCAAGCTGTGTAGCCTTTTCAGCAGCGTAAACAGCAACGTTACCTGAACCTGAGATAACAACTGTCTTGCCCTCAAAGCTGTTGTTCTTATTGTTAAGCATTTCCTCTGTAAGGTAAACAAGACCGTAGCCTGTAGCCTCTGTTCTTACAAGAGAACCGCCGAAGGTAAGACCCTTGCCTGTAAGTACGCCCTCGTAAAGACCTGTAATTCTCTTATACTGACCGTACATATAGCCAACCTCACGGCCGCCTACACCAATGTCGCCGGCAGGAACGTCAGTATCAGCACCGATATGTCTGTAAAGCTCTGTCATAAAGCTCTGGCAGAAACGCATAACCTCGTTATCGCTCTTGCCCTTAGGGTCGAAGTCAGAGCCACCCTTACCGCCACCGATAGGAAGACCTGTAAGGCTGTTCTTGAAAATCTGCTCAAAGCCAAGGAACTTAATGATACCAAGGTTTACTGATGGGTGAAATCTTAAACCGCCCTTGTAAGGTCCTATAGCTGAGTTAAACTGTACTCTGAAGCCTCTGTTTACCTGTACCTTACCGTTATCATCAATCCAAGGTACTCTGAACATAATCTGTCTTTCAGGCTCAACAAGTCTTTCAAGTAAAGCTGCCTCCTGAAACTGTGGGTTAGCCTCAATTACAGGCTTAAGAGTTGTAAGTACCTCTGTAGCTGCTTGATGGAACTCAGGCTGAGCAGGGTTCTTTGCGATTAACTGGCTTAATACGCTGTCAACGTAGTTCATAAAAAAATCCTCCTTAATTTAAAAATTACCTCTGTGCATTTTACTTAAGCGTAAAATAATGTGCGGTACATCTGCCGCATCTAAATATAAATTATACATAGAAAACACTACATTGTCAATAAATTTTAGTTGAAAAACAACCAAAAGCCCAAAATTTTGTTAGTTTTCAACAAATAAGACCGATTTTTTATACAAAGCAACGTTTTTTAATCCCGCAAAAACCCAAATATTTTTATGTTGACAAACCAAAAACCTTAATTTATAATAATACTACACGAGAGATTTAGCTAATTTAAGCCTGTTTGACCACATTATCTCTCCTTGTTAAATAAGTTTTTATATATCTAATAAAAATTTATTTAACTTGTATGCCTCATAGGTTTACCTTTGGTCAGCCATTAAAGACACAGTTTTAAAAACCCCGCTGTGCTTTAGGTATATAAGTAAATAATATGCGTAAGTACATTGCCCATTTATAATTACGCATATAAAAACCCTATATGCTCTCTTCTCAACAGATAATTCTACCTTAAGTTATCTGTTGTACTAAGGAGCATAAGGGTTATTTTTTTACAAAACAGAGCTTTTATCCTTTTCTTTTAACCTTTCCCAACGTCTGTCAACTTCGTTTTGTATGATATTTAAAATATCAGTATATTCTTCTTTAATAAGGTGTTTTGTTCTGCCCATCATTTTAAACCATTCGGAAACAGGTATTTTTTCATTTTTTAATTCGGGGTTATAGTTAATTTTTGTAATGCCCCTTTCCACCTCATAAAGGGGATTGTAACAGCATTTAACGGCAGTATCTATTACAGTCCTCTCATAGCGTGGGTTATCCCTCCAGTTAAGAGGGCAGGCTGAAATTGCCCTTAAATAGGCTAGACCCTCATTTTTTGCATAGTACTGTGCCTTTGCCGCCTTTTTTATAAAATCCTGAGGATGACTTTCCGCACATTGAGCAACATAAGGTATGCCTGTTGCCGCAAATATCTGTGCATTATCCTTGTGTAAAAAGCTTTTGCCCCTTTTCCTTTCTCCTACGTGACTTGTAGCACTTTTAGCACCCATCGGTGTTGAGTAGCTGAGCTGATAACCGGTATTCATATAACCCCCGTTATCATATTCAAAGATAATCATTTTATGATTTCTGAAAGCTGCACCTAAGGCACTTCCCAAGCCTATATCAAGACCACCGTCACCGCTTACCATAATAAAGGTAATATCCTCATCAGGCATTTCACCTCTTCGTATTTTCTCCTTACACATTTCTGCAAGTCCAGACAGGGTTGCACCGCCGTTTTGAAACAAATTATGCACATAGTTTACCGTAAAAGCCGTTTTAGGATAAGCAGTGCTTACTACCATACCACAGCCTGTCTGAAAAAGTAAAACTACATTACCCTCTATACCCTTTAAAAGCAAATTAACATTAACAGGTATACCGCAACCGGGACAAGCACCATGACCTGCCTGCATACGTCTTGGCATAAGTGTACCGTTCCTTACGTTAGCCCCCTTTACATCAAGTCCCTTTTCTGTTTTTTCAACTTTTATACCTATATGGGCATTTTTAGCTGTAACAGGAATAAAATACTCTCTCTCTTTGTCATGACTGCCTTTATATGCACCATAATAAGCAAAGGTTTTAGCCTCTTTATTAAAGCCCTCATTCAAAAGAGCCTCTGCATCTTCAGGATAAAGCTCTAAGCCGCCCAAGCCGTAAATCCTTGTAATAACTCTTGTATTTGAGTCAAAGTCCTTAAGGCATGCCTTCAGCTCCGTACTCATATTTCCGCCGTCTGCTCCATAGCTGTCCTGTCTGTCTGCTGATATTACTACCCTTGCATTTTTTAAATAGCCATACAGCCGTTCCTTACAAAAGGGTCTTAAGGCATGAAGGCATACAACACCTACCCTTTTACCTTGATTTCTCAGTACATCAACGGCCTCTTTGGCTGTATCATATGAGGAGCCTAAAATAAAAAGTATTACCTCTGCATCTTCATATTTATACCCCTCAACAGGTGAATATAAAATTCCCGACAGACCTTCATACTCCTTAAATAGGTCTGGCAGTTCTTCCTTAGCCTGTTCCATTGCTATGATAAGCTGATATTTATTGTTAAGTAAATCAGGCTCATTCATGTATGAGCCTACGGTTACAGGCTTATCCACGTTCAGCCCTGCCTTGTATTCACCTATAAACTCCTTTACCTTATTGTCCTCTAAAACCTCAAAAACCTGCTTCTGATGTGAGGTGAAAAAACCGTCATATGCAACAATAACAGGCAGCCTTACCCTTTCTGCAAGCTTTAAGGCGATAATATTAAAGTCATAAACCTGTCTGCTGTTATTTGCAAAAAGGATAATCCAACCGCAATTAAGGGCAAACATAATATCGCTGTGGTCTCCTTTAATGGATAAGGGTCCTGATACAGCCCTACAAGCAACATTCATTACCATAGGCATTCTTGTTCCCGACTGAACAGGTAACTGCTCTAAAGCATACAAAAGTCCGTTGGCACTTGTAGCATTTAAAACCCTGCCTCCGCCTACTGCAGCACCATAGCATATACCTGCGGCACTATGCTCACCCTCTGCCGCAATCAGCTTAGTTTCACACTGCCCTTTACTTAAATATAAATCTATATTTTCAGCTACTTGGGTTGACGGTGTAATAGGATAATACCCCATAATATGATAGTTTATCTGTTTAGCGGCATATGCTGCCGCCTCGTTTCCGCTTTTAAAAACCCTCTCCATAGCTATTCCTCTCCGTTTCTTACATAGGACTCACTTTCAACATAGCTGTTTGCACCTGTGTCATCAAACACAAATGACTTATCCAGCAGAGAAACACAGCCTACATTATGCTTATCTATATTAAAGCCCTCCTCTTTTTCCGCAGTTATTGCACTTGTCGGACAAATCTCAACACATCTTAAACAGCCCTTACAATGATAATAGTCTATGCCCATATTAACAGGTGAGGGCTTACCCTTATATTGACCTGATACAAACTGAAACACCATATCAGGACAGGTGCTGTCACAAAGACCGCAGTTT
Organism: uncultured Bacillota bacterium; assembly: GCA_958426775.1. Lineage (GTDB taxonomy): Bacteria > Bacillota > Clostridia > Lachnospirales > CAG-274 > CALWRD01. The sequence goes on from CATZZP010000006.1 coordinate 14,112, forward strand.
ATACATTTTTCCTTATGAAATAAGGGAATATACCCCTCTCGTGAGCTATCAAGGCGATTTGTTACGGTACTTCCCCAAAGAGGATTTATACCGCCTACAGGTGCATTATTATATCCCCATAAACGCTTTACCTCTGTATATTTCAACGGCTCATATTTGTTATCACAAGGAATTTTATACTCAGATACGGTCTTATATCCATAGTCTATTGCTCTTAAATTATTTTCAAGACTTTCGGGATATTTGGTGCCTATGTTGTCTGTTACTGCCTGTTTAATTGCTTCAAGAGAAAATATGTGACTTGCCTTTGCCATAGCACCAAGCATTACCATATTAAGCCTTGTTTTAAGCTGTATAGATGCCTCCAAAGCATTTATAACATAAAGTCTGCCATAGGGTAACTTAAGCTTATCTCTTGCAGCCTCTGCCGTTAAATCCGTATTTACAATTATAGCAGTATTCTCTTTAATACCTGCTGTTGAGTTATCCTTGCCTGCTATACCCATAGAAAAAATACCAAGCATGTCAGGCTCTCTTACGGGGCTTGAAATGCGTATTTCCCTGTGCTTAGGTGCAAGACGTACATAAGCCTTAACGGGAGAGCCTCTTTTTTCAGAGCCATAGCTTGCAAAGCTTTGTGCATTGTAGTCCATTAATACACCTGCCTCTCCTAAAAGCTTGCCTGCAAGATTAGCTCCTAAACCTCCTATTCCCTCTAACCTTATTTCATATAAATCTTTCATAAGCTCACCCTACTTTTCTTTAGGCTCAAATATTAAAGCCATAATAAAGGCTGATACAATAGCTGCCGACACTCCTGCCGCCGCCGACTTAAAGCCCCCTGTTAATATACCGATTGCCCCTTCCTTGTCAATCTCCTCAATAACACCCTTAGCAAGAACATTGCCAAAGCCGGGTAACGGCACGCTTGCCCCTGCTCCTGCAAAATCCACCAAGCTCTGATACCAACCAAGGCCGCCTAAAATACAGCCCACAACCACAAAAAGCACAAGAATTCTTGCTGAGGTGAGCTTTGTTTTATCAATTAAAATCTGACCTATTACGCAAATAAGTCCCCCTACTATAAAAGCCTTTAAATAGTCCAACTCTTACACCTGCCCTTCAATAACTACACCATGTGCAATACCTGCTATACTCTCTCCCTGACCTACGCTTGTAGGACTCATTAAAGCACCTGTAGGAATAAAGAGTAATCTTTTTATCTCTCCCGACAAAAGCTTTTTATAAAGCATACCCGAAAAAGTTGCGGCAGAGCAGGCACAGCCACTTCCGCCTGAGTGAGTATCCTGACTTTCCTTATCAAATATTTCTATACCGCAGTCAATGTAATTATCCCCAAGGTGTATGCCTTTTTCCTCCAGTATTTCACATACTAGAGCCTTGCCTACATAGCCTAAATCCCCTGTTGCAATTACATCATAATAATCAGTAGAAACACCGAAGTCCTTTAAATTTCTTTCTATTAAATCTGCCGCCGCAGGTGCCATTGCCGCACCCATATTATTTGCATCGGTTATGCCCATATCCACAATTTTACCTGTAGTTATACCTGTAATTTTAGGTCCTTTTCCCGAGTGTTCAAGAACAGCCGCACCGTCACCCGTAACTGTCCAAGTAGAGGTTTGCGGTCTTTGCGTTCCTAAGGCAAGAGGAAACCTGAACTGCTTTTCAGCAGAGCAAAAATGACTTGATGCCGCCGCAACTACTCTTTTTGCACCACCGCCGTCTATAAGCATTGCCCCAAGGGACATTGCCTCACCCATAGTTGAGCAGGCACCGAAAACACCAAAATAGGGTATTCCCATATCCCTTATACCGTAGGTACTGCCACAGCACTGGTTTAACAAATCACCTGTCAGAATATAGTCAATATCCGAATTTTTAAGTCCTGCCTTTTTTATAGCAAGAGATATATTCTGCCTTGCAATTTCACTTTCAGCCTTTTCCCAGCTTTTCTGCCCTGCAAGGTTGTCCTCCAGCACCACATCAAAATATTCCTTTAAGGGTCCCTCTCCCTCCTTAGTGCCTACGGTAGCCGCAGTTGCAGTAATTACCGGGCATAAATCCAGCTTAACCGATTGTTTACCTATATGCACAGCCATTTAATCACCTCATAAAATAATAAATTATGCCTACAACTACAGAGGTAAGCACACCGTATAAAATAACAGGTCCTGCCACAATAAAAATTTTAGCTCCAAGACCCAGTATAAAGCCCTCCTTTTTAAATTCTACGGCAGGAGAGGTAACGGAGTTTGAAAAGCCTGTAATAGGCACAACGGAGCCTGCTCCTGCAAACTTACCTATTTTTTCATAAATACCCATACCGGTCAGCAAAGAGGCAAGAACCACCAAAATAACAGAGGTATAGGTTGCAGCATCCTCCACCGATGCCCCCATTGATTTGCAAATATTGGTTATAAGCTGACCCAGAGTGCAGATAAGTCCCCCTACAATAAAAGCCCTTATACAATTCACTAAAATTGGACTGTCGGGAGAAGCTTTTTTTACCTTATCCATGTATTCCTGTTTAGTATTATCCATAATTCACCTCATATATAATAAAATCCCGGTACAAAATAATACAGTAACGAGCCTGCCAGCTTTCCTAAAGCAATAGCCGCTACAAACCATTTTAAGCCCTGTCTTACCCTGACACGTCTTGCAAGCACCGGGATTACATCAAGCACCTCTGCAAGAGATACGGCAAGACAGCCGTAGAATATACCTACAAGCAGACTGTAAATAATAACCGCCACCCTGCCTACAGGCAGATAAGGGTCTGCAAGCATAATAACACAGCCTAAAATACCTCCTGCTATTATAGCCTCCTCATATATTTTAATATATCTTGTTGTTCCTGTTTTATCTGCAAGACGAGGAACAATACCAATAACAGCAATAAAGGCAAATACAGCTCCTGCTATTACAAGACCCGAGCCAAAGCCGATTAATATTAATGTAAAATGCTTAATTATTTCCATTATCTTCCTTCTTTGTGCTTAAATTGTCTATAATATTATCCCATACCTGGTCCTCATATACTGTCATTTCCACCTCAATAGGCGTAGGGTCATTGGTAAGCTTTTTACCCGAAAAATGATTAAAAAACACTATTATACCTACCGCAAGACCTATTGAATAAGGCAGGTCTATAATAATAGGGTTTTCTATACGTTCATTAAAAAACATATAATAATAATTTTCAAAGACCGTAGGAATTTGTGCATCAGAGTGAAAGCTCATTATTGCAGTTGCAGAGCCTGCAAGGAGTAAAACCGACACAAAGGCAATTTTAACATATTGCCATAGGGTATTACCCTTGCCTGTTTTGTTATTGTATTCAACTACCGTATCGGTTTCACCCAAGTTAGTTATAGTATGCCCGGGCATAGCCTTATCAATAGCCTTGACAATATCCATAACAGAAAGAAGATAGCATTTATTTTTATCCTCTTTAATTTCAGTCAGCTTAATTGTGTCTATATGTTTTTTTATAGACTTTTCACAATACACCTCAGCAACATCGCCTATATGAACGGCACCTAAAGCAGAGGTTATATATTTTTTTTCAGGCTTAATATAAATTTCGCTCAAGCTTACACCTACCCTCGGTTTGAAAATACAAAGGTACTGTCAGAATATTCATTTTCGCCGCTAAAACAGATAAAGGCAATGCAAGCGGCTGTAAAAAGCATAAAAATCAAGGGTAAATATCTTAAAGCTCTTATAATTTTCATAAAGTCACTCCTTTCATATATTTAAGTTTGCTTAAATTGACATATTTTATGCAATAAAAAAAGCGTAACCTATAAGTTACGCTAAAACAGAAAAAGACCGCCGAAAACAGCAGTCCCTCTCTAAACAAGGCTGGCAGGATTCGAACCTGCGAAATGACGGAATCAGAATCCGTTGCCTTACCACTTGGCGACAGCCCTATATAAATGTAAAAAAAATCGGTTATAAAAACCGAAAGAAGCGCGAGACGGGATTCGAACCCGCGACCCTCGCCTTGGCAAGGCGATGCTCTACCACTGAGCCACTCGCGCATATGCAGTCGACGGGACTTGAACCCGTACCCAGTCAACCCGGACTAGATCCTTAGTCTAGCGCGTATGCCAATTCCGCCACGACTGCACATTATTTTTTACCGCTTTTCAGCGACAAAAGTTATTCTAGCAGAAAATTTTTAAAATGTCAACACTAAAACGCATTTTTTTTAAAATTTGTTAATTACTCGTAAAATCTAAAGCTAAGCCTTGGTTAAATCACTTTATTTTTTATATTACCCAATTGGCAAATTAATCACCTTGACATAATTAATTTATTGTAATAAAATTATAATACATAGTTTCTGAACATATTTTCAAGGAGGATAAAAATGACAAACAACAAAGCATATATTGCTATAGATTTGAAGTCTTTTTATGCTTCGGTGGAATGTGTCGAACGAGGTCTTGACCCTATAACAACAAACCTTGTTGTAGCTGACCCTGAGCGTACCGAAAAAACCATTTGTCTTGCCGTTACTCCCTCGTTGAAAGCTTTTGGTATTCACGGCAGACCTCGGCTTTTTGAGGTTATACAAAAAGTAAAGGAAGTAAATGCCGAAAGATTAAGCAAAACTTCGGCATTCATCGGAAGCTCCTATGACAGCAGAGAGCTGAATAAAAATCCCTCTTTATCCGTTGACTATATTACGGCACCGCCTCGAATGGCATTTTATATGAAATACAGCAAGGAGATTTATAAAATCTATCTTAAATATATATCCCCTGAGGATATACATGTTTACTCTATAGATGAGGTATTTATTGATGCAAGTGCCTATCTTAACACCTATAAAACCACAGCCCACGACCTTGCTGTGACCATGATAAGAGATGTGCTTAAAAACACAGGCATTACTGCCACGGCAGGTATAGGCACAAACCTGTACTTAGCTAAAATTGCCATGGATATTATGGCTAAAAGGATACCACCTAATAAAGACGGAGTACGTATAGCTGAGCTTGACGAGGTAAGCTACAGGGAGCTTTTATGGACTCACAGACCTATTACAGACTTCTGGCGTGTAGGCAGAGGCTATGCAAAACGCTTAGCAGATGTAGGCTTATATACAATGGGTGATATTGCAAAATGCTCTGTAGGAAACCCCAACAGCTATTACAATGAGGATTTGCTTTATAAACTCTTTGGCATAAATGCAGAGTTGCTTATTGACCATGCTTGGGGGTGGGAACCTTGTACAATAGCTCATATTAAAGACTACAAACCCGAAAACAACAGTCTTTGTTCAGGTCAGGTACTTCAACAGCCTTATGAAAGTATAAAGGCAAGACTTGTTGTACGTGAAATGGCTGATTTGCTTACTTTAGATTTGGTTGATAAGGAGCTTTTAACAAATCAGCTTGTGTTAACTGTAGGCTATGATATAGACAATATGGACATAACAAAAACAGGTAAAATTTACAAGGAAGAAGTTACTACAGACCATTATGGCAGAGTTGTACCAAAAGCTGCTCACGGAAGTATAAGCTTAGCTTGTTATACCTCATCAACAAAAAAAATAACAGAAGCTGTTGCCGAATTATTTGATAAAATTGTAAACCCCGACTTACTGGTAAGACGAATAAGTATAAGTGCCAATCACCTTATAAACGAGGCTGAGCTGTTAAAAAAGGCAGAGCCGGTACAAATGGATTTATTTACCGACAGAAAAGCTATTGAAAGCCGACAAATTATACTTGAGCAGGAAAGAAAAATACAGAAAACCCTTATTGAGCTAAAAAAGAAATACGGTAAAAATGCTGTTCTTCGGGGTATGAATTTTACAGAGGGTGCTACCGCCAAGGACAGAAACAAGCAAATAGGCGGACACAAAGCATAGGAGGTATAAAATGAATGAGGATAACTATAAGGACATTATTAATATGCCCCACCCTGTTTCCAAAAAGCATCCCCATATGCCCATTGCTGACAGAGCAGCACAATTTTCACCCTTTGCCGCACTTACGGGCTATAATGAGGTAATAGCAGAGGCTTCAAGGCTTACCGATAAAAAATTTGAGCTAAGTGAAAACCAAACAGAGGTCTTAAATCAAAAACTCAGCCTTATAAAAAACAATTTATCTCAACAGCCCGAAATAACCCTTGTATATTTTAAGGCAGACAAGCTGAAGGAGGGCGGCTCTTACATTACCCTAAGGGGTAAGGTTAAATCCGTTAATGAATATAATAACACCTTATGCCTTTTTGATTTAAGCCCTATACCTATAAATGATATTTATAATATTGAAATGGTAAATTAAAAAAATCCCCAAAGCAGGGGATTTTTGATTTTATACCATTTTTTCAACAGCCTTAACCCATGCATGATTAGGGTCATCACAAGGTGTAAGCTTTCTGCCGCTTTTACCTGCCATTACCCACAAATAATATACGCTGTAGCCCGGAGCAGCCGCTACAGGGTGATAGCCCTCCTTAATTGCTATACTGTCACCGTCTTTTACAATATAGCTTTCATTCACAGACATATCGTCATTATACATAACCTGAATACCAAAGCCCTGAGCAGGATTTACCTTAAAATGATAAATCTCTTCCATATTAACCTCATAAGGCATATTATCCGTATCATGCTTGTGTGAAGGATAGCTTGACCATTGACCTGCACAACCGTATGTTTCGCCCAAAACAATTTTATCAACCTTGCCCTCATACCTTGAAGTTATAATATCATTTACATCTCTTTGCCAGTTAAGTTTGCCTCTATGCTCTGTTACAATATCCTCAGGCATTACAACAAAAGGAGAATACTTTTTGTCAGCCTTAACCTTACAAACACCTATTTCAAGTGTACCGTAGCCTATTGCCTCTACAGTATATTCCATATCCCTTGGCATATATACAGTAGTTGGCTTTCCGTCAAAAACATTACGTCTTGTACCTAAATTATCTGCCTTAAAGCCCTCCGCACTTATATTACATGTGCCTGATAAAATAACCAGTCCCAGCTCGTATTCACCTGAAGCCTTAGTTATGCTCTTACCCGGCTGTAAATTAATTAAATCAAAGCCGATTACCTCAAGCTCTGCCTCACTTGTTACAATCTCCTTATAGCCATTAAATTGCTCCTTACCAAAAAATCTTTTCATAATTACCTCCAAAAAATAATTTATTCTTTATTTTACTATAATTTTAGTTTTATAGCAATACAAAGCCTTATTTTTTGGTCAACAATAACCCGCTTGTAAGGGCTGTAAAGGGTGCAACGGTAACCAAGCCGAAGCTGCCGACTACAGTATCTATAATTTCCGCACTTACATATTTGTAGTTTAAGATATTTTCAATGGGGGTTCCCTGTGCCATAAACACCATAAGTAAAGCAATATATCCTCCGGAATATGCCAAAAGAAGGGTTGTGGTCATAGTACCCATAGCAGCTCTGCCCACATTAAAGCCTGATTTTACGGTTTCCCTCCAGTTAATATCAGGCTTTTTATTTACAACCTCATTTACCGCAGAAGTTATATCAACAGCTAAATCCATAACTGCACCCGAGGAGCCTATAAATATGCTTGCCATAAATATTTTTGTTAAATTAAGGTGCTTATAGCCGCTGTACAGCAAGCTTTCGGAAGACGGCATAACCGCACCGTGTATCTTAAAGGTATCGGTAAAGATAATGCCCAGTATGCAGGTTACAAAAAGACCCAAGCCTGCACCTAAAGCCGCCGAAAGTGTCAATTTATTAAATCCGTATACAAGGGATATTGTAATGAAGGTAAGAATTAAGGTAACAAGCATACCTACATATATTGGGTTTAAGCCGTTAAGATAAGACGGAACAAGCACCTTCCATATCATAAGTACGGTAATGGCAAAAGAAATCAAGGAGCGTATTCCTGTTTTTCCCGCAAAGGCAACAAGGAATACAATAAATATAAATGCCAGTATAACCTCCTTTGTAAGGCGGTAATGGTCAACCATACTGACAGAAATAATTTCATCTCCACTATAGCTTATTAGCACCATAGCCTTATCTCCTACGTCAAAAAGCTTATCGCTTTCCAAAGAACCGCTTAGAATATTTACACCCGTTACCTCTCTATCTTTAAAAATACCTTTTAAAACCTTTATTGTACAGCTTTGCTCACCTGAACGCACCAAGCCTGTGTCGATTATATTATCATTATTGACTGATATAACCTGTGCTACAGTGCTTTCCGCTTCCTTATAATTTACAGCCTCCTCATAGCCCGTAGGTATAAATACAAGCACAAGCAAAAGTATAAGGGCTACAATTAAAGCCCCGTTTTTTCTTAAAAAAGTCACCTTTAAAATCCACTCCTACACAAAATTTAAGAAAGGCAGTCCGAAAACTGCCCTTCGTCAAACTACTTATATACAAAAGTTATTTAACGTTTAAAAGCTCAGCAAGCTTATCATATATATCCGTATTGTCATAGTAACCGCCGAACACTTCACTGCCTGCACCCTGTGCAAGTACTGCTACAGGCAAGCCTGTATGTGCATAAGATGAGAAGCTGATACCTGATTTATTGTTTAAAATATGGGTTACTGTTACAGATAAAGGCTCATAAGTACCGTAAAGCACATATTCCTCCTGTGAGTACTCCTCACTGTCTTTTCCGCTTAAAGTCATATCATAGGCACTTTTAAGCTTGTTATACTCATAGTCAGTTAAAATAAGCTTTTCGTTTGTAGTGCTTGAAGCATTTGCCTTTGCCGTAAGACCGAAGTTAGCCTGTATATCCTTTAAAACTGTTTCAAAAGGAGTTTTTTCCTCCTTATATTTTGCCACATAGGTTTCATCAAACTTAACATAAGACATTTTTTGATTTTTAAGATTATCTAAATATGTATCATAGTCTGTACCTGCATAGCCTATAGTTAAACCGCCTGTTTCGTGATCGCCTGTTACAATAATAAGAGTTTCCTCAGGATGCTGGTTGTAAAATTCAACCGCCTTTTCAACAGACTCTGCTAAAGCAATTGTGTCAGCCACTGTTGAACCTGCATCATTTGCATGGCATGCCCAGTCAATCTTACCGCCCTCAATCATCATGAAAAAGCCTTTTTCGTTATCAAGAACCTCAATTCCCTTATCAACGTAATCTGCAAGTGACCATTCGTCCTTTTGTCTGTCATTGTCATAGCTTAAAGAGTCACCGTCTGCCAAGGTTTCGCCAATAATAATAGCCTTGCCGTCTGCTTGAGTTAACTTTTCAGCCTCTTCTTCATTCATAATAACCTTGTAGCCCTTTTCCTTGGCTATGGTATAAAGATCCTTTTGGTTTTCCTCACTGCCTGTAGGGCTTTTCAGACCGCCGCCTGCAAAGTAATCAAAACCGCTTTCAATCATTTCCTGACCAATTTCATAATAGTTATTTCTTGTAGGCTGATGTGCATAAAATGCCGCAGGTGTTGCATGGTTAAGGTTTACTGTTGAGATAATTCCTATTTTATATCCCAGCTGATTTTTAAGCTTTTCCGCTATAGTTTCATACTTAACGTTTTTTGCCTCGTTCATATTGATAACACCGCTGTAGGTTTTATAACCCGTTGAAATTGAAGTTGCTGTTGAAGCCGAATCAGGACAAAATGAGGTTGAATCATAAGTAGTTGCCGAACCTGCAACGGGGAACTTCATAAATGATAACTCTTCGCCCCCTTTTAAAATTTCATATTCTGAGCCTTGTTTTACAGCACCCAAATAGTCCGATGCCGCTTGAATTTGAGGATAGCTCATACCGTCGCCTATAAACATAAATACATACTTAGGTGCTTTTACGCTTGTTTCGCTTACTGCTACAGTTGTGTTTACCTTATCGGTATTTACACTCTGCTCAGCAAAAACCACACAAGCCGCAAGGGTAGCAAAGCACATACCGCCTGCAACAATCCTTTTAATTTTTGAGTTTAATAACATAGATTACCTCCGAAAATTTTTATTCTTTACGGCTATAATCTTAATAATTTTTTTGTAAAGTCGCTATCCCAATTCAGCAAAACTAAGGTTAAAAATCTGTAAATCTTTTTAAATTATGTATATATTATCAAAATAACTTTTAATATTTTCACCCCCAAAGGTTACAAAGGCACCTTTATTAATACAATCCTTTAGCATACCACCCACTTTATTTATATCCTCTCCCGTGCATAAAAGCCTCTCTTGTACATATTCAAGCTCCCTATCATAGGTCTTATTAAGTACAAACTGCGAAAGCACATATCTGTTAATGCTTTTGTTTTTTACAGGCTTCATAAGCCTTGCTATATTACCCAAAACAAAGCGGTTAAGCTCACTGTCGCTTAATTTAAGTTCCTCAAGATATGCACCTAAGCTTCTGAATACCTTTTCGGTTCTTTCAAGCTGTGGATCTCTGTAGGAGGATATATACACGGTTTTATCCCTGTCAAAGCCGCAGCCACCCCCGTAAGCACCCCCTTCAAGCCTGATTTTATCCCATATATAGCTACGCTGTATAATATCCGACACAACAGACATAGCTCCATTGTAATAAGGTATTTTAAAAGCAAGACAGCTGTAATTTACATTGGTATTTACAACAAAGCCCATAGGCGTACATATTTTATAGTCTGTTTCCTTTAACACAAAAGGTGTAGGTGATAAATCAATATTGTTAATCACATTTTCTCTTACCTCACTGTCGCCTCTTAATACGGCTATAGGTAAGGTGTTTTTTATATGCTCCGATACCTTTTTTATTTCCTCAGATAAATCCCCATGGCAACAAAGCCATCTATACATACCGACACCTGAGGTTAAATCATAAAATACCTTTTCTTTATTTACACATGCAAGACCATAAATTTGAGCGAACATATCTCCCCTTACGGAGAATGCCTTTGTAAATTTTGCCCTTTGCTCCAAAGCAAGCCTGTTAAGCTTGTTTTTATCATCAAAGGCAATATTTTTCATATTTCCTAAAGTCTTTATACACCTGTTTATATTTTCCTTAGTAAAGGCTGTTGATATTTTCAATACAGGCAGACCAATACCCTCTTTAAAATATCCCTCTGTGCTTACATCTATCCTGCCAAAACAGCCTTCTCCTCTGTTCATTTCATCATTTAAAACGTAGGCATAAAAAGCAGTACAGCATAAATTAAGCTTATCTATAGGATAAATTAAATCCAGATAAACAATATGGCTTTTATTGTCCTCTGTAAAAAGACACCCCTTATCAAAGGAATAATCATACCATATAGGTTTTGCTTTAATTTCACTTAATTTCTTTGAAGGTATTTTATTTAATATTTCCTCTCTGTCTTTTTTTGACTGAAATACCTTTAACGGTGCGTCATTTATAGGTAAACTTACAGCAGCAACTTCCGCCTGCTCATCCACTGTATAGCCATATACTCCTTTATTAAGAAAATATTTTTTTATAAGGGATATATAGTCGGCATTCTGTGCCTTATCCAAGGCAGATTCAAGCCTTAGCGGCTCAAAGGATATATTTTCATAGAGCATACCCTTCATTAGCTCTAAGCCGTAAAATAAGCCTGTGGGCTTGTATCCGAAATCCCTTTCTTTTACGTAAAATTTAAGCCTGTCAACGGATTTTTTCAGCTTATCCTCGGGTATGCCGTTTAAACACAAATGTTCTAAAGTATCTTGCAGAATAGATTTAAACTCATCTATAGCTATACCCTCGCCGTAAAAAGAAAAATTAGTTGCCCTGACACTGTCATTGTAGCCACCGCTTACATCAACCGCCCTTCCACTGTCTACAAAGGCCTGTCTTAAAACAGAATTATCTCCCGATATAAGCACATCTCCCAGAACCGACAATAAAACAGTTTCCATATAACTGTCTGCATCGGCACAGGCAAATTTAGCACCGCAAACACCCTTTGCTCCTTTGCCCGCCCTGACTTTTACAGGCTTAGGGTCATTATTAACATTTATCTCTGTATCAGCCAACTTAGCTTTACTCTCCCCGAAATAGGAAGAGAAAAGCTTTGCATAGGTTTCAATTTCCACATCACCGTAAATATAAATAAGGCAATTTTCAGCTGTATAAGTGCTTAAGTAAAACTCCTTAAACTCCTCATAGGTAAGCGTTTTTATATTACTCGGTACTCCACCTGAATAATACTTATAGTTACAGTCCTTGTACAAATGTCTTGTAAGGCTATTGCTCAAAAGCTTATGCTCACTTGCAAAGACACCCTCCATTTCGTTTAAAACAACACCGTTTACACCCTCATAATTACAATAGATACCCTCCTGCATAAATATGCCTTCTTCCTCTAAGAACAGGGGCTTAAAAATACCGTCGGCATAAACTTTGACCATTTTCATAAGCTCTTCCTTATCAATGCTTGCTACAGGATAGACGGTTTTATCCTCATAGGTTATTGCATTAAGATAAGTATAGATACTGCCCTTTTCAAGGGTGTTAAAGGGGTCCTTAAGGGGATAATTTTCAGAGCCGCAAAGGGTACAATGCTCCACAATATGAGGTATGCCCTTATCATTAGTTGGCAGAGTTTTAAAAACAGGCATAACTATCCTGTTTTCGTCATTATTTTTCACAAATACAAGCCTTGCACCGCTATTATGACGGTATAAAAAAGCCTCTGCCGAAAGCTCCTTAATATTTTCTTTTTTAATCAGCTCAAATCCGTACATAACTACCTCACAAAAAAGGGTGGCATAGCACCACCCTCACCTTAAATTATATGGTTTCTATATTAACATTTTCCTGCAAAATATTTTCACAGTTGGACATAGTAATTCCTTTGCTTGATGAAATACTGATATTCCTTAAATAAATATCATGAACAGGCATAGCAGAAAGACCTGAAATTGATATTGGTGTACCTGCCCTTGCACAGCGTACATTGCTTATGTAAACATTCTTAAACTCAGGTATTTCTTCAGGTGCGACCTCCTGTCCTTCCTTTGTGTCCATATCGTAACCCATAGTAAAGATAATAGCCTCTTTAGGTATCTCTGTCATATCTATATTGTCCACATAGATATTTTCCACAAGACCGCCTCTGCCTAAACAGCTTTTGAACCTTAAACCGGTATCTGTACCCATAAAAGTACAGTCGGTAATTTGTATATTTCTTACACCGCCGCTCATTTCACTGCCCACTACAAAGCCACCGTGACCATGATATACAATGCAGTTTTTAAACTCAACATATTCACAAGGTATCCCCAGCTTTCTGCCGTCCTCATTTTTGCCTGACTTAACGCAAAGAGCATCGTCACCCACATCAAATACAGAGTCGTAAACCTTGACATATTTACAGGAGTCTACATCAAGACCGTCACCGTTTTGTGAAAACCAAGGATTTCTCACACTGACGTTACGTATTGTAAGGTGCTGACAAAGCCATGGGTGCAAGCACCATGCAGGAGAATTCTGGAAGGTAACACCCTCTAAAAGCACCATTTTACAATCCGAAAGATGCACCATAGCAGGTCTTAAAAAGTCACGATACTTTTCACATTCCTGCTTATTTCTTAAAAGCTCGGGGTTAGGTATAAGGGTTTTATGTCCCTCCATAGCACTTTCTGTGGGCCACCACATTTCCTCCTTACCCTCAAGAACAACACCGCCGCTTTTTACAAGGCTGTCCCACTGTCTTTCAGGCAGTTTAAACCTTTTAACAGGACGCCATGCACCGCCGTTACCGTCAATTACACCCTTACCCGTAATAGCAACATTTGTCAGTTCTTTACCGTAAACAGGTGATATACAGCGATATGTAAAAAAACCCTCAAAGCTTGTATTAATTAAAGGGTAGTCATCAAAATCAGCAGAAAACAGAATAACTGCACCCTCGCACAAATGCAAATTAATATTGCTTTTAAGCTGTATCGGACCTGTTAAAAATATACCTCTGGGTACCTCAACAGTACCTCCGCCCATCTGAGAAAGTTCGCTTACAGCCTTATTAATAGCCTCTGTATTTTTAACTCTGCCGCCGCTTACTGCACCGTAGTCACATATATTTACCTTTTTATCGCTAAAGCTTGGCAGCTCCACATCAAAATTAAGTTTTTCCATAATAACCTCCGTAGCTTAATTAATTATAACTTTATTATAATCTAATCGGGACAGATATGCTACATATTTTTTAATCAAATTTTTATTTTCCTTTACTTTTTTGTGTTAGTATGGTAAAGTATTAGTGTATTATATGTTAAGGAGGTCTTTTAATTATGAAAAGATTTTTAAGTATTGCACTTGCAACATCTATGCTTTTTGCAGTAAGCGGCTGCGGTGGTTCTGCTGACACAACTGCTGAAAGTGACACAACAGCAGTAGAGGCTACAACCGAAGCTACCGAAGGCGAAACCTCTGCCGAAAGTGCTGAGTTGCCTACCCTTTCACAGGAAACCATTGTTGTAGGTCTTGACGACGAATTTCCACCTATGGGCTTCAGAGATGAAAATAACGAAATTGTAGGCTTTGATATTGACCTTGCAAAGGCTGTAGGTGAAAAGCTTGGTGTAGAAGTACAGCTTCAGCCTATCGATTGGAACGCAAAGGAAATCGAACTTGAGTCAGGCAAGGTGGATATGCTGTGGAACGGTCTAACAATCACAGATGAACGTCGTGAAAATATGGACTTTACTGACCCATACCTTAACAACAGACAGGTTATTATAGTTAAAAACGATTCAGAAATACAGTCAAAGGCTGACCTTGAGGGCAAGGTTGTAGGTATTCAGGACGGTTCTTCTGCTGTAGATGCAGTAAATGCCGACGAGCTTGCTTCAGCTATTGAGCTTTCAACCTATGATACAAATATTCTTGCTTTAAGCGACCTTGATATAGGAAGAGTTGACGCTGTTGTTGCTGATGAAATAGTTGTACGTTACTACATAGCTAACAACGACAACGACTTCCGTATAATTGAGGACGGCGACTTTGGTGACGAGGTTTACGGTGTTGCTGTAAAGAAAGGCAATACAGAGCTTTTAACAGCTGTTCAGGCTGCTCTTGATGAAATGGATAAGGACGGTACGGCAGCAGAAATCTCTAACAACTGGTTCGGCGAGGACATTTTTGTACATAAAAACTGATTATTTAACTAAGGGGCAGCTATTTTTATCTGCCCCATTTTATAGCTATGGAGTGATTTTATGCCGTTAAATGAATGGATACCTCAAATGACTGAGGGTTGTGTGCTTACAATAAAGCTGTTTATAATTACATTTTTTCTATCTGTGCCCCTTGGTCTTATACTGACCTTTTTATACACTACAAAGAGTAAGGCTGTTAACGGTGTAGTAAGTCTTTATATACTTATTATGCGAGGTACACCTCTGCTTTTGCAGATATTCTTTATTTACTTCGGTCTGCCTTATGTACCTTATATTGGGGAATATTTAACTATTAACGACCGATTTACCGCAGGTGCTATTGCCTTTATTCTGAATTATGGTGCCTATTTTGCAGAGATTTTCAGAGGCGGTCTTCTATCCGTTGACAAAGGACAGTATGAGGCAGCAAAGGTTTTAGGTATGACAGAAATGCAGACACGATTTAAAATTGTTTTGCCTCAAATGTTCAGGATAGCCTTACCCTCTGTATCTAATGAGGCAATAGTCCTTATAAAGGACACCGCATTAATAACCGCAATAGGTCTTACCGACCTTTTGAAAGTAACAAAAACCATCGTAAACCGCACTACGGATATATCCGCCTTTGTTGTTGCTGCTGTGTTTTACTTAATAATGAGCTATGTGCTTACAGTTATTTTCAAATTTCTTGAAAAGAAGTTTGCATTTTAAGGAGGCTTGTTATGAATTTAATCGAAGTAAAAAATTTAAAAAAGAGCTTTGGCAAGCTTGAGGTGCTTAAGGACATCAGCTTAAATGTTGAAAAGGGCGATGTTATAGCTGTTTTAGGACCCTCAGGCTCAGGCAAAAGTACCTTTTTGCGTAGCCTCATTGACCTTGAAACCGTTGATGACGGAGATATATTAATAGAAGGCACTTATCTGTGTAAAAAAGGCAAGTACGCCCCTATGAAGGAACGCAGAGAAGCACTCAAAAAAATGGGAATGGTATTTCAGCATTTTAACCTTTTCCCTCATATGGATATTGAAAAAAATATGCTTACTGCACCACTTTGCAATAAGCAGGCAGATAAAGCCACACTTCAGGAGGAGGTAAAAACTACTCTTGAAAAGGTAGGACTTCTTGATAAGTTGCACGAAATGCCTAATAATTTATCAGGCGGACAAAAGCAACGTGTTGCCATAGCAAGAGCATTAATGCGTAAGCCTGATATTTTGCTTTTTGACGAGCCTACCTCTGCCCTTGACCCTGAACTTACAGGGGAGGTTTTAAACGTAATTAAGGAGCTTTCTGAGGAAAAAATGACCATGGTTATAGTTACCCACGAAATAGGCTTTGCCCATGAAGCGGCAAATAAAATACTGTTTATGGACGGAGGCTATGTGCTTGCCTTCGGTACTCCCGAAGAGGTTCTTGATAACTCAAATAATCCTCGTATTGAGGCATTTCTTAAAAAGGTTCTTTAAAAAAACAAAGCATTATAAAACACCGTCTGTACATAATTATAGAACGGTGTTTTTTAGTTTTCTATTAATATAAAGGTATTTTTAATTGTTTTGGTGTCTTTTCGTTCTTCTCTTTGTCTGTTTCGTTCGCTTTTGCAAGTGCAGGCAAAAAGAATTTCTCTAATTTTATTTCGAGAGTTTCTTTGCTTTTAATTTTCATAAAAATACCTCCGTAAATTTATATTGTAGTTATCTACATAATATAAAGATTAACGAAGGTATAAAAAGTCAACCGCTATTTTTTTAATTGGAATTTCTTTTTAACTTTTCGACATCCGTTTCACTATAAATATTTGCTCTCCTGTTCCAATTTATGAATTTTGTGTATTCAGGGTCGCTATCAAGGTCATACCAATTACTTATATCGTATTTATTAAAAAAGTTATTTACCTCTTTATATATTTGATTGACATAAGACGTTGTTGCAAAAGCTTTTGGATTAAGACGATTATTTTCGGGCGTAATAAAGTTAAGCTGAACAAGCACCGATACAGCATCACGAGCATATTCCGAAACACTATTCCCATCGGTATAAACTTTAAGTAGTTCTCTGTTTGGTTTTGGCAATTCAAAGCCTGCAACATTGTTGTTACCATCTTTCATAAAATATGGATTTTGTAACATTCTGTACACTAAAACCGCTGCGTCCTCATTTGTAATGTAAGCATTTGGTCTAAAACTACCGTCCGAATAGCCCGAAGCAACACCTGTATAATCTGCAAATAAAAATCTTGTAGCATTATTTTTGAGGTTATCATTAGGCATTGCAAATTCAAAATCGTATTCCCTGTTTCCAAGCTCAATATCATTGAAGCTGCTTCTCGGACAATTTATCATTCTCTCTAACGAAATAGATGTTTCGGTTCTGTCAAGAAAATCACTAAAATCACAGTCTTTTACTTTTTCAATTATTGCTTTTTCTTGTTCGGGTATATTTATCTCAAGCTGTTCTACAAGTTCAACGGTCAACACATCATAATCTACCACCACTTTATGGGGATTAAAATTGCGGACAATTTCTAAAACATCTGGGTTGTCGGGGTTTATATATAACTCTGCCGTAAATCTATCAATCTCTACCATTTTAATTTCTCCCAACCCCTTTTTTATGTATAGCGTGTATATAGGGTACTTGTTAATAGAGATACTGAAATTTCTATCCCATCTAAAAGTGCTGTTGCACACATCATAAGAAAACAATTCCGTAACATAGTCATAACGTGTCACATAATCTTCTGCGTGTACAGTCAAGGGAGAAACAACACTGCTTCCCGAAATTACCACACAGGTTAAAGCAAACGATATATATTTTATTATTTTTTTCTTCATATTTTTTGCCCCTTTCTCTAAGCTCCTATGAGCAATTTTGATTACTTATAGTAAAATTATACAACCTTTTCCTTATGTTTCCAACTACAACTGTGTTAAATTCCTATTACAATAATATTTCATCGTTATCACCTAAACAGCTCCCGAAAGCTCATAAAGCTTCGGGTAGCCGTCCTTTCAGATTAGTAATAATAAGGGATACTCCAACTCCAACCCATTTCATCAATAAAAAATGCTGTTCCGATGACAGAAAGTCTTATGCCTATTGCCACACCTTTTGCAAACCCTTTTTTTATAAAATTTATTGCATTTGGTTTTCCTGTCAACACTTATTATCATCATCACGGCAAAGCCTATCATAAGCGTCCAACAGACATTTTAATTAAGCATTGCATTGTTGTAATATCTGTTTGGATTTAATTGAGAGTTATCAAGGACAAAGCCAATATTGTATGGATATTCACTTACATACGCCATAGCCCACAATTCTAACAGGTGCTTTTTCTATCTTTAGTAAAGCGAAAACACTCAACAAGCAGAAAAAAATTGGAAAAGCCATTCTGCCGATTACCTGTCCTATCAGTACATATTCCGCTTCAAACCTTCCCAATTTATACATTATTTTTATATAGTGGTCTATGAACATAGCAATCATTGCTATCCACCGTAAAATGTAATACCACTGTGTTGTTATACCACCTTCATAGGGAGCGGGCTTCTCTTTATGAGTCGGTAATCTTCGTGGTATTGTCTTTGTAAACATTAACTCTTCCACTTCTTAACTTTAAAGAATATACTTATTATATCTCGTTTTTTTCAATTGTTATAAAACGTATTTAACCGTTATTAAACAAATAAAAGCAAACTTTGTATATATGCACAAAGATTAACCTTGTCGCAATATGTTGTTACACAAGCAAGTTCCTTTAATCATATGTTTTCTGAAAATAAAACATTTAAAAAAAATAATGCCGGTCACATATGTGGACGGCATTACTGTTTTAAGACTGTTTTTTTACAGCCCCATTATCATTTATCAATCTAAAGGCTTCATCGTTGGGAAGAACAGAACCTCACGAATAGTTGATGCATTTGTTAATAGCATTACAAGTCTGTCAATACCCATACCCATACCACCTGTAGGAGGCATACCGTATTCAAGAGCTGTAAGGAAGTCCTCATCAATCATATTAGCCTCATCATCACCCTTAGCTCTAAGCTCCTCCTGATGCTCAAAACGCTTTCTCTGGTCAATAGGGTCATTAAGCTCACTGTAAGCGTTAGCAAACTCACGACCTACAATAAACAGCTCAAAACGCTCTGTATATTCAGGCTTATCAGGTTTTCTCTTTGTAAGAGGTGAAATATCAACGGGGTGATCCATAACAAAGGTTGGCTGAACAAGCTTTTCCTCAACATATTCCTCAAAGAACAGGTTAAGAATATCACCCTTGCCGTGTCTTTCCTCAAACTCAATATGATGCTCCTTGGCAACGGCTCTTGCCTGCTCTAAGGTTTCAATCTTATCAAAGTCAACACCTGAATACTTTTTAACTGCATCAAGCATTGTAATTCTTTCAAAAGGCTTTTCAAGGTCAATTTCAGTACCCTGATAATTAATTTTAAGAGTACCGCAAACCTCCTTAGCCGCATTTTTAATCATACCCTCGGTAACATCCATCATACCGTAGTAGTCGGTATATGCCTGATATAATTCCATAAGGGTAAACTCAGGGTTGTGCTTTGTATCCATACCCTCGTTTCTGAATACACGACCTATTTCATATACTCTCTCCAAACCGCCTACAATAAGTCTTTTAAGAGGAAGCTCAAGGGCAATTCTCATATACATATCAATATCAAGGGAATTGTGGTGTGTAATAAACGGTCTTGCGGAAGCACCGCCGGGGATTGTCTGGAGCATAGGTGTTTCCACCTCTAAGAACTCCCTGCTGTCAAGATAATTTCTGATTGATTTGATAATTGCACTTCTCTTAATGAAGGTATCTCTTACCTCAGGATTTACAATAAGGTCAACATATCTCTGACGGTATCTTAAATCCTGATTACTAAGACCGTGGAACTTTTCCGGTAAAATCTGAAGACTCTTGGAAAGGAGAGTAACCTCTTTAGCCTTAACGGAGGTTTCTCCCGTCTTAGTCTTAAACACCTCACCTTTAACTAATAAAATATCACCTATATCAAGCTTTTTAAAACGCTGATACTCATCTACACCAAGCTCGTCCCTTGTTACATAGCACTGAATGCTGCCATCTCTGTCTAAAACATTGCAAAAGCTTGCCTTACCCATAACACGCTTATTCATAAGACGACCTGCAACAGATACAGTCTTGCCCTCTAAAGAGTCAAAATTATCCTGTACCTCCTTGCTGTGGTGGGTAACCTCTGCCTTTACTATTTCAAAGGGATCCATACCTGCAGCCTGTAAATCTGCAAGCTTTTCACGTCTTATTCTTAAAAGCTCAGCAAGTGCCTTGCCCTCCGACTGCTGATTTTTAATATTATCGTTCTCTGCCATTTTCTTTCTCCTAAAACAAATTACTGTATTTCAAGCACCTTAAACTTAACAACACCGTCAGGAGCATTAACGTTGATTTCATCGCCTACCCCACGACCTAAAAGAGCAATACCTAAAGGAGATTCATTTGAAATTTTGCCCTCCTGTGGGTCAGCCTCTGCTGAGCCTACAAGTGTATAGGTAACCTCCTCGTCAAACTCTTCATCGTAAAGCTTAATTTTGTTACCAAGGTTAATTTTATTGTTGCTAAGGTCCTTTTCTTCAATAACCTCAACATTGCGAAGCATTTTTTCAATGGTAACAATTCTTGATTCTATTTCAGCCTGTTCCTCCTTAGCTGCATCATACTCAGCATTTTCGGAAAGGTCGCCCTGACTTCTTGCCTCTTTAATTTTGACAGCCACCTCGGCACGTCTTACAACCTTGAGATTTTCAAGCTCTTCCTCCAGCTTTCTAAGACCCTCATAGGTAAGGATAATTTTCTTTTCGTCAGCCATCAATAATCTTCCCTTCATTATATAATAAGTAGTTACATATCTTAAAATTATATCCCAAACAGATGATAATGTCAATCAGTTTTTTCTCCTATTACTTTAACATAAAAGCTTCTTGTTCGCGGTCCGTCAAACTCACAGAAATAAATCCCCTGCCATGTGCCCAGGAGCAATCTGCCGTTTTCTATAATGACGGTTTCACTTGCTCCTACACAGCTTGCCTTAAGGTGTGCATGAGAGTTACCCTCCATATGCCTGAACTCAGGCCTGTCAGGAAAAGCCTTATCCATACCTATTAAAAAATCCCTTACTACATCAGGGTCTGCATTTTCATTAATGGTTATACCGGCTGTTGTGTGTGGACAGTACACAACCACAATACCGTTTTTAACCTTACTTGTGCATAGGGCATCATTAACCATACCGGTAATATTGAACATACCCTCTCTTGAGGTTGACAATGTAAAATGATACAAATTCATATAACCCTCCATTATTTACATAAAAATATCTGATGTAATTATAAACCCCATATTCAGCACTGTCAATCTTATAATAAAGTTTGTTTTTTAACTTTTTATGCCCATTTTATATTTTATTCCAAAGTTTTTCCTAAAGAAAATGTATTTTTTAAAACTTTTTTTCAAAAAAGCACTTGATTTTTTATTTATATGGTTGTATAATGCATTCATACGATGAGGTATCCGGTGACATAATCCATATGTGGTTATCGCCACAGGATACCTTTTTGCGTATTAAACACTACTTTTGTATGAAAATGCTTAGGCATTATTCAAAATATATTAAAGAAAGGAATGATACGTGATGCAGAACGGATTACCTCAAAAGCAAGGACTTTACGATCCAAAATTTGAGCACGACAACTGCGGTATCGGATTTATTGCCAACATAAAGGGCAAAAAATCACACGATATTATTATTGACGCAATCGAGATACTTAAAAAGCTGGCTCACAGAGGTGGTGTCGGCAGCGAGCCTGATACAGGCGACGGTGCCGGTATCCTTATACAAATACCTCACAGCTTTATGAAAAAGGTTTGTGCCAATGACGGTATTACTTTACCTAAGGAAGGCAACTACGGTGTAGGTATGCTTTTTCTCTCTCCTGATACGGAAACAAGAGCAAACAGCCTTAATAAGCTTGAAAAAATCATTTCCGATGAAGGTATGGAATACCTGGGTTACAGAGAAGTACCCACCTATGCTAATTGTATAGGCAAGACTGCTAAAGAGGCTATGCCCCACATTGTGCAGATTTTTATCAAAAGACCTGCCCATGTTGCACAGGGTCTTGAATTTGAGCGTAAGCTTTTCATTATATTAAAGCGTTCTGAAAGAGAAATACGCTATTGCGGTCAGGATAAGGACAGCTATTTTTACTTTACCTCTCTTTCATCACGTACCATTGTATATAAGGGTATGCTTACCCCTGACCAGGTTTCAAGCTTTTACCTGGATTTAATGGACCTTGATATGAGTTCAGCTATTGCTCTTGTACACAGCCGTTTCTCAACTAATACCTTCCCCAGCTGGGAAAGAGCTCACCCCAACCGTTTTGTTATACATAACGGTGAAATTAACACTATCCGTGGTAATGTAAACTGGACTAACGCCAGAGAAAAAATATTTGAAACCGATGTATTCGGTGAGGATATTAAAAAGATTTATCCCGTAATCAACGAGGACGGCTCTGACTCAGCTATGCTGGACAACTATCTGCATATGCTTACCCTCGCAGGCTTTTCACTACCACAGGCAGTTATGATGGCTATTCCCGAGCCTTGGGAAAACGATACAGCTATGAGTGATGAAAAGCGTGCCTTCTATGAGTATAACTCAACAAACGGCGAGCCTTGGGACGGTCCTGCGGCAGTAGGCTTTACTGACGGTGTACTTGTGGGTGCAACCCTTGACCGTAACGGCTTACGTCCTGCACGGTACTATGTAACAAATGATGATATGGTTATCCTCTCATCAGAGGTTGGTGTGCTTAACATAAAGCCTGAAAATATTGTTTCTAAAAACCGCCTTGAGCCGGGTAAGATGCTCCTTATTGATACTAAGGCAGGCCAGATTATCTCCGATGAGGAAATCAAGCAGTCCATTGCCTCACAGCATCCTTACAGGCAGTGGCTTAATGAGAACCTTGTTGAAATTGACAACGTTAAATCAGGCAAAAGAGCTAAGGAATGGAAGGACCTTGCTGATGAAATGAAGGAGGCTATGCAGCAGCATCCTTACGGCGAACTTTGGACAAACCGCCTTATTGAAATTGAAAACCTTTTTGTAAATAAAGAGAATGATTTTGACAGTAAAACACCTCTTTTAATCCGTCAGAAAGCATTTGGCTATACATGGGAGGATTTGGACACTACCCTTAAAAATATAGTAGAAACAGGGGAAGACCCTATCGGTTCTATGGGTATTGATACACCTATTGCAGTGCTTTCCGACAAACCACAGCTGTTATACAACTACTTCAAGCAGCTGTTTGCACAGGTTACAAACCCTCCTATTGACGCTATAAGAGAGCAGATTGTAACAAGTACAATTACCTACTTAGGCGGAGAGAGAAACATTCTTAATCCACAGGGTAAAAACTGCCACAGAATAAGAAGTAACTCACCTATCCTTACCAATGAAGAGCTTGACAAAATCAAATCTATAGATATGGAAGGCTTTAAGTCGGTTACTATACCTATACTTTACAATATTAATGAAAAGGGCGGACTTAAAAGTGCCCTTGACAACCTTTTTGAGGCAGCTAATATTGCAATTGATAACAAGTACAATATCCTTATTCTTTCTGATAAGGGCGTTGATAAAAACAAATGTCCTATACCTGCATTACTTGCAGGTGCAGGTCTTCACCACCACTTAATACGTATGGGTACACGTATGAAGGTCAGCATTGTGCTTGAAACAGGTGAGCCACGTGAGGTACACCACTTTGCAGTACTCCTTGGCTATGGTGTAAATGCAGTAAATCCATATCTTGCATATGAAACAATTACCGATATGGCAAATAACGACTATGTTTCAAAGCCTGCCGCAGAGGCTGTTGAAATTTATCGCAAAGCTGTTACTAAGGGCATTGTAAAGATTATGTCCAAAATGGGTATCTCTACTATTCAAAGCTATATGGGTGCTCAGATTTTTGAGGCACTCGGTATTAATGAGGCTGTTGTTGACAGGTACTTCACAGGTACCGTTACACGTATAGGCGGTATCGGTCTTAAGCATATAGCACAAGAGGCTGAAATGCGTCATGCCAAAGCCTTTGACCCACTTATTCAGACAGACGCTCTTGAAACAGGCGGCGACTACAAGTGGAGAAAAGACGGAGAGTACCATATGTACAATCCTCGCTCAATCTATCTTTTACAGAAGGCTTGTCGTGAGGGCAACTACAAGCTCTTTAAGGAATATGCCGCACTTATGGACGACACAAGCGAAAAACTTTGTACTATAAGAGGCTTACTTGATATACGTACCGTTGATAAACCAATCAACATTGATGAGGTTGAGTCTATTGACTCTATTGTAAAACGCTTTAAAACAGGTGCTATGAGCTACGGCTCAATTTCTAAAGAAGCTCACGAGTGTATGGCTATTGCTATGAACCGTTTAGGAGGCAAGTCTAACACAGGTGAGGGCGGCGAAGAAGAGGAACGCTTTACTCCTGATGAAAACGGTGATTCACGTTGCTCTGCAATCAAGCAGGTTGCATCAGGTCGCTTTGGTGTAACAATAAATTACTTACAAAACGCTGTTGAAATACAGATTAAGATGGCACAGGGTGCCAAGCCCGGTGAAGGCGGTCATCTCCCCGGTAAGAAGGTTTATCCTTGGATTGCTAAGGCAAGGCATTCAACTCCCGGTGTAGGTCTTATCTCACCACCACCTCACCACGACATCTATTCTATTGAGGACTTAGCTCAGCTTATACACGACCTTAAGAACGCTAACAGAGATGCACGTATTTCCGTTAAGCTTGTTTCTGAGGCAGGTGTAGGTACTATTGCAGTAGGTGTTGCCAAGGGTCGTGCCGATGTTATCCTTATCAGCGGTTATGACGGCGGTACAGGTGCCGCACCTCGTACCTCTACACGTCACGCAGGCTTACCTTGGGAGCTTGGTGTTGCAGAAACACATCAGGCACTGCTTATGAACAACCTTCGCAACAGAGTTGTAATTGAAACTGACGGTAAGCTTTTAACAGGCCGTGACCTTGCTGTTGCCTGTCTTTTAGGTGCAGAGGAGTTTGGTTTTGCTACAGGTCCCCTTATTACTATGGGCTGTGTAATGATGCGTGTTTGTAACCTTGATACCTGCCCTGTAGGTGTTGCTACACAGAACCCTGAGCTTCGTGCTAAATTTATGGGTAAGCCTGAATACGTAGAGAATTTTATGCGTTTTATTGCACAGAACTTACGTGAATGGATGGCTAAAATCGGTTGCAAGACAATAAACGAAATGATTGGTCATGTTGAAAAGCTTACTCCTAAGAAGCTTGACCACCGGAAGGCTAAGGATGTTGACTTAACAAGCGTGCTTTATCAGCCTAAGATTTGTTCAAACGACTCTGAACGTTACTTTAACGTACAGCAGAATCATGAGCTTGAAAAATGTATTGACGTAAATGCACTTGTACGTCTTTGTACACCTGCTATCAAATCAGGTAAGGAGATTTCTGCTTCCCTTGCTATTGACAACGTAGACAGAGTTTGCGGTACTATTCTTTCAAGTGAAATAACAAAGAAGTATGGTGCAAAGGGTCTGCCTGACGATACAATCAACTTAAACTTTGTAGGTTCAGCAGGTCAGAGCTTTGGTGCATTCCAGACACATGGTGTTACAATGCACTTGGAGGGTGACTCAAATGACTATATCGGCAAGGGTCTTTCCGGTGGTAAGATTATTGTTGTACCTCCTAAAAAAGCTAAGTATGTTGCAGAGGATAACGTAATTATAGGTAACGTTGCTTTCTACGGTGCCATTGAGGGTGAAGCATACATTGACGGTATGGCAGGCGAACGCTTCTGTGTAAGAAATTCAGGTATTACTGCTGTTGTTGACAGTGTGGGTCAACACGGCTGTGAGTATATGACAGGCGGTAGAGTTGCCGTACTGGGTAAGACAGGCAGGAACTTTGCAGCCGGTATGAGCGGCGGTGTTGCTTACGTATACAACTACGGCGGCGACTTTGAGTCACGCTGTAACAAGGGGCTTGTTCTTATTGAGGAAATTACCTCACAGGAGGATATAGACGAGCTTAGGACAATGGTTGAAAACCATCTTAAATATACAGGCTCAAAGAGAGCCAAGGAGCTTCTTGATAACTGGGATACAGAGATACACAACTTCCTTAAGGTTATACCGAGAGCGTATAAGGAAATGATTGAGGAAATCAAGAAGTGTAAAGCATCGGGCATGAATGATGAAGATGCAATTATGGACGCATTTTTGGTTGTAAGTAAAAACACAACCTTTAAAAGACCGGAAAGGAGTGCTGTAAATGGGTAAGCCAACAGGTTTTCTAGATTATGAAAGAAAGCTTCCGCAGGACAGACCGCCTGAGGAGCGTATAAACGACTGGAACGAATTTCACACTCATTTTGACGAGGAAAGCTTAAGAGAGCAGGGTGCACGCTGTATGAACTGCGGCGTTGCATTCTGTCATACAGGCTTACCCCTTGAGGGAGGTTGTCCTTTAGGCAACCTTATCCCTGAGTGGAACGACCTTGTTTACCACGGTAAGTTTGAGGAGGCTTACAAGCGTCTTTCCAAGACAAGTAACTTCCCTGAATTTACAGGCAGAGTATGTCCTGCACTTTGTGAGGGTTCATGTACCTTAGGTATGCACGAGCCTTCTGTTACAACTAAAAACATTGAGGTTCATATTATAGACAAGATGTTTGAGCAGGGCAAGGTTGTACCTCGTATACCCAAAAAGTCAACCGAAAAGAGAGTTGCTGTTATCGGCTCAGGTCCAAGCGGTCTTGCATGTGCAGATATTTTAAATCAGTTAGGTCATAAGGTAACCGTATTTGAAAGAAGCGACCGTATAGGCGGTCTGCTTATGTACGGTATACCTAATATGAAGCTTGATAAAAAGATTGTACAGCGTAGAGTTGATATACTTGCTAAAGAGGGTATCACCTTTGTCACAAACACAGAAATCGGCAAGAACTATCCTGCCGCTAAGATAATTAACGAGTATGATGCTGTTGTGCTTTGCTGTGGTGCAACCAAGCCACGTGACTTAGTAGCAGAAGGCAGAGATTGCAGCGGTATTTACTTTGCTGTTGACTTTCTTAAGGCTAACACAAAAAGTCTTTTAGACTCTGACCACCAAGACAGAAACTATATTTCAGCAGAAGGCAAGGACGTAATTGTTATAGGCGGCGGTGACACAGGTACAGACTGTGTAGGTACATCTATCCGTCATGGCTGTAAGAGCGTAAACCAGATTGAGATTATGCCTGAATTACCTGAACAGCGTACTTCAGCTAACCACTGGCCGCAGTGGCCTCGTATTAAAAAGGTTGACTACGGTCAGGAGGAGGCTATTTACCTTTACGGTAAAGACCCACGTAACTATCTCTCCACCGTTACTAAGATAGTAGGTGATGAAAACAACCATATTAAAGAGGTTCATACAGTTAATGTAGAATGGAAAAATGAAAACGGCAGAATGACACCTGTGCCTGTCGAGGGCAGTGAAAAGGTTTGGCCATGTCAGCTTTTGCTTATAGCAATGGGCTTTACAGGTCCCGAGGATACGCTCATTAAACAATTCTCATTAGAAACAGATGCAAGGGGTAACGTAAAGGCAGATGAAAGCAAATACGCTACAAGCCTGAAAGGTGTATTTGCCGCAGGCGATATGCGAAGAGGTCAGAGCCTTGTAGTTTGGGCAATTCATGAGGGACGTGAAGCAGCTAAGGCTGTTGACGAATATTTAAGCAACAGATAATAATATATTGACAGAGCTTTTTATATGTGCTATAGTAGTACAAAATAAATAGTTGACATTACCTGTCACCGGACAGGTCGGCGTCAAAATCATACCTTAGGTCTTAGTGGTATGGTTTTGGCGCCTTTTGTTTTAAGGAGGTTTTTATATGTTAATTCTTTTAGGCACTACCCTTACCGCAAGCTTTTTTGACAGCCTCAACCCATCTGCTGTAGCACAGCAGATGCTTATACAAGCATTGTTAAAAAATAAAAAGCACACATTATTTTTTATTTCAGGTATAGGTCTTGCAAACTATCTTTTAGGCTTAGCTGTGTTTTACGGCATCATTGACAGGCTTAATTATTTATGGCATATTTGCATTGAAAAATATCCTGTCCATACCTATTCTGCAGAAGCTATTGCAGGCATTATATGCCTGATTATAGGTGTTAAAACTCTTATTAAAGTTAAAAAATGTCCTTCAGTTGAAGAAATTAAGGCTCCCAGGAATGCACTTACACCCCTCACCTTGTTTATTATGGGTGCTTGCTTTTGTGCGGTTGAGCTTACAAGTGCCTTGCCTTATTTCGGCTTTCTTGCCGTGCTTTCAGGCTACGGTCTTTCTCTGCCTTACGTGCTTGCCTTTATTTTGCTTTATAATTTTGTATATTTAGCACCTCTTATATTTCTCTATTTTTTTTATAACCGCATACAAGGTACAAAGCTTATTAAAAGCCTTGAAAATATACTGGGAAAGGTGTCAGCTTACATTATACCTTTTGCCCTTATCATTTTAGCTGTTATTTTTATAGCCGACAGTTTTACTTCATTTTTTATGTAAAAAAAATCCCGCGGAAATTTAATTCTACGGGCTTTTTATATTTAATCCTGACAGATAAACTCATCAAGTCCTGCAACAGCAAGCTGTATATCCTCTTTTAAAATTTTTATATTACGAAGCACAACATTTATAACATAGCTTGCTTCAAGCTGTTCCTCATTACTATATGTAAGCTCCGTTTTCTTAAGCACACATTCAAGGGTATTAATATTATATTCTGATTTAACAAAGCAATCTAAAACAGAATTTAATTTCTTTAATTTTTTTGAGTTTATAAAGCGTTAACCTCCCATTTAAATAATATTAACCGATATTGGTTAATATTATTGTATACCATTTTCGGTTAATATGCAAATGAAAGGTTGTGATTTTATGATTAAATATGATAGACTTTGGGAAACTATGAAAATAAAAAAAATAACTCAATATACCTTAATTAAGCAGTACCATATAAGCCCCGCACAAATAACACGCTTAAAGCGTAACGAAAGCGTAAGTACAAATACCATTGATACCTTTTGCAAAATATTAGATTGCAGGGTTGAGGATATAACGGAGTATGTTAAAAAATAAGCCTTAATTTAAGAATGTTTATACTTAACTTTTATTGAGAATCCATAGCTTTATCAACTGCATGTATTTTTCTATCCACCTCTGCAGGTGACATATCATAATCATCTACTATACTATTTACATTTGACTTATATTCGGCATCATGTCTATATTTATAACTATAGCTACTTGAAGATGAATTACTGTCTGAACACGAACCAATTAACGAAAGAAATATTAAAATCAAAATACCTATACCTATAATTTTCATAAATACCCATCTCCTTTTTGTTTAAATATTAAATTCGTATATGTTTTTTAGCACCATTAATAAAAAAGGACAATATAGAAGCCATTACACAGCCTGTTATCAAAGTTGAGGCTTCACCTATAAGATAAAAGGGTGCAAAAAGATACCTTACTATACCAAGCTCAGGTATAATTGCCGTAACATCAATAAATACAGGGCAGAGAATAAGGCTACCCAAAACCAATATAGGTATAAGTCCGCAGATTACAGACAATCTGTTAAAGACAAACTTAATAACCATACTGTAGGCAATAACAAAAATGCCATATAAACTAAGCCTTAAACAGTCATTAAGGCTTAGCCCCCTTACAACAGCTAAGGTCAATGCAGAAAAAAAGGTTAAAATTGCAACAGAACTGACTACATTCATTAACCCAAAGGGAATTGATTTCTTTTCATCTCTTATCCATGGATTAATTGCAAGTATACCGCCCAGCATAATATAAACCGCAATAAGACCAAGTATGCTGTCAGTGCTTATTTGCTTTTCTTCCTCCGTTACTAAAGGACTGTCTGCATAGCTGTATTCAATATTAATCGCCTTGCCCTGCTCCAGATAATCATTATAATAGCTAAGAAATTTATCTCTGTCATAGCTTATATTATTTTCTTTGAGAAAATGGTCTGCAATAGCAGGTGCATAAAGTCTTGACATTTCTGCAAAAAGTTCTTCGTTTACAAGCTCTGTAAGCATTGATGAGGGAGCCTTATAGCATATAATTGCACCCTTTTTATTACTTATAATATCCTCATAGACGGTATCGGGTATTACATATCCGCAATTTATACTTTCATTTTCCACATCACGTATCAGGCTCTCTTCACTTTCATAGGGTATAAAGGTTACCATACCCTCTGTTGACTTTAAGGCTGTAGTCAGCTCCTTATTATTATCACAGTAAAAGCCTGCATTAAAGCCCTTATTTTCCGATATATCAATATATGAAACACAAGGAATTAAAAGAGGAATTATAATTGCCGCCGCCAAAAAAGCAGGATTTTTCAGCTGTCTTTTTATATATATAAAAAATATTCTGACTGATTTCATACCTCCTTCACCTCCCTGAAAAGCTGTACACCTACAACAAAAGCATAAATACCTGCCACCATGGCTGAATATATACCGAAGCTTACCGCAAGCTCCTCTGTAAGAAATGCCGACAGCAGACCATAGATTATATATACAGGACTATAGCCGGTAAAAAATGCTACACTCTCAGGCAAAAAGGCTTCAGGTAATACTGCACCCCCTACAAAGGCTGATACAAGCACAAACACAAACAAAACCAATGCTCCCGCCCAAGCCGAAAATACAGTATATACTCCGCTGACTATAAGAGAGATTAAAACAAGGGAAAGAAAAGCTGCCGTTATATTAAAGCTAAAATCAATACCCCCTATATAAAGCCCTGCTATAATTAATGCATAGAGCAGAATATAAAAAACCATAACCATAATATTATCGGCTAAAAACAAAGCAACCTTACCTATACCTCTACGCTTTAAAATACTCTCAAAGCTTTTATTTTCATTTCCTGTTACAAAAGCAAGACATGTACCCGACAAAAGCAGAATAACCGATATTGCTCCGATGCCGTAATATTCTCCTATACTTAAGGTACCTGATGCAGAAACATTTTCATTTTTAAAAAGCTCTCCTCTCGGCAGATAAATATTAAGATACATCATATTATAATCTTTAACCTTTTCATCAAGAGCCTTATTATCCTCACCTTCAGTACTGTAAAAGCCTGCCTGTACCGCCGCCTGGACATCGGCAAGCATACCTATACCATTATCTGCTAAATCCTTAAAAAGCCGGCTGTACAGGCTACTGTTTTCAGGTAATATCACCCTTGCAGGTACATTTTCACCGTAGACAATATTTTGTATAAAGCGATAAGGCAAAATTACTGCACCGTCCAGTTCTCCACTATTAAGCATTTCAAGTGCCGTAGCTTCATCATTAACATAGGTAAACTCACATATTGACTCAACACTTTCAATATTCTTTACCATACCTAAAACCAGGTCAATATACTTATCCTCTTCGGGACGCACTACACCTATAACCTGTTTATCCACAGCATTTTCCTTATAAATAAGCTTGTTTGCTCCATAGGCAAAAATACCCATAATAAAGCAAAGAGCCAAGGCTCCTGCCGTAATACCCGGCAGAAACCTCAGCATCCTTTTAATTTTAAATAATGTAAGTTTTATAAAAAACATATTATTTACCTTATTGCATTTCCATTAAAACTCCGAAAAGTCCTGCCTGAAGCTCGGACATAATCTCTGAATACTCGTCCTCATTAATTTCAAATATATTGACAACCTTACCCTCAGGCTTTGTTACCTCACCATCTAAAGACTTAATATCCAGAGTATAACCAAAGCTGCCTAAGCTTTCACCCTGAGCTACAGCCTCAATATTTGTAAAGTCAAGCTTTGTTGTAGTATCATCAGATACAACACTGCCTGTAATATTAAGAGCCATAGCCTCTGCATCATCAGTGGTTGCCTTTACAGCAGCCTGCAATGTACCGTTAGAAGCATCATAATCACTTTCAAAAGCAACAGCTACTTTTGCACCCTCTCCGCTCATTGAAACAGCATAGCTTTCCTTAAGGCTATCTGCATTTTCAACACTATCGTTATAAGCTATAACCATATTGCTGTTGTCAGGAGCTGTAAGTGTAAGTGCTAAATCAAGGCTGTTATCTGTATCAAGACCGCCGTTTACAGTAAACTTAACAGTACTACCCTCATAGGTAACATCTGCTGTTATTTCGCTATCTACAACAATACCCTTATTTATGTAGAAATTAGCCTTAACATCGCCTACCATAGCATTTGTTGTAAAGTCCTGAATTGCACCGTCAAGCTCTGCAATATATTCATCAGAGCTTGAATAGCCTGCTGCCAAATAATTTGCTAAAGCCGCTTCCTTTACGCTTTCCTTCACGCTTTCGCAAGCATAAACATCATTAATTGTATTTTTCAGAAAATCTGTTGCATCTGCCCCGGCTATTTCTACAGTATAACCAACACACTTTGTCGTACCGCTTGCCAGCTCAAATTCTTTTGCCTCTGCCTTGCTGTACTGCATACTCTCTTTAAGTGCATTAAAATTATCCATATAGGCTTTTACTACAGCATCATCAATTTCCTCTGTTTCAATCTCATCAAAAAGTCTTAAAGAAATTTCCTCTTGATTTTCAAAATCATTAATATCTTCTATGTATTGTGAAAATACGGGAGAGTTCTTAATCTGACCTAAAATATCAACAGTTGACATGGAAAATACCGTTGTGCTTGCCATAGGCATATTAATAAGGATGCTTTCATTGTCGGTGTAGGCATTCAAAACATCAAGGCTCATTCCCTGATAATCACCCTTTAGGGATAAATTTGCCTGCTTTGCAGTATTGTCAACATTAGCCTCAACAGAAACACCAACACCGTTCACATCCTCATACCCGGGCATATTTATAATAGAAATATCCTGAGTTAAGGTATATTTACCGTTTGAAAGCATTTCTGCAACACCCGGTGATATAATTTGTTTAAATACACTCTCACGCTCTGCTATAGCTGTACCTGTTGCAGTAAAGGCATTGGCAAGTTCTGCCTTAGGATTAGAGCTAAGCATGAATGCAACTACAGCAACTACCGCAACTGCCACCACACCTATAATTACAGGTGTCTTACTTTTTTTAGGTATCTCAGGCTCTGCTTTCGGCTCTGTAACTATTTCAGAAACAGGCTCCTGCACAGCCTCAGTAACAGGCTCCTGCACAGCTTCTGTTATATTTTCGTCCACCTGATTGTTTAAGTTGTTGTTTTCATCACTCATAATTTTTCCTCCCTTTTAGATAAGCTTTGAAATTTCATTTATTGACAAGGTCTTGTCTATAGGCACAAGAACACCCTCCTTAATCATATACAGCCTTGTACAAAGCTGTATTTCAGCCTCAAGGTGTGTTGTCATAACAACCGTACCGCCTTCATTTACATAGGATAAAAGATAGTCTGCTATTTCTGCCCTGCCCTTTAGGTCAAGAGCTGTACCCGGCTCATCTAAAATAAGAACAGGTGGCTTTGTAACAAGAGCTATTGCTATTGAAATACGTCTTTTCATACCGCCCGATAGCTTACTGACAGTTTTATTAAGATATTTCTCAATACCAAGTCGCTTAATTTCCTCTCTTTTTAAAAATGACTTTATATCCTTACACCACAGCTTTAAATTATCCCCTGCCGTTAATTCCTCAATTAAAGGATTTGTCTGTGGTACATACCCTGTATATTTACTGCAAATACGCCTGTTATTTAAGGCTGATTGGTTTTCGTAAAAGAGCTTTCCTCCGTCGGCATGGGCCACACCTGCCATAATAGTAAGCAGGGTTGTTTTGCCACAGCCGTTAGCTCCCAAGATGCCTATACACTCGCCCTTATTCACATTAAAGGTTATATCACGCAAAACTGTGTTTTTATACCTTTTGCTGATATGCTCTGCTTTTATCATATAATAAAATTCCTCCCATTTATTATATTTTAACACACTAAAGTATAAAATGCAACAATAAAAAGGTGTTGCACACACAACACCCCATAAAATCATAACAATATGCAAATAAGCCCTCCACTGCCCTCATTCATTATTTTTTGCAGAGTTTCCTGAAATTTCATCTGGGCGTCCTCAGGTATTCTACCTACCTTACTGTTTAAGTCCTCTCTGATTAAATCCGACATACTCCTGCCAAAGATATTATAGCTCCACAGGTTTTCCCTGTTGCCTTCAAACTGCTGTGCAAGATATTCTGCAAGCTCCTTTGACTGTTCCTCTGAACCCACTATAGGTGCCACGGTTGTCTGAATATCTGCCCTGATCATATGTATACTGGGGGCAGAGGCTTTCAGCTTTATGCCATATTTGCCTGCATGCTTTGCAACCTCAGGTCTGCTAAGCTCCATTTCCTCAGGTGAAGGCATAACAACACCGTAGCCCTTACGGTTTACCTCCTCTAAGGCAAAGCGTACCTTATCATACTGACTTTTGGCCATGCTCAAGGCTTTGATGGTTTCAATAAGCTCATATTCA
The DNA here is from genome assembly GCA_958426775.1 of uncultured Bacillota bacterium. GTDB lineage: Bacteria > Bacillota > Clostridia > Lachnospirales > CAG-274 > CALWRD01. Next base: position 48,892 of record CATZZP010000006.1, read on the forward strand.
TCGGCAATCTGAGTGCCTGTGGTTTCCGAAAGAACAGAGTAAAATAAATCATCAACCATAGCCACATCAACAGTAGCACTACCTGTGCCTAAATCAATGCTTTCTACATATGCCTTTTTTACTTTATCATTTTCAAGAATAATATTAGGTAATTCCTTAACCTGTCTTAAGCTGTTAAGGTCAAAAGGCATTTCCTTAAGAGAGCTAATTATGCTTGATTTTAAGCTATGGTCAACAGGCAGTACCTCAAGCCATTTAGGCAAATTTATGCCCACCTGTGCCAAAGGAAATTCATATAACAGCTGTTCAAGAATAGCTGTTATATTTTCCACTTTTAATTGTGAGCAATTAAGAGGCACTACAGGTACCTGATATTTTTCCCTAAGCTCGTTAGCAAGGGCTGTGGTCTGTTCACTATAAGGTGTTGCACTGTTCAAGATAACAATAAAGGGTTTTTCAAGCTCCTTTAATTCATTTATTACTCTTTCCTCTGCCTCAACATATCCCTCTCTGTCAAGCTCACCGATAGTACCGTCGGTAGTAATTACAATGCCTATGGTAGAATGCTCTGTAATTACCTTTCTTGTGCCTATCTCTGCTGCCCTGGCAAAGGGCATTTTTTCCTCTGACCATGGGGTATTTACCATTCTCGGCTCTTCACCGTCATTGTAGCCCTCTGCACCTTTGGTTGGATAACCCACACAATCTATCAACCTGACCTTTAGCTTAATATCCTCATCAAGCTTTATTTCAATCGCCTCATTAGGTACAAACTTAGGCTCTGTAGTCATTATAGTTTTGCCTGCTGCACTTTGGGGTAGTTCATCCTTTGCTCTTTCTCTGCTGTACACGTTTTCAATATTAGGTAATACAAGTAAATCCATAAATCGCTTGATAAAGGTAGATTTACCTGTTCTTACGGGACCTACAACACCTATGTAAATATCTCCGTTGGTTCTTTCTGCTATGTCCTTATATATGCTGAAATTATCCATATTGCCTCCTTATAAAAATGTATGGATACAATATTATATTACTTAACCCCAATAATAAGAACAAACGGATTTATATGCTTAAAAAAAAATATTATAAAAAAGACACAACCTGCATAATATACAAAAAATAAACAGCTTGTGTCCAATATTAATTTTAAAATTTATTATTTAATAACCAGACTCTCTAAAATTTCATTACTCTTACGAATAATTTCATCACTTGCAAGAGATAGCTCCCCTATTTTTTCCTCTGCCTCATCGGCTGTAACTTTACCGTCACAATAGTCAAGCATAATCTCTAAGGTGCTTTTAAGCTTACTCATAGCTTCAAGCCTTACAGCCTGTAGCTCTGACATATTATCAGGCACTTCCAGCTTTTCAACATCATTCATTACATCCTCTACCGTTTTTATTGCATTATATATTTTAACACGATAGCTCTGTAATGCCGCTGAGTTTACCTCGCCCTCTATTTTTGACATTTCCTCACAAAGTGCGGAAACCTCATCAAGAGGCACTGTTATCCTTGCATATTCTTCAAGGAAGGTGCTTGCCTGCATTATATCACTCAACTTTTCACCTTTTGTGCTGATTTCAACGGTTTTGGTTGCACCGTTCCATGTTACGGAGGCTCCCGCCGCTTCACTTACGGCACGTAAGGGAAGCAGCATTGAACCGTTCACAATCTGTGCCGGTACGTCCAGAGGCTTAGCCTCGTCATTTATGCTAAGCTGAGTACTGCCTGCTCCTACACTGACAGTTATATTTTCACCTTTAAGTACAGCTGTCTTTGTATCAGCCTCCCAGCTTACCTCATATCCCATTTTTTCAAATACGCCTCTTAAAGGTATAAGTGTTCTGCCCTCTACAATAACAGGACCTTGTCCCGAAAAGGCTATCTTTTCGCCATCCAGTTCAACAGCAATATTACTCTCTGCACCAAAAGCACCATAGCATATACCAAGCGTTACTGTAATTGCCGTAAAAGCACTAATCAATCTTTTCATCAGTTTTTTCCTCCTCCGGTTTATTTGTAACCTTAATTTTAACCTCAATAGCACGTCTTTTGTTTGCTCTTGTCACGGTGATTATAAGGTTTTCATAAACAACGGTATCTCCTACCTTTGGTATACTGCCTATTTGGTCTGCTACCCAACCGTTTACGGAAAGATGCTCTTCTTCAATATTTATATCAAATTCCTCTAAAACCTTATCAAGATTAGCCGTACCTAAAACTATATATTCCTGTTCATTTATCTTTTTAATATCAGGTACAACCTTGTCATGCTCGTCCCATATCTCGCCTACAAGCTCCTCTAAAATATCCTCAAGGGTAATAAGCCCCTGTATACCGCCAAACTCATCAATAATAACTGCAATATGAATATGCTTTCTCTGGAACTCCGACATAAGCTTTGAAATACTCATAGTCGGAGCTACTAAAAGGATAGGGTGAATTATATCCTTAATTTCCTTATCAGAATTAATCACGTGCTTAAAAAAGTCCTTCTGGTTAATAAAGCCTGACACATCATCAATGGTTTTATGGTATACAGGCAGTCTTGAATAGCCGCACTCCTGAAAGACCTCCGTAATCTCCTCAACCGTGTATGTATCTCTTATTGCAACAATATTAGGACGTGGGGTACATATATCCCTTACAAAAACCTCATCAAACTCAATTGCATTTATAATCAGACCACCGGATTTTTCATCAAAATTACCGTCCTGGGTAGCCTCCTCAACCATAGATACAATTTCCTCATCAGTTATTTTATCAACATTTTTTAAATTTAAAAATTTACTTATAAGCTTTTTCCATAAACCAAACAGAAAGTTTACGGGTGTAAGCACAATCATAATTATACGAAGCAAGGGTGCCGCCGCCTTGGAAATACTCATTGAAGCATCACCTGCTACGCTTTTAGGTGTAATTTCACCGAAAATAAGCACTGTTACTGTCATAACAGCCGTTGCCACCGTAACACCCGATTGACCGAAAATATTTGTAAAAAGCACAGTTGCCAAGGAGGTTGATAAAATATTGACTATATTATTACCTACTAAAATTGTAGATAAAAGCTTGTCATAGTCCTCTGACAGCTTTAAAACAAGCTTAGCACGCTTATTTCCTCCTGCTGCCTCGTTCTTCATTTTAATACGGTTAAACTTGGTAAAGGCTGTTTCCGTACCCGAAAAATAGGCAGAGCACATAATAAGAAAGGTTATAATAATAGCCAGCGACAGATTTTCGTCCATAAAGATTAATTTTTTCACTCCTTAATTTATTTCCGTTTTATTCCTGACAGGTATTTAAAAAAATTATAATATATATAGGTTTCCTTGTCAACAACTGACTATTTTAAGGCGGATAAATCCCAGATGTCACTGCAAATATCTCTGTAAAATTCAGGCTCATGGCACACCATAAGTATTGCACCTCTGTAATCCTTAAGAGCGTTTTTAAGTTCCTCCTTGGCGTCTACATCAAGGTGGTTAGTAGGCTCGTCAAGCACAAGTATGTTACTTTCCCTGTTCATTATTTTGCAAAGTCGCACCTTTGCCTGCTCACCGCCGCTTAATACATAAACCTTACTTTCAAGCTGTTCGGTAGTTAAACCGCATTTGGCAAGTGCCGCCCTTACCTGATACTGGTTAAAAGAAGGGAACGCCTCCCATACATCCTCAATACAGGTATTGTTGTTTGTTTCTTTTATTTCCTGCTCAAAGTAACCTATGTGCTGATTACCTCCCTTTATAACAGTACCCGAAACAGGCTTAATTTCTCCCAAAAGACTTCTTAACAATGTTGTTTTACCAATTCCGTTTGCACCTATAATTGCCACCTTTTGACCTCTCTCAAAAAGCAGGTTAAGGGGCTTTGAAAGGGGCTTATCATAGCCTATTACAAGGTCCTTTGTTTCAAAAATAAGTTTGTCTGAGGTTTTAGCCTGTAAAAAATTGAATTCAGGCTTCGGTTTTTCCTTTGCAAGCTCAATTATATCCATTTTATCAAGCTTTTTCTGCCTTGCCCTTGCCATACCTGCCGTTGCCACTCTTGCCTTATTCCTGGCAATAAAATCCTGCAGCTGATTAATTTCGTTTTGCTGACGATTATATGCCGCCTCAAGCTGTCTTTTATTAAGCTCATACACCCTTAAAAACTCGTTGTAATCTCCCGTATATCTTGTAAGGTGAGCGTTTTCCACGTGATAAATTACATTTACCACCTCATTTAAAAACTCCATATCATGGGAGATAAGTATAAAGGCATTTTCATAGTCTAAAAGATATTGCTTAAGCCATGCAATATGCTCCTCGTCAAGGTAGTTTGTAGGCTCATCAAGCAGTAGAATATCAGGCACTTGTAAGAGAAGCTTGCCTAAAAGCACCTTTGTACGCTGACCGCCCGATAGCTCTGCCACATCATTATCAAGACCTATTTCCATAAGTCCTATACCCGATGCAACCTCCGTTAGCCTTGTATCTATAGAGTAAAAATCGCCTATGTCAAGCATATCCTGAAGAGCCGCCGCCTCCTCCATAAGCTTGTCGACATCTGCACCCTCATCGCCCATTTTTGCATAGGTATCATTAAGCTCTCTTTCAATATTATAGAGATAGTCAAAGGCACCCCGTAAGGTATCTCTTACGGTTACACCCTTTTCAAGCTCTGCATGCTGGTCAAGATAACCGACCCTTACACGATTTGACCATTGAATAACGCCTTCATCCGGCATCAGCTTATCTGTAATTATACGCATAAAGGTGGACTTGCCCTCGCCGTTTGCACCTATAAACCCTATGTGTTCTCCCTTATTAAGCCTAAAGGACACATCCTCGTATATAATTCTGCCACCATAGCTGTGACTCATATTTTTTACGGTTAATATACTCATTTTTCTTTCCTTTCTATTTAACTACCACAAATAAAGCAGTAGCCTTTTTATATAACCTCGCTGCCTTTAAAACTGTTTTTTCTGCCTGATGCATAAGCTTTAAGGTAGCCTTGTATTCCTCAGCTGAAATGCCGTTTTTACTGTAAAAAGCCTTTTCAATATTTTTCAGCAATAAATCAGCCTTATTTTCATCCATACCCTTTTCCTTGAGAATATTGCACAAATCTCTGTATATTACATCAGCTTGTACCATACCGCAATATACAGCAAGGTTCTTAATATAGGCAAACCTTAGCCTAAGAGCCTTGTCTTTTGGTGACAAGTTGCGTATAGCAAACCATACCAAAGGTCTTACAGGTACAAGATATACCATTGCCAAAAGCAAGGCTAAAGCTAATACTTTAATTATAGCCATAAATATCTTTCCTGCTTTAGTTAAGACCTCACTGTTTTCATTTTGTCTTATCTGAGGGTCGCCCAAATACTCTAAAACACCTGTAAAGGACTCGGTATCGTCTACCTCTGCCTTAATTTTTTCAATATCTGCATATGGAGTAGGATCAACGGTAACCCAGCCTATACCGTCCTTATAAATCTCCACCCAGCCATGGGCACAAAAGTCGGATAATTCCGCCTCCATTACATTTTTACTAAGGGGCATTGTGCCTGTAAGCCAATCCTCAATATTGCAGTCCTCCCTTGGAGTACCCTCCATAACTACAGGATAGTCTATGCAGTAGCCCTCAACATACCTTGCAGGTATGCCTACACTGCGGTAAATAAGGGTTGCAGCTGTTGCAAAATGAGCACAGACACCCTTTTGGCTTTCAAACAGAAAATACTCTGCAAAATCTGTTTTCCAAGGCAGTCTGCCTGATTTGGTAGTATACTCAAAATTATTTTGGAAATAGTCGCATATCTTTTGCTCCAATTCATCATTATCCCTGAAGCCCTCGCCGCTGCAAAGAGACTTTAGCTTTAGCTGAAGTTCCTCCGGCACATCAAGATAATTTTTATATACATAATCCCTGTAATCGGAGCTTATTTCCACCTGAGTGTTTTCCTCATCAACCATGGGATAATACGTAATATCTACACTGTCGCCCTTATTTACATCGCCTGAAATTATATCGTCCTGTACATAAGTAAGGCTTGTATTTTCCTCCAAATCGGTATAATAAGGCACAAAGCCCAATGACGAACTGATACCCAAATTTTCTACACTGATTTTTGCCTTTACACCTTCATTCTGCTTTAACGCCTTTGCCGTTACAGATGCACTTTCTTTATCTTTATAAGCCTTACTTTCAGACTTGTTTTCCCAGTAATTTTTCTTATATTTGTAGTCAGAGCCTATAAAGGTGCGTAAATATATTCTGTCTGTAGTATAGGGTACCAGAGTTACCTTTAAATCCGTTTCAAAATCAGGCTGTGTATTACCGTAAAATCCAAGTACACCATTTGAGGCAAAGCCTGAAAGCTTATAATTCTTGTACTCGGAAAAGGCAACTATCATTGTATCTCTTACAATATAATCAAGATTTTCCTTAGTCTTGGACCTTCTGATACTGCTGTCAAAAAGCTGTGGTGTGAATACAGTGCAGGCTATACCCACAAGCAAGGCTGAAATGACTGCCATAATACAAACCGACTGAAATACAGCCATACCATCACAATTTTGCTTATAGTATATATAATCCTTCCAATAATAGGAATTCATCTTCCTTTTTTCAGCTATATGCCCAAACCTTGCATTAAACTTGATAAATGCCGTAATAAGCCATGCTGAAGCAAGCATTATAAATGAGCTGTAGGATGGCATACCATCAAAGAAAAGCACCATGCTAAGCGGGAGCATTGTAATAAGGGTAACCACTATAATATTCATAAAACGGCATATTAAAAATGCCATTATCATACCCATTATAAGCACGCCTATTACAATAACAGCAGTTACGGTAAGATTTCTGTCCGCAATCATTTCATCAAAGCCGTCTACAGAGGGAAAATTATATTTTTTCATAATAAGACCATAGCTCATATTAACAACTGCCGTTACACCGCTTATAAGCACATCTGCATCAGTATTAAGAAACTCCGAAATATAATATATACACACAGAGTAAATAAGCACGGAAAGTACCAGTCTTGTGTTTGCTATTGCAAATATAAGTGCTGCTATTACACACAACTTAAAAGTAAATTCATAGCTGTAGGCTATACCAAAGCCACTCATATAACAATCCACACTGCCCATTAAGGTTAAAAATATAATAAGTGCCTTAATTAAAACCATTAAGAAAGGCATCTCGCCGTTTACCCTCGGTGCCTGTGTAATTAAAATACCGCTTTTTTCACCCAGCTTATTTTCATATTTAATTTGAGTTTTTTTACTTAAAAACAATAGTATATTTTTCATAAATTAATTATGGAAACTCCTTTTTCTGCCGAGGCAATATACAGCACACTGCCTCCTGTAAGCTGTCTTTTGGCTACTGAAAGAGTATGATTGCTTCCGTTTACAGGCTGAGAAAGGTACACCTTCTCAAACATATGATATATATCTTGCTCTCTTTCAATAACATAGGTTGCAAGCTGTTCACTTCCTCCGCCTGCCCAGCATATTTTAACAGGCTGATTTTTATGCACAAAGTCCTTTGCAACAGTATAAACCATATCAAGTATACCGTTTATGTCGTTTTTTGTAAGTTCAAAAAGCAAAATTGCCTTATCACTTAAATTGTCGCCCTTTTCCTTTACAAAAAGCTCATTCTTTTTAGCACTCAGCTTCCAGTGTATTGATTTAAGACTGTCGCCTTTTACATATTCTCTGATTTGTATAACCTCTGTACCTGCACTGTCCTTACGTGCTTTCTCACTTTCATCTGATACCCCCTCACTTGCCTTATCAGCAGTATTAAGCTTAATACTGCAGGGAATAATATTTAACGCAAACCTTGCCTTAGCCTTGGTTTTAATCTGATAAAAGCACATAATGTCCCTTGCCCTTACATCGCTTATATATATATTTATTTTACCGCAAAGAACAGGCTTAAATCTAAACTCTGTAATTCTCTTACTAAAGCATGGTACCGAAACATTAATGTACCTTGTCTGTTTTTCTCCCGAAAAGTCATTTACCATATCAAGCTGTAAATTGCAAAAGGGTACAGGTATAAAGCTTTTATTTTTAACAATTATTTTAAGTAAATATTCACTATCTCTTTTAGCCGTAGTTGAATTATCCTTTAAACTTACGCTTATTCCTTTATAGGAAAGCCTTAACAAAACAGCAGATATAATAGGTAAAACAGCAAATACTATTACCACTGTTGCAAGTAAGTAACTATGAAAAAAGAATGCCGCCAATCCGATAATTGCCACAACAAGAAAATAATATATGTAGTTATTAGCTCTGTCCATAAAATTTACCTCTTATGTACCTTAACCTTTGCATCCTTAATAGCCTCGGATAATGCTTCCTCAGGCTGATAGCCCATAGCCTTAGCCTTTTCACTAAGCTCTGTTCTGTGTGCAGATGCAAAATTAAGTATATCAAGCACATCTTCAGGTACAGTGTAATCCCTGCCCTCCATATAAGCATTTGCCTTAGCCATTTTAATCAAAGCAATACTGCCTCTGGGACTTATGCCGATTTCAAAAAGCTCACTTGTTCTTGTAGCATTTGCTATATCCACAACAAAGCTGTAAATTTCATCCTTTACAAATACCTCAGAACATTCCCTCTGCATTTGTTCAAGACTTTCCTTATCTAAGACTGCATTAACACAGTCAATATTTGCAATACCACTGCCCTTCAAAATCATAATTTCACTCTCCTTATCGGGATAGCCCATGGAAAGCCTGATAAGAAATCTGTCCATCTGGGATTGAGGCAATCTTTGAGTACCTGCCGAGCCAAAGGGATTTTGTGTAGCAATAACGGTAAACGGCTTAGGTATCTGCCTTGTAACACCGTCTACTGTAACTCTGCCCTCCTCCATTACCTCAAGAAGTGCCGCCTGAGTTTTAGGTGAGGTACGGTTAATTTCATCTGCAAGCAAAAGGTTACATAATGCCGCACCCGGGATATACTCAAATTCATTTGTTTTTTTGTTATACATAGAAAAGCCGGTCACATCACTGGGCATAACATCAGGGGTAAACTGTACTCTTTTGTAATCAAGTCCTAAAACTCTTGAAAAAGCCAAGGCAAGAGTAGTTTTGCCTACACCCGGTACATCCTCCAGCAAAATATGTCCGCCGCTTAAAATAGCCATCATTACATTTTTTATTATATCATCTTTACCCTGTATTACCTTTTTTATTTCTTCCGTTGCTATAACTAAGTTATTCATTTTTTCCTCCAAAACGCCGTTTTTTACAGTATATCACAAATTTATTTAATAGTAAATTGATAAATTACAATTCAGTATTTGACAAGAGAGTAAATATATTGTAGAATATTAATAATATGTTAATGAGTAGGACAGTGTTATTTGTATTAATTGCCCTACAGGAGGTAAGTTTAAGTTGAAATTAAGTAATATAAGCTTCGGTAAAGGCGGCTCAAAAAAACGTACATCAAAACGCAACTATCTGGATGTAATTGAAAAACGTATCATTTGGATTTCACTTATAGGCTTTGCCGCAGTTCTTATTTATATAGGTATACACCTTTTAATTAACGGTTTTGATTTTGACGTATCTACAGAAAGATATATGACGCTTACAGAAGCGGAAACAGGTACCAAGGAGGTATATGGCTCAGTTAAGGACGCATCCGGTAATGTTGCAAACTTAAATGACCTAACAGCAATTTCTTGCTACGGCGACAGCTATAATAATGCCCCCGATGATTCTACTGCGTCTTTGCCCGGTGTGCTTTCCTATTTGGCACAACGTACTGTTTACAATGTATCGGTTGATAAGGATACAATTTATGAAATGGCAGCAAGACAGGGTGGCAAGCCTATACAGGTATCACCCTTTATTATACCGTCGACAAAGGCATCTACAGAAGTGCTTATTACAAATGAAGACGGTAACAAACTGAATTTTGACTATTCAAAAAACGGTGGCCTTAACCCTTGTAAAGTACAGGGTGTTGAAGGCTTACTGTCCATTATTAACGGCAATTACCGCTTTACAAGGGCAGAAAGCGGAGAAGAAACTTTGGTACTTACTCCAACTGACGTAGAAACAAGAGCTATGCAGCTTAGAACAAAGGATATCAGTATATTCTTTTTAGGTGATGACAAGATATATGAAAACCCGGAAAAGGCTGTAGAAATATATAAGTCTATGATTGATTTTTTGGCAAAGTCAGAAAATACAAATTACCTTGTTGTAGGTCCCGTTAAAGGAGAAGTTGCGGTCCTTGACAAGGCTAACAAAGCACTTAGTGAAGCCTTTGGAGAAAACTTCCTTGATTTAAGACAATATCTTCTTAAACAGGCTCACACCGACCTTGGTATTCAGCTTTCAGAGGATGATAAGGTTCTTGCCGATAACAGTATAGTGCCATATATTTACTTCAGCAATCATAATAACAACACAGAGTATTTCAGTGCTGAAGGTGCAGATGCGGCAGGTCTTGCGGTTTTCGATAAGCTTGAATCTCTTGGATACTTTGCAGATAACGAAAACAATAATTAAAACAATAAAAAGGACTTGTTCAGGCTTTAACCTTTACAAGTCCTTTACTTTACTGATTTTTTATTTTTTCATCAAGCTCAGACAGATAAACCCATCTATTCATTTTCTCATTCAGCTGAGTTTCCAAGGCGATTTTTTCTTCGCCTAATTCCTGTAGCTTTGCATACTGACTTGAATTTTTTTCCATTTCCTTTTCAAGTTCCGTTATTTTTTCCTCTAATTGAGCAATATCGCTGTCAATGGTTTCCCATTCTCTCTCCTCATTATAGGTCATTTTAAGCTTACGTTTGCCCTTATCCCATTCCTTGGTTTCGCTTTTCTTTTTAGCGGTACCTTTTTCATTGTTATCATCTCTTTTTACAATGTAATCACTGTAACCGCCTTCATATTGCTTTGCATAGCCGTCACCCTCCAATGCAAAAATACGGTTTACTATTCTGTCAAGAAAGCATCTGTCATGAGATACCGTAATCACAGCCCCGTTAAAGCCCTCAATATATTCCTCTAAAATGCTTAATGTGGCAATATCAAGGTCATTTGTAGGCTCATCAAGGAATAATATGTTAGGACAGCCCATTAGCACCCTTAAAAGATAAAGCCTTCTTCTCTCACCGCCTGAAAGCTTGCCTATAGGCGAATACTGCATTTCAGGGGTGAACAAAAATCTTTCCAAAAGCTGTGAAGCACTTATTCTGCCCTTTTCAACAGGGATATATTCACCTATTTCCTTAATGTAGTCAATAACCCTCTGATTATAGTCCATTACTGCATTTTCCTGAGCAAATACACCTATTTTAACAGTTTCGCCAAAGGTAACAGTACCCTCATCGGGAGCTATACTGCCGCTCAGCATACCTAACAAAGTTGATTTGCCGACGCCGTTAGAGCCTATTATACCTATCCTGTCATCCTTTAAAAGATGATAAGTAAAGTCCTTTATAACCTCTTTATCTCCGTAGGACTTGGCAATATTATCTGCCTCTATGGTTTTTCTGCCTAAACGTGAGGCTGTACCCTCAAACTCAACAGTCCTTGTTTTTTCAGGTGTAGCCATAGAGGAAACCTCTTCAAACCGTTGAAGTCTTGCCTTTTGCTTAGTTGTCCTTGCCTGAGCTCCCCGTCTTACCCATTTAAGCTCATTACGTAAAAAGCTTTGTCGCTTTCTTTCGCTTGATGCCTCAAGTTCTTCTCTCTCAGCTTTTTTAACGATAAACTTTGTGTAATTACCAAGATAGGTATACATATTGCCCTTGTCAAGCTCTATGGTTTTATTTACTACTCTGTCAAGGAAATATCTATCATGAGTTACCATAATAAGTGCCTTTGTAGTACGCTTAAGGTTGTTTTCAAGCCAATCCACGGTATCATTGTCAATATGGTTGGTAGGCTCGTCAAGTATAAGTATATCAACCTTGCTCATCATAGCCGCTGCAAGGGCAACTCTTTTACGTTGACCTCCCGAAAGCTCCGTACAAGGCTTATAATAATCTGTTATACCAAGCTTTGTTAATGCAGTTTTTGCCTCAGTTATACGCTCGTCCGTATCAAGGTCACTTACCTTATTAATATAGTCAATTACTACCTGACTTTCATCACCAAAGTCAGGCACCTGGGGTAGATAACCTACCCTCAAGCCCCTCATTTTTGTAATCTGACCTTCATCAGCTGTTTCTTCACCTGCAAGAATTTTAAGAAGGGTTGACTTACCTGTACCGTTTATACCGATAATTCCTATCTTGTCCCCTGTTTCTACACCAAAGGTAATATTACTAAGTACAGTTTTTTCACCAAATGCCTTAGATATGTTTTCAACAGTCATCAGGTTCATTATCTTAACTCCTTATTCTCCGTAAACACGTATTACAGAGGAAATTTCCTTAACTAAACTCATACCGTTAAAGATAGCAAGAGAGTCCTTAAAATTGCCTGCACGCACCTCGTCTGTAATTACAACAAGCTCTGCTGTATTTTCACTTCTTGCCTTTTGGATAATACGTGCTATGCTTACATTGTTATTGCCAAACACACTTGCCACACTTGCAAGCACACCGGGTCTGTCCTCAACACGCATACGCATAAAATACTTATTTACAGTATCCTCAGGCTTTTTAATATTAAGCTCCTTGTAGCATGTACAGCCTATTCTGCCACAGCAATTAGATACAATATTTCTTGCCACATCAATTATGTCGCCCATTACTGCACTTGCTGTAGGATACATACCTGCACCTCTACCCATAAACATAGCATCATCAACAGCATCACCGTGTACAAAAACAGCATTAAAGGAGTCATTTACCGATGCAAGAGGATGGTTGCTTGGTATAAGCATAGGGTGTACGCTTACCTCAACACCTTCCTGAGTATTTGCGGCAATACCTAAAAGCTTAATATCGCAATCCATCTCCTTTGCATATTTTATATCCTTTGAGGTTATCTTGGTGATACCCTCAATATCAACATCATCAAAGGTTACCCTTGAATTAAAGGCGATAGAAGCCATAATTGCAATCTTTCTGCCTGCATCATAGCCCTCAATATCAGCTGTTGGGTCTGCTTCAGCATAGCCTAAATCCTGTGCCATTTTAAGGGCATCCTCAAACTCCATACCCTCCTTTGTCATTTTGGTAAGTATAAAGTTTGTAGTACCGTTTACAATGCCCATAATTTCAGTAATATTATTACCTGCAAGGCATTGCTTTAAAGGTCGGATAATAGGTATACCTCCCGCTACGGATGCTTCAAAAAGCAGGTCACAGCCATTTTTAGCCGCAAGGTCCATAAGCTCGCCACCTCTGAGTGCGATTAAATCCTTGTTGGCCGTTACTACGTTTTTACCCGCCTCTAAAGCTGTTTTAATATAGGTATAGGCAGGTTCAATACCACCCATAACCTCAACTATAATTTTAATTTCACGGTCATTTACTATATCCCCCCAATTATCAGTAAGCACGCTGCTGTCAATGCCCTCACGTGTCTTGGAAAGATTTTTTACAAGCACTCTTTTAACTTCTACACTTGTGCCTGTTTTATGCCGTATTTCCTCTGCCTGTCTTTCCACAAGTCTGTATACACCTGTACCAACAGTACCCAGACCTAACAGACCGATTTTAATACAATCCATTTTTACCTCCGATTATTTAAGCACATTATAAACCTGATCAAGAAGCACTGCCATTTGTGCTCTTGTAATATTCTTATCAGGTGAAAGTGTAGTGTCGGAATCACCCTTTACTGCACCTAAATTTATAAGTGCTGCCACAGCAACCCTGTTTTCAGGTGAAATCTTACCGTTATCGGTATACTTATCAAGGCATTTAGTATCAATATTTAACTGCATACCTGTCTTTAAAAGACCCTTATATACCATAACCATAATTTCCTCACGAGTAATACTCTGGGTAGGACGGAACTGATTATTACTTACACCTGCCTCAATGCCGTTTGCCTTTGCTGTGCTTACATAGTCAGCATAATATGCAGTGCCGGGTACATCGCTGTAATTTCCGCTGTTTTTAATATCAAGACCAAGCATTTTTACAAGTACAATTGTAAAATCTGCCCTTGTACAAGTATCATCAGGTGCAAAGGTAGTGCTGTTTCTACCTACAATATAGCCCTTTGATGCCATATTATTAATAGATGCTACTGCCCATGCTCTTGAAGAAATATCAGTAAAGCTAACCTTGGTTGTTGTAGTCTGAGTCTGATTTGCTTTAGTTGTAGGAGTTGCAGTTGTAGCCTCTGTGGTGGTTTCCGTTGTTGTAGTAGTTGTAGCCGTACCTGATACGGTAACTATAATTTGGATAATATCTCCGTCATCATGCTCGCATATAAGAGTTGCAACACCATTTGCTACACCTCTTACCTTATCCTCGCCATCCAGCTTTGCTACAGCTGTTCTGTCAGACTTGATGCTATATTCGTCTACGTCCTCAGAAAGAAGATTTTCAAAGCTCTTGCTCTCATTCTTTTTGACTGTTATTGTCTTTGTTGTATAGTCTTCATTTACCTTAATTGTAAACTTATAATCGTCATCACCCTCTGCTTCAACAACAGTACTGCCCTCTTCAAGGGCTTCAACTTCACCTGAGTCCTCATCAAGCTCAACTATATCCTCATCGTCTACATACCATGTACAATCCTCAGGGTCTTCATCCATAAAATCGGCTAAATCCAAGTTATCATCAACATCCAAATAAAATGTCCAGCTTGTCTTTGTTGAAACATCGCTGTCATCATCATCATCCTCGTCATCATCATCTCTGACAACTACCTTAAATAGATACTCTTCATCATTTGATTCAGCTTCAATTATGGCAGTACCCTCTTTAACGCCCTTAACAATACCGTCATCATCAACGGTTGCTACGGATTTACTTCTTGAACTCCAGTCGTATTCGTCTGAGTCATATTCATCATCAACGTAGTCATATAAATCCTTTTTATCGCCTACGTCAATTGTTATTGTCTTATCATAATCGTCATCATCATCGTCATCATCATCTGAATTACGATTTACGGTAATATCAAAATAATAATCATACTCTGTACTGCCTACAGAGCCTGTTGCATTAATATACACCTCACCCTTCTTTTTAGCAGTAAGCTTACCTGAAGAATTTACGGTAGCAATACTTGTATCAGCTGAGCTCCAATCAAGGTCTTTTGCATCAACAGAAATCTTATTGCCAAGGTTATATGTATCATCTACCTCAACGGTTATATTAAAAGTCTTTTCTACCTTATTTGACTCCTGCTTTTTTGTAGTTGTCTGAGTAGTACTGTCATTTACCTTTGTTGTAGTAGTTTCTGTAGTTGTTTCTTTAGTAGTTGTTTCTGTGGTTGTTGTAGTTGTTACCTCAGTTGTCTCCTCGGTAGTTTCCTCAGTAGTTTCCTCATCTGTGGTTGCCTCTGTAGCAGACTCCTGAGTTTGTGTATTTTCTGTATCATCCGCACAAACAAACGATACTGAGCTTGCTGCAACAATAGCACATAAAAATAATGCAGCTAATCTTTTCTTCATATAGAAAACCTCCTTATACATTTAGTAAATTAATTATACCACATTTTCAAAAAAAAGCTATATATTATTATATTATTTTTTTATAAGGTAAATTTAGTTAAAAATAACAAAAAGGAGTTGAAATTTATATTTAAAAGCTATATACTAAGTTTAAGTTAAATTTTTATACAAAGAAAGAAGGATAAAAATGCTTAATATCAAACATGAGCTTTCCAAAAATCCAAAGGCTAAGCCTGACCAGAGTAATTTAGGCTTTGGTATCTACTACACTGATAATATGTTCATCATGGACTATACCGAGGGCAAGGGTTGGCATGACCCACGCATTGTTGAGTATGCACCTTTGGCACTTGACCCTGCAGCTATGGTTTTCCACTATGCACAGGAGTCCTTTGAGGGTCTTAAGGCTTATCGTACACCAAGCGGCGATATTCAACTTTTCCGTCCTGAAAAGAACGCAGAAAGAATGATTAATACCAACAGAAGAATGTGTATCCCCGAAGTACCTGTTGAGGACTTTGTACAAGCTTGTAAAGAGCTTGTTAAAGTTGAAAAAGACTGGGTTCCAAGCGAAGAGGGTACTTCTCTTTATCTTCGTCCCTTTGTTATTGCTACAGAGCCACACCTTGGTGTGCGTCCTGCTAATAATTATATTTTCTGTATTATTGCATCACCTGTAGGTGCTTACTACTCAACAGGTATTAACCCTGTTAAAATTTATGTTGAGGACGAATATGTAAGAGCAGCTCCTGGTTTAACAGGCTTTACAAAGTGCGGCGGTAACTACGCTGCTTCTCTTGCTGCACAGGTTAAAGGTCATGACCTTGGGTATGAACAGGTGCTGTGGCTTGACGGTGTTGAAAGAAAGTACGTTGAAGAGGTCGGCTCAATGAACTGCTTCTTTAAGATTGACGGTGTAATTTACACAGCTCCTACTGTAGGTACTGTTCTCCCGGGGGTAACACGTATGTCCTGTATTGAATTGCTTAAAAAGTGGGGATATACTGTTTCAGAGGAAAGACTGGCTATAGACGATATTGTTAAGGCAAGCAAGGAGGGCAAGCTTGAAGAGGTATTCGGTACAGGTACAGCTGCTGTTATATCTCCTGTAGGTGAGCTTAGATATGAGGAACACGTTTGCAAGATTAATAACGGTGAAATCGGCGAAGTTACTCATAAGTTATATGATACCCTTACAGGTATACAATGGGGTAAAATACCTGATGATATGGGTTGGATAACAAAGGTAGATTAATATTATCAAGGGGCTGTAAAATTTGTAAAAAACGTAATGCCGTCCACAAATGTGGACGGCATTACTGTTTTAAAACTGTTTTTTACAGCCCTTTAATTATTCCTCATATTGACCTACAGTATCTATCAAAAAATATGTAAGCAAATCTATTATCTCGCCGCATGTAGGCTTCTTATTATCAAATACATAATCGCACCCAATCAGCTCATAAAAATTATTACCTGTATCTCTGTCCCATGCGTGATTAATAGCATTTCTGATATTTCGTTCCACGGAAGATATACCTATTCCGTTAATTCTGGCTAACTCAATATACAAGCCCTTACTTTTTAATTCCAAATACTTATTATCATTGTAACACATTACAACAGCTTGTATTATGTAGGTAAAGCCTCTGAATTTCGGCAAAAACCCACTCTTTATCAAAACATCTTTAACTATTACATATAAATTATACGCCTTTTTATCATAGTAATGAAAACCTTCGACCATAATATTCATCCTTTTTATACGTATTAACGTTTATTTTATATACATAATTTGTAAAATTTATGTAAACAAGCACTTGTCAAGATATATTATACAAGACTTTTTTTAACTTGTCCAATTATAAATAGTATTCTTTTAAGCAACGTTATGCATATTTTTTCTTTTTGAATGTATATTATTAATCATTTTCGTTTGACATATATAAACTATCCGAAATTCCATACGCTTCTATTAAAAAAACCATAAATTCTATTAATAAATATACGCTTCGCTACTAAAAGTAGTGTATATTTATTTGTCGACAAAAAGTCGTTTATGTAAAAATATGGGATATTTTATATGATTTTGGTTAATTTCAACCAAATCTTTTCAGTTCATCAGCTTGTCAGTAGCTAATACCGGAAATCTTTTTTATAATCAAAGCTACATCCTTTGAGTCTATCATTGAGTCGTTGTTTAAATCACAATGCAGATAATCATCCAATTCAATCGAGGCAAGCTTTAATAAAGCTACAGCATCTGTCATATCTACCTTAGCATCCTTGTTGTAATCACCGTTAGATATAACCTTTACACTATGTATCAAACCATAGCTGCCGCCATCCTTAGTATAAACAAACCTGAGCTTATGCCACCCTGCAGGTATGTTTATGTGTCCTAAATACCCATAATTGCTTTGTGTATATTCCTCAATCAAAGTATTATCAACATAGATGCTGATTTTACCTCCGTTAAGCTGTGCATTAAAGCTGACAACGCAATCCTCATCCAAGGTTAACCACAATTCTCCCAAATCTGCCGAAGTCAAAGCAAAATTTTTTTCTGAATTATAAAATTGACCCAAAGACCAATTACCATCACTGCAAATAACCACATTTTTAACACTGTCTGATGCAATTATCTGCAAATTATTGGTTGTAACTTCCGTAACTCCCTCTGTAGATGTTTCTGTTTCCATTTCTTCGGTTGTAGTTTCTGTTGAAGCTTCTGTTGTTCTTGTTTCGTTTTCTGCTGCAACCTCAGGTGCAAGATAAATAATATCTCCGTTTTCAGCAACTCCAACCTGTTGATTAGGATTACTTGTATAGTATATATTGCTCTCAGAGCATACAGGTATTGCCTCGGGATACTTTGTAAGGCTGTTATCTCTTACACTGTAAAAATCAGAATATGGCATATTAAAATATTTATAGCTAAGAACATGGTTGCCGTTAGTTGTTGTAGCATCATCCCATGTAACATCTACGCAGTAATAATTTCCATCATCAAGCTTTACAAAGCTCCATGCGTGATTAGCCGAATTCGCAAGACCTAAAATCATATAATTATCAACATTGTATCTGTTTAGTAAAAGCTGAAAGGCTTTTGCATATGATTCACAAACACCTCCGCCGTAACTACTGTTTAAGCTACCTGCTATTGAATGAGCATATGCCGCATCCTCAGGATTACCCTCCTCATCAAAAGCATAATTATTATCCAGTATCAGTTTATCGTGTATTCTTTTTTCTATAGCATATGCAGACATAGTTGTATCAAGTATTTCATCGTACTCTTGAACACCAATAGTTATTGCATCAGCCTCTGCAACCCTTACACTTCCGTCTACATAAGAACTGTCTACATGTAAGGATAAATAAGCTTTATTGCTGTTTTTCAATATGCAAACATAATCCCCGTCATAAAAAATTTGAGGGTTTTCGTTCAAAAAGGCAAATACTACATTATAGACCGAGTTATTGTCCTGCTCAATAGCTTCATATTCGGAGGATATATCAGCACACAAATAATACTCACTATCATAAATTGTCATTTTTCCGTAAGCATCATATGCAAAATTAGTAGTTACATAATACAACTTATCATATATTGATTGAAGCTCTTCCCCATTCTCTAAAGTGCCTATATGATTATAGAAATTTCTTGAACCGTTATCAAGCCAATCAGGCTTAACAGAGCGAGTTTTTTGCATAGATGAAGTATATTCGATAATTTCTCCGTCATATTCATCTACAAAAAATATTTTTTGCTTTATATCTCCTGCAGGTGTTGTATATTCACCCGCACCTGAACAGACAGTCATAAAGCTAACAAATAAAATAGTAAATAATAATAACCTTCTCATATATATCCTCCTTTATAAAAGTTTTTTTTATTATAACAAATAATCCACCTAATAATCAACAATATTAAAAGAAGCTCACAAATATTTGCGAGCTTCTTAGTGTTATAACCAAAATATCTATATCTATATAAAAATATATAATTAAATAAACCTAAATGATTATAAACGAACTACATTTGCAGCCTGAGGACCTTTTGCACCCTGAACTACTTCAAACTCAACCTTTTGTCCTTCTTCAAGGCTCTTGTAGCCTTCAGAGTTGATTGCTGAAAAATGTACAAATACATCGTCCTCGCCCTCAACAGAGATAAAGCCAAAGCCCTTTTCTGCATTAAACCACTTAACAGTACCTTGTTTCATTAAAATATCCTCCTAAAGATAAAAATACATTACGGACAGGAAATCCGTAATATGATATGTAGCTTAAAATTACTACTCATATAAATTTAACATAAATAACCAAAAAAGTCAATAAAAATATTAAAACACTCTAACATATTATATAATTTATTCACCTGTAAGCTGACATTTTTTCTAAAATTATAACAAAAAAGGAGAGCTTATTTTGTCGCTCTCCTAAGCATAGTTCATTAATCAACCCTCAATAAGATTATCCATGATAACCTCTGGCGGTTCGTTTTCTATAGGCTCGCTTTTTTTGGCTGAAACTGTGGAAGTAACAGGCTCTGTTATACTCTCGCTCTCCGTCTGTTCATCAGTCTTTTTAGTACCCTTAACTAATTCTCCCCGTCTTGGCAAGTATACGCTTTTATTAACTAAAACCGTGTCAATTAAAGAGCCGTTTTCATAAACATACTTATAAAGATTATAAGTACGTCCGTCCAAAGGCTTTAATGTATATTCCTCATAACCCTCAGGCTTTGTATTATCTTCTGTAATTATATCAGCCTCCGGAGGAGTAGTCTTTATAAGTTCGTTTTTAAACTCAAGTCTGCGTCCTGCATTATGTACCTCATATCCATACAGTTTAACAACTACATTTGAGCTTGTTAAATAGCTTTCTATATACATAGGATAGCCTGTGTTATTTTTAAATTTAAGATCCTTATAGTCCCCTGCGAGGGTTGCGTCAAAAGCATAATCAGCATAACCAACCTTTAAGGAATGGTTAAATCGTTCAACAACCTCAAGCTCTGCCTCAAGTATAGCCTGATATAAAGCACTTGACACCTGACACATACCTCCGCCTATACTGTCCTCAATTTTACCGTTTATTATTGTGCCTGCACTTCTCCATCCGTTTTCATATGTACAGGGATTAAATTTTTCATTTGTTGAAAAAACCTCATCAGGGTAGAGAACGGTACCGTTTATTTTTTCACAGCCGTTTCTGAGATTTGTAATTCTGTTTTCATCGCCGCGTTTATAGGAGCTGTAACAGCTGCCTATTTCATTATCAATATATTTAAAGTCCTCCTCTGTATATTTAGGGTTATTCTGTGTGATGGCAAAATCTACGGTTACCCCAAAGTTTCTGTTTTTAACTGTTTCAAGAACCCTTTGATACAGCTCCTCTGCATTCATGGTATAGCCCACGGTTGACGGAGTAATTTCAAAGCCGTTTTCTGTCTTTTTAACGGCGGAGTCTACAGCCTCAATATTTATGCCTCTTGCTATGCCGTCAACAATATCTCTTATTTTTTCTTCGCTATAGTACATAACCTGAAAATCCTGAGGAGTGTTTTCCAGAGATTTAAAGCTTGCTATTCTTTCACCTTCAGTACCTGTTCTGCCAAAGCTGTAAGCAGAACTGATTGCACCCTCCAAGTCAAAGTATATGCCAAAATCCTCCATTGTATAGGCTTGAGTATATTTTTCACCCTCGCCCTTGATGGTTACGGCAACATCACTTTCGGGCAACTTAATTGCGGAATTAAGCTTACTTTGTGCCTCTTCCCTTGTTAAACCACCGATTTCTATACCATCAACAAATATATTGGGAAAATACATTTCTTTATCCGTTTGCTTTTCAATAAATTTAAGTATTTTTTCGTCGCTTTTATGGAAAATACTTACCTTTGAATCAGCTACAACAAAACATATAGCAACCACAGCTAATATAGCCGCAACCAATACTACAGCTGCAACTATAATAATTGATATATTAAACTTTGCTTTTTCCTGCGGTCTACGCCGTCTTCTTCTTGGTACTTCCTGTGCCATACAAATCTCCCCAAAATCACTTTGTTGCAATAATAACTAATGAATCATATTGATTTACTCTAAGCAACTGTTCAGCAGCCTCTGCAGTCCTCTCCAAATCCATAACCTTGCCATAAGGCTCAAGCATAGCATTAACTTCATCTTCTATAGTAGATAGGCACTCCCTTACCTTATCTGTGCTATATGCAATTTCAGCATCAATATATTTACCACCCATATCAAGCTCTGATACCTCTGCATAATTTGTACTTCCGTCTTCATTTCTACCTATAGCATAGGCTTCGTTAACAGCCTTCTCTACATCAAAGCCCATTCCCAATTCCGGATAGGTAAATGATTTTTCAAATGTTGCCTCACTAAGCATAAAACTTATTTTTTTATCACCTGTATAGTCATTATTTATTATACTGTTCATTTTCTCTATTGCTTGTTCCTTAGTCAAACCGCCTACTGCATTACCTCTTATGTAAATATTATTATATATTACATTAAGGTCAGCAAGCTGATTACACTCCTTTGCAACAAAAAATTTATCAATGTTAAGCAAGCCCGCAATACCGCCGGCTATCAGCACAGCAAGTACAACAATAAGGCATATTTGTTTTATTTTATTCTTTTTAGCCAAAACAGCGTCCTCCTACATTTAAACTATAATTATTTTATTATACAACACAAGAACAAAAAAATCCAGTATTATTATTTATTTTTCTCGTTTTTGCTTATTTTTTAACAAAATACTGCTTGTAGATTGAACTTGTTGCTCCGCCTTAACTTCTTGTATTTTAAGCTCTGCTTTTATTTTTTCCTCCTTAGGAGGTTTTTCTCCCACAAAAGCTTTCCGCCTCATTACAGGCTTAAAGCGTCTTACGGTAAGCTCAGCAATAAGGCAAATCATAGCAAGAATAATTATAAATACACTTATTTCAAGCTTATCATATATTTTATCGGTATAATCCGTAAAAACATCTGTTGGACTATTGATTTCCTCTGTGTTGTTATATAACTTGTTTAATATGGTTTCACCGCTTTTAATATTGTTTATATCATATTCATCTGAATAATCAATAGTAATTATACTGCTTGCAAACTGAGAACCGTTATCAGTTGACATATTAAGGTTAAGCACATAGTTGCCTGCCTCGGAAACATCACTTACCGCTTCAAAAACACCTGCACTTACCTGTTCAAAAATAAGCTCTCCCCTGTAATCCTCACCGGTTATAGTAGAGGTAATACCCAAAATATTATCCTTTTTAGTCTGTACTGTTATAATATTTTTACCGCCTTTTTCTATTATATCAGCTTCTATGTCATCAAGGCTTCTTGTCCGCATTATCTTAGCTACGGTATTTTTCAGTATAGCCTGACCCTCATTTGTTGCAAGCCAGTTTACACAATGGTTTTCAACATCAGCAGCAAAGACTGCTGTATTGCCTAAACCATACTGCCACAAGGAAAGTACAGGTTCAATATTATTGTGCGTAAGAACAACATCTGCGGCAGTCTTTTTTTCAGCCGTTATATAACCACCTAATTGGGGTATATTTTCTATACCCGTCATTATGTCAAAGCTACCGTTTACTGTTGGATAAAAATCCTCATTATTAATATACTTTTTGTTTGAAATTAGGGTTTCACGCTCAAATATTTTGGGCAAATCCGTAAATTCATCTGTATAATAATATCTTCCGCCTGCAAGAGATGCAATATACTTCAATAAATCCTGTGCCGAGTCGTTACCTACTGCAACGGTAGATATACTTATATTATTCTGTAAAGCCTTACTTATAATAGGCTCATAATTGTTATTTTCACCCTGACCGTCTGTCATAAGTATAATATGCTTTGAATCTGCCGTATAGCCCGAAAGAACATTCACAGCCTCCTCTAAAGCAGGCTGTATACTTGTTCCTCCGCCCTCATTAATTGAATATATTTCATTCTCAATATTTTTTATTGAGCCTTCAATTTTCTTTGGAGAAATAACCCATTCAAAAGCATCATCAAAAGAAAGTACACCTATACTGTCGCTATCATCAAGAGTTTGTGCAGAACGTACCATAGCCTCTTTAACAAGCTCAAGCTTACTAATGCCGTAATTTCCCGAACTCATACTGCCTGATCGATCCACAACCATAACCATAGCGGTACTTTGCTTTTTATCAACATCTGACATATCCATATTAACAGGCAGAATATCCTCAATAACAGTATCCTTATATCCGCCCGGAGCAAGGGAGTTAGCTCCCCCTGTTACAAGCAAGCCTCCTGCTGAATTTTTTACATAGCTTTCCAAGGCAGTTACAAATTCCTCTGCCATTTCATAATAAGGACAGTCTGCCATAATTACAGCCTCATACTTATTTAACTCATTTACGGTTTTAGGTGCCGCAAATATGCTTATTCGGTTAACCAAAACACCACTTGATTTCAGCAGAGCTTCAAGCTGAGTACCGCTGTTTTCATAATCAAGCAATAATATGGCAGAAGCTGACTTAATATAGCTATGAGCATATACAGTATTGTTTTGATAGTATTTATCTGCCGAAGGCTTAACAACAGCCATAAACTCAATATACCCCTGACCATCAACAGGAGTGTTTACGGTAAAATAATTTTCACCTGCTTTAAGCTCAACATTAGAATTATAGACCATTTTACCTGCTGTAAAAAGCTGTAAATCAGCAGTTTCCGCTACTGTACTTTCAATAACAATCTCTACATTAGCCTCATGTGAGGTAAGAAATTCCGGCACTCTTAATTCTTTAAGCTGTACTTCTGAATCAAGCGTGCTTTTATAGCCCATGGTTTTAATTTGTATACCTTGGTTTTTAAGATTGTTTACGGTTGATATAATATCACCGCTGTTTTCGCTACCGTCAGTCAACAGCACAAGTCGCTTACCGGTGCCTTTTTTAAACAACGATACAGCCGTTTGCGTACCTTTTTGAATATCTGTTACGCTGTTGTCTGATATACTGACAGATGTAAGCTTTTCCCCTTCTTTTAATTCAGAGGAAAGAATTTCACCGTTTTTACCAAATACTGCAACAGCAACACAATCCTCTTCGGGTTTATTTTCTAAGGAGCCGTTTATAAAGTTAAGCTCCTGTGCTATATTATCAGTCATACTATCGGAGGCATCAATTGCAAAAACCGTTGTCACTCCTCCGGCAGGCAGTGTTATTTTAGGGTCAAAAAGGGTTAATATTAAAAGTGCAATTACTACTGTACGAAGTGTAGCAGTAAGATATGAAAAATTACTTTTATGCTTGTATATATAAAGAGCAAATTCACCTATAAGTATAGCTATTGCAATTAATGTAAATATCCACTGCAGGTCATAGTTATACTTAGCCTTAATCTGTGTACCCTCACTTAAACTTCCCTCTGTAATATAATTAAAATACTGTTCTTCACTATAAGGAATATTAACCCCGAAGGACTCATATATCATCTGTGAGTTTACCCGCTGTTCAAGATAATATATCCCCGGAATTTCCGCCTTAAAGGCTTTAGCAGGAAAAGGAGGAGCTATCTGTACGGTATCCCCGTCAGGCAAAACAACACTGACCTTTTCGGCAACGGGAGATATGTTAAGCTCAACCTCCTCGCCTATATTAATATTACCGCCCGAAACAGCACCCTGAGGAAAAAGATTATTTAAAACATCATATATAAATATGGGAAAATCCATTTTAAGGGGCAAGTCAGAATTAGCTAAATCAAAACCTAAGCAAACCACCTTTTGCTTACCTGTATTGCCCATAAAAATAACAGGTGTTTCTTTAGATGTTATAATTTCTTTTCCCCAGTCGGGTAATATTATTTCTTTACTTTTATAAACCTCAAAATCAATTTTTTCAGTAAGCTGTAGGGGTAAGCCTGAGCTGATATTGGTATCTGATATTTCCACCTCATCTTCAACCTTAAAAAGCTGATTGTCATCAGGATTTACAAGCATAATATGTCCGTCTGTCGGTAAAATATCAGGCACCTTCCCCTCAAAGACGTAAAAATTATATCCTGATAAATTTTCTATATTTTCAGCTTCGTTTTTATAAAGCTGTACATTTGGCATAATACCTAAAACTCTTTCGAGAAAAGGATTTTCTCCCGTAAGAAGTATTTTTGTTTCATAGCTTGACGTAATCACGGCATATCTTGTGTCATCCGCCGTAAATTTATCATTGGTTTGAAGTTGTGCTTTTATTTCCTTTGCCCCGCTGTTTAACTGTGTAAAAACAACATCTTTTGTTTCGTTTGGTGCAAGGGTAATATTCTGACCGGTGTAAAGCATATCATCAGCATAAATACTTATCTGTCCCTGCTGTGTTTCATCACTGAAATTTTTTACCTTACACAAAACCCTTGTATTTTTTCCGTCGTCATTTGCAGTAAGCGAAATAACCCCACAGTTATTAAAGGCAGTACCATAGGTATAAGAGGATATATTATCTGCCTCTATACCTGTATCGGAAAATAAAACCAAACTTTCATTTTCCTCAATGTCGGGAATAAGATTGTAATCCACCGGCAAATAGCTTTGATTAATCGCCTCAAGCTCATTTACAACATAGTCCTTATCCGTTGAATTACTGACAAGAGGAGTTGCTGTTGCATTTAATACAATTACGGTAAACCGACTCCCCTCTGCACTGTTTTTTACAAGTCTAATTGCATCTGCCTTAGCCAAATCAAGCCTTGTTTTATTATCTTCCGCAGCACCCATACTTAAGCTGTTGTCAATAACAAGCTTATAGCTGTTTATATCCTTATTTGCCCTAATGTAGGGTCCTGTTAATGCAAGCACACAAAAAAATGCCGCTAAAAGCTGTAACAGCATAAGTAAGTTTTTTCTTAATTTTTGAATTGACCTTTCCGCCCTTTGATTTTGCTGTGCAATGGTCCACAAAAAGGTAGAGGACACAGTCACATTTTTTTGCTTATTTTTAAACAGATATAGAGCCAAAATCATAGGCAGAATTATAAGCCCAATAAAGCCCAAGGGTCTTAAAAACCACATAAAATCACCTTATTCCAAGGATGTAAAATAATCCCTTACAATGTCCTTTAAACCGTAGGGTATTTCCTCCTTATCAATATTGTTCATAGCCTCTTCCTTGTATTGGTTAAAAACCTCCTGATAAGGCACAATTTCACCCTTTTCACCATTTACCTTTGTATTTTTTAAATCACCTGTTTTCTCTCCGTTACTGTTTTCATCCAGCTCGGCATCATAGTCCTTATATTGCTTTGCTTGAGAAGTGTATATATTAGCATTTGGTATAGAACCTTTACCTACACCTGTACCACCTGGGGTGTCCCCCTGAGAGTTGCCCTCCCGATTACCTGCATTTCCCGAAATTTGAGTATTGTCCTCAGGCGTTTCTTGGTTAACTGTCCCTTGCTGCCCCTGAGGATTTTGTGATATATTTCCCGTAAGCTTGTCATTAGCCTTTGCCATTTGATTATTAAGCTTTTCAACAGCTTCACGAATATCCTGATTTTCCTTAGCAAGCTCATTTATCTTATCAGAAAATTCATTCAGCTTTTGAGAAATATCCCTTAGCTGTTCTTCTGTCAGTTCTTTTTCCATTGTTTCCCCCAACTCGTTTAAGAGCTGTGCTGTTTCCTGATTAAGCTCACTGTCCTTTGCAGCCTCCTTAAATGCTTCACCAAGAGCTTTTATTTCTTCCTCCGTCATATTATCAAGACTTTTGTTAATATTATCAACAGCCTCAGTTAATTCCTGTATATTACCGCTTTTTATAAGCTCGCCCAAGCCTTGGGTAGCTTTGTTTTCCGCAAGCTTATTACCTATAGCCTGTAGCTGTTTATTTTCACTTTGAGTAGTAAGCTTTTTAAGCTTAGCCTGTCCCTGCATAAGGCTGTTTGCCGCCTCTGTTTTATTTTCTACCCTTGAAAGCTCCTTTTTTAAAGCATTAACCTCGTTTTTAAGCTCCTTTTTTTGTGTAGAAGTCAGATTAGAGGCATCAATTTCCTTTTTCATTTCTTCAACAGTATTGTCCAGCAGCTCGTGCATTTCCCTTTGCTCCTCCATATTCTCTGAAGGCTCAATAGGCAAAAAATACACAACCGCAACCAAAAGTAATGCAAAAATCGGAGCTAAAAGCACACATCTGTTTGGTTTTATGGGATAAATCTCCTTAAATTTACCTTTCTCGGCACATTTTAAGGCGTCCTCAACAGCAAGAATTTCAAGCTGAGTTCTGTCAGCTTCCTTTTTTTGAAAAATTTCATATGCTGTTACAAACCTTTCTTTAAACCCTAAGCTGTCTGCAATTTTAGCGACCTTGTAATCAGAGGGTAAAAAAAATTGAACAAAAACCAATGAAATGCAAAGAATAAGAACAGGCATAATAAGAGCTATATCAAATACACCGTATACATATACAAATTTTGCATACATCAAAAGTGCTGCATCAAGCAAAAGTGCAACAGCCAATGATATTGATACAGTGTTTATAATAATTTTTATATATATACGTTTTTTTAAAGGTTTAAGATATTTGATAAGCTCTCTCATAGCACACCGACTTTATTTATTTTTTTTGTATTTAACTCTCATTGCAGGTCTTATATTCTTTGCCGCAAGCTTTAATATAAGATAGCTTGCAACAAGATACATTGCTGCCATAATATGCCATACCTGAATAAAAGGCAAATTAATATCAATATCCATCATACTGCCTATACCGTCCCAAACCACGGATGAACCTCTTTGGGTGTCGATTATTGACATAAAGCTTACTATAGGGTTAAAGGATAAAATTGCCATGCATACAATACCCAAAATCAATTCACCTATGTCAGAATCTGAAATATAGTAATTTGCAATACCTGCAATAAAAACAACTGCGGTTATTGTACCTACAGAAAGACCCAGCACAAAAAGGTTGGATACAGCTGTAGCGGCAACTGTCTTTTTTAACATAGTTGAAAATAAAATTGCAACACTGCCTATAAAAGCTGAATAAATAATTAAAAATATTGTGTTAAAAATAAATCCCCATATAGATATGCCTCCATAGTAAAATACAACTGCAAATATAGGCATAGAAGAAACTATCATAAGGCAAACAAGCATAATTGAGCTTAAAAGCTTACCAAAAACAATGTCCCAGCTTGTCATACGTGTAATAAGCAAGAAGTCAAGAGTCTGCCTTTCTATTTCACCGCTTATAGAACTGCTTGTAAAAGCAGGCACTACAAAGGTAATAGCCAGCATCTGAAAACCTATCATAACAAGGTAAGATGTCATAACCATTTCAGGGTTAAAGCCGACGTTGTAACTGCTGATAAAGCTATTAAGTGT
The DNA here is from genome assembly GCA_958426775.1 of uncultured Bacillota bacterium. Classification (GTDB taxonomy): domain Bacteria; phylum Bacillota; class Clostridia; order Lachnospirales; family CAG-274; genus CALWRD01. The sequence continues at coordinate 77,862 of CATZZP010000006.1, forward strand.
AATTTTAGTTATAAAGGTTAAAATTATAAGGTAAATAACCATACCTATGTATACCTTTATATTTCTGAAAAAAACTCGCATATCCTTTCTGAAAACGGGATTAAGCATTCTCCTCACCTCCTGTAAGCTCCATAAAGATGTCTTCAAGATTACCCTCTTTTTCTTTAAAGGAGATAATAGGTATACCCTCATTTACAACATTACTAAGTATGTAAGCAAGACCCTCGTCCTCTCCCTTGTATGAGAAATTAACATTATCGGTATTTTCTATTATGTTCTCAACATTAGGCATCTGTTCAAGAGTTTTAATAAGCTCTGCCTGCTTATCCATGGACTTAATCTCGATAATTCTCTCCTTACAGATATGACCCATAATCTCTGAAACAGTACCGCAGTCAATCATTTTTCCGTGGTCGATTATGCCTATTTCGGTACACATTTCCGCAAGCTCAGGTAAGATATGAGAGCTTATAATAATTGTTTTATTAAGGGTACTTAACTGTTTTAAAATTTCCTTCATTTCAACTCTTGCACGTGGGTCAAGACCGGAAGCAGGCTCGTCAAGTATAAGTATATCGGGGTCATGGATTAAACTCCTTGCCAAGCAAAGCCGTTGCTTCATACCTCTTGAAAGTCCGTCCACATAGTCGTTTTTCTTGTGGGACAAATCTACAAGCTCTAAAAGGTTATCAATTATTTCCGCTCTTTGCTCATAGGGTATATAATATGCACCTGCAAAAAAGTCCATATATTCATCAACCCTAAGGTCTGAGTAAACACCGAAAAAATCAGGCATATAGCCTATTCTTTGCTTCAGCAGGTCTGAATTTCTTGATACATCCATATCATCAATAAAAACCTTACCCTCATCAGCAGTCATCAGCCCTGCCATTATCTTCATAGTGGTAGTTTTGCCTGCACCGTTCGGTCCTACAAAGCCAAAAATACTGCCCTTGCTTACGTGCATATCAAGACGGTCCACAGCTGTAAACTTACCGTATTTCTTTACAAGTCCTTCAATTCTCAGCATATAACCACCCCCCTTAATTTACACCCTCAAAGCATATTGTCGGCAAAGGAATTTCATCTGAATTAAAGCCCGTTGCTTTAATGCGTATGTCACCGTAAGCATCTGCATAATAATACGGATCATACATCTGATAAATTTCAAACTCATCCCACATACCGCTTATATTATTATAAATCAAAACCTCGTTGGCATCGCAAAACCATTCAACAGCAAAGCTATAATTACCTTTATTTTTTAAGGAAAGCTCTACATATTCATTCTTATCATATATGTATAGCATATTGTTGTTAATCTCAGCAGAGTAAGGTGTTAAAACAGTTGTTTCTGCAATATGATAAGTAGGCATTTCAATATTTTCAACAACCTGTTTTACATCTACCGCAAAGCCCTTTGAAAATACGTTGGTTTCAGCCGCTTTAAGCTTTTTATTATTTACCTCTGTATCGCTTCCGTATAATTCATCAAAGTTGTAGCCTATAACATAAACATTTAAGGAATTAAAATCTACTCTGTCGGTATACCCGTAAACGTTCATTTCCTGTGTAGCAGTCATATTGTTTTCATGTAATAAGGTGCTTGCAATATTTAATTTCATATTATACTTATAAACATCCTCAGAGCTTTCTCTGAATTGGTGATTATATCTGTTAGGATATATTTTATCTTCATATTCATAAAAGTTCTTAACACCTAAAGTTTGCGGATTTATGCCAAATTGGCTTAAATCAACACTGTCACCGCTGTTGAAATCCTTAACACATTCAAGATAATGCAAGCCATTAACCGACTTTACTGCAATTATAGCATCGGCAAAGTCATAGCCTGTGTTATTTTTAATCTGACCCTTTAAAACGCTGTCTTCAACACTTATATTTTCACCCTCTATACTGCCCGACAGCTGAGTAGTATTTAAAAGAGCAAGATAGGTATTCTCCCACTTGGTCTTTTCCCCAAGCTTAATAATGGTTTCCTGACCTGTTAAAGTAATTTCATTTATTACCTTGCTTTTTTCAGTATAAGTTGTTGCGGAACCATTGTAATATGAATTTCTCTGATCGGGTATACTGCATAATACAGGATTTCCTTCAGGAACAATAGTAATATCTCCCTTACTCGGAGAGATTATATTCATATATGTATCAACAGCTGTATCCTCAGCATTTGTATCATCTAAGCTGATATGATTAATTACCGATGCAAGAGGCTTTTTGTACACCGTATTAAAGCTTAAAAGATATATAACAACACATATACCCAAAGCAGCGGCAGGTATAATTTTAAGTGCCTTTTCTCTTTTATCCTTACGCTTCAAAACAAAATAAAGTACAGGTATAAAAGCAATATAAATATAGATTACAACCATAATTACATCAATTGTATTATCTGAAAAATCAGGTATTGTATCTGTTTGATTGATAAAGCTTTGTTTCAAATTGGCATAATTTGATACTTCGGTATTATTTACTGCATTAGCATAAATCGGACTAACATAACCGACAAAATCATTATAATCCGATAAATCAATATCAGCCAGAACAACAGAGCCGTTTCCGCATTGATATGACTTATAGCTTGAGTCATTCATACCTATGCCGTACTCTGTATATTCTCTGTCACTAAGCCCCAGCCTGTCAACAGAGCCGATATATCCGCCGTTACCTACAAGCATGGTAGCTCCCTGATTTATCCTTTGTTTAATTTTTTGCATTTGTCTGTTATTTACAGAGGCAAAATCAAAATCATTTACTACAAATATATTAAAACAGCTTAAATCTGCTGTATCGGTATATAAAGACCCGGTAAGATCAACAACCTTAACATCTGTTGATGTTGAATATGTATCGGATTTTAAATAAAAAAGTTCGTCAGCATTATTTGATATAACTCCCACCCAGCAATTATCCTCTGCCGTAACATTAACCGACGCTTGTGTTGTAGCAACTGTTTTTTTTCCATCAATAAGCTCTACGGAAATTTCACGGTCAATATAATTAATGGGAACATTAATCTCTGTTGTGATGCTTCCCCCCGGAGCAATCTCTACACTTCGTGAATAGCTTGTATATTCAATTTCTTCTATGTAATATTCTCTGTTACTCATAACAGGAATTGAAACCTTGCCCTTAAAGTTTTCATCTGAGTTGTTTGTAACCGTAACCCCTACGGGAACAGAATAACCGATTTTTACATTACCATCGAAGCCTATTTCGGCCTCGATGGTATAGTCTGCAACAGGTGCTGCACTTGTAGTTGCCCAAAACAAGGGCAGAGCAGCAGATAAAATCATAGATGCAATAAGAACTACAGCTATAACTGCTGCAATCTTCCGCTTTTGTTCAGCTTTTAATTTTTTCATTTTGTTTCCCCTTATTATAAAATGATTAATGGTTGTATTTTAATTTTAACCATATAATCTTATTATATCATACAAGTAATTTTTTTCAACTTAAAAAGATAAAGCTTTTGTATTTCGTAATAAATATTGACACTGTTTTTTATGATATATATAATTAAGTTATGTAAGGTACGAATTGAGGGATAAAAGCATGAAAAAAACAAAATTTAATACTCAACAACAGCAAGCTATAGATATTCGCGGCGGAGATGTAAAAAATATACTTGTTTCCGCAGGTGCAGGTTCAGGTAAAACCGCCGTACTGGCAGAGCGTGTAATAAAGCTCGTAAGTAATCCCGATAACAACATAAATATTGATGATTTACTTATTTTAACCTTTACAAATAATGCCGCCTCTGAAATGCGTGAGCGTATAGGAAATAAGCTGAAGGAAAAGCTTAATGAATTATTGTCTGCTCCTGACAGCTCAGATAATGCAATTATTAAAACAAAAAGACAGCTCTCCCTTCTTAATAAAGCAAATGTTACTACAATTGATTCCTTTTGTAATACCATAGTAAAGCAATATTTTTATAAGCTTAATATTGACCCCGGATATAAAATTGCAGGTGATGACAGCTGTTATGAGCTGTTAAAGTTAAGTACCGAAGCTATGGATGAGCTTTTTGAAGCAAAATACGAACAAAAGGACAGTAATTTTTTATCACTTATGGAATACTTCTGCCCTTTGGGGCTTAAGGATACAGATTTACGAGATATATTAACAGCTCTTCATAAACAGCTTTCTAATTTACCATATCCCAATAAATGGCTTAGTGATGCTTTGGAAAAGTATAATTGCCGTGACGGTAAATTAAACGATGATTTTTATAATCTGATTATGGAGTTTAAGGACTATCAATGCTCATCTTTAATAGATTTTATCGAGCAAAGCTGTTTAAAAGAAATAGATAAGGTTAATAGCTCAGGAGGCTTCAGTACTGAAGAATTAGATCATTTAGCAAAGCTTAGGAAACCTTTTTATGAAATGTCGGAAATTTTAAATCAAGCTAAAAACGAAAAAAATCTTTATGCCGTATCCGATATATTTTCATGTAAAATAAGTAATTTACCCTCCCTAAAAACCACTAATACTGAAATATGTAATTTACACAGCAATATCTCTGATTTAAAGAAAAAAATCACCCAATATGGTATTAGGTGGAAAAATATGAAAACAGGCTTTGACTTTACCTCTGAAAAGCTGATTGAAATAGTAAAAAAACAGTACAATATAATTAATGCACTTATTAACCTTTACAAAGAGTATGCCGACCTTTATCTGTCAAAGAAAAATGAGCTTGCGACATACAGCTTTTCCGATATAAGCCAATACTGCGTAAAAATTTTATTGAATGATGACGGAACACCTACCCCTGAAGCAATTGAATACAGAGATAAATTTGCCGAGGTTATTGTTGATGAATATCAGGATAACAATCAAATTCAGGAATGTCTTTTAAATGCAATTACATATGATAAGAATAATCTGTTTATGGTAGGTGATATTAAACAGAGCATATATAAATTTCGTAATGCCTGTCCAAATCTATTTGCATATAAATATAATACCTATAACAAAGAGGATTTATCACAAGGTAATATCTGTATAAGACTTAATAAAAATTATCGTTCAAGGAAATCCGTTCTTGACTTGGTTAACTTTGTTTTTTACCAGATTATGCGGCAGGATTTTGGTAATATTGACTATAACAAGGAGGATGCACTTGTAGACGGGTTTGATTTTACTGCATCTGATGGGCAGATACCCCATAATATTTGCAGAGATAACGAGCTTATTTTATGTAAATTATCCGATAAAAGCAAGCCCGAATACAATGATGAGTATAATTCGGATTTAGCAGAAATGAAAAGCAATGAGGTTGAAGCCCATATTGTTGCAAAGAAAATCAGTGAATTAGTCAATCCCGATAATCCTACCTACGTATTTGACAGTAAATTAAAAAAATACAGACCATGTCAGTTGTCGGATATTGCAATACTTATGCGTAACTCGAAATCCAACAGCAGTGTTTTTTCAAACATATTAAACAGATACGGCATACCTAACCTTTCACCTACAAAATGTAATCTTTTTGAAACGATAGAGGTTAAAACGGTAATGTCGCTATTAAAGGTCCTTGACAACCCTTATCGTGATTTAGAGCTTATTCTTGTACTGCACTGTCCTGTTTTTAATGTAACCTGTGATGAGCTTGCCGTAATCAGGCTTATAAACAAAAAGGCGTCAATGTATGACAATGTACTGAAATATATTGATAACAACAATAACGAGCTTACAGCAAAGCTATCAAGCTTTACAGATTTATATAAAAAGATTAAATTATTATGTATTTCAAGACCGTTTTGCGAGGTTCTGGACAGCATATATCGTTTAACGGATTATATGAACTATGTTACTCTTATTAAAAACGGTGACCTGCGTATTAAAAATCTCCAAATGCTCTATGATACCGCCTTAAATATTTATAACAACGGCATTACTGACTTTGGTAGCATTGTAGAACGTCTTAGTGAAATAGAAAAAACAAATCCTTCGGTAAGTGAATTTTCACTGCCCGAATATGACAATGCAGTTCAGATACTAACCATACACGGAAGCAAAGGACTGGAATTTCCTATTGTTATACTGTCCTGTACAGGTAGCAGTCTTATATCAAAAAATAAAAAAGAAAGCAAAATAACTATTGATGCTGACCTTGGCTTGGCTTTTAATTTTTTTGACCCCAAAACAAGACTTAAAACAAGCTATATTTATGAGCAAGCCTTTAAAAGCCTGATAAATCTTAATTTACTCAAGGAAGAATTAAGACTGCTATATGTAGCTATGACCAGAGCAAAAGAAAAGCTTATTATTACAGCTACTCACAAGCTTGACTGTGATGACCTTGCAAATTCAAGATGGAATATATACGGTGACTACAACAAAGAAGGCTTACGCTTATCCCTGTCTGCTGTCAGAGAGGCAAATAATTATCTTGATTGGATAATGCGTGCATATTACAGAGCCGACACCCTAAATAAAGAATTTAAAAAGCACGGTATTGAGCCTATTGATATTAAAAGCCTGCTTAAAATTACTCATTTATCTGCCCAAGATTTGGACACTGATGAGCTTGATACTGCACAAACCCTTAAGGCATACTATAAGCTTTGCAATTCAAAGGCACCTGTTAAAGCCAAGGAAAAACTAACGGAAAAGCTTATTACTGAATTTCTTGATACCGCTGCCGTAAATTTGCCTTCAAAAATATCTATATCTGAAATTAAACGGCAATATCAGATAGAGGCTTATAAGCAAATGGAGTATGATTTAATACAGCTTGATGCCCCTGCCGCTCAGGATATTATAGATATGCTTTCTGTAAATAAGAAAAAAAATACGGAATTAAAATTTGATATTCCTGCTTTTTTAAGTGAAGAAAAGGATATTTTAAAAGGTGCCGAAAGAGGTACTGCTTACCACACTGTATTGGAACATATTCACCATGACGAACATACTGATATTAATTCAGTAAAAAGCCAGCTTAATGCTTTATTAGAAAAAAGAATAATAAGCCGGACTGAGTATAATTCAATAAATGCCGTTAAAATATTGAAATTCTTACAGTCACCTTTAGGCAGGCGTGTTTGCAAGGCTAAAAAGGTATACAGAGAAACACCTTTTATAATGCAGCTCTCGCCTGATGAAGTATATATTAATCAGAATTATGATAATACAAGTGCAAAAATGCTTGTTCAAGGAATAATAGATTTATATTTTGTTGAGGAGGATTATATAGTTCTTGTTGACTATAAAACCGATAAGGTTAATGAGAAAAACTCTGTCGATGCAATTTGTGAAAGATATAAAATACAGCTGGATTTTTACAAAAAAGCAATAGAATTAAGCACCTCCTTAAAGGTTAAGGAAATGTATCTGTATCTTATTTCAACAGATGAAGCCGTTATTGTAAACTGACATAAAAATAATAGAATAAATTTTACTCCCTTTGAATAGTATATTTTATAAACAGCTTGGGATACAACACCCAATATACGAAGGGAGTATTTTTATGGAAAATATACAGACAAACAGCATAACCTTATGCGGAAAAATTTGCAGCATTTTTGAGTTTAGTCATCAGGTTTACGGAGAAAGCTTTTACAGCTTTTATATAGAAAACAAAAGGCTAAGCGATACTGTGGATGTTATACCTGTTATTATATCTGAACGACTTTTGGTTAATGATAATTTTTTGCAAGGAGATTATGTTGAGATAAACGGGCAAATACGCTCCTATAATCAAAACGACGGTATTAAAACACATTTAGTTTTAAGCCTTTTCGTAAAAACCATACAACCTCTTTATGATAATGAAGATGTTACAAACAGGGTATTCCTTAACGGTTACCTTTGTAAACCGCCTGTATATCGCACTACCCCTTTTGGCAGAGAAATTGCAGATATTTTACTTGCAGTAAACCGTGCCTACGGTAAATCTGATTACATACCCGTTATTTGTTGGGGCAGAAACGCAAAGTATGTTGCAAGCCTGCCTGTAGGAGCCAACCTTATTTTGAGCGGCAGAATGCAATCCAGAAATTATCAGAAAAAATCAGAAAACGGCGAAATTATTTCCAAAACAGCCTATGAGGTTTCTGCTTCTAAACTGGAGCAAAAATAAAAAGCCTGTATTGAGATGTTAACCAGCTTGACAAATTAGCCAAAAAATAGTATTATATGATTGTTAATAATTAATTTATTTTTACGTAAGGGGGTAATACCAATGAAATCTGAATTATTTGTACAGTATGGCGGTCAACAGGTTGATGCAAAGCAGCTTATGGACATTGCTAAGGAAACATGGAAGTCAGAGGGTAATAAGGTTAAGGATTTACAATCCATCGAACTTTACTATAAGCCTGAAGAAGGCAAGTGCTATTACGTTTTTAACGGTGAAGGTTCTGATGACAGTTTCTTTACAATTTAATAAAAAATAAAAAGTGCTGTAAAAAAATGTAATGCCGACCACAATTGTGACCGGCATTACTGTTTTAAGAATGTTTTTACAGCCCTTTTTTTGTTTACAAAAGAGGAGATATTAATCTGGCAAAGGCTTCTCTAATCTTTACAAACCTGCTTCTCCTGCTGTAATTTTCCTTTGTGATTTCCCTGCAGTGTCTAAGGTCATCTATAAATTGCTTTTCCAACACCGAGGTTACATCCTTGTTATATATAAAAGCATTAACCTCAAAATTAAGCTTAAAGCTACGTATATCCATGTTAGCAGTTCCCACAGAGCTTATAAGTCCATCCATTGTCATTACCTTAGCATGAGTAAAGCCTTTAGTATATTCATAGCATCTTACTCCTGCATCTAAAAGCTCCCCTAAATAGCTTAAACTACTCCAGTATACAAAAAAATGGTCAGGCTTTGCAGGTATAATAATTCTGACATCCACACCGGATATTGCAGCTGTTTTAAGGGCGGTTAAAACACTGTCATCAGGCACAAAATAAGGTGTTGTAATATAAATATTTTTATCAGCCTCAGTCATCATCTTAAAATATGCAAACTGAACGCTGTTCCACCTTGTATCGGGTCCGCTTGATAATATCTGCATTGCAACGGGATTTTTTTGCTGAGGTATCAGCGGAAAATATTTATCCTCAAGCATAAGCTTATTCCCCTTTGTATAATTCCAATCCATGGCAAAGCGTAACTCTATATCATGTACACAGTCACCCACCACTCTTAAATGTGTATCTCTCCAATAGCCAAACCTCTTAACCTTACCTAAATACTCATCACCTATATTTAATCCGCCTATATAGCCGATTTTACCATCAATTATTGCAAGCTTACGGTGATTACGATAGTTTACCCTTATCCACCTCGGAGGTAAAAACAACTGAACCTCACCACCTGCCTCTTTAAGAGGCTTGTTAAAGTTAGGTGAGTTAAATACATTACCTATACCATCATACAGAAATTTAACTTCCACGCCCTCTTTTGCTTTTTCAGCTAAAGCCTTTATTATCTCTCTGCCCAGCTCATCATCACGCACTATATAATACTGCATATGTACAAAGCTTTTTGCTGATTTTATATCATTTAATAAGTCGTTAAACTTAGCTTCACCTTCATTGTAAACCTTAACCGAGTTATTTGTATGATACGCACTTGCACAGGAGTTCATATTCATGGTAACTATATTGTTAAGATGCTCTGTATTGGGTATGGGTAAAATATTTTTCTTTATTAAAAGATTAAATTGCTCATGGAAAAGATGAGAATTATTCCGCATAAAATCAGATAGCATGGTTTCATCTTTAATTGCCTTTTGTGCAAATTTAATATGCTTTCTTCCTTCAAATCCAAACACCAGGTAGAAAATCCAACCGCAAACAGGCACTAACGCCAGTACCATAAGCCATGCCCAGATAGTACTTGGATTTTTTCTTTCATAAAAAACTACAAAAAATAAAAATATAAAGTTAATTATTGTGCCTGTATAAACAAGTATTTGTATAAATTCACTTATCATATTTACTCTCCTTTTGTAATTGACATAATAACCTCTTATGATATAATTAAATTATAAATAAATTTTTAGGAGGTTTATTACTATGGTAACACCCGATGAATGCTTATACTGTAAAAATAAGGAAAAGCTTGATTCACTTATGCTTTATATTGCTGACCTTGATGTAACAAAGCTATACCTTTTCAAGGAACAGACATACTACGGTCGTTGTGTAATTGCCTATAAAGACCACGGCAAGGAGCTTTATGACCTTACTGCTGATGAAGCTGCGGCTTTTATAGCAGATATGCAACGTGTAGGTATGGCGATTAACAAGGCAGTTAACCCCGCAAAGGTAAACTACGGTATGTTCAGCGATACTCTGCCACATCTTCACGTACACATTGTACCTAAGCAAGAGGGTGGCTATGGCTTTGGAGGTACTTTCGAGATGAATGTAAATCCACCAAAATACCTTTCCGAAGCTGAATATGATGAGATTATTTCTAAAATTAAAACTAATCTTTGAAATATACGATAATCAAAAAAATATGTTTAGAGGGAAGTGTTATCTATTTAACACTCCCTCTATTATTATATCAGCTTTATATTTTCCTTAATGCAGGCACTATAATAAGTTGTTACGGGTATCATCATCTGTGCAAAGCTTTTTGTGCCTGATTTGCCGCAAATAACAGCATCCTCAACAGACCTTTTGTTTCCCATACCGCCGCCTGCACCTATTCTGATAACATATTTAAGAGTAGGTATACCTGCCTCAAGATACTTTTTGTCACCTGTAAGCTCATATGCTATAGCAAGTGCCTCTAAAATAATGGAGTTGTTACCGAAGCGTTTTAAACTTGGCAATTCTTTATAATAAAACAAGCCGTTATCAAGACGTGCGTTATCTACCAGGTCATCTACAGCATGCAAAATCATGGCTCTTATCTTTTCCTGAGATCGTACTCTGTAATAACGCATAAGGCTTCCCACTGCAACAGCTATCATAAATACAACTCTGACCTCTGTATTATCGGTATATGGGGAAAGCCATAAGCCGTATTTTTCCTTCCAGTCCTCAAAGTGCGATACAATCCAATCACACTTTTCAAGCCACTTTTCATCACCTGTTTCCGCATATAAGGCTACAAGAGTACGCATTGCCCAACCTGTTTCCCTTGCATTAATTTCACCCTTATTCTGAAATTGAGGGGTTTCTAAAAGTCTTAAATCATTTTTACCAATCTCTATAGCAGCATTATAAGCATCAATATCACCCGTAAAGTGATAATAATCCAAAAGTCCCTCTACCCATTGATGTGAGCATTCGATTTTGCCGTTTTTACAATGACCGTTTGTATGCTCCCATTGTCCGTTAAGGTACAGCGGATTTGTACTATAGTGACAAATATCTACATCAAGCCAATGTCTGCCGCTTGCAAGTAAATAGTCTAAAAATCTTCTTATCCCTGTTCTCACATACATAAGTGCACATGCATGAGCATAGTCATATTCATTATTAGTCCACACAAGCTCGCCGTTACCCCTGCCCTGAGTTGTATAACCCATATCAGGAGAATCTCCCCAGTTCATCATTCCGTAGCAACGTGAATGCTCATCCGCCTTTTCCTGTAAGAACATTTCTATATCCACAATACTATTGTGCGTAAAAATACCGTCAAATATGCCGCTTTCCTCAAAAACTGCAGGGGAAACTGACGGCTTATTTGGCATCTGGTATCTGATTGAAGTATCATTTAAAGCCTCTAAGGCTTCAAAGGGCTTATGAAAATCAAAGAGTATTCTCTGTTCTCTCGCCATACCTCCCTGCATTACAACCTTGCCTATTCCCTGCGGTACAAGCTTAATACTTATGCCGTTTTTGTCAGCCGTAATTGCCTTAGGAAAATTTTGCTGTGCCTGAAATACAGTTGCACAAAGTCCCCCCTCATCATCAGTACAATCAGCAAAAAAAGTACCGTAGAATACCTCAGGGTTATGTTCATTTGCCTCATATATCAAATGCCTATCATCTATCAGCTGTATTACCTCTGATCCATCTTCACTGATATTATAGCTTGTTTTATAATTTGATATACCTGTTGCACTACGTCTGTTACATTCATACAACATATTATGATTTATTTCAAGCTTTTTAATTTCAAGAGGAAATTCAGTTGTATTTATAAGACGAACTGACATTTCTATCCATGGCTTATTTACATAGGTATAAAGCTTAATTTCTCCCTGATATACCTCCTTATCATTGGATATGAAGCTACCTCTTCCCTTTAAAAGAACACAAACCTCTCCTTGTTCAAGCATATACCAAGAATTTATTTTAAAGCTATATTGTATATCATTTTCGTCAGTAAGATAAGGTACTGAAATATAATCACTGCCTAACTCTCTTCCGTCATAAGAAAGGCTGTCAAAAAGAGTATTCAGCTCCGTTGATGTCTTAAATGCAATTATTTTATTATCAACATATGTACTATCCGCCTTGATTTTATCGAAATCAGATGATTGACTGTCAAATTTTAAGCTGTAATCAACCTCTGTTCTTGCAGGCACATTAGCCATAAATCTTATAAAAATCCACTTTACGCTTCCATCCTTATGTAATGCCGTTGCCTTTGCCTGAGTCGGCACAGCCTGTCCTTTTTCGTCATACACACGTACACCGTTACAATCCCTCAAAAAGCCCTCTTTTAAGGGTATGGCAACCGTACAAGGCTCCCATCTTCCCGGAGTACTGTAAATCTGTTCAAAATGCAATTTAATCATATTTTACCTCCTGATTTATTGACCTATATATATTATACCTTATAAAACCACTAAAAACCTTAAATTTCTTTGTGCAAATAAGTATAAATCATTGTTTTTTTGTCAATTATTTAAAAAGTCAATAACCTTATCCATTTCATCTAAGGTAAATTTATCCTTTGTAACAGATTTTTTATCTGTACCCACATAACATACAGTTTTAAATGATTTACAATTAAGCTCACCCATCAGGATACGTGAGGTTTGCATTACACCTGATTTATCTATTGTACTTCCGCCCCCGTTTAACAGCACAGCACCTTTTTTAGGCATAATACTTGTATCTAAGCCCCTTATATATTTTTGCACGCTAAAAAGCTGTATACGTGACATAAAACTTAAAAAGGAGCCTGAAAACTGGGAAAAATACAAAGGGGATGCAAGTATTATATTATCACATTCCCCGATATAGGCATAAAGCTCTGTCATGTCGTCCTTTATAGAACAGCTGTCATTTGTATGACAATAGCCACAGTCATTACAGGGTGATACATTAACATAATAGGTATTTATAACCCTATATTCTCCCTTTATTTTCTTTGTGATATATTCAATCATGCTTACAGTTTCTCCATGCTTATTGGGAGAGCCGTTTATAATAAGCGTTTTCATATTAAACCTACCTTTGCTTTAATCTATTTACATTATAATATACCATAGATAACCTAGCAAGTAACCTTTTAAATACTTTCGAATAAATTACAGTATAACTTTTTCAGGAGGCAAGTATGAATTATTACAGACAAATTAAAATAACACAACAAAATGAGCCTGTTAATCCACCCTTATATGACAGTGATTTAGGCAGCGGGAACAGTACCACACCCACAACGGGCAGTGATACAATGCCCGAAACTGAACTTGTCAAAGCACTGTATACTCAGCTTAATTCTGTTTTATATCCCTTTGTTGTAAGTGTAATTGACGAATATGACTATAACAACAGCCCTATTTATGATGTAGACGGTATAAGCAGAGAAACCTTAGCACAGCTTGTATCAAGAGTGCTTGATTTGGCAAGCGAACACCTTGATGAAATTGACGAAATAAGGCTTGAGGTAGGTGCAAGGCAGGTAGTTATAGGAGGTTGGAACAGAAACACCTTATTAAATGCCGTAGTTGAAGCACTTATACTTAATGATATATTTATGTACAGACGTCCCAGGAGAAATAGAATTTACAACTCCTATGCCTTTAAAAACGGTAAATATATGGGTATAAATTACAGCTAAGTTAATATAAGAAAATAAATTAAAAAGGCAGTGACCGAAATCACTGCCCCTACATACTAATTTAATACCTCTTTATAGGCATGCTCCACTTTTTCTGCAAAGCTGTCGCTTGCTAAGCTTAAAATACTTTGTCTTATATTTTTTATATATTCAGCGTTGTTCTTATATTTTATAAGGTTATGATAGCCTTGTACAAACTCTTCACAAGAATTAAAGCCTATGCCGTTTTTTCCATATATAAGCACATTTTCAAGGCAATCATCACTCTTAACAAGCAACGGCAGTCCCGAGGCTAATGCCTCAGCATATGTAAGTCCCTGTGTTTCTGAAGTTGATGCCGATACAAATATATCACCTAAAGCATAGTAGTTTTCTACCTCTGTCCATGGAACCATACCGGTAAAAATAATACTGTTTTTAAGCTTATATTTTTCAACCCGCTTTTTAAGCTCAGGCAATTCCGGTCCGTCACCTACAACCAAGAATACGGCTTCTTCATCATCAAGCTTATTAAAATAGTCTATTACCTGTGCAATATTTTTTTCCTTGGAAATTCTGCCTACATAAATTAAAACATTTTTATCTTCAAGCCTATATTTATTTAACAGGTTATTTACTTTACTTTCATCGGGAGTAAGGAACTTATTAAGATTTATTCCTGAAGGTATAACCTCTATCTTTTTATCAACGCGATAATTCCTTAATAGCTTTTCAACCTTTTCGGTAGGAACAATTACCATATCGGCATTTTCGCAACAATGCCTGCTAAACCTTCTTATAATGCCCTTAAATCCCTTATTTCCGGGGATTTTAAGATAATGAGTATAATCCTCATAAATAGTATGATAAGTGTGAATATGAGGGATTTTAAGATACTCAGACATTCTCCTGCCTATATGCCCCATAGCAAACTCTGTCTGGGTATGTACTAAGTCCAGCTTAAGTTTTATTACACGTTTTTTTATATATCTATATAAAGGCCAGCCAAGCCTTCTTTCCTTCATAAAAATAAAAGGCACACTTGTAACTCTTATTACATTTTTTTCAGTATTACGCTTAACCTCAGGATTTGTGACGGTAAATATATATACCTTATGCCCTCGTTTTTCTAAACCCTTTTTTAATACATAGGTTGAATTTGCCACACCGTTTACCTCTGGATAATAGGTATCGGTAAATATGCCTATATTCATAATTACCCTCCGAATTAAAGCTTCCTATTCGAACAAAGGAGTTGAAAAATATCTTTCAGCAGTATCGGGAAGAACGGTAACAACTGTTTTGCCTTTTCCCAGCTTTTTTGCAAGCTTAATTGCTGCAGCTACATTTGTACCGCTTGAAATACCGCACATTATACCCTCTTTTGAAGCAAGCTCCTTTGCAGTGCCTATTGCCTCATCGTCCTTTATAATGCAAATATCGTTATAAATATCTGTGTTTAAAATTTTAGGTATTACGCCGTCACCTATACCCATCTGTATATGAGTACCTATTGAACCGCCTGACAGGATAGCTGCATGCTCAGGCTCAACCGCCCAGATTTCAATATCGGGATTTTTTGCCTTAAGCGTTTCACCTATGCCTGTAATTGTACCGCCTGTACCAATGCCCGAGCAAAAGCCGTGAATAGGTCCTGCTACCTGCTCTAAAATTTCTTTAGCAGTCTGTTCTCTTTGTATTGCAGCGTTTGCGGGATTTTCAAATTGCTGTGGTACAAACACGTTAGGATTTTCTTTCTGCATTTTAAGTGCAAGCTGAACACATTCCTCAATACAAGCACCTATATTACCTGCATCATGTATTAAAATAACCTCTGCTCCGTAATGCTCAACAAGCTTTCTTCGTTCCTCACTTACAGAGTCAGGCATAATAATCTTAGTAGTATAGCCTCTTACTGCACCGACCAAGGCAAGACCTATTCCCTGATTGCCGCTTGTAGGCTCAACAATAATTGTATCTTTATTTATAAGACCCTTTTTTTCAGCATCACATATCATATTGTAAGCTGTTCTTGTCTTTATAGAACCTCCCACATTAAGTCCTTCAAATTTTACATATATATCGGCACAATCCTCGCCCACCATACGGTTAAGCTTAATCATCGGGGTATTCCCCATAGCTTCTAAAATATTATTAAAAACCATAATTTCACCTCAGATATTGATTATATCACAATTACCATTTATTATCAATATATAAAAAAAGTAAAAACTTATGTATCACAAAAGACGGTATAGTTAATATATTCACTATACCGCCTTAAATTAATTATTTAAAAGATAGATTGCATCTCTTAAGTCAATTGTATTATCACTGTTTACGTCGGCACATTCCTTTTGACTTTCTGCAAAGTCAAGAAGACCTGCAATGTACTTTAAAATTCTTGTTGTATCTAAATTATTAATTTGACCATCGTTATTAATATCACCTACTGTACGTGGATAATTAATAGTAACATTAGTTACGGTTGTATAGTCAGCGTTGCTCATAATAAGCATTTGCTGTTGAGCATCAAGACCGCTTTTACAGTTGGCTGTAATAGTGTCATAGCTATAGTACGCAACACCGTTTGACGTATAATCAGGAAGCATTTGGTTCCATTCCTCACTGCCCTCTGTATAAATTTGGAACACAAGATAAGGTGCATTTGTGCCTGAATATGCAACGGATATTGTACAACCCTCTGTAATTGCAGGCAAGCTTGATATTTCCGCCTTAAAGGGCTGTGCCCATGCCTCTGCACCTGCATTGCCTTCAAAAACAATTTTTCCGTATGGGTCACTTACTGTAGAGCCTGTATCAGGATCAGGTTCAATAACAGCTGTTTCATCAACACCCTTGATATAAGCTTCAACAAGGCTTGGGAAGTACCAACTTAAAGTACTTCTGTTTAATAAACCAAAATTTTCACTTTCACCGTCAGTTGAATTATTATCCCATACAACACAGGTTATACCGTAGCTTCTTGCTGTTGAAGTATAATACTGTGCAAGAAGCGGTCTATCATCGCTTTCATCATTGTATTTATAAGTAGCCCCCATTTCACCTATAATAACCGGTATACCCTTGGACACATAGTTATTATAAAGCCTTTCTATCTCACTTTTAAGTGCCGCCTTATCAGCATCACTACCCCATTCTGCCGTTCCGTACTGATTCATGGCAAACTGATAAGGTGAGTAATTATGTATTGATATTGCAAGGTTACTGTCATCAGGTAAGCTATAGTCATTTAAAGCATCTATTTTAGCTGCACACGGAGGACACATAATAAGCCTTGTTGCATTATTGTCTCCTGTAGCTCTTATAGCTTCAACAGCCTTTGCGTTAAGAGCATTAATTACAATTCTTGTTTCATATGTACCGCCTGTCCATTCCTCACTACTGCCTACCATACGAGGCTCATTCATAGACTCAAAAATAAGGTGTCTGTCATAGTCCTTGAAATAGGTTGCTATCTGTGTCCAAAGATCGGCAATCTTAGCTTCACAGGCAGCCTGATTAGAGTAATCAGGTATAAGCCAGCCACTTCTGCCGTTACCACCGTCCTCATGGTGTAGGTTAATAATAACATACATATCATTAGCTCTGCCATAGTCAACTACCTCTTTTACTCTTGCAAGCCAAGCACTGTCAATTGTGCCGTTACTATCACATTTATCATACCAGGTAACAGGTATACGCAATGTATTAAAGCCTGCTGATTTAACCTTATCAATCATTGCCTTTGTTGTAGCAGGATTTCCCCAGTAGGTTTCAGCAGAAGTCGGAGAGGAGTAACCACTGCCGTAGCAGTCCAATGAGTTACCCAAATTCCAACCGATTTTCATGTCATTTACAATTTCCTGCGGTGTCATTTCAGACACATCTTTTGTTGTAGTATCGGCACTTACGCAAGCACTGCCGGAAATAAGCATTACACCTGCTATAAAGCCGGCAACTGCCGCCTTAAATATCCTTTTCATATTTGCCCCCATTTAGATATAATTTACTTTTACAGTTTGAATTTAATTATAATATAAAACCTATTCTATGTCAAACTATACCGTCAGAGCTTATATTTTTGTTGACTACAGGTTGACAAAGAACCAAAGTAATCCGCTGTCATATGCATTTTTACGGAGCAACCGCTCTTTTAATTTGAAAGGCGGCATAGATTTAATAAAAATCTATACCGCCTGAGCTTATATTTTTATCGACCACAAGTTGACAAAGAACCGATTTTTCTGTTGCAATAGCGTTAACACGAACCTATTATTGCAAAGAACGTATAATCTGCAAACCGGAGATGAAGCTTCAACACTTCGTATTCGTGAGCAATATCAGAGTGTTCTATCATATAGTCTCTGAAGTACAATTCATCGTTGTCACCCATATACCGCAGATGCAAATGAAACACCCTTTTTGCAAATCCGTTCTCAGTATACCCTTTGTTAAAAGAATATCTACCAGCATACTTGCTCATGCAAATATAACCAATTTGAACTAATAACTCTTTTATTATTTCAAAATCAGTGTCTTTCGGAATCTCTACAAGAATATCTATAATGGGTTTTGCCCAAATGGAATTTACAGAGGTACTCCCAATATGATTTATTCTTGCTGTCTTGGGCAGTGTATGCTCCAGTATATCTTTTTCTTCAGCATACCAGTGTGCCCAACAGTTTTGATGTTCTGTTAATATTATAGGGAACAATTCCCACAATTCTTCCAAAGTCATTTCTGATAAAGGCTTACTCATTTTGTTCTCCTTCAAATTACAAGTTTTCTCTGAATTTCAATCTCCTCTATAGTTCGAAATTTATTAGTCTTTTTTCTCGTTCAAAATAACCAGAACAAAACCTGCAACAATAGAAAGCATCCATACCATCAAGTACATTAAAGCCATGTCACACATATAGCTCCATCAGATAATATTAAAACCAGTTAACAAAATCAAGCTAAGAAACATAATAGCAAAAGCTACAACCCTTTTGTTCGTTTCATGTAACCTACGGCAACTTGAAATTATTGCTCATTCAGATAAAATTATTTGAATTATTCCAAATTTATTGCCATTTCGTTACCAAAATTTAAACAAATTTGTTTGTAATACGAACAAATACCGGGGATATTTCTCTATAAAATTATTCCCTCTTGTTGCCGAGAACCTCATCTTAACTACCTTTGTTTAAAGATTGTATGATGTGGTTTTCGTATTATTTTGATAGTCTATATATACTACCTATACAACGGGAATTTATCAAATTCTTATCAGCGGTGATAAAGCCGATGGTTGCGAAAAAAGAATGGTTACAAGTGATTGTGCTTTATTATAGAGTATTATGGCATAAAAGTTTAGGTTTTTAAAGAGTTTTACAAGAATATACGACAAGGTTTTTACTCCATGCCACCGAAATATATATTATTTTTCGTTAACTGCAATCCAAATCTCGTAAGTATAGACAGTCAGTGCTTTTGTCAAAAAGCTACTTAATCATTCCGTCAACACCATTACATATTAGGGTTACTGCTACTGCTGTTATATTTTCCAGCGGCTCCTTTTTGCCGCTGTGAAACCAGTCGCTATAAAAAGCGATTACATTTCGATTGATAAATTTTAAAAGCATTTCACGGGCTTGCTCACTACAAGCCATCATTTTGGGAGACTTTTCCCAATACCGTTTCTTTGTTATCGAGCATACACCGCTATAATCTATTCCTGTCACAGCGACACCATTACAAATGATTTTCTCGTGCAGTCCACCTTTGGTATGAAAAAAGAGAAATTGCGATTGAATGATTTTGTCTAATTCGTCCGGCACTTTGTATTCCTCTATATTTTGCAAACATTCCGTTATAATCATTTCCTGTTTTTCACTGAGCAAATCATCAATACATTCATAGTAGCGTTAAAAGTTTTTTTTGTTTATCCGCGCTCGTTCTGTCAATTCTCTAACCGTTATTTTTCGATATTCCATTTCAATAAGCATTTCTTCAAAAACTTTGTTTATCGCAATGATTGTTTTTTGTACTCTCAAATCTTCGCATCCTGTCAGTATCATACCAACATCTCCTAAAAACAAAATTAAGCAACACATTTGTTGTTATAGTGGCATATTCCACCAATTGAAAAATGTGACCATTGTTTTTTCTTTCCCAAATAAATTATAATACAAATACGGGATAAAAGCAAATATCGTTGCAAATTTAACAAAAAAAATTTAGGAGGTACTGAAAATGAAAGTACAACTTGTAGCAAATCTTGCAGCAAACGGTGAACTCGTACTTGCTGAACAATCCACCGCATACGAGGCTCCTGCTGAAGTTTCTGGAATAGGTATTGCTAAGGCCATGGAGTGTGGCAACATCATTATGGGTACAACAACTTATCAGATGTTTGCACCTATGATGAAAGATTTATTTGCAAATCTGGAGGTTGTCGTGCTGACTTTAAAAGGTGCGGATGTGGGCGTTTATTCTGCAAAAACCGCAGAGGAAGCGGTCAGCTATCTGGAAAGCAAGGGCTTTGAAAAAGCGTGTGTGGTGGGCGGAACTAAAACCTATAACGCTTTTATGGCTGCGGGACTTGCAGATGAACTGTTCTTTAATCTTTTCCCAGTAATCATCGGTGGCGGTGGTAGCCTTGAAACTATACCCGGCAAGGTGTTGGACTATAAGCTTGCCGAAGCAAAAGCTAACGGTGATGTTGCTATGCTCCATTTTGTAAAAGCATAAAAAAATTATACTCGCTAAAATGCATCAATCAATGCTGCATGGCTTTGTTGAAATAGCAAAATCGGATGCATAAGCAAAAAGCCGATAATCCGACAGTCTTGTGCTGGGGTTGTCGGCTTTTTCTCTTTTGGATTGACGATCCGCAAAAAAATATGGAAAAGTAGAACGCATTTTCAAACCATAATGTATAAACACACCTTATCCGCCTTTTTTATCGATAAAAACAGCGATATACTGCGAGTTTTAGCACCCTATTTCTTCACTGCAAAGAGAAAAAGCTGAGTGCAGTTTTGTTAAACCTCCCTCGGCAATTCTTATGCAAATACTACGTTTGCGTTGACAATCTCAGTTGCTCGATTACGGATATTATTCATACGACCAACCCACTCTATTTCATTTTCAGCTTTGAGTTTTTCCGTTACTCCCTCTTTTTCGGCAAGCTGTTTTACCACCCGAAAAAGCATATCATCTGCTTGCTTGTTAAGCTCGGCTAGGTAGCTATTCAGCTTTCCTCTTGTTAAAAGATTTGTGTAAAGTACCTTACGGTTGCGTTTGAGGTAGCGTATGTGTCGCTGTTCCCATACGCCTATAGGTTTTGTTTCTTAAGATAGTAAAATACAGAGGAATAATAATCGCCCTGTTTTTTGTACCCAAGACCGTTCTTTTCATCGTTAAATTTGTTTTTCATACAAGGATAAACTTAAATAACTATACAAAC
>CATZZP010000007.1 GCA_958426775.1 uncultured Bacillota bacterium
GCCTCGCTATGCTCCGGCTTTAAAACATGAAGCTGATAAAAACGCTTTGCACCTTCAGAACCGTACTTAAGCATAGTACCCATGGCAGTATCACCGTTAACATTGGCATTTTCTCGCTTTAAGTTACTGTCCTTAGCCTCACTAAAGGTAATATCCTCATATATTTTCATTAGCTCGGAATTTTTTTCTCTGATTTTATTACGTTCTGCTCTGTAAAGAATATACCTTTTTGCCGTAGCAGAATGTCCCTTTTTCATAAGCTCTTCTTCCACCATATCCTGTATTTGCTCAACGGTAGGTGTTTCCTTTAATGTTTGTACGGCATTTTCTACCACCTCGTCTGCAAGTTGCATACAGTAATCCTCGCTGTGGTAATCCCCCGATGCATCAAAAGCCTTTCTGATAGCATCGGCAATTTTTATTTTATTAAAGGTAACTCTTCTTCCGTCACGCTTAAGTATTTCTTTCATTTGGAGTTGGCAATTATTCTGTGTAAGCTCAAGCATTATTATTCCTCCTGATTATTACTATATTTAGTAAGCTTTAGAAAATATTATACTATATACAGAGGTACTTGTAAATATATTTGATAAAAAATTTTATACAGATTTACATATATTTTTTTGTAAAATTTTACGTATTATTTAAGGCTGTCTGTACGACAGCCTCAGGGGAGAATATAGCAGTTAAAATAATTATTAATTTATCCTGTATTATTTAATATAATTTCTTTATGCCCCCTTTCATTATCTATAGTACATACTATGAATAGAGTTAATTTTTGTTACATTCCGATAAAATATTAAATTTTTACTTGATAATGAAGGTTTTAGTTGAAAAATTTCTAAATTTGTTGTATTATATAAAAGAGTATGTATAATCAAGGAAATTATGCCTATTTAAAAAAAATAAGCTTAGATGTTAGGCTTTTGGAAATACTTAACTATATAATTACGGAAGGAGCTTTAAATTATGTTTGGCAAAGATATGGGTATTGATTTAGGTACTGCAAATACACTTGTATTTGTTAGAAATAAAGGTATAGTTGTAAATGAGCCTTCAGTTGTAGCAATAAATACCGCAACACATGATGTTTTAGCTGTAGGTGACGAGGCTAAGGAAATGATAGGCAGAACCCCGGGCAATATTGTTGCAATAAGACCTATGAAAGACGGTGTTATTGCTGATTTTGATGTTACCCAGGCTATGCTTAAGTATTTTATCAATAAGACTTACAACAGAGGCTTATTCAGTCCTAAGCCACGTATTGTAATATGTGTACCTTCAGGTGTTACAGAGGTTGAAAAACGTGCAGTAATTGAAGCAGCTATTACCGCAGGAGCTAAGGAAAAAAACGCTTACCTTATTGAAGAGCCTATGGCTGCTGCTATAGGAGCAGGATTACCAGTAGAAGAGCCTACGGGTAATATGGTTGTTGACATAGGAGGCGGTACCAGCGAGGTTGCCGTTATCTCATTGGGCGGTATTGTTACAAGTCGTTCTGTAAGAACAGCAGGCGATGAATTTGATAATTCCATTGTCAGCTATATTAAGAAGGAATATAATCTTGCTATAGGTGAAAGAACTGCCGAAGAAATTAAAATTAACATAGGCTGTGCGTACCTTGATGAAGCTATTGAAAGCAGGGAGATGGAAATCAGAGGTCGTGACCTTATATCCGGCTTACCAAGAACCATTGATATTTCATCAGAGCAGGTGCTTAAAGCTCTTTCAGAGCCTGTTGGGATTATTATTGAGGCAATTAAGTATACCCTTGAGAAAACTCCGCCTGAGCTTGCCGCTGATATTATGGAGTCAGGTATTGTGCTTACGGGCGGCGGTGCTTTATTAAGAGGTCTTGATAAACTGATATCTATTGAAACGGGTATGCCCGTTCACATTGCAAACGAACCTTTAAACTGCGTAGCAATGGGTACAGGTGCGGCTCTTGAACACATTGACACTCTCAGAGGTGTGCTTATTTCATCACAAAAACTTAGTATGTAAGGGGAGCTTGGCTTGATTTTTTTTGATAAAAACAGAAAACTTGTCATAGGCTTAATGACCTTATTTTGCATAATTGCTGCTCTGTTTACCTTTAACCGAGTAAGCCCCACTTTGTTTGAAAGTACCTTTGGCTTTATAATCACACCCATTCAACAGTTTAATACATCTACCGTAAAGTGGTTCAAAGATAAAAAAGATTATTTTACAGGTATAGCCTCTCTGCAAGAGGAAAATGCCGCCTTAAAAGCGGAGCTTGAAAAAAAATCGGTTGAACTTAATCGCCTTGAAATGGTTGAAAAAGAAAATGCCAACCTTACAGAACTGCTTGGTGTAAGCAGTAGATATAAACAATATACCATGGTTACGGCAAACATAATTGCAAAAGACACAGGCAACTGGTATGACGCCTTTACAATTGACAAGGGTACAAGGGACGGTTTAGGTAAAAATATGGTAGTTATAACAGGTGACGGACTTGTTGGCAGAATAAGAGAATGCGGCTACAATTATGCAAAGGTTACCTCCATAATAAATGATACCGATGCAATTAGTGCTAAAAGTCTGCGTACCGATGACCTTGGTTATGTTTCAGGTGATTTATCAAATAAAGGTATGTGTAAAATGGAATATATAGATAATATGGCAGAGCTTACCGAAGGCGATGAAATTATTACTTCAAATTTAAGCGAAATCTTTCCTCCGGGTATTACTATAGGCTATGTTAAGGAAATAAGCTCTGATAAAACAGCACTTTCTAAGGTTGCTTCTATTAAGCCTTCCGTTGACTTTAAACATCTTGAATCAGTTATGGTAGTAACTGACGATTTTTCCAAAAATTATGTTGAAAATACCGAAACAACAACTACTCAGCAATAAGGAGTGTCTGCTTTGAGATACTTAACCTATGTAATAATGCTTATTATAGGCTTTGTTATTCAATCTACATTTTTTGAGCTTATTACAATCTTAGATATTAAACCAAATATTATACTTATAATGATAGTTAGTGTTGCCCTTTTAAGAGGAGAACTAGAAGGAGCTGTCATAGGCTTTATAGGTGGACTTATGTTAGATACCTTCTGTCCTTTTATTGGTACAAATGCTTTTATAGGAGCTATGATAGGCTACATAACAGGTATATTTACCGTAGGTCTTTATAAGGAAAATCCTTTTGTTCCTGTTATAACTGTATTTTTTGCAACGCTGGTATACGAATTTGTCTATTATATTTTAAATATTCTTTTGCAAGGATATACTGATTTTCTCTTTTTCTTTAATACCATTATCCTGAGAGAAATGGTATATAACGCTTTAATTGCTTTACCGGTATACGGCATTGTATACCTTATTAATTCAAAGCTTGAATTAAAGGAGCATTTTAAACGTAAATTATTTTGATTTGAATTTAGGTGACGTAAAATGCGTGATTTTTTTGATAGAATTTTTAATTATACAAATTCACGTCTTATTTTAATGTATATAGTAATCTGCGGTTTATTCTTTATACTTATTGTAAAGCTTTATAATCTGCAGATTATAAATGGCAGCTACTACAGCAACGAGGTTAAAGGTACAACCTTAAGAGGCATAGAGGTAACTGCACCACGAGGCTCTATCTATGATAGATACGGTCGTGAGCTTGCCGTAAACAAGTCCTCTTATATTGTAAATCTTGACCCCGGTGTTACTGTAGAAAATTTAAACGAGGTATTGCTTAACCTTGTTAATCTTCTTGAAAAAAACGGAGAAGAAATAGAAACAGATTTTCCTATTACGGCAGAAAGCCCTCATATTTTTACTTATGACGGTAACACCAAAAAAGAAAAACGCTGGAAGCTTGATATGGGACTTGATGAGAACTTGACTGCAAGTGAAGCCTTTTACGCTCTCAGGGTTAAGTTTGACATTAATGATGAACTTAGTGATGCTGAGGCTGCTAAAATACTTGCACTTCGTTGCGAGCTTTATTTAAAAAGATTTTCAAAATACGTTCCAGTAACAATAGCTCATAACATATCAAGCAAAACCGTAACTGACTTAACCGAGCAAAAATCCTCTTATCCATGTGCTTACGTAGATGTTGAGTCACTTCGTGAATACCCTAAGGCTGAGCTATTTTCTCACATTTTAGGATATATAGGTAAAATAACCGAAGGAGAGCTTTCATCTTATCAAAAGTATGATTATAAGACAACTGATATTGTAGGTAAGGATGGTATTGAAAAATCCTTTGAGCTGCAGCTTAATGGTACAGATGGTTTGCAATATGTTGAAGTTGACAGCTTAGGAAGGCGTATTACAAATATTGATTCGGGTTCTGTTGATCCTGTTCCCGGTAATAATATATTTTTAAGCGTAGATACTGATTTACAGCAAACAGCATATACCGCCCTTGAAAACGCTCTTAAAGATGCACAGATAAGTCGACTTACAGGTGCAAATAAAGATTATACCTACAATACAAAGCAGGTTCTTGCTTCTATGGTAACAAGCGATAATATCCGTATAGAGGATATTATGAAGTCCCAAAAAGATACCGAACAATTTAAAATTAAAAATTATATTCTTTCCGTTGATACAGCAGCATCTACTGACTACGATTTAGCAAGACAGATAGTTGCCGATGGTCTTGAAAAAAATGAAGTCAAGTCCTATCAGCTTATACTTGTGCTTTTAGAGCAGGGTACTATAACAGGTGATGACGACTTTATAAGAAAAGTAACCTCAGGTGCAATAACTCCTCAACAGGTTATAATAGATAAGCTTAACTCCGGTGAGCTTAAGCCTCATATGCTTAATATGGATCCTTGTACAGGCTCAGTTATTGTAACGGATGTTAAAACAGGTGATATTTTAGCCGCTGTCACCTATCCTTCTTATGATAATAACCGACTTGTAAACGGACTTGATAACAAGTATTATACAAGACTTCAGAATGACCCTAACAGACCTCTTGTAAACAGGCCGTTTCAGGAGCCAAGAGCTCCGGGCTCTATTTTTAAGATGATTACTGCTATTGCAGGTCTTGAAGAGGGAATTATAGGACCTAATACACCAATATATGATAAAGGTACCTTTAAGGACGCAGGCAGACCCTATGCTCGCTGTTGGATAGGCAGCGGTGCAGGTTCTCACGGCTCAATTAATGTTGCACAAGCTTTAGAGGTTTCTTGCAACTACTTCTTTTATACTGTTGCCTACAATATGGGCAACTCTAAATCAGGCACAACTTTAGAGGGTATTAAAACCCTTAATAAATACATGAAGGCATTTGGTCTTAACGACCCCACAGGTGTGGAAATTTACGAAATTTATGACTCTACCGAGAACTATCCAAGCAATATATCTTCACCTGAATATAAACGTTATATATATACAGCACGTAACCCTGAAATTTCCGAAAGTGAGCTTCAGTGGCGTGACGGTGACACTATAAGAACTGCTATAGGTCAATCCTTTAACAACTACACTGCCGCTATTATGGGCAAATATATTGCAACCCTTGCTAACGGCGGTACAAGGTATACCTCTCACCTTCTCTCCGCAATTTCAACCTATGACGGCGATACAATATCCACCTATGAACCACAGGTTGAAAGTAAGATTGATATTAAGCCTGAAAACCTCAAGGCTGTTTATGAAGGTATGAGATTGGTAACTCAAGGTTCAAAGGGTACGCTTAGAAAATATTTTGAGAACTTTCCGATAACTATTGCCGCCAAGTCAGGTACGGCACAGGAATCAAGCTACAGAAGTGAGCATACAACCTTTGCCTGCTTTGCACCTTATGAGGACCCACAAATTTCCGTAGCGGTTATTATCCCTTACGGCAATAATTCAACAGGTCCCGCACCTACAGTTGCCAAAGCTGTTATTGAGGAATATCTGGATATTAACTCAATGCCTGAAAAAAAATATTATAACACTCTTACTAAGTAACGGAGGTAAAGTATAATGAATGAAAATACGGTAATTTTTAAGGCTACAAAAAACGGTATTACCGTGGTGCTTGATGAAAACGCTTCATATGAAGCCTTAAAATCAGCTCTTGCAGAAAAAACCGCTTCAGCTAAGGATTTCTTTAAAAATGCCAAGACGTCTATTATGTTCAAGGGCTATATGCTTTCTGATGAGCAGGAAAATGAACTGCTTGAAATTATAAATGCAAATACGGATTTAGATATTACATTTTTTATAAGCAACGACAATGCTCCCGATATTTCAGCTCCTAAGTTTGCACCTAAGCCAAAGGAGGAGGACGGACCGCTTAATCAGCTTTTATCAGAAGCTTTAGTAACAGCTAAGAAAAACCTTACCACCTTTCATAAGGGCTCTGTCAGAAGCGGTCAGTCAATACGCTTTCCGGGCAGCATAGTTGTAATAGGTGACGTAAACCCAGGTGGAGAGCTTATTGCTGAGGGAAATATTATCGTATTAGGCATTCTTAAGGGTCTTGCCCATGCAGGCTGTTCAGGCTCTCACGATTGCTTTGTTGCCGCTCTTAATATGAAACCTACACAGTTGCGTATTGCAGAGCTTATTGCCTGTTTCCCTGAAGATGAAAATAAGGCAATACCGCAATATTCCTATATTAAGGATAATCAAATATTTGTAGAACCGTTACTTTAATCTAAAATTTTGTTGAAATTTGTTTAAAGAAAATGATGCAAAAAGCCAAATTATCTGTTATTATAGATAGTGAAATAATTTTTATACATATTTAGGAGGATAAAAATGAGTGAAGTTATAGTTATTACATCAGGAAAGGGCGGTGTAGGTAAAACCACCACTTCCGCTAACCTGGGTACAGGTCTTGCCATGCAGGGCAAAAAAGTTGCAATGATTGATGCAGATATAGGACTTCGTAACCTTGATGTAATTATGGGACTTGAAAATAGAATTGTATATGACCTTATTGATGTTGTTGAGGGTAATTGTCGCCTTAAACAGGCTTTAATCAAAGATAAGAAATATGAATCACTTTATCTCCTTCCTGCTGCCCAGACAAGGGACAAGGACGCAGTAAGCCCTGAACAGATGCAAAAGCTTTGCGAAAACCTTAAGGAAGAAGGCTTTGATTACATAATAATCGACTGTCCTGCAGGTATTGAGCAGGGCTTTAAAAATGCCATTGCAGGTGCTGACAAGGCTTATGTTGTCACCACTCCCGAGGTATCAGCAGTACGCGATGCTGACAGAATTATCGGTATGTTAGAGGCTAATGACCTTCGTGACCCTAAGCTTATCTTAAACCGTATTCGTATAGATATGGTTAAAAAGGGCGATATGATGACAATGGAGGATGTTACCGACATTCTTGCTATCGATATTTTAGGTATTGTTCCTGATGATGAAAGCATTGTTGTTTCATCTAACCGCGGCGAACCGTCAGTAACAGACGATGATTCACTTGCAGGACAAGCTTACAGAAATATTGTCCAGCGTATTTTAGGCAATGAAGTACCACTGCTTAATCTTGAAGAGGGTAAAGGTATTTTTGGCAAAATTAAAAAATTGTTCCAAAAAGGAAATTAAAAGGAAGTGATATTATGTTTGATTTTTGGGGATTATTCAGCAAAAAAACAGCATCAAAGGATGTAGCCAAAGATAGATTAAAGCTTGTGCTTGTACATGACAGAGTTAATTGCTCAACACAGGTGCTTGAAATGCTTAAAACCGACATTATACGTGTTATATCAAACTATATGGAGATAGATGAAGACGAGCTTGATATTAACATTACAGAAACCATGTCAGAGGAAAAGGGCGTAAATGTACCTATGCTTTACGCTAACATTCCTATTAAAAGCATGCACAAAAGTAATAAAGCATAAAGCGGGGTTTTTTAGTTGAATATAAAAAAACAACTGCAATCTTTAGATTATTTTTTGATTTTATCAGTCTTTTGCCTTGTTATATTCGGTATTGTAATAATCGGTAGTGCTACACGAATAAACATTAACGGACCTGAGGGCGAATTTCAGAACCAGATGCTATGGTTTGCAACCGGTATAATACTTATGCTTGCTGCTGCCCTTATAGACTATCATACCATTTCCAAGTTTTATATAGTAATTTATGGGTTTAATATATTTTTGCTTATACTTGTACTTATTTTTGGCGGAGATGACGGTACAGGCGTTAAGCGTTGGATTTTTGGTATACAGCCTTCCGAATTTTCTAAGGTATTTATGATAATTTATTTGTCAAATTTTATTGACAAACACAGAGAAAAGATTAATAATATAAGTATACTTCTTGCTGTTTTTATTGCAACCCTTGTACCTTTTGTACTTATTAAAGAACAGCCCTCCTTATCAGCCAGTTTGGTAACTTTGGCAATTATGGTTACCTTGTTATTTACAGGGCGGATAAGCTACAAGTATATTTTAATAGCACTGGCTATTGTAATACCTATAGCTATTGTGCTTATAATTGACTTGCATACTGAGGAACATAAAATACTCAGTTTGTTTTTAGAGCCATACCATATAAGGCGACTTACTACCGCTGTTAATCCGGATTTATCCAGTCCGGATTATTATCAGACTAAAAATTCTATTTGGGCAATAGGCTCAGGGGAGCTTAGAGGCAAAGGCTTATATCAGGGTACAATCAATCAGCTTAGCTACCTGCCCGAATCTCATAACGATTTTATTTTTTCTGTTATAGGTGAAGAGTTTGGATTTTTAGGCTGTGTTTGTGTACTGGTATTGGTACTGATTATTATAGCAAAATGCCTTTATATTGCAGCCAGAGCAATGGATAATCTCGGCAAACTCATAGCATCAGGTGTTGCAGGTATGCTTGCGTTCCAAGTATTTGTTAATGTAGGTGTTGCAACAGGACTTTTGCCTAATACGGGTATGCCGTTCCCATTTTTAAGCTATGGCGGCAGTTCCATGTGGATAAATATGATTTCCATTGGACTTGTATTAAATGTAGGCTTGCGAAAGCCCAAATCTATTTTTGAGGGGTGATTTATTTTGAACATCGCATTAGTTGCACATGACAACAAAAAAATCCTTATGGAAAACCTCTGTATTGCATACAGACATATATTGGTAAAACACGAAATATATGCAACAGGCACTACAGGACTGCTTATTGAGGAAACATCAAACTTAACTGTTCACAAGTATCTTGCAGGTCACTTAGGCGGCGAACAACAGCTTGGTTCACAAATAGCCAACAACGATATTGACCTTGTTATATTCTTAAGGGATCCTGTTACATCAAAAAATTATGAGCCTGATATTAATTCAGTGCTTAGATTGTGTGACATTCACAACATTCCTTTAGCAAGTAACCTTGCAACAGCCGAAGCACTTCTGCTTTCTCTTGACAGGGGCGATCTAGATTGGCGTAATATTGTAAAATGACAAAGGCTTTAATTATTTGGTATTTAATAACTAACATTGTTATGTTTTGTATTATGGGGATAGATAAGTTTAAGGCTAAACATAATTTATGGAGAATACCTGAAGCAGTTCTTTTTACATTTGCTTATTTAGGCGGTTTTGTAGGATCGTATTCAGGTATGTATATATTTCATCACAAAACAAAAAAATGGTATTTTCATTTAAATTTTGCCCTAGCGTCAATATTACACATTACTGCAATTTATTTAATTGCAAAATAAACAATAAGGTAGGTCGTTAATATGTTAAATGAATTTAAAAAATTTATGCTGAGAGGCAACGCTATTGATTTGGCAGTAGGTGTTATTATCGGCGGTGCATTTCAAGCTATTGTAAACTCCCTTGTAAATGATATTATAAATCCGCTTTTAAGTATATTTTTAACAGAAATAGACTTTAAGAGCCTTTCCTTTACTATACCGGGAACTGCTGCTACAATTGCTTATGGGTCACTTATTACTGCTATTATTAATTTTCTTATCATGGGAACAATTATCTTTTTCATGGTAAAGTCAATTAATAAGCTCGGTTCTTTAGGAGCTAAGCCAAAGGAGCCTGAAGCACCAACAACAAAAAAATGCCCTTATTGTCAAAGTGAAATTCACATTGAGGCTGTGCGTTGTCCTCATTGTACATCGGAAATTAAAACAGAACAATAAGTTTAATACAAAACAAAAGCACCTTTCAGCCGGTGCTTTTTGTGTAATTATTCTTTTTTATTTATTGTTTCGCCTTTTCCTATAAGGGGTAAGGTAAAAGTAAAGGTGCAGCCTTTACCCACCTCACTTGTTAAGGTAATGTCTTCTTTATGAGCCTTTATAAACTCCTTTACAATCGACAAGCCCAGACCACTACCCCTTTTATCTTTACCTCGAGATTTATCACCTTTATATAATCTGTCAAAAACACGTTTTTGTTCCTCAACAGATATACCCTTTCCGTTATCCTTTACAGATACATATACCTTTTTATCCTTAATTTCAGTTATTATCTTTATATAACCGTATTTATGAGTAAATTTAAGAGCATTGTCTACCAAATTATAAATTATACGCTGGATTTTATCTGCATCTGCCTTGACTATTATATCCTTATTGCAAAATTCACTTGATATTTTAATTTTATTCTGCACAGCTCTGTCTTCAAAGTTATACATTGTTTTTATAATAAGCTCATTTAAATTAAAATTTGTCACATTAAGACCTGCATCACTGTTATCCAGCTTATTAATATCAAGCATATCATTAGCCATTTTTGCAAGTCTTTCAGACTCATCCAGAACAACCTTAAGGTAATGCTCCTGCCTTTCGGGAGGTATAGTACCATCAAGTATAGCTTGTAAAAAACCTCTCATGGAAGTTAACGGCGACCTTAAATCATGAGATATATTAGAAATAAACTCTCTTCTTCGTTTCTCTTGAAAAAAAAGACTTAATGCCATTTCATTAAAGCTTTCTGCAAGGTCACCTATTTCATCATCACTATGAATATTAAGCCTTTTCTCAAAATCACCTGCCGCTATAACCTTTGCCGCCTGACTCATTTCTTTAAGGGGAACGGCAAACTTTTTAGATGAATATATAATAATTATAAAATTAATTATTATAGCAAGACACATAAAAATTACAATAACTCTATATGAGCCGTAGGTTGTCATAGTTATTTGAGATATGGAAGAGCTTAAAAATACAGCCGCAACAACCTCTCCGTTGTGCTTAATAGGATAACCCACGGTATATGGTTTTTCAGCAAATACATCCTTTATGCTTCTGTCAAAAACAACTCTCTCTCCCGATAAAACAGCATTAAAATTATCAAATTGTTTAATTTCATCGATGCTGATACTGTTGTCACCATTCTTAGCCTGCCATGCCAGATTAAAGTCATTTGACACAACAACAAAGCTGTATTCAAAAGCCAGATTATAATCAAAAATCTTTTTTTCAAAAGCAGTATAATCAACTGTATTATTATTATAGCTACGGTTAAAAAGCTCCTCTATTTCTGCCGCCTGCCTGAAAAGCTCTTCCTCCTTTTGGCTGTAAAAGTATGAATTAAAAGCCTGTACCAGACCAACAGTCAGTAAAGAAAAGCTTACAATCAAACCCACGGTAAGCAAAAAAAACTGTTTTCTGAATATGGAATTCATTAATTACCACACCCTTATTTATTACTTATTTTTATTAAATAACATATTCATTTTGTTATTTAACATTTTGCGTCTTGCTTCGGTTGCATCTTTATCTACATAATATGCTCCGTCTTTTGAAACCAAAATATCTCCTTCTGTTATCTCTTCTGGCAGCACTTCTACAGATAACTCAACTAAATTATTGTCATTGTCTTTACAAACAACTAAATTACCCTCAAATCTGTCTATTATAAGCATAATATTACTTATTTAAAAAATCCTCTCTTTGTGGTGTAAATATATCAAGCAACCTGCCTCTGTCAGTTAAAACCCTACAGCCATGTACAATATTAGACGGCATATAGATTGTATCTCCTACACCGATTTTTTTTGTTTCATCACCGATTGTAAACTCAAATTCACCCTCTAAGCAGTAAGTTGCCTGCTCGTGTATATGCTGATGAGGCTCACCTACACAGCCCTTTTCACAAATAACCTCAACAAGCATAAGACCACCGTCATGGGCTTTAATTTTTCTGTAATTCTTGCCTTCAACTAAAGTTTCAATTTTTTCATCACAATCATAATAAAAATTTGACATATTAATACCTCCAAAATATTTTATACGTGTACATTATATCACACTTAAACCATAATTTAAATAATAATCTTAAGTATTATCCGTCTTGCCAAAGCAAAGCTCGTACAAAGTTTGTTTTACGTTAAAGCTATCTAAAAAGGCTTTAAGCTCCTTTATTTTTTTCGGATTTTCTTTGCCTGATTTAACAGCTCTTATCATAATATTTTTAGGAGTATGCTCCATATCTATAAATTCCATTACAGAGGTTTTGTATCCCTTTATTTCAAGTATTCTTGCTCTTACTGCATCTGTCATAACAGCTGAAAAGCGTTCCTTTAAAATGCCGTGCTTTAAAATAATATCCATATTTTCATTACTGATTTGGTTATTTATTTCATGCTGACAGCACGGCACACTCATAATAACCTTACAGCCCCAACGTATACCGTGATATAAAGCAATATCTGTTGCAGTATCACAAGCATGCAAAGTAATTATCATTGCAATTTTACCGTCTACATTATCAATATTTGCAATATCCTCAGCATAGAATTTCAGGCCTTTAAAGCCAAATTGTTCTGTTAAGCTGTTACAGTAATTAACTACGTCCTTCTTTAAATCAAAACCCATAATATGAATATTTTTATGATTTATTTCATTAAAGTAGTGATACATTGCAAAGGTAAGATAGCTTTTACCACAGCCCATATCAATTATAACCGAGTTATCGGGAATATTATCCTCAACATCCTTTAAAAACTCAAGGAAACGGTTAATCTGCCTGAATTTCTTTTGCTTGTGGCTGACAACCTTACCCTCCTTATCCATAAGTCCAAGCTTATACATCCATGGTATTAATTCACCGTCAGTTAAAATATAATTTTTATCTCGGTTATGCTCTCCCTTACATACAGAGGCATTTAGATTAGGCTTAATACCTGTAAGCTTAAACTCACCCCTTTTATTCATTAATACAGTTAAATAATTATCAGCAACTATATTACACTGCTTAAACCCCTCGCTCATAAGTTCAATAATTCGCTTAATAATTATATCCTTAGAGCAATTTTCGTGAGTTACCTTAGTATCAATGTACTTTGATAGCTGATAATATACCTCACCCTTTTGCAATATGCCCTTTACCTTGATTTTAAAAACCTCACCTTTTTTAACAGGGTTACTGATAGTAGCACTTTCGAGCATATCTACATTTATAATTTGTGATATTTTATCAACTGCTTCATCTATTGTATACATTTTACACCTCGCATACCTTAAGAAGATTTTTAAGCTCTGCATCAATCAAAATTATATCATCACCTATTTTAACTATGCAACACCAGTCAATTACATACTCCTTTTCCCTGCCCAGCAAGCCAAAAAAGCACCCGGGCCCGGGTACAATGAGAGCAAGCACACGACCGCACTTTACATCAATAACTATATCGCATACATATCCTAGCCTGAAACCGTCACGTATATTTATAACTTCCTTATGCTTTAGTGTTGCAATTCTTTCCACACATAATCACCTCAGGTAATTATATGCAAAAGCCCTGTCTTTTAAGCCAGTTTTCATACAAACCAAACCATTGGTTTGTTCCTTCAATATCCTCTGCAAGCTTAACACCATGCTTACCGTCAGGGAATAGATGAAGCTCAAAAGGAAGGTTCTTTTCCTTAAGCCTTGTTGCCATAACAAGGCTGTTTCTGCAATCAACACTACCGTCTTCAAAGGTATGCCAAATAAACACGGGAGGCATATCCTCACGAATATTATCCTCACAGGACATATCTGCTATTAACTCCGTTTTATCCCCCAGTAAATCCTCAAAGGAACCATTATGAGATATAGCCTTGCCTGCTGAAATTACAGGATAACAAAGGCAAAGAAGATTAGGTCTTGCACTTACCATATCAATATCATCGGTTTGAGGTAAATCAAACATATCATAGTATTCGGTTACGGTACATGCAAGATGTGCCCCTGCCGAAAAACCCATAATACCGATTTTATCAGAGTCTATATTATATTTCTCTGCATTATATCTTACATAACGCATAGCTCGTTTAGCATCATTAATTTCTACAGGATGCTTATATGGTGCAACCCTGTAGTTAACTACAAAGGCATTGATACCTATTTTATTAAGTGCTTCAGCAATATGACCGCCTTCCATTAATGACCTGTGGTTGTAGCCGCCACCAGGACAAATAACAACTGCACTTCTGCAAGGGCTGTCAACAAGATACTCATCCATAGAAGGGCACCCCTCATTTTCTTCATTATTTATTTTAGCATCATATAATGGAACAGTATCCCACAGCTTAATACTCATTTTAATTCTCCTTTTAAAATTATACCCTTATATTATTTTGTAATTATCTCCACGCCTGTTTCCGTTACCAAAACCGTATGCTCCCACTGAGCAGATAAGCTGCCGTCCTTTGTTACAACAGTCCAGTCATCATCTAAAATCTCACAGTCAAAATCTCCTGCATTAATCATAGGCTCAACAGTAAACATCATACCCGGCACCAAAATCATTGTTTTTTTGTTTGTTCTGAAATGATTTACAATAGGGTCACTATGGAACTTTAAGCCTACACCATGACCGCATAAAGCTCTTACAACCGAATATCCGTTTTTATCAGCTATATCGTGAATTACATTACCTATTTCACCTACAGGCATATACGGCTTAATGCAATTTATGCCCTCATACATACACTCCTTGGTAACCTCTACAAGACGTTTTGCCTCATCACTTACCTCACCTATCATATACATACGGCTCATATCTGAATAATATCCGTTTAATATTGTTGTAACATCAACATTGACAATATCACCGCTTTTAAGAACTGTATCATCAGGTATGCCATGACAGATTACATCATTAATTGAGGTGCATACACTTTTAGGAAAGCCTCCGTAGTTTAAAGGTGCGGCTATTGCTCCTGCTTCCTTTGTCATCTTTTCAACAAGTAAATTAATTTCATCTGTTGTAACCCCTTCCTTAACAAAGTCATCTAACGCATCCATAATTGCAACAGATACCTTTGCACTCTTTCTTACACCCTCTATCTGCTCAGGCGTAAGCAACAAAGATTTATCAGGCATTGGATAACCCTGCTCCATTAAAGGCTTTAGAATTTCCTCATCACTTCTTTCGTGACAGGTTTTATATTTTTTGCCACTACCACACCAACATTTATCATTTCTGCCAAGCTTAAACATTTTTATTAACCTCATTTCTGTAATATTCAACAAGCTCCTTGTTTTCCTCTAAATCAAGAGCCTTAACGCCTATCTCGGACATAGCATATGTACCTCTGCCCACCTTTTCAAACCAACCGTAGGCATTACTTTGAAAAGCATTCCTGACCTTATCGGGATAACCAAATTCCTTTATTTGGGACATTTTCAGGGTGTCGTATTTTTCCATATGACAAAGAGCTAAAACCGATGCTTCCGTGTAAGCTGTTATTATTCGCCTACCTGTACTGCCGCCTACATTTATATCCATATTCCGTCCGTCAGCCTCTTTAATAAGCTTTGATTTTTTTTTGTAATTAACTGTTTTAGTCTTGTTAGGCTCTGCAATAAACTCTGCTATAGGAGCTCCCTCAACGCCTACAAATATAAGCCCTATACCAAGCTCCTTAAGCATTTTCAGCATCATTTTATTGCTCTTGTCATTATACCGCTTAGGTCTTGGAATTGCAATATAAACCTTATCCGTCAAAGCTCGTCTTTCCATTGCCTGATAGACGACCTTAAGGCTAAACTGCCTTTTCAGCTCCACCACCAAAAGCTCATTCTCCCTAAATGCGGCAATATCGCAATCCTTAACCTCTGCCTTTACTGTATAACCTTTTTTTTCAAGCAATCGTCTGACAGGCTCAAAAAGCTGAGTTTCTCTATCTATCTGCAACATATTTATTTACCCTCTGACATATAAGCTTCTATTTCTTCCGTAGTACGAGGAATATCAGGCGAGAGAACACGACAGCCGTTTTCAGTTACAAGTACATCATCTTCTATACGTATACCTATTCCCTCTTCTACAATATATAAGCCCGGCTCAACAGTAAGTACCATACCTGCCTCTAAAAGTCCCTCATTATGCCTGCCGACATCATGGGTTTCAAGCCCCAGCATATGACTTACGCCATGATAATAATACTTTGACACTTCATCAGCATTTTTAATAAGACCTATTTTCTTTAATTCTTTTGCATAATAATCTTTAAGTATCATATTAAGGCTTTTAAATTCTATATTGGGCTTTATTGTATTTACAATTAACCTGTTTCCGCCTAAGACTATATCATAAATTTCTTTCTGGCGAGGTGTAAACCTACCGCTTACGGGAAAGGTTCTTGTAATATCACTGTTATAATACTCATATTGTGCACCAACATCAAACAAAATCAAGTCACTATCCGATGTCTTGCAATTATTTGCACTATAATGGAGAACTGTAGCATTTTTGCCCGATGCTGCTATGCTTTTAAAGGCAAAATCCTTTACGCCTGCTTTTTTTAGCTCAAAATCAAAGTAAGCCTCTATTTCATATTCATACATACCTGCCTCAGCGTTTCTCATCATGGATTTTATACCTTTTTCCGTAATTGAAATAGCCTTTTCTATTTTTTCTACCTCTATAGGCTTTTTAATCTGACGCATTTTAGCCAGTATGTTATGAAGGTCACAAATTTTAAGACCGGGATATTGTTTATTTATTCTATTTGCCATGGTTATTGCATCACTGAAAGTATTAAAGCTTCTGTTTTCCAAGTCTAAATAGATATTTTCCAAATGACCGTTAAATACTTTATTTGCAAATATTTCATCAAACTCATCAAGATATTTGTATGTGTCAATACCTGATATTTCCTTACATTCATCAGCTTGAATTACCGAACCTACCCACTTTGCCTTAACCTCATCAAAACGCTCAATAAACAAAGTTGTATCCAATGAATTATCCTTTTTAATAAGCATTAAAATAAGTCGCGGTCTGTCTATAGCTGTCAAATAATAAAAATTTCTGTTAGGTGTAAAAGAATAGTCCTCATCACCAAGCTTATTTTTAGTGCTGCCGCTGAATAAAATCGCTATACTATTATCAGGCAGTTTATCTGCAAAATTATTTCTGTTTTCAATTACAAAAGCTTTCAAAGCAAAACCTCCGTTATAAAAAAATTAAGGGTGTCCCACATGGAACACCCCTACATTAATCATTTTTTTAAGGTAGCCTCCAAATAGCTGATTATTTGGTCAACTGCTCCGTCAATGCCAACCTTAGCAGTATTAATAACTATATCATATCCCTCAACGCTGTCCCAATCTATACCTGAGTAGTAGCTGTGGTAGGTTGCTCTTTTTTTATCGGTTTTATTAATTACATTCTCAATATCCTTTTCCTTAGTGGTTTCTGTACCATAACGCTCAATAAAACGCTGTTTTCTGAAGTTCATATCTGCTCTTAAATACACTCTTACTAAATTAGGTGTATCTCTTAAAACGTAGTTTGAACATCTGCCTACAATTACCGCTGACTTTTCCTGAACAAGCTCCTTAATTACTTTTGATTGAATAGCAAACAAGGTGTCGTTAGTAAGCATATTATTATTTTGAAAAAACAGTGAATTCATAGGATATGAACCCATTACAACTGAATAAAGCAGGCTGTTTGTTGCAACCTCATCAGCTCTTTCAAAAACACTTTCAGCATATCCGCTTTTTTTAGCTGCAAGAGCAATAAGCTCCTTGTCGTAAAAATCAACACCAAGTTTTTTAGCCAGCTTTTCACCTATTTCATGACCACCGCTGCAAAATTGCCTTGCAATAGTTATTGCAAATTTCTTATCCATAAAAATCACCTCTTGCTTAATAAATAAGGAATTACCTTTATTAATAATATTATACACCAAATAACGGCAAAAGTCTATATTTTTAATTGATAAATATTTTAAACTATGGTAAAATTGTACCCATACAAGATAGGAGGTATAACATGAATATGTTTGAATTAATAAAGCTTGATAAAGAGTTAAGTACACCTCTTTATTTACAGCTTTCCGAAAGTATCTTAAACCTTATTGAACAAAAGGAGCTTGAGCCCAACACTAAGCTTCCTCCTATACGCACCCTTGCATCTATTCTTAAAGTAAACAGCGTAACTGTTGTAAATGCCTATAAGTATCTGGAGTCAAAAAAGGCTGTTTACAG
The DNA here is from genome assembly GCA_958426775.1 of uncultured Bacillota bacterium. Taxonomy (GTDB): domain Bacteria; phylum Bacillota; class Clostridia; order Lachnospirales; family CAG-274; genus CALWRD01. The sequence goes on from CATZZP010000007.1 coordinate 18,381, forward strand.
TCGTGTAGGCAGCGGTACCTTTGTGGCAGAGCTGGATCTTAACGATAATGAGCCTGTAACAAAAAAATTTTTAAATGAAAAAACTTTAGGTGAAATAAATACCAAAGACTGTATTAATTTTGCCGATACATCTGTATCGGTTGATTTATTTCCTGTAGATATGTTCAAGCAATTTTTTAATACCGTTCTTGAAAGAGATAAAGGAAACGCCTTCAGCTATCAGAATTCCATGGGCTATGAGCCTTTAAGGCAGGAAATAGCAAGGCATCTGGAGCATAGCGGTATTAAGGCTTTGCCTGAAAATATACAGATTATTTCAGGTGCACAGCAGGGCTTAGACATTGTTTCAAAGGCTATGCTTAATGTAAATGATGTGGTATTTACAGAAAAACCCACTTATTATGGTGCTTTAGGTGCAATATTTTCAAGAGGTGCTAAGGCAATAGAAATCCCTGTTAATAATGAGGGGATTGATACAGAAATACTGGAAAAGCTCTTAAAGGTCTATTCTCCTAAATTTATCTATGTTATGCCTACTTATCAGACACCTACCGGTATTTGCTACAGCTTAAAGAAAAAGCGTGAGCTTCTGGAGTTTGCCTACAAGCATAACTTTTATATTGTTGAAGAGGATAATATAGGGGACTTCTCTTACACAGAAGAAAAGCTGATACCCCTAAAAGCCCTTGATTACAGAGGCAAGGTTATTTATATAAAAAGCTTTTCAAAGATACTTATGCCCGGCTTAAGAATAGGCTATATGGTTTTGCCCAAGGCAGTTTCACAGGCAATTGCCTCTGCAAAATATTCAACTGATATTTCTACCTCGGGCTTTATACAAAGAGCTTTTGAGTTATATTTAAAAAGCAACCGACATAATGAGCATATTTTAAAAATGCGAAGTATTTTTAAGGAAAAATACAACTTAACAACCCATTTGATTGATAAAAAGCTGTCACCATATTTTAGCTATAACAAAGAAAAGGGCGGACTTACCCTTTGGCTAAAACTAAAACACACTTTTATTGATGTAAATAAGCTTTATGAGGAGTTTGCTAAAGCAGGCGTACTTGTAATGCCCGGAAGTCTTTTTGCAACAAATGATGAAGAGGTAATGCAACACATACGTATAAGCTTTGCAAATGTATCAGATGAACAGATTGAACAAGGCATATGCATAATGAATGATGTTTGCAAACGGCTTTACAGTAATGTTAATTTGTGATATAATAATTTAAAAAATAATCCAATCAGGAGGCAATATATGAAAATCGAAACTAAATGTATACAGTCAGGCTACAATCCTGCAAACGGTGAGCCAAGGGTTATTCCTATTGTGCAAAGTACTACATATAAGTACGATTCCACCCAAACTATGGGCGACCTTTTTGATTTAAAGGAAAACGGTTATTTCTACACACGTTTGGCAAACCCAACCGTAGGCTATGTTGAAGCAAAGATTGCTGACCTTGAAGGCGGTGTTGGTGCAATGCTTACATCCTCAGGTCAGGCAGCTACTCTTCTTACTATACTTAATATCTGTAAGGCAGGGGACAGTATTATAAGTGCCTCTGCTATTTACGGCGGTACCTTTAATCTTTTTGCCGTTACTCTTAAGAAAATAGGTATAGAATGTATATTTGTAGACTCTAATCTTTCTGTAGATGAATTGCAGAAGTACATTAAGCCCAATACCAAGGCTGTGTTTGGTGAAACACTTTCAAACCCATCACTTGATGTACTTGATATTGAAAAATTTGCAAGCCTTGCTCATAACAACAATATACCTCTTATAATTGACAACACCTTCCCTACACCTTTCCTCTGCAATCCTATTGAGTTTGGTGCAGACATTGTTGTTCACTCCACTTCAAAGTATATGGACGGTCACGCAACAGCCTTAGGCGGTGTTATTGTAGACAGCGGTAATTTTGATTGGACAAGCGGTAAATTCCCTGAGTTCACTGAGCCTGATGAATCCTACCACGGTGTAATATATACCGAAAATTTTGGTAAAGCGGCATTTATTACAAAGGCAAGAGTACAGATGATGAGAGATTTAGGCTCATCACCGGCACCACAGAATGCCTTTTTACTTAACTTAGGTCTTGAAACTCTTCATTTAAGAATGGAGCGTCATTGCTCAAATGCACAAAAGGTTGCGGAATACCTTGAAAACAACCCAAAGATTTCATGGGTAAATTATCCCGGTCTTAAATCAAGTAAGTACTATGATGTGGCAAGCAAGTACCTTCCGAAGGGTTGCGGCGGTGTAATTTCCTTTGGTGTTGCAGGCGGTAAGGAGGCTGCTGTTAAGTTTATGGATAGCCTTAAGCTTGCAGCAATTGTTTGCCATGTTGCTGATGCACGCACAAGTGTACTTCACCCTGCTTCATCAACTCACAGACAACTTACTGATGAACAGCTTATTGAGTGTGGCGTATCCTCTGACCTTATCAGAATGTCTGTAGGTATTGAAAACATTGAGGACATTATTGCTGATATTCAGCAGGCTCTTGATAATGTAAAATAACATAAAACACAAAAGGCAGGATATTATACCCTGCCTTTTACTGTTACTTAGCTTCTTTTTTATTTTTCTTAAACCACCATACTGCAAATACTACTGCTGCTACTAAAATAATTGCTATTACTATATGCTCATACTGCTTAAAGTAAGGCAGGCAGGCTTCCCATGCATCACCCATAAATACTCCTAAATAAACAAGCAGAGTATTCCAAAGAGTACTACCCACTACTGTAAGAATTACAAAAGGCAAAATAGGCATTTCACCTATACCTGCAGGTATTGAAATAAGACTTCTTAATACAGGTATACATCTGCATATAAAAACTGCTTTATACTCATACTTACTGAACCATTTATCAGCCTGGTCTACATATTCAGGCTTAAGCCTTAAAATCTGACCGAATTTACCTGCAAAAAGCTTTTTAAGCCTTTCTTTTTTTAATATTCTGCCAAGACCATAAAGTACAAAAGCACCTAATAAAGCACCTATTGTTGCGGCTATAATAACAGGTACGGGTGATAAAGAGGTTGAAAGGGTTAAAAAGCCAGCTCCTAAAAGCACCACCTCTGACGGAATAGGCGGAAATACGTTCTCAACGCAAATAAGAAATGCTACACCTAAATATCCGTAATTTTCAATAATTTTTATAAAAAACTCTTCCATTAAAACTCTCCTCCACAAAATACAAGATTATTTAAATTGTATTATAAATAAACATTGAAGTCAAGTCTTAATTATGAATACTTCTTTACAATAATTGCACCGTTATGACCGCCAAAACCAAGGGAATTATTTAGAGCTATATTTACATCGGTATTTACTCCCTGCCCCTTTGTATAATCAAGGTCACATTCAGGGTCATCTACCTTAAGTCCCACAGTCTGATGAATATAACCCTCATTAATTGACATAATACAGGTTATTAATTCAACAGCACCGCTACCTCCGAAAAGATGCCCTGTCATTGACTTTGTAGAGTTAATTTTTATATTATATGCTGATTTGCCCAATGCTCGCTTAATTGCCACCGTTTCATACAGGTCATTATATTTGGTGCTTGTACCATGGGCATTAATATAATCTATATCATCGGGGCTTATTTTTGCCTCCTCAACAGCCTGTCTTATAGCCTCTGCCATACCGCTGCCGTCCTCACGAGGAGTTGTTATATGGTTTGCATCACAGGTTGCACCATAGCCTATTATTTCGCCGTAAATTTTCGCCCCACGTCTTTTAGCATGCTCCAGCTCCTCCAAAACAACGACCCCTGCACCCTCCCCTGTTACAAAGCCGTTTCTTTCCTTATCAAAAGGTATTGAGGCTCTTTCAGGGTCATCTGAAGTTGTAAGTGCTGTAAGTGCCTGAAAGGCTGCAACGCCAAGCCTGCTTACAGAACTGTCTACACCGCCTGCCGCAATTACATCATATCTACCGTATTTTATTGCACAAAACGCCTCACCTATGGAGTTTGTACCTGTTGCACAAGCTGTTACCGTATCAAGGCAGATGCCCTTAAAGCCAAGACTTATAGCTACATTTGCCGCCGCCATATTACCCAACACAAGAGGTGCTGTAAGAGGGTGAATTTTCTTAGGTCCCTTTGCAAGGAGCTTCTCATGCTCACGCTCTATACCCATAAGACTGCCTACACCGGAACCAATCATAACAGCCATTCTGTAAGGATTTTCATTGTTAAGGTCTACACCGGCCCGTGCTACGGCCTCATTAGCGGCTGCAACAGCGAATAAGGAAAACCTATCCATTCTCTTAGCTTGCTTTAAATCAATGCCATGGTCTGTAGGCTCAAAGTCTTTAACCTCTGAGGCAAGCTTTACGGAATATTGCTCTGTATCAAAGCCTGAAATGGGTGCAAAGCCTACCCTTCCCTTTTTAATACTATCCCAAAAATCCGCTGTATTGTTTCCTATTGGAGTAACTGCTCCCATACCTGTAACTACTACACGCTTTAATTCCATAACTACACCTCTTAAAATATCTGCGTAAATTCAAGATTATAATAAAATTTACGTAAATATTACAAAAAAGTTTAAATAATAAATAAAAAAGCCAATGTATAAAACATTGACCTTTAAATAAATTTATTTTTTTGTAAGCTTTAACCTTGTCATAGCCCTGGATAAAGCCGCCTGTGTGTGATAATACTCTCTTAAGCTTTGCTTTTGACGCAATTTATCCTCTGCACGCTGTTTGGCACGCATAGCACGATTATAATCAATTTCTTCAGGCCATTCTGCTGTATCTACAATAATCATAACATGGTCTGCATTAATATCAGCAAATCCGTCACTTACGGCAACATCTCTCCATTGTCCCTCCAGCTTCATACGAAAATCACCGCTTTTAATAGCAGTAACCATATTTTCGTGACCCGGCAGAACGCCATGCTCTCCGTCAATAGCAGGCAGTATTGCAGACTCACATTCGCCGCTGAAAAAATGCCTGTCGCTTGAGATTATATCAAGTTTAAATGTACTCATGGCATTATCTCCTCTCTGTTATTTATTAAGGCTCTTTGCCTTTTCAATAACATCTTCAATAGTGCCAACCATAAAGAAGGCTTCTTCGGGATATTCATCCATTTCGCCGTCAAGTATAGCCTTAAAGCCCCTTATAGTTTCCTTAACGGGTACATACTTGCCTGCCATACCCGTAAAGTTTTCTGCAACAGCAAAGGGCTGTGAAAGGAATTTCTGTATTTTTCTTGCTCTGAAGATAATTTCCTTATCCTCATCATCAAGCTCCTCCATACCCAGAATAGCAATAATATCCTGCAATTCCTTATAACGCTGAAGCACCTCTTGAGTACGTCTTGCAACCTGATAATGCTCATTACCTACAACATCAGGCTCAAGTATTCTTGAGGTTGATTCAAGAGGATCAACAGCAGGATAAATACCCTGCTCAACTATTTTACGTGAAAGAACCGTTGTTGCATCAAGATGAGCAAAGGTAGTTGCAGGAGCAGGGTCAGTAAGGTCATCGGCAGGAACATATACTGCCTGCACAGAGGTAATAGAACCATTTTGGGTAGAGGTAATTCTTTCCTGAAGCTCACCTACCTCATTTGCAAGGGTAGGCTGATAGCCTACCGCAGACGGCATACGTCCCAAAAGTGCAGAAACCTCAGAGCCTGCCTGCACAAAGCGAAAAATATTATCAATAAACAAAAGCACATCCTGATGCTGTTTATCTCTGAAATACTCTGCCATTGTAAGACCAGTCTGTGCAACTCTCATTCGTGAGCCGGGAGGCTCATTCATCTGTCCGAATACCAAGGCAGTTTTGTCAATAACCCCCGACGCCTTCATTTCCATCCAAAGGTCATTACCCTCACGAGAGCGTTCACCTACCCCTGTAAAGATTGAATAACCGCCGCTTTGAGTTGCTATGTTATGAATAAGCTCCTGTATAAGTACTGTTTTACCTACACCTGCACCGCCAAAAAGACCGATTTTACCACCCTTTGCATAAGGTGCAAGCAAGTCTACAACCTTGATGCCCGTTTCAAGCATTTCAACAACACCGCTTTGCTCCTCAAATGTAGGAGGCTCACGATGAATATCCCACCTGTCCTGTCCCTCAACAGGCTGACCGCCGTCAATAGCCTCACCAAGTACATTAAACATACGACCTAATGTAGCCTCTCCTACAGGCACCTTAATACCGCCGCCCGGTGCAAGAACCTCCATGTCCTTTGCAAGACCTTCACTTGCCGCAAGCATAATACAGCGTACTATACTGTTACCCATATGCTGAGCAACTTCCATAACCTTTTGTTTACCTTCTATTTCAACAGTAAGGGCATCCTTAATTAAAGGAAGCTTGCCCTCTGTAAATTCTACATCTACTACAGGTCCTAAAACCTGAACTATTTTACCTTTACTCATAAGCAGGAATTACGCTCCTTTCCTGAATTAGTTAACATTAAGAGAATTTGCACCTGCAACAATTTCGGTAATTTCCTGAGTAATTGCCGCCTGCCTTGCTCTGTTATAAGCAAGGGATAAATCCTGCAGCATTTCCTTGGCATTGTTTGTTGCTGACTCCATAGCCATCATACGTGAATTTTGCTCTGAAGAAAATGCCTCAACCAAAGCACAGTAAATTATACCCTTAACATAGTTTGGTACTATATTTTTAAGTACCGCCTTAGGAGAGGGAGAAAAGGTAGCCTCCATATTATATTTTCCCTTGTGCTTTTCAAAGGTGCTACGCTCTAAAGGCAGTATTTTTATAGTTTCACATTCACAGCTCATAGAATTTATCATTTTATTAAAAACAATATAAGCTTCGTCTATTTCATTTGCATCATATAAATCAACTACATTCTCCGCAATAGGTCTTGTTCTCATCAAGGTTGGGTTTTGAGCAACATACAAATACTCGCAGTCAATTAATATATTTCTACGGTTAAAGTAGTTTCTGCCCATCTGTCCTATCATAAATATATAGTTGTTTTTACCTTTTTTTAAATTTTCCTCTGTCATTTTTAGTACATTGTGGTTATAAGCACCTGCAAGTCCTTTATCCGCTGTCATTACTATATAAAGACGCTTCTTTTCATCGTCAGATATCTGATTTTTACCGTCATCTATATACTTATATGAGGTATCATAAGGCAAATGCTCTAATATATCCGCAATGGTTTCACGCAGAGCATTAAAATAGGGCATTGTATTATCCAGCTTTTTACGAGCTTGTTTAAGCTTTGACGAGGAAATAAGGTACATAGCATTAGTGATTTTCATTGTATCCTGTATACTTTTCATACGTGTACGGATTTCTCTCATATTTGCCATTTACATCACCTGCTTTTTTCCTTAAATTCCTTAATAAGCCCAATAATTTTATCTGCAATTTCCTCAGTGTAAACCTTTTTATCATCAATTTCCTTACAAAGTTCGGGAGCCTTACCCTCAATGTAGGTTAACATATCCTCCTGAAAGGGCTTGATTTCCTTAACGGGTATATCAATATAAAGTCTGTTCATAGCACCGCAAAGGCTGATTATCTGCCTGTGTAGATTAAGTGGCTTACAAAGAGGCTGTTTTAAAAGCTCCACAAGCCTGTGACCATGGTCTAAAAGCTCCCGAGTGGATTTATCTAAATCAGAGCTGAATTGGGTAAATACCTCCATTTCTCTGAATTGGGCAAGGTCAATTCTAAGACCGCCTGCAACATTTTTCATAGCCTTAGTCTGTGCCGCACCGCCTACACGTGATACTGAAAGACCTACATTAACAGCAGGTCTGATACCTGAGAAAAACAGCTCGCTTTCAAGAAAAATCTGACCGTCTGTAATTGAAATAACATTTGTAGGTATATATGCAGAAACGTCGCCCGCAAGGGTTTCAATAATAGGCAAAGCCGTTATTGAACCTCCTCCAAGCTCATCGCTAAGTCTTGCTGAACGCTCTAAAAGCCTTGAGTGCAAATAGAATACATCACCGGGGTATGCCTCACGTCCGGGAGGTCTTTTAAGCAGAAGTGACATAGCTCTGTAAGCTACCGCATGCTTTGACAAATCGTCATAAACAATAAGTACATCCTTACCCTTGTACATAAAATACTCTGCAATAGCTGTACCGGAATAAGGTGATATATATTGCAACGGTGCAGAATCACTTGCAGTTGATGAAACTACAATAGTATAATCCATAGCACCGTATTTATTAAGAGTTGTTACTATTTTAGAAACTGTAGACGCTTTTTGACCTATGGCAACATAAATACAAATTACATCCTTGCCTTTCTGGTTAAGGATAGTATCTATTGCAATAGAGGTTTTACCTGTTTGCCTGTCACCTATAATAAGTTCTCTTTGTCCCCTTCCTATAGGGAACATTGCATCAATTGCAAGTATACCTGTTTCAAGGGGTACATTAACTGACTTTCTGTCAACTACACCGGGGGCTTCATTTTCTATAGGTCTGTAATCTGTAGTTTCTATAGCACCCTTACCGTCAATCGGTGCACCTAAAGCATTAACTACACGACCTATCATAGCATCGCCTACGGCAATACCCGCTTTTTTGCCTGTACGAGCTACTTTAGAGCCTTCGGTAAGTCCTTTATCTGAGCCGAGAAGAACAACACCAATTGTTTTCATCTCCAAATTTTGGACAATGCCTCTTACGCCATTTTCAAACTCTACAATTTCACCGTACATAGCACGGTTAATACCGTAAACGGTTGCAATACCGTCACCTACGGCAACAACAGTGCCTACCTCACTTATTTGTGTTTTTACCTGATAGTCCTCAATTTCACTTTTTAATACGGAAATAATTTCATCGGGATTGATTGTACCCACTCTGCTCACCTCCATTCAAGCTTTCTTTTCAAATTATTAACGGTACCTTTAATGCTTTTATCGTACTGCGTGTCGCCTACTTTTAGTATAAATCCTCCAATCAGGCTTTTATCCTCTGTGATATTTAAAATGACTTCCTTTTTATTATATTTTTTCATAAGCATAGCCTTTACTCTGTCAAGCTCTGCTTTATCAGGCTTGCTTACACAAATAAAGTCTGCGGTTAATATATCCCGACTGTCATTTACCAAATCAATATAAGTCCTGTATATATCCCTATATAAACTTATGCAATTCATATCACATAAGCATTTTACAAAGGGTACAATACCGGAATTAAAAACCTTATCAATTACCCTATGCTTTTCCTTTTTAGATATAGTAGGATTATCTAAAGCAGAATAAAGCTCCTTACAGTTATTCAGCTTTTCGTTAAAATCTCGGCAAGCCTCTTTACCAATACCAAGCTCAAAAAGGACTTTACCGTATTCTTCAGCTAAATATTTCAATTTGCCTCACCTACCTCAGACAAAAAGTCATCAATAAGCCTTTTATCATCAGCAGCATCTGTGTTTTTTTCAACAATCTTGGTAGCCGCTAAAATTGCAAGGGAAGCAATATCCTCCTTTGCCTCTCTTAATGCCTTTTCTTTTTCCGTTACAGCACTTTTTTCAGCCTCGGCAATCAACCTTTGAGCATCCTTTTGAGCATTGGAAACAATAAGCTCATACTCTTTATCTCCTCTTGCTTTTGCCTCCTTTACTATGTTGGCAGCCTGTTCTTTAGCACCTGAGAGTCGATTTTCATACTCTGCTTTAAGTTCATTTGCTTCATTCTTTGTATTTGCAGCCTCTTCTACGGAGTTGCGAATAAGATTCTCTCTTTTTTCCATAATATCCGTAACGGGACCAAAAAGAAATTTTTTCAATAAAAGAAAAAGTACTATTATATTTATTAATTCAAAAACAACATTTAAGTCCAGGTTAAGCATATTTGCTCACTCCTTCGTTTAACTTTTATTGTACAAGCAGCATAATTGCAACAACTAAGCCATAAATAGCCGTTGACTCTGCAAGGGCACAGCCTAAAAGTAAAAGCTTCATGATTTTACCATCTGCCTCGGGCTGTCTTGCAACAGCGTCTACCGCCTTTGATGTAGCAAGACCGATACCGATACCTGCACCTGCACCTGTAAATACTGCAATAGCTGCAGCTAAAGCTGATAATGACATAATAAACACTCCTTTAGATTTAATAATTTAATTAATCACCTATTGCTTCACTTACAAACAGCGAAGTCAACAGAATAAAAACATAAGCTTGAATAAGTCCGTCAAATATATCAAAATATAGGCTTAACGGAATAGGCACTAATAATGGAACAGTGGATTTAATAAGCTCCATAATCAAAAATCCGCCCAAAATATTACCAAAAAGTCTTAAACAAAGGGAAAGAGGTCTTAAACCAATTTCAAGTATATTAATAGGTATCATAACGGACATAGGCTCAGAAAAGCCTTTACACCAACCGCCTATACCCCTTGCCGCAATACCTGCATATTCAATAAGCAAAATACTTAGTATTGCTAAAGCACAAGTTATATTTAAGTCTTTAGTAGGAGGAGTAATACCTATAATACCTACCGTATTTGCCGCTGCAAGATATATAAGCACCGTACCTATAAAGGGTACATATCTTTTACCGTCTTTCCCGACAAGTCCGCCTATTAAATTATTTATAAAGCCGACAACCGTTTCAATAAACAGCTGCCTTTTTGTAGTTGGCACAATCTGTAAGTTACGAGTAAAGATAAATGCTGTTAATGTTAGCACAGCCATAATTACCCATGTAACAACAATAGATTGATGCACTTCTATGCCTCCCAATAACGGTATCTCAAAGGCAACCTCATTACTAAGCAGGCTGTCAAGTTCTTTAGCAAAGGCTTCCATAAAAACCTCACCTCCACAGCTTAATCAGATTTAACTATGCCGATACTTTGAATAACAAAGTTTTTTATTGCATAAAAAAACCCCTAAGAAGGGGTATAATAAATACTCACTAATTTGCCGACTTTAGCAAATCAAATATATTCAGTTAAATATGTCGGGCTAAAATAATTATTCTGTAAAGCCAAATATTTAAACTTCAGTGTTATTTTATAACTACATTAAAAATTTGTCAATCTAAAAAAACTGTAAAAAATTACATAAAAATCGGCATAAATTAAAGACAATAATATTTTAACTTTAACTTTTACTAAAAAAATTAATAAGTTTTAGTAAATTAATTATTCTGTTTATATAAAAATCTCACAAAAAAATGTGTCTGAATTTGTACGTAATCTATAACAAAAATAAATTTTATTATAGATGAAATATTGTGTATTGAAAAATTTTATTTTAAATCAGCTCGGTATTGTTTCTGTAATATTTCCGGCTTTAAATTTTAAAATTATATTTTATTTAATAATATAAATCACAAAAACAATTCAAATGCTATGTCAGCCCTTGCAAACGGAAATTTTTCTTTATCAACGGGAATTTCCGTAAACCCGAATTTTCTATAAAGATGTACCGCTTGAACACATTTGCTGTTTGAAACAATAATTATTTTTTCTATCCCTTTTTCCTTTGCATATTCTATGCAGGCTTTAAGACAAGCACTTCCTGCTCCTGTTCCTGTATACATTCCCTTAGCGGCAAATTTCATAATTTCCCAGTCACCGTCATCTCTCGGGGCTATCATACAACAAGCCTCAACTCTGTTTTCGTCGTCCAAAGCAAAGAAAATCTGTCCTCCCTTGTCAATATAAGACTCAACATTGTCCAATTCACGCTCGTCTTCAGTTTCCATCTCAAACATTTGGGAAATCCACAGCCTGTTCATTTCAATAAAATCATTTTTATATTCAGGACTATATGATATAATTTTCATTTTTTACACATCCTTTTTAAGTAACTTAATTACGGTTTGAAGTGCCTCATACAGCTGTTTTTGCTCATTATCCGATAAATGAGCTAATATTTTGTTAATTTCACTGTCGGAACTTTGTATAAATAACCTCGCCTTTTCCTTACCCTTGTCGGTCAAATATAAATTGTAAGAACGCCTGTCCCGAGTTGATGGTATTTTTATAACATAACCGTGTTCTTCGTAAGATGAAATGATTTTGCTCAAATAACTTTTGTCTATATTCATCACCTCGGCAATATGGGCGGCATTACAACCTTCATTTTCATAAATCTCAAAGAATATCCTTGCCTCTGTTACCGAATATTCCGATCCAAGATAGTGATTGCCCAGCAATTTCATAGTCGGCATATAAAATCTGTTAAATTCTCGTACCTTTGAGGTTAGTTCTTTTCCTCTCATCTCAGCCTCCCTTAAATATCGGAATAATTCAGCAGTTCAATTATATTTTAAACTGATTAGTGGAATTTGTCAACTAATATAATTAAAAACAGCAGATTTTTGATAACAAGATATTAAAAAGATACCTTGCTCTTTTTCTATAAATTTTTTAAAAATTACTTCGAAGCCATTTAATTGAATTTAATTTTAAGGGGACTTCAATATATTAGGTTTACATAAAAAGGGCGGTATAGATTTAAAAAATCTATACCGCCGAGTTGACAAAGAACCGATTTTTGTCGGTCACAGATTAAGCAAAGGCTAATTTAAATAATATTTAAGCTTTTGCTAACCAGCTGACTTATTATACCGAAGTAATTGTCGTCCTCTTCTGTCCAGTTACGTGTAGGTTCCTCCATATCAAAGGTAACTATAGCCTTTATATCCTCACGTGTACCTATAATACACTGTACTGTTGAATATATATTATAATGTAAAAGCTTATTATGCATAATCGGCACATAGTTGCCGTTATACTTTACATTATGCTCACAAAAGATGCCCTTATCATCAAAACGGGCAATAGCTGTTTTATGCTTCATATAATCCGCATTATCCATAGGTGTTGAATAATTGCCCCACTGCTTAAAGAGCTTAAATTCCTCGCCACTGTAAATACTTATACCTGTCAGACAATATGCTTCTATTATTTCATTAATGAAATTATCAACAGCATCTGCACCTTCCGTAGCAACAGAGGCTATACCTCTACGCATAATATCAAATCGCTTAATATTACCTGCAATCTTTTTAGGCCCGTTTTCTTCTATATCATATTCAATATCATCATCAACGGTAATTTCGCCGTGAAGTTCTTCCTTATAAATGATATAGCGGTTCTTTCCCTTTCGCTTAGCTATGTATAAACCCCTGTCTGCCTTTTTAAAGAGCAGGTCAAAGTTATCACCGTTACGTGGATATTCTGAAATACCCATTGAACAGGTTAAATTAAAACCCTCAAATTTATCCTGATAGCTCTGTTTAATATGGTCTAGGATAGTACCCAATACAGTACGTAAATCACCCTCACCGCCTAAATTATAAAGAACAGCAAAGTATTCATCGCCACCAAAACGACCAACCCAACCGTTTTGTTTAATATCATTCTTAAGCATATCGGAAATAGTTTTGATAACTTCATCACCCTGCATATGACCGTAATTATCATTTACAAGCTTAAAATTATCCAAATCAATCATTACAAGAAAAATTTGGTCATACTGTTTTTCATTAATTGCCTTTTTCGCAAGGTTAATAATAGCACTTTTATTTAAAAGACCAGTCATAATATCCATATTATTAAGACCAGTCATATAAAAATCCCCAGTGTGACTTCCTACACTGCCTATGGTAATAATTGCAATATCACTTAATGTTATTGTATTTCCCTTTACAACAACCTCACCTTCTGCAGCATTCTTTATAAAAGGATTTTTTGAAAATACATACTCTATATATTTATCATTATTAATTAAAGAAGCACAAAGAAAAATTAAGGTTTGCTTATCGTCCTCAGTTATATCCATATCCGGTATTTGATGCCTTAATTCACTGACCTTAGCTGAAAAAATAACATGCTCACAAGTAGTTTCAAGAGAAAAGATTTTTAAAACATCAGTACTTGCATTATATTCTAAAATCATTTTGCCTTGTTTTTCAAGTACATTTTTATATTTCAAAAGCTTAAACTCTAAATCATAAACATATTCATGCACATTTCCCAGGTCAATAAGTTCAACGCTGTATGAACAGTTATTTTTTTCTGTGTCGGATAGTTTTTTAATCTTTAAAGAAACCCTGCGATATTCTTCATCCGCCCTATACATATATGTAACAATGCATATAGATTCATTATCCTTAATATCAACAAGCCTTTCCTTTAAAACAGCTACATCTGACTGACTAATAAGCTTATAGAGGCAATCATGCTCACGTTTAAAGCCCAAAAAACGACGAAAATTCTCCTTGGTGCTAACAAAATTCAATTCAGAATCAACGTAAGCAAGAGCCTTATTAATATTCACATTTTTTGCTTTATAATCAGAAAACTTATCCTCCATAAGCATTTTTCCTTCTCTTGTTTACTAAAACCGTATATACACTTGCATTGTTATATTATACAATTTTTTGTTATACTTTGCAAGATAAATATACCAATTTTTACAACAATAATTTATAAGCAATCATTGCACAACCCAAAAAAATATACCTGTTGGCTGTCAATAGAATAGCCTGTATCATTTTCCGCATTTGAAATTATACTGTCACTTGTAACCTTACCATAATAATCTGTCACCTTATGGCAGCACTTGCACACCACATGAGCATGGGGCTTGGTATTGCCGTCATATCTAAAGCTTTCCTCTCCAACATTAAGCTCTGTAACAAGCCCTGCATTTTTTAATGAAGCTACGTTTTTGTAAACTGTAGCAAGGCTCATATTAGGATAATCAGCCTTTAATTCCTTATAAATTGAGTCAGCCGAAGGATGGGTCTTTGTGTTTTTTAAATAGCCGTAAATAGCAAGCCTTTGAGGTGTAACCTTCAGGTTGTTATTTTTTAAATCATAAATCAGCTCTTTCATAAATTTCTCCCCCTTGTAAATAATATTTATTATTAAATGATAAAGCATTTCAGGAAATATGTCAATACAAATAACCTAAATTTATAATTTTTGTAAATAAATATAATTATAATTTACTTGCATAAAAAAATCGCCCTTATATAAACAAGGGCAATTTTACATTATTGTTAAAATATATTACTTTTTAGGAGCAAATATCTTATTAAGTGTGGCTACAACAGCATAAATAACAGCTGTAACTATAAAGATACCTACCATACCATAGCCTACAATGGGTAATACGTGTAAGAAACCTGCTATATCTATATTCATATTAAGAGCCTCCTTAACTAAACAAAGGTACAAGGGTTACAATAAGACCGCCTGCAATAACAGATGCAATCTGACCTGATACGTTAGTACCTACAGCGTGCATAAGAAGGTAGTTCTGTGGGTCCTCCTCAAGACCGATTTTGTTAATAACTCTTGAGGACATAGGGAAAGCAGAAATGCCCGCCGCACCAACCATAGGGTTAATTTTCTTTTTAACAAAAAGATTAAGGAACTTAGCAAAGAACACACCGCCTACTGTATCAAATACAAAGGCTATAAGACCAAGACCCATAATCATAAGTGTCTGAATCTGGATAAATTCTCCTGCCTGCATTCTTGTAGAAATACTAAGACCTAACAGTATTGTAACAAGGTTGGCAAGCTCGTTCTGTGCTGTCTTTGCAAGTGAGTTAAGTACACCGCACTCTCTTATAAGGTTACCGAACATAAGGAAGCCCACAAGTGCAACTGACTTAGGTGCAACTAAGCCTGCTACGGCAGTAATTACGATTGGGAAAAGAATTTTTGTAGTCTTGCTTACTGCCTGAGGGTTGTACTCCATCCGGATAAGTCTTTCCTTACGGGTGGTAATAAGCTTTACCACAGGGGGCTGTATAATAGGTACAAGTGCCATATATGAATAAGCCGCAACCATAATTGCACCTGTATAGTTTGAATCAAAATACTGAGCTACAAAGATTGATGTAGGACCGTCAGCCGCACCGATAATACCGATTGAAGCTGCATCCTTAAGCTCAAAGCCGCAAAGTGTAGCAAGACATAGGGTAAAGAAAATACCAAACTGTGCCGCTGCACCGAAAAGAAGCATCTTAGGGTTTGAAAGTAAAGGGGTAAAATCAATCATTGCACCGATACCGATAAATAAAAGTAAAGGGAAAAGCTCATTTGCAATACCTGCATTAAAAAGTATATCAATAGGTCCGTCTTCACCGATTGCTCCTGACATAGGCAGGTTTACAAGTATTGCACCAAAGCCCATAGGCAAAAGCAAGGTTGGCTCCATTTCCTTTTTAATGGCAAGCCAGATAAGCAGACCGCCGATAACCCACATAAGTGCCATCTGCCATGTTACGTTTCCGATATTCTCAAATAATGACAAGAAAATATCCATTTTGTTTTAACATCCTTTCTTTTATAAAATGCAAATATAAAAGTCTGACCATTCAAAGCAGCAGCGGAAGAAAAAAACTTATTTCCCCGTATTGACGCACACTGCTACAGCAAAGCTGCCAGCTACTCCCCTTTATAATTGTTCCATAAAAATAATAATACCATTTAAAGTTAATTATTTCAAGTACAAATATTAATAAAAAAGAAAAATAATTAACATTTTCTTACATAAAATTTAAGTATTTAATTTTATAATATAATCTATAACTAAATAATTATTTAAGGTATAATTTTGCAGTTACAATAAATATAAAAGGTACCGTTATTCACAGTACCTAAAATATTTTAAATGCAGTAATCGTCAAAGGGTTCTAAGCTTCTTTTAAGTATACCCTTAACATAGGCAATAAATATACCGTAGTTTGTCATTGGTACACCCTGTCTTTTAGCACAAAGCTCTCTGTATTTCATTTCCTTTTCATTAAGCATACAGCCGCCGCAGTGAATAATCACCTTATATGGTGTTAAATCCTTAGGAAAGGTTATACCGATTGAAAACTCAAACTCTGCTTTTTCTCCTACATAGCCTTTAAGCCAGTTAGGGATTTTATATGTACCTATATCTCCGCATTGTCTGTGATGAGTACAGCCCTCGGATACAAGTATTCTATCTCCTGACTTTATATTCTCTATTGCTCTTACTGCCTCAATAGCCGATGCAAGGTTTCCCTTATATCTTGCCATAAGAATTGAAAATGAGGTTAAAGGAATATCCTCAGGGGTATGCCTTGAAACCTGCTCAAACGCCTGACTGTCTGTTATAACAAGCTTAGGTTTAACACCTATTTTATTTATTGTGTTTTTAAGCTCATCCTCCTTACAGACAACAGCTATTGCACCTGCATCAAGTAAATCCCTTATTACCATTTGCTGTGGTAGAATAAGCCTGCCCTTCGGTGCCGCCTTATCTATAGGCACTACAAGTATTACAAAATCCCCCGGCAAAACAAGGTCGCCTACAAGCTTATGCTCAGGTTCTTCAAGAGGAGCAGATAAAATTATCTGCTTTTTAAGTTCTTCAATACCATCACCTGTTACAGCACTTACCCAAATACCGTTTTTAACAATTTCCTTGCTATCAGCCTTGTCTGATTTGTTAAGTGCTATTACATAAGGCAGTTTTCTGTCCTCAAGCTCCTTTATTAGTGCCTTGTCCTGCTCGTCAAGACCTTCACCGCCGTCTACTACAAGAACGGCAATATCGGTTTTATTTAAAATCTCATAGCTTTTTTCAACTCTTTTTGAACCCAGCTCACCTTCATCATCTATGCCCGGTGTATCTATAATTACAACAGGACCTAAGGGTAGCATTTCCATTGTCTTTTTAACAGGGTCGGTAGTAGTTCCTTTTATATCTGATACTATAGACAGGCTTTGTCCCGTAATTGCATTTACAATGCTTGACT
Organism: uncultured Bacillota bacterium; assembly: GCA_958426775.1. GTDB lineage: Bacteria > Bacillota > Clostridia > Lachnospirales > CAG-274 > CALWRD01. The sequence continues at coordinate 36,154 of CATZZP010000007.1, forward strand.
TACCTGCGTTTCTCTTGCCGAATATACCTATATGCAGTCTTTCTGCTGAGGGTGTATCATTTAAACCCATAGGTACACCTCCTTTAACTTAAAACCTGAAATCTCTTTGTCCTTTTTCAATGTTATCTAAGTTAGCCCTTAAAATATCCTTTACCTTATCACTTAATACGTTGTCTATTTCTTTATTAATAAGCTCATCACCTATCTTTTTTGTATCCTCGGAAGCATAATCAATTAAATACTCTTTTAAGGTCATAAGTGCATTAGGATGACAGCAGTTTTGTATCTGTCCGCTTTTGCACAAGCTCATAAAGCGGTCACCTGTTCTGCCCTCTCTGTAACAAGCTGTACAAAAGCTTGGTATATATCCCATTCTCATAAGCCAGTTTACAACCTCATCAAGAGTACGTGAATCAATAACATCAAACTGCTCACTTTTCTCCTCATCTCTTTCAGGCTCTGCATAACCGCCCACGCTTGTACGTGAACCACCGCTTATCTGTGACACACCTAAATGAAGTACCCTTTCCCTGCATTTCTGACTTTCTCTGGTAGAAACAATCATACCTGTGTAAGGTACGGCAATTCTTATACAGGCAACAATTTTTGCAAAAATATCGTCATCAATACTATTATCAAAGGCATTGGGGTCAATATCATCAGCGTGCCTTATACGGGGAACACTGATTGTATGAGGTCCTACGCCGTGTACAGCCTCTAAATGTTCTGCGTGCATTAAAAGACCTGCAAACTCATAGCGGTAAAGCTCCAAGCCAAAAAGCACACCAAGCCCCACATCGTCAATACCGCTCTCCATGGCTCTGTCCATAGCTTCCGTATGGTAGGCATAATTATGCTTAGGTCCTGTGGGATGAAGCTTTTCGTAGCTCTCCTTATGATAGGTTTCCTGAAAGAGGATATATGTACCTATACCCGCTTCCTTAAGCTTACGATAGTTTTCAACGGTAGTTGCGGCAATATTAACATTTACTCGCCTTATTGCACCGTTCTTATGCTTAATGCTGTATATGGTTTTAATACACTCCAGAATATACTCAATAGGATTGTTGACAGGGTCTTCTCCTGCTTCAATGGCAAGCCTTTTATGACCCATATCCTGAAGTGCAATAACCTCTCTTTTAACGTCTTCCTGAGTAAGCTTTTTACGTGCAATATGCTTATTTTTGTAATGATAAGGGCAGTAAACGCAACCGTTTACACAGTAGTTTGACAGATAAAGAGGGGCAAACATAACTATTCTGTTACCGTAAAAATCCTTTTTTATCTGCTCTGCAAGCTTGTATATTTCCTGATTTTTTTCCTCAATATCACAATCAAGGAGAACTGCCGCTTCTCTGTGAGTTAAGCCCTTTCTCTTTCTTGCCTTTTCAAGTATTTTGTCGATAAGCTCTGTATTGTGTTTGTTTTTTGAGGCATAATCCAGGGTTTCCAGAATTTCCTCATGATTTATAAATTCCTCGGCTTTTAATGACTTAGGGTTATACATTTTTATCCTTCTTTCTGCTCGCTAAGCTTTGAATATATTGTTTTTGCATTTACTCCGTTAAGCATACCCAGCTTTCCTGAAATGGTGTTAATCACATCAGCAGGGGCATCAAGGGCAACGCTGATAATTGATATACCCCTTTTCTGATAAGGTATACCCATACGACCTATTATATAATTGCCGTATTCATGTAAAATAGCGTTAAGTCCTTCAACCGAGGTGTAGTCCTCTACAACAATGCCGATAAGTGCAACTCTTGACTCCATATTTTTTCCTCCGTAAACAAAAAACTGTGCCAAAACAGGCACAGTAAAAGTAAAGCTAAATTAAATATAAATTAACTTACTCCTTAGCCTGAGCTTTGGTATCAGTCGATTATGTGTAAAAATGATTTGCCTTCAGGCTGACCTTTAGGCTCATCAAATTGATTTTAGCATATTAATAATAATTTGTAAATAATAATTTTAATTTAAAGGCTATTCAGCCTATAGCCCTCTGCCGACTCCGTAAACAGCATCCTTGGTATTACCACCTTATTTTATACTGAATACAAAATTACCGTCCTCTGCGTCAAGGACAGCATTACCGCCCCTTTTAAGCTTGCCAAACAAAATTTCCTCAACCAGCATAGGCTTAATTTCAGAGGAAATTACTCTGTCAAGCTCTCTTGCACCGTAGGCATTTGTTATGCCCTTGTTTTTAAGCAGAACAGGAGCATTTTTACCTATGATAAGCTTAATATTCTTTTTCATAAGACCCTCGGCAAGCTCTTTTAGCTTTTTGCCTGCAATATTAAGTGCCATTTCATCATCCATACCGTTAAATACCACAATACGGCTTAAACGATTTCTGAACTCAGGCTGAAAGGTTCTTTTTACCGCCTCATCAACAGCATTACGGTTAAAACTGCTGCCGCCGAAGCCTATGGCTGCCTTGCCAATTTCGCTTGCACCTGCATTTGATGTCATTATAATAATAACATTTTTAAAATCTGCCTTATTTCCTTGATTATCCGTAAGGGTAGCATAATCCATAACCTGCAAAAGAATATTGTAAATATCGCTATGTGCCTTTTCTATTTCATCAAGCAAAAGCACGGCATGGTGTGATTTACGTATTTCCTCGGTTAAAAGACCGCCCTCTTCATAGCCTACATAGCCTGCAGGAGAACCTATAAGCTTAGCAACCGTATGCTTTTCGGCGTATTCGCTCATATCAAAGCGTATAAGCTTAACGCCCAGTTCCTTTGCTAAAGCTCTTGCTGTTTCTGTTTTACCCACACCTGTAGGTCCTACAAAAAGGAAGCTTGCAATGGGCTTATTGTCCTCATTCAATCCCGCCCTTGAAAATTTTACTGCATTTGCAATGCCCTCTATAGCCTCACTTTGACCGAAAACCTTTTCCTTTAAAGTGCTTTCAAGCTGTGCTAATCTTTCAAGCTCATTCCTTTCAAGGGACTGCTTAGGTATATTGCAAATTTTAGACAGCACCATATCAATAAGGGCTTTATCAACCTTATTTTTCTTATCGGGGTTTAGCTTTCTATAGGCTCCTGCCTCATCAATAAGGTCAATTGCCTTGTCGGGCAAAAACCTTTCATTCATATATTTTGAGGATACCTCAACAGCATATTCAAAAACATCGGCATTATATGATACACCATGATACTCCTCATAGCGTTCCTTTAAGCCTAAAAGAATTTTTACAGTTTCCTCCTTTGTAGGCTCTTCAACCGTTACTGTCTGAAAACGTCTTACCAGACTTCTTGACTTTGCTATTGTCTTTTTATATTCAGCAAAGGTTGTTGCACCTATAAAGCGTATATGCCCCTGTGCAAGATAAGGCTTTAAAAGATTAGATACATCAATACTGCTGTCAGTTGTAGCACCTGCACCTACTATATTATGTACCTCATCAATATATACAATAGGTTTATCCTCTTTTAAAAGTCCGTTCATAATAAGCTTAAAGCGTTTCTCCATATCACCTCGGTATTGAGTGCCTGACATCATAGTACCCATATCAAGTGAATACATATGGGCATCCTTTAAAATTTCAGGCACCTCTCCCTCAACAATAAGCCTTGCCAGTCCGTAAGCAATAGCTGTTTTACCAACACCGGGTTCACCTATATGGATAACGTTGTTCTTTTCCATTCTGCATAGTATCTGTATAGTACGTTCAAGCTCTTTTTCTCTGCCTATTAAAGGATTTACCCTTAAACAAAGCTCATTCATATCCTCAACATAGTCACGCCAGCTTATTTGAGGTTCTTGCTCTGCAACAGACATTTCTATGTCATGCTCCAAATTTTCATCATTAAATATACTCTCTCTTGACAGTTCTCCTAATAAGCTGATAATATCAACGCCTTGCTTCTTCAAAAAATATACTGCAAAGCTATCCTCTAAGTCTAACATAGCCGCCAGAATATGGCTTATATCTGCCTCATTTCTTCCGCTGTTAAAAGCTTTTTTTATTGCAGCATCAAGTACATAATTAAAATCATGAGTAAACTTAACATCCTCATCTGTATCAAGCTTATCTATATTTTCATTAAAAAATTTTTCAAGATTATCTCTTAACAGGCTTGCATTCCCTCCCAGACCGATAAAGCTCTCATCGAATACACGGTCATAGGTCATAGCAAATAATATATGCTCAGGTGTTACATATTCATCCTGTCTTTCGTATGCCAAATCAACAGCATCAGATACTACTGTTTTAAAACGCTCATTAGTTTCCATTTAATCCCACCTCACTCAGCTTCTGCCGTTACCTTTAACGGGTAACCAGCTCTTCTTGCCATATCCATTGCAGTTGTTGCTTTAGTATATGCTATATCTCTTGTGTACACTCCAACTGCAGCACAGTCACTTTTGTGTATATTCATCATTATCTGAAACGCCTCCATACGATTTTTCCCAAACACAAGCTCTAACACATCAACAACAAAATCCATAGGCGTAAAATCATCATTATAAAAAACCACCTTATACATTTTAGGTGTTTTTATATCCGTATTGGTATTTAAGTTGGTTTTTTCCTTAAAGGACATTATAATATCCCCCTTCGTATTCTCTCAATATATTCATTATAAGGCATAAATCTACCACCCATGCGCTCTAAATGTTTTGTATGAAATTGACAGTCAATAAACTGAAAGTCCAATTCTGTAAGATTTTCAGCAAGCATAATTAAAGCCAGCTTTGAGGCATTTTCTTTTTTAGAAAACATACTCTCTCCAAAAAAGCACTTTCCTATACTTACACCATACAAGCCGCCCACAAGATTATCTCCTTGCCATACCTCACAGCTTTGTGCAAAGCCTTCTTTATGCAGATTGTTATAGGCAAGCTCCATATCATCGGTTATCCATGTACCCTCATTAAATTCACGCATAATACGGCAGTTGTGCATTACTCCTCTGAAATCCCTATTAAAGGTAACCTTAAGGTCTGTTTTTTTCATAAATTTTTTCATAGATTTTGAAACCCTGATTTCCTTCGGAATAATTACAAATCTTTCCAACGGACACCACCACATAATAGGGTCTCCCTCATTATACCACGGAAATATACCGTTTTTATACGCAAGTAAAAGCCGTTCCTTAGACAAATCTCCGCCTATGGCAAGCAAGCCGTTCTTTTCCCCCTCTTCAACGGGAGGAAAGGCAATTATCCTTTTATCAAGCAAATATACAGACATAAAATCACCTCAAATTACCGTATATAATAACATTCGACATACATTGACTTTTTCCTTTAAGCTATACAAAACTAAACAATTTAAAATGTAAAATATTTAAAAAAATTTGCATAAATTTTACTTATATGTTATACTTGTGATAATATTAATTTTTAGGAGGGATAAAATGAACCCTGATACTTTAAAAGTATTAATTGCAATGGTAAGCTATATGTGTGTTGTAATAGGCATTGGCATATTTTTTGCAAAAAAAGCACAACAAAACAGTGAAAACTACTTCATAGGCGGCAGGTCCTTAGGACCTTGGGTTGCCGCTATGAGTGCGGAGGCTTCCGACATGAGTGGTTGGTTGCTTATGGGCTTACCGGGCTTAGCTTACTGGTGCGGTCTTGCCGATGCAACATGGACAGCTATCGGTCTTGCTCTCGGTACATATGTAAACTGGCTTATTGTAGCTAAAAGATTAAGAAAGTATTCTGCTGTTTCCGGTGATGCCATCACCATACCTGATTTCTTAAGTAACAGATATCATGAGGATAAAAAGATTATTCTTGGTATTTCAGCATTATTTATTCTTATATTCTTTACAATTTATGCATCAAGCTGTCTTGTAACCTGCGGTAAGCTTTTTGCAGGTCTTTTTGATGCTGACTATCACGCAATGATGATTTTAGGTGCAATCTTTGTCGTATTCTATACTCTTATAGGTGGCTTCCTTGCTGAAAGTGCGTCTGACTTTATGCAGGGTATCGTAATGTTCTTTGCACTTGTAACCATTGTTGGCTTTGGTGTATATAACGCAGGTGGCTTTGACGCAGTAATTGAAAATGCAAAGGAAATCCCGGGATACTTCTCACTTACATCTCTTGCTAACCCTGAGGTTGACCCGGAAACCGGTGTGCAACTGGCAGTAAACGGTGTACCTTCCTTTGGCGAGCCTAAGCCTTACAGTGTGCTTAATATGGCATCTATGCTTGCCTGGGGTCTTGGTTACTTTGGTGTACCTCAGGTTTTACTCCGTTTTATGGCTATTAAGAAGGTCAGTGAGCTTAAAAAGTCAAGACGTATTGCCACCGTATGGGTAGTAATTTCTCTGGGTGCAGCTGTATTTATAGGTATCATAGGCAGAAGTCTTTTCCCCTCAACTCCCGAGCTTGCTACTCAAAGCCTTAGCGAAAACGTGTTTGTTGTACTTGCAGAGGCTATGCTTCATCCTCTTTTTGCAGGCGTAGTTATGGCAGGTATTCTTGCTGCAACAATCAGCTCATCTGACTCTTACTTACTTATTGCAGCCTCAGCCTTTTCTAAGAATATTTTTGAGGGTATTATCAAAAAGGATGCTGATGATAAAACAGTTATGCACGTTTCAAGAGCTGTGCTTTTACTTATTGCATTAATCGGTATTGTTATTGCTTGGGATCAGAACAGCGTTATTTTTAAGCTTGTTTCCTTTGCATGGGCAGGCTTTGGTGCTACCTTTGGTCCTATTATGCTATTTTCTCTTTTCTGGAAGCGTACTACAAGAGAGGGTGCAATAGCAGGTATGCTTTCGGGCGGTGCTATGGTATTTATCTGGAAGCTCGGCATAAGCAAGTTGGGCGGTCTTTTTGCTATCTATGAGCTTTTGCCTGCTTTTATTGTTTCTGCTGTAGTAATTGTACTTGTATCTCTTGCAACAAAAGAACCCTGTCAGCAGATTTATGATGAGTTTGAAAGGGCTAAAAATTATAAAGACTGATATTAAATTTTAGGTTGGTTTTTAAATAATTACAAAAAGGGTGTAAGCAAATCTGCCTACACCCTTTATATTATCTGTTATTTTCAAAAAAGCTTTCAATATCCTGCCATTTACAAGCAACAGAACCCTGTGCAAAAAACGGCTTACCACCACCCCTGCCATTTAAAGCAGTATTCATATTTTTGATAAGCTCCTTTAAATCTCCGTCTTTTTGTCCTACAGCGTATTTATATCCCTCATCATCATTACCCGAAAATACAGCACAAATACATTTGTTCTGCTCTATAAGCCGTGCAGTCAGCTTTCTTACACTATCAGGAGTAAGTCCCTCCTTATTGATAAGTACAAAGTCCATATCAACGTAATTTTCAGCTATATCCTGAAGCATTTTATTTTCAATTTCAGAAAGCTTAAACTTCAAGCTTTGGTTTTCATTTAAAAGTCTGTCAACAGCCTTTGAGGTTTCCCTTACCTTAGCTGAAAGCATAGTAGATATTTTATAGTTCTCATTATTTACACTGTTTATATATGCCATGGCTCGTTTACCGCAAAGCATTTCAATTCGCACACCCTCATGGAATTTTTGGCATGATATAAGCTTAACTAAGCCTATTTCTCCCGTTCTGTTTACGTGTGTACCACAGCAAGCACAGGTGTCGCCCTTTGGAAAGCGAATAATACGCACATCTCCCGTAAGCTCTTTCTTACTACGGTAGTCAAGCTCCTTAAGCTCCTGCTCTGTAGGGTGTAACTCCTCCACATGGTAATCATTCCAGATATAAGTATTAACAAGACCTTCTATTTCGGCTAAAGCATCTGAGTTAAGTTCACCGTCTAAATCAATAGTAATCATCTCACTACCCATATGAAAGCCCACATTATTGTATCCGTATTTTGCGTTTATAAAACCGCTGACAATATGCTCGCCTGAATGTTGCTGCATAAGGTCAAAACGACGCTCCCAATCAATTTTACCCTTTACAGTATCACCTACCTGAACAGGATTGTCCGTAAAATGTATTACCTCCTCACCTTGTTCCTGTACATCAACCACCCTGATGCAGTCATTTAATGTTCCCAAATCACAAGGCTGACCGCCTCCCTCAGGATAAAAGGCCGTCTTATCAAGAACAACCTCGTATTTATTTTTTGCTTCCTTACAGCTTACTACATTTGCCGTAAACTCCTTTATATAAGCGTCCTTATAGAATAATCTTTCCGTCATAATTAAACCTCCGTAAAACAATCTACATTGATTATACACTTTTAATATAGGCTTGTCAAAATATAAATATAAGGTTATACTATATGTAATAAGGAGGTTTTTTTATGACAATTTTACAAGCTATAGAAAACAGAAATTCAGTACGAAGCTATCTTGATACAGAAATTGAAAAGGAAAAGCTTGCTAAGCTTCAGTCAGAGGTTGATGTATGCAACAACAAGGGTAATTTAAGTATCAGGCTTATTACAAACGAACCTAAAGCCTTTGAAAATCTTATGGCTCATTACGGAAAATTTAAAAATGTTAAAAATTATATTGTCTTAATCGGAAAAAAATCTGCAAATTTGGATGAAAGAGCAGGCTACTACGGAGAGCATCTTGTTTTACAAGCTCAAATGTTGGGCTTAAACACCTGTTGGGTAGCTCTCACTTTTAGTAAGGGTGCTGTTAAACAAATGTGTAATATAGGTAATGATGAAAAGCTTGTTTGCATTATTGCCTTAGGATATGGCGAAAACCAAGGCGTAAAGCACAAATCAAAGCCTATTGAAAAGATTTGTAATTATTCCGATGATATGCCTCAATGGTTTATAAAGGGCATTAATTATGCCATGCTTGCACCTACGGCTGTTAATCAGCAAAAGTTTTTCTTTACCCTTAAAGATAATACCGTCAGTGTAAAGGCTACAGGTGGTTTTTACTCAAAGGTTGACTTAGGTATTGTTAAATATCATTTTGAAATAGGTGCAGACACTGACAATTTCAGTTGGGAAAATTAAAATTAAGTGTGTGAAAAAACTCTGTAAATATTATTATTTAATAACAGACTGTCAAAAAAGTCCGGTTTATCCGGGCTTTTTTACGTTTTACGGTATAAATATATTGGAGTAAGGTTATGGTAAATTAAGCATTATGCATGCTGACAGAAATGAAAAGCAATATCAAAAAATAATAACAAGGGTAAAACAAACACCTTCTATGAGGGTGTACTTGACATATCTGATTTTTGATACTATAAATTAAGGGCGGTTAAGCATAAAACTGCTCAACTGCTACTGCAATTATTTAGTAATTATCATAAAAAGCTAATTTACATAAAAAATTCACAATCGCTCTTTTTCCCTCCTGAATAAATGCGTTTTAAAACAGCACGAAATTATGATATTTCAAAGTGCATTTTTCTGCTAATTGTAACATTTCTGTAAGGATTGCCCTTTATTATAAAACTATAAGTAAGAAAGGACGGTATTTTAGTATGAGTATTTTACAAACAACTGATTTAAAAAAATATTATGGCACAGCACCAAATATCACAAAGGCATTAGACGGTGTAACACTTTCTGTTGAGCAAGGAGAATTTGTTGCAATTGTCGGAACTTCCGGGAGCGGTAAATCAACATTGCTTAACATGATGGGCGGTCTTGATATTCCTACTTCCGGAAATATCGTAATCAAAGAGAAAAATCTTTCGGAACTAAACGATGAACAACTTACGATTTTTCGCAGGCGGAATATAGGCTTTGTCTTTCAAAATTATAACCTTGTTCCTATTCTCAATGTTTACGACAACATTGTTTTGCCTGTGGAACTGGACGGCGACACTGTAGACAAAAAATTTACGGACAAAATAATAAGTATGCTTGCACTTAGTGATAAGCTCCAAAGTATGCCTAATACCCTTTCATGCGGACAGCAACAACGCGTGGCGATTGCCCGTGCTATTGTTTCAAAACCCGCTATTATTTTAGCTGATGAACCAACGGGAAACCTTGACAGCAAAACAAGTGCAGATGTAATAGGACTTTTGAAGCACACTAATAAAATGTTTAATCAAACAATTGTGATGATAACGCACAATAACGCATTTGCACAACTTACTGACCGTATTATTCGTATTGAGGACGGAAAAATTTATGAATAAGGGAGGAAAAACTTTGATTGATATTCTTTTTGGAAACAATAATAAAACTATTATTAACCGCCTTGCCAAAAGTAGTTTTATTGCCAATAAACGAAGAAATTTGTTTTCCATAATTGCCCTTACCTTAACTGCGTTTATGATTACGTCTGTATTCAGTATTGGATTTAGTTATTTTGAAACTTACAAAATACAACAAATTCGTACTATGGGGACAACAGCAGACGTGGCAATTACAAATCCCACTGAAGAACAGATAAAAAAACTTGAAAGCTTGAGCTTTGTTTCTGATGTCGGTATTTCACAACGACTTGGAAGCGTTGATACAAGTAATATGAATGATGCCTTGTTAGGAATTGTGTGGTTGGACGACAAAGAATGGCAATTACACCGACTTCCAACTATTTCAGATGTTCAAGGCACCTACCCTGTTGCTCAAAATGAAATTATGTTGCCTACATGGGTGCTTGAACAAATGGGCATAACCTCTCCACAAATCGGAATGTCTGTGGAATTATCCTATCAATTAGAACCGGAGCAACAACATATAAAAGAAAAATTCCTCTTATCAGGATATTATACAGATTATATGTCAACACGAACAAACAATCGTGGTTATGTTTATGTGTCAACAACTTTTCGAGAAGCTACTAAGCTACCTTTTAAAAACGGTGGTAGTGCTATGCTTACTTTTTCAAGCGATAATATAAAACAAAACTGCAATAGATTAGAAAACTCTCTCAATTTAACCGATAAACAATCTTTGGAAATTGTCCCTACAAATGAAGCGAATAGTTCTATGCTGATTTTCGGATTAGCTTTTATTATTTTTCTTATTTCATTTAGTGGGTACTTGCTGATATATAATGTTTTTTTATTTCAGTTTCAAGAGATACTCGTTTTTTCGGTCAACTCAAAACAATAGGAGCAACAAAAAGGCAAATCAAACAAATTATTCATAAACAGGTATTGCGAACTTCTGGTATTGGTATTCCGATAGGTCTTATGTTAGGTGGACTTTTTTCTTTACGGATTGTTCCATACGCACTGAATATGATGTATTCCGATAATACATACATAGGAATAAAAATATCTTTTTCTCCTCTTGTTTTTATATGTGCAGCTGTATTTACATTTTTGACCGCTTTTATAGGAAGTATAAAACCTGCTAAAACAGCAAGTTCAGTTTCTCCTATAAATGCTCTGCGATACACAGGAATGCAAAAAATCGAAAAGAAAATCAAACACAAAAAAAGTGGTATTAAACTATATCAAATGGCTTGGGAAAATGTTTTTAGGAAAAAGAAAAGTGCTTTGCTTGTTTTTACTTCTCTATGCTTGGGTTTATTCTTGTTCATTATAAGCACAGGACTTTTATCCGGTCTGAGTCCTCAAAATTTTGTTAATCAATGGGGCGAAGCAGACTTTGTTTTAACATATCAAATGGGCGTTGACGGCAAGCCAATTACAGAAGAAATGTTATCAGAAATTCGGCAAATTGAGAATATAGATGATTTAAGATTAACTTATTCTCCCGAGTCTGTAACAACAAATGTTGAGTATGATGATGCTGTATTCGGTAACTATATAAAATCTCTTAAAGGTAAGTCAGGAATTGATTTTTCTACCCCTGAAAAAATCAATTCCTATACACAAAATTTTTACAGTGTAATTTATGGAATAGATGCTAAATATGTGCAAGAACTAAATCAAACAGCAGAATCCCCCATTGATATAGAAAACTTTGAAAACGGCGAAATTCTATTGCTTACACAAGCCTTGGACGACAACGGAAAAAGTCTGTTTGAGCCGGGACAAAAAATAACAATAGAAGCACAAAACGGACAGCAAACATTCTCTATTGGGGAGAGCTTTTTGGAAGATAATTTTCAAAGTGGACGAGGGCATATGCGAGGTACGGCACCGGACATTTTTATTAGTCAAAATACAATCAAGGAGCTTTTCCCTAACTACAAGATATTTCGTGTTGCTTTTAATACAAACGGGAAGAATGATTTTGAAATATTAAAGCAATTAAAAGCAATTACAGCAGCACACCCGGAAATTCAAATTATTTCCCGCTATGAAAAAAAAATAGAAATGAATGACTACATTGTTACCACAAGAATTTTGGGAATAGGTTTATCTCTTGTTCTTTTACTAATCGGAGTAATAAATTTTATTAACACAATGGTTGTAAGCGTGAATACCAGACGACACGAATTAGCCATTCTTGAAAGTATCGGAATGACAAAACAACAGGTTAAAAAAGTTTTGATATATGAGGGGTGCTATTATTGGGGCATATCATTTGCCTTGGTTATTAGTTTTGGAACAGTAATTTATGCAATGTTGTATTTTATATTTAAGCAAGCGGTTTCTTATGCTGTGTTTACCTATCCGCTATTTCCTTTAGTTTTAGTAGCTGCAATTGTTTTATTTATTTATTTGTCTGTATGTTCCTGTCAGTACCTATAAGGCAGAAACTAAAAACAGTATTGTTGAACGGTTACGGATAACGGAATAAAATTCATCTGTTGAACGACGGCAAAAGAAAAAAATCGTTGCAAAGCAGAAATATTCTCACACACCTATTCCATTTCGGCGGCTTTGATTATCAGAGTCGCTGTTTTTTATCTATCTAAATCCCAACGAAAACCCTATACCATATAAAGTTGTGGCGGCTTTATTGGTAGCCGCTATGTATTTATCATCTTACGGATAAAATCTGCATTTCCCATATTATCAAAAAAAATATTATTTGCAACGAGGTATTTCGGCTATGAATATGAACAATCACATCATATGTTATATATTTTTATCATTAACAAAATTATTTTAAAAACATAATATAAAGCAAATAAAAAATTGGAGGTGTTTTTATGGAAAAATACTGTATACCTTATGAATCGGTTATTAAGCCCGATACCCTTGCCTTTGCTTATGTATCCATACAACAGCCCTGCCCTACCTATGAGCCTATGGAAGGTACTTTAAAGGGTACTATTTTCCCCGGACTTTACAGCTATTATAAATGAGGTGATTATATGAATAGAGAATGTATTTTAAGACAACTTACTGTTTTGGATTTTGCTGCTGTTGACCTACAGCTTTATCTTGATACACACCCTGATGACGAGGCGGCGTTAGAGCAATATAACAATACTGTTATGCAGGCAGATGCCTTACGTGCCGAATATGAGGAAAAATACGGTCCCTTGTTTTCATTCCGTTCCCTTGGTGGTAAAACTTATCGTTGGATCGATAATCCATGGCCTTGGGAAAACAAATTTAATTTTTCTTTGTCTAAGGAGGACTGAATATGTTTGTATATGAAAAAAAGCTCGAATTTCCCGTTAAAATTAAGCAAACTAACCCGGGACTTGCTAAGTTGATAATCACTCAGTACGGCGGTCCCGACGGCGAGCTTGGTGCATCACTGAGGTATTTCAGCCAGCGTTTTAGTATGATAACGCCACAGGCTAAAGCAATTTTAAACGATATTGCAACCGAAGAACTTGCTCACCTTGAAATGATAGGTGCAATGTGCCTGCAATTAAGTGAGGATGCTGACATTGACCAAATTAAAAAGCAAGGCTTTGACACCTATTACGTTGACCATGGTACAGGCATTTATCCAAGCAGTGCCGCAGGTATTCCATTTACCGCAAGCTATCTTCAGTCAAAGGGTGACCCTATAACCGACCTGTATGAAAATATGGCAGCAGAGCAAAAAGCTCGCAGTACCTATGAATATCTTATGCAGATGACTGACAACCCTGATGTAATTGAACCTCTTCGTTTTTTACGTGAAAGAGAGGTTGTGCATTTCCAACGCTTTGGCGAAGCTCTTCGCATTGTAAAGGACTATTTAAACTCAAAAAATCAGTTTATAATTAATAAACCTGATTGTATGAAAAAAACTATGCCAAAAGCAAGCTGTCCTTGCAAAAAGTCAGATTTAAGCTAAACTATGCTATAAATCTACTATTGTTTATCTACACCTAAAAAGGTTCTGTAATATTTGGTGTGGTTGAAAATCACACCAAATATTTTTTTATAATACAGAAGTAAATTTTTTTGATTTAAAAAAGCGGCATAGATTTAAAAAAATCCATACCGCCAAAGCTTAAATTATTATTGACCGCAGGCTAACAAAGAACCTTTTTACAGCCTCTTTAAAATTATATTATACAGGATAAACACCATTATTTACATCAGCAAGATTTGGGTCAATGCCAAACTTCTGTGCCTGTCTGAATTTAAAGTAATCCATAGCCTGCTGTGGAAAAAGAGCGTAACTTAATACGTCCTCTTCCTTCTCCTTATAGTCCTTCATTTCTTCCTCAAGCTTCTTCATCTGAGGCTCAAGCAAATCAGCAGGACGACAAGTAATAGGCTCTTCATCACCTATAATTTTCTTTCTGATTTCATCAGAGATAGGCACGGGAGTTTTGCCGTACATACCTCTTACAATATCCTTTGTTTCCTTTGGTACCATCTTGTATCTTTCACCCATGAGTACGTTAAGTACAGCCTGTGTACCTACAATCTGGCTTGAAGGAGTAACAAGGGGTGGATAACCAAGGTCGGCACGTACACGTGGTATTTCCTTTAGTACCTCGTCATACTTATCCTCTGCATTAGCATTCTTAAGCTGACTTACAAGGTTTGAAAGCATACCACCCGGCACCTGATATAAAAGTGTTGCAATATCAACTGCAAGCATTTTAGGGCTTAAAAGACCGCTTTCAAGAGCTTCCTCTCTGATTGGCTTTAAGTAATCGCTTATTACCTTAAGCTTATCCTCATCAATACCCGTTGCATATTCAGTACCCTTAAGTGCCGCAACCATAACCTCAGTAGCAGGCTGTGCAGTACCCATACTGAGCGGTGACATATCTGTATCAATTATGTCAGCACCTGCCTCAATAGCCTTTAAGTAAGTCATTGCAGCAACACCGCTTGTGTAATGGCTATGAATTTCAATCGGTACTTTAACATTCTTTTTAAGAGCACTTACAAGCTCATAAGCCGCATTTGGAAGTAATAGACCAGCCATATCTTTAACGCAGATGGAATCTGCACCAAGGCTTTCTAAATCCTTTGCAAGCTTTACATAATAATCAAGAGTATGAACATCACTTAGGGTATAGCTGATTGCAAGCTGAGCATGTCCGTTTTCCTTCTTACAAGCCTTAACAGCTGTTTGAAGGTTACGTACATCATTAAGTGCATCAAAAATTCTGATTATATCAATACCGTTTTCAATGCTTTTTCTTACAAAGGTTTCAACAACATCATCGGGGTAGTTTTTATAGCCTAAGATATTCTGACCTCTTAAAAGCATCTGAAGCTTTGTATTTTTAAACGCAGAACGGAATTTACGTAATCTTTCCCATGGGTCCTCTTTTAAGTATCTGAGGCAGGAATCAAAGGTAGCGCCGCCCCAAACCTCTACAGATGAAAACCCGATTTCGTCCATATTAGAAAGTATAGGAAGCATATCTTCAATACGCATTCTTGTTGCTATAAGGGACTGCTGACCATCTCTAAGGGTACAGTCACAAATTTTTATTTGTTTGGACATGGATATATTCCTCCTCCTTTTAACTAAACAATGATAAGAAAATACCTGATGCTACGGCTGAACCGATAACACCTGCAACATTAGGACCCATTGCGTGCATAAGCAGGTAGTTGTTAGGGTTTTCCTCTCTGCCTACCTTTTGAGCAACTCTTGCCGCCATAGGCACAGCCGAAACACCTGCCGCACCTATAAGAGGATTAATTTTACCTCCGCTTAACTTATACATAACCTTGCCTAAAAGCACTCCTGCCGCTGTTGAAAGAGCAAAGGCAACAAGGCCTAAAGCAAGTATCATAAGAGTATCAACGGTTAAAAAGGTATCTGCCCTTGCAGTTGCACCGACGCTTACACCTATAAATATACTTAAGATATACATAAGGGCATCTGAGGAATGCTGTGCCAGCTTATCTGTAACACCGCATTCACGAAAAAGATTACCTAACATAAGCATACCTATAAGGGAAGCTGTATCGGGAAGTATCATAATTACAATAAGAGCTGTCAAAATAGGGAATAAAATCTTTTCCCTTTTTGTGACCACTCTGAGCTGTTTCATTTCAACAGCACGTTCCTCCTTAGTAGTCAACAGCCTCATAATAGGCGGCTGAATAATAGGTATAAGAGCCATATAGGAATAAGCCGCCACCGTTACACTGGAAAGTATATCAGGTGCAAGCTGTGTTGTAGTATAAATTGCGGTAGGACCGTCAGCCCCGCCTATAATACCTATAGATGCCGCCTCCTGAGGAGTAAAGCCCAAAAGTAAAGCACCTAAAAATGCCGCAAATATACCAAACTGTGCCGCCGCACCTAACAAAAAGCTCTTTGGGTTTGCAATAAGGGGAGCAAAGTCCGTTAACGCACCTACACCCATAAATATAAGCGGAGGAAAAATACCCAATTCATCGCCTTGGAATATGTACCAAAGCAAGCCACCGTTAGAATCTTCCGTAGGCTCTGCCATAAGTGTATTCCCCGGGATGTTTGCAAGGAGCATACCAAAAGCAATAGGCACAAGCAGTAATGGCTCAAACTGCTTTGCTATTGCAAGATAAAGAAAGAAAAGGGCAACTAAAATCATTAATGCAAACTTCCAGTTATCATCCTGAAACAGCAAATAAAAGCCCGAATTTTTGGCAAAGTTTATAAGTGCATCAATTATCTGCTCCTTCATTCAACCAGCCTCCATTCAAAATCAGCCCTGAATTGTTACCAATATGTCACCTGAGTTAACGGTGTCGCCCTTAGATACATTAATTGATGAAACCTTACCTGCAGAAGGAGTAACAATTTCGTTTTCCATCTTCATAGCTTCAAGCACAATAACAACCTGATTTGCTGAAACGCTGTCACCGATGTTTACCTTAATATCAAGTATGGTACCGGGCATAGGTGCTGTTACCTTAACATTGCCCTCTGTACCGCCTGTTGCAGGTGCTACCGCAGGAGCAGATGCCGCTGTAGGTGCAGGTGCTGCCGCAGGAGCAGATGCTACTACAGGTGCAGGTGCTGCTACAGGTGCAGGTGCAACCGCCTGAGCAGATGCTGCTGCAAAGCCACTTACTTCCTCAACCTGTACATCATATGTGCAACCGTTTACTGTAACTCTATAATTTTTCATTTTTATTTCCTCCTTAATAAATGGTGTTTTGCTGTTGTTCAATAGCTTCCTGATTCCAGTTACCTACACGTCTTATTCTTCTTACTACAAATCCGTCGGTATCTGAACCCGTGCTTGCCGCAATAGCGGCTGTAATTACAGCTACTAACTGCTTATCATCAACATAGTTTTGTGAAGCAGGTTGAGCATTAGCTACAGGTGCAGGCATAGGTGCAACGCTTTGCTCCTTTTTTGAGCTTTTAGCTAGCACAGAGAAAATTGCAATTAACAGGCATATTACAATAAGTATTAAAAATACCATTATAATACCAAGCACTGTTGTCATAATGCCTACATCCATATTTTCAAAACTCAGGATTGTGTTAGCTGTCATAAATGTTAAATTTCCCATACTATTCACCCCTGCCATTAAAATTCAATGCTGGAATGCTTCCTAGAAGGCTTACTTTCCCTCTTAGTCAACAACATTTCCATAGCACTGATAAGTCTTTTCCTTGTATTTGAAGGTACAAGAATATTATCAATATAACCCTGTGTAGCTACACTGTAAGGAGATGACTTCTCATCATACTCCTCAGCACTTGTATCAAGAACCTTAACCTGTGCCTTCTTATCCATTAAAGAAAGTACTGCAGATGGCCAAGCATAAACAACATCAGCACCTATATGCTTTGAATTCATAATAAGATAAGGACTGCCTATACCGTTTCTTATAATCAAGTTAATCTTAGGTACTGTTGCATTTGCAAATGCGTAAAGGAGCTTAGCTGCATAGCTTGTAATACCATAATGCTCCTGCTCGTATTCTCTCTTATAGCCCCTGACATCTGTAAGGGTTATAAGAGGTATATTAAAGGCATCGCAGATATTTACAAACTCACCCATCTTCTGGCAAGCTGAAAGTGTAAATTCACCCGTACAAGAAATAATACCCGCACTAATTCCGTCAAGCTTAATAAAACCTGTCATTACATTATCTACAAAGCCCTTGTGTATTTCAAAGAATTTTGCATTATCCGCAATAGAGGTTATGATATATTTCATATCAACAGCATCCTCATTATTTTCAGGTACAATTGTATTAAGAGCCTCATCAACTCTGTTAAGGTCATCTGATGATTCCTCAGGAAATACACCGTCAAGATTGTTATCAGGCAGATACGAAAGTAAATTAACCGCATTCTCGAAGCAATCGTCCTCTGTTTTACATGTACAATGGACAAGACCTGTGCTTCTCTTGTGTGTTTCCGCACCGCCTACAGATGAATAAGTGCTTGTCTTTCCCTCAAGCCCGCCGAATACAGAAGGACTCATCATAAACATTCTTGCATTTTCCTCTGCCATAATAACAAAGTCAGCAAGCATAGGTATCATACTACTAATACCGATACAATCACCTACTACAAGGCTAATCTGAGGTATTACACCGCTTGCATCGCTCTGAACCTTAAAAAGCATACCATATGCCTGTAAAGCATCAAGTCCGTCCTCTAAGATAATGCCCTTAGAATCCATAATACCTACTATAGGGGCACCCATTTTAAGAGCTAGAGCATATATATTACCTATCTTTTTAGCATGAGCATAGTTTACTGCGTTCTCCTGTGAGTAAGCAAAAACAAGCCTGCCGTTAATAGTACCGTAGCCTGTTATAACACCTGCCGCATCATTATATCTGCCGATTTCTACAAAGCTCTCTGCATCAAAAAGCTTTTCAATCCTGACACGTGCAAGAGTAGGCTCTTCAGTACGTTTAGCAATAAGCTCATTTACCTGGTCAAGTCTGCTCATTACATACACCTCCAAAAAAAATTTGCGAATAATTTTCTAAAATTGTTGTAATTATACACATTTTATTGTACTATAAAATAGAAAATATTCTAATATTTTTTATTTTATGTTTATTATAGTATAAATGCTATACCAAAGTAAATACCTAATTTCTTAAACCACCACTTTTAGGAGGAATTTTTAATGGACTTAAAACAATTTGAGTACGTGCTGACTATTAACGAGGAGCGTAGCTTTTCAAAAGCGGCTAAAAAGCTTTTTATTTCTCAGCCATCCTTAAGTCAGTATATTAACAGACTTGAAACACAGCTTGGTGTAACTATATTTGACCGTAACACCTCACCGCTTACACTTACCTATGAGGGAGAGCTTTATATTGAAACAGCTCTTAATATTTTGAGCATACTTGATAATTTGCAAAAAAAGTTTGATGATGTATCCGACCTTAAAATAGGCAGACTTAACATAGGTCTTACCCCATCTAAGGCAAATAATCCTCTGCCTGTTATTTTACCCGTTTTTCAAAAGAAATATCCGGGTATAGAAGTAACTATCACCGAGGCAACCTCTCTTGAATTGGAGGATATGCTCTCTCACGGTATGGTTGATTTATGTCTGATGAACTTGCCTATTAAAAGCAAGAACCTTGAATATGAGGAAATATTAACAGAAAAAATATATCTTGCAGCCCCTCCCGACTTTAACGGTACTTATGAGGATAAGGCGGATAAGGCTCCTTTTATTGATATTAAAACCATGGCAGACAAGCCCTTTATTCTTCTACGCTCTGATCAGCGTTTAAGGCAAATTGCCGACAGTGTATTTTTAAGTGCAGGTTATAAGCCGAAAATTATGCTTGAAACCTCAAGCATTGAAACCGCATTAAGACTTTCTGCCGCAGGTATGGGCTTCTGCTTTGTGCCTGAATCCTTTATTGAATTTTCCGGTCTTGTCCATCAGCCTAAATTTTTCAGCTTTGGCGAGCCTGCCTTTTCATGGACATTGGTAATTGCCTACAGACAGCACTCATATCGTACTAAAGCAGCAAGTGCCTTTGCCGAAACAGTAAAAGAAGTTGTTGGAAAGAAGGATAAAAGCTAATGTATACTTTTTTAGACTTTGAGTTTAATCAAGCCTTTGATTTTTCCGATCGACCTGTGGAGGTAAACGAAAACTGCCGTTTTGAAATAATACAAATAGGTGCTGTACGTATGGACAAGGACTATAATATTCGGGATGAAATCAGTCTTTTAATCAAGCCTGTAATTTATACCCGTATGCACCCCTATGTAACTAAAATTACGGGCATCACCTCCGAAACCCTTAAGGACAAACCTACCTTTCCGCAAGCGTACAAGCAATTCAGAGAGTTTATGGGTGATGACCGTTTGCTTTGTACATGGGGTACAAGCGATATAAAGGCACTTTATCGCAATATGGTATATCATAAGGTGGCAGAGCCTCCTATACGCATTGAATATATTGATGTACAGAATATGGCAACAAAGTATTTAAAATTCAGTCAGGGAGGTAATATTGGCTTAAAAAATGCAGTTGAAGCCCTGAACCTACCTATTGATGAGCAATTTCACGATGCCTGTTTTGATGCAATGTATACAGCAAAGGTTTTTAAGGCTATTAATCCCGAAAAGCCCGAAATTAAAATATTTAACTCAACTCACTTAAAGAAGAAATAACAAAAAGCCCGATTTTACTCGGGCTTTTAAATCATATATTAAAGCTTGATATGCTTTGGAAGACCGTCAACCATATATGGATAAACCTCACCCTGAATAAGTGGCTTCATATAGTCAATAGCCTCCTGTGAAAGATATGTACCGTCATTTATTATCCATTCCTTAGGAACAGTCTTTTCTACATTTGCAATAGCATTTACATCATAAATGCTGGTACCGACAAGGTATGGATTTTGTGATACTCTTTCAAATACACCAACCTTACCTGTTTCGCCCTCTGCCGCAGCCTTAACCGCAACAGCACCAATAAGAAATGCCTCTGTAACGTCTGTTAAAGAACCAATATGGCTTGCACATCTCTGAATTGTACTAAACTCAATAGGTCTTGTCTTACAGCCAAGCTCACCTGCAAGAAGGTTAGCAAGAGTGCTTGCTGTACCACCTAAGGCCTTGTGACCGAAGCTGTCAACCATAGTATTTGTTGATGCCGCTTCACACACATATTTGCCGTCAGCAGTTTTTACGCCCTCTGAAACTGCAATAACAACCTGCTTTTTAACCTGTTGAATATCCTTAACCTTAGCAACAAACTTATCAATATCAAATACTGTTTCGGGAAGATAAATAAGGTCTACGCCCTCACAGTCATCACTCTTTGCAAGTGCAGCTGCAGCTGTAAGCCAGCCTGCATTACGTCCCATAATTTCAACTACAGTTACAATATTGATAGGCTGTACAAGTGCATCTCTCACAAGTTCCTTAAGAGTTGTGCCGATATACTTTGCGGCACTGCCGTAGCCCGGTGTATGGTCTGTAACAGCAAGGTCGTTATCAATGGTCTTAGGCACACCCATAAAGGTAATATCAGTGATATTTTTAACCTTAGCATACTCACTGAGCTGCTTGATTGTATCCATTGAGTCATTACCGCCAATATAGAAGAAATGCTGAATATCGAGCTTTCTTAAAACCTCTATAATTTTATCATAGGTTTCCGGACTCTTTTCATAGGTTGGTAACTTAAAACGACATGAGCCTAAAAAAGCAGACGGTGTTCTTTTAAGCAATTCTACCTCAAAATCGCTCTTAATATAGTCCTTCATATCTATGTAACGCTCTTCAAGAAGTCCCTCAATGCCGTTACGCATACCGTAAATTTTCTTAGCACCTCTATCTCTTGCAGTTTTAAAAACACCTGCAAGTGATGAATTGATAACGGAGGTAGGTCCTCCGGATTGTCCAACAATTACATTACCCATTGCCATAATAATAAAACTCCCTTCTACCGGGGAATATCATCCCCGTTTTTATTTTATTATAACAAATATTTTTATAGCTTTCAATAGTTTTAGTACTCTTTAAAAGGTAAATTTAATATATAATATAATACAATTTTTTGCAAAATCTCTTGACTTAAATTGACAATACTACTATATTATAAGTTAAAAGTAAGTTTGGAAGGAGAATTATAATGAGCTTTATTAATGTGCGTAAAATACCAACTCCCGAAGAAATAAGACAGGAAACCCCCTGTACCGGAGAGCTTGCTGAAATTAAAGCTAAAAATGATAAGGAGATTGCTGATATTTTTACAGGCAAGTCTGATAAATTTATTGTACTTGTAGGTCCGTGTTCAGCTGACGATGAGGAGGCTGTATGCGACTATATGTGTAGACTTGCTGAGGTTAACAAGCAGATTAAGGACAAGCTTTTTCTTGTACCCAGAGTATATACAAACAAGCCTCGTACTACGGGTGACGGCTACAAGGGTATGCTTCATCAGCCTAATCCCGATAGCGAGCCTAATATGCTTGAGGGACTTTATTCTATCCGTCGTATGTATTTAAGGGTTATTAAGGAAACAGGTATGCCTCTTGCTGATGAGATGCTTTATCCTTCAAATCTGCCCTTTGTAACAGATTTACTCTCCTACATAGCAATAGGTGCAAGAAGTGTTGAAAATCAACAGCATAGGCTTATTTCAAGTGCTATTGATGTACCTGTAGGTATGAAAAACCCTACAAGCGGTGACCTTTCCGTTATGTTTAACTCAATACATGCTGCACAGCGTCCACATAACTTCCTTTATAACGGCTATGAGATTAAAACAAGCGGTAATCCTCTTGCTCACGCTATTATGCGTGGCTCTGTAAACAAGCACGGTAACAGCATACCTAACTATCACTATGAGGATTTAATAAGAGCAGATGCTATGTATAAAGCAGGCAAATATTTAAACCCTGCAATTATTGTAGATGCCAACCACGCAAACTCACAAAAGAAATTTTATGAACAGCCTCGTATTGTAAAGGAAATTCTTAATTCACGCAGATACAACCCTAATATTAAGCAGGTTGTAAAGGGTGTAATGATCGAAAGCTATATTGAAGAGGGTAATCAACCCGTAGGTAGTGAAAACCATGTATACGGTAAGTCTATTACCGATGCTTGCCTTGGTTTTGAAGCTACAAAGGAGCTTTTACTTTATATGGCAGAAAAAATTTGAATCTAAATCAAAAAACGGAGCAATGTTCTTTCATTACTCCGTTTTCTGTTATAAATCAGCTAAAACTTCAACCGCCTTATTGGCTACAATTATCTCTGCATGCTCATCAAGGTATGCCCTTGTAACAGGATTGGAAATACACCTTGTGCCATACTCTGATACAAAAGCATCAAATGCATCCGCAGACATATCTCCAATATCATTTACAAGCACAAGATAATACACGCCAAGTTCTTTATAAAGGGTACTTCTATTAAAATATATATCCTTCATATGCCTGCAAAGCATTGTTACATTTTCCAGACTTTCAAAAGAATAAATTGTTACAGGGCTATTGTCAAAGGAGATTTCCTCAGGTTTATCCTCAACCTTCTTCCTTACAAAAAGCCTTTCGTTTAATGCACCCGGTATCATGTTTAAAGATTCACCGGGCGGTAAAGCCCCGGTAACCTTAGATAGTAGCAGCATTATCTCATCATTGCCGAGAGGTACTGCCTCTATCATAATAGGCTGATTATCAGGCACAAAATCAAATTGATTTACGGCCGCCTCCATCATCTCTTTAAAAAATTCTCTTGATTTTTCGGTAGCATAGGCAAACTCGGTAAATTTAAGATTGCGTTCCTCCATATCCTTACGTGTAAGAACTACCTTAATTTGGGTATTACTGATTTTTTCTATCTTCATAATATCACAACCTTTAAAATAATTCCCTTATATATAGTATAAAGAATAATTTATCTTTTGTAAAGAGGAAAAGACTTAAAAAATTATGGTATCTTCTTTATTTAACCTCTTCTCATAGCATTTAAAGCACTTAATTTCATAGCTCTCACAGCAGGCAGATAGCCTGAAATAAGACCTATAAAGCTTGAAAATGCCATTGCCGCCAAGCAAAGCCAAACAGGTATAACCGAGATATTTCCTCCCTCAACGCTTTGCATTTGAGATAAAAATGACAGACCTACATTATTCAAAATTGCAGATACGGCAAGACTTACCAAAACACCAATAAAGCCTCCCATAAAGCCTATAAGCACAGCCTCAAGCAAAAAAAGCTTTTTAATATCTTTAAGTCTTGCACCTATAACCTTCATAATGCCTATTTCTCTTGTTCTTTCATAAATAGACATAATCATTGTATTTGTTATGCCTATAGCAGCTACCAAAAGCGAAACAAAACCTATCGCACCAAGGAGAATTTGCAGGCTGCCTGCAATTTTTTTCATACCCGAAACAGAATCCATAGAGCTGTAAACCTCATAGCCTAAACTTTTCAGCTGTTCTGCAACCCCCTCTACGCTGTCAACATCAACACACTTAACATAGGCATTAGAATAACCCTTATTTTTTGATTTTGACAATTCTGTTTTAACCTTTGATTGAGAGTCTGACTGCATATTATGCTTTTTTTGCTCCAGCTGAATTTTTTCAACTGCATCTATGGGCATTATAATATTGTATCCGTCACCGTATTCCTCGCCGTATATTCCTACTGTCTTAATATTATAGGGCTTAATTGATTTATCTGCATTTCTGCCGGAAAAACCATGGTCGTAACTTAATTTCATCTTTTCATTCATTACATCCATAGGTTCTTCACTTCTGGCCCCATCACGATAAAATTTGTCCTGCTGTCCCTTTTTATAAAATGAGTATAAAAGCTCTGAACCGAAAACAACATTCATTGTCCCTTCGTCATCTGCGTTAAGGCTACGTCCCTGTGTTGCAATATAACCCATATCCTCCATTACGGCAGGGTCAATGCCCATTACTGAAAATTCTCCGTAATATCTGCCGCATTGTACATACAAATAAGCATTCGCTATGGGAGTAGCAGATTTAACACCGTCAATTTTTTTAAAGTCGGATACTGTTTCCCTTGTAAGCTTCAGACTGCTGTCCTCAGATGCAGACTCATTCCAAAAATCAGGATTATAAACTTCAATTTTCGTTATATCCCCCATCTTCTCTATTTGCTTGTTAAAACTTTCATTCATTGCAAGACCCAGAGATACCATAATTACAATTGCCGCTGTACCAATTATAACACCCAATACAGTAAGAAAGGTACGGATTTTTCGCTTTAACAGATTTTTGCAAGCCATTAATATAATATCTGTATTACTCACTTAATTCCCTTTCCCTTCTTCTCCTATGTATCGTTTTAACAGTTATCACAATAATTATAATAATTACAATAGCACCTACGCCTATACCCACAAAAAGAGGCACCTTACTGCCGTTATCTTCCTCAGGCATAGGCTCACTCATATCCTCAAAGCCCTCTTCTATAGGCATAGGCTCACTTACATTTACGGTAAAATCCTGTATTTTTTCGTATTTTTCACCTGTGGAATCCTCATAGGAGATTATAATCTGACCTGAGCTTGTACCTACATTAACAGGTATAATTGTACCGTCAAAGGTATCACTTGCTCCTGCCTCCAATGTTCCTGCATAATATGTTGCCTCGGCTGTATTAAAGCCTTCACCTACCACACGCACCATAACATTAGATAAAGTTACCTTGCCTGTATTGTACATATCAAAAACAATATTCATGCCCTCACCGCTAAAGCCGTCGGTAGGTACAATAATATCATTTGTTGTAAGCTCCGACTTTTGCTTAACGTTAATACCCACAAGCTCTGTTGTTTTATATTCGTTATACTCTGAGTCCTCATATTCAAAGTTTACATTTAATGTATAAGTTCTTGCATCGGCATCAGGTACCGTATACATACTAAAAGTATGACTAACCTCGCCTTTAGGCTTAATTTCATCAATATAAAATGTATTGGATGCCTTGTCCGGAGTAAAGACGTTGCCCTTTTTCTCCGTTTCCTCATCAACGGTAAGATATAGCTTAATGTTTTTAACTGCCTTTAAGGAATGAGTATTTTTAAAGGTCATATCAATATCAAAATTTTTGCCTGCCTCTACAATAACAGGATTACATTCATAACGGCTTATAATAATTTTAGGAGTTGATGCCTTCTTTTCACCGTCTTCTCCCTCTGCTTCTTCTTCCTTTTCCGGATTGTAAACATTTACGCCGCTGTATTGAGTAAACTTTCTTATTTCAGGTCCCTCTTCTGTTTTACCCCCTGTTTCGTATTCTATTTCAAAGCCTATGGGATAGTTCTGTGTTGATGCCTGAGCAGTAGGAGCAAAGTCAAATACAATACTTTCCTCAGCATTTACCTCCAAGCTTTTAATGTGTTTAACAGAGGTTGAACGAGGCACAACCGCATTTTCCTCATCGCCCTTAGCCGTAATAACTATATTGCTTGCATTGTTATCTCCCGTATTTTTAACGGTAAGCTTAACTGACAGCTTTTGACCTACTGAATATGTACCCATCGGCTCACTTGCAGTTACGGTTAAATCAGCCTTTGCATTACCGCTTACACCGGTTGCCGAAACATTTACATAGTAGCCAAACTCCTTTTCAACCCTTTCTCCCTCTCCGTTGTCATAGGAAAGCTTATATGCAAGGGGATAAGAGCCGTCCTTTATATCACTGTTTGCAACTATATTAAAGGTAAGCCTCTCCGTTTTACCTTTCTCAAAGGTTGCAAAGCTGTAGGTGCTGCTGCCGTTTTCCATACCTATTGCCTCTGCAGTAAGTCCGCTTAAAACCACCGTGACATTTTTGGCATCACAGTTGCCGTCATTTACCAATTCAGCAGAAAGCAAAGCATTTTCTCCCGGTGCTATTCTATCTGCAGAGCGTTCAAAATCTTTCATGGTAACGGAGGTATTTGCACTTTCTCCCTCAACCTTAATATAAATGGTATCCTGTCCCGTAAAATTGGTTTTATTATTTGCCGAAAAGGCGTAATTCAAAGTTAAGGGATACACTCCGCTTTTAGCATCCTTGTCAACTGTTATGTGCAGTTTAAGCTTCATTGTAGTAGTATTTTGAAGATAATACTTTACATTACTTTTGTCTAAAACCTCAACCGTGTAAGGTATATTACCGCCTGATGCAACAGGCTGAATAAGGATATTGTATGCATAAAACGGACTTACATTTTTAATTAAAACCTCAACATCCCTTTCTTCACCCTTGGCAAAGGATAATATACCGTCGCTTGACATTTTAAGCACCGGGTTTGGATCTACCTCCACACCCGGAGAAAAATAGTCCGTGTCATAATCGGTATCAATATAGCTGTCATCACTGCCATCATCTTCTTCTGCATAGATATTTATGCTTGTACATATAAAAATATTAACCAAAATAAGTAATAATGCCAAAAATCTATTCTTCATAACTTTCTCCCTCCACGCTTTCAATTTTTCCGTCACGTATATGTATAATTACATCTGCATATGTCGATATTTCCAAATCATGAGTTACAATTATTAAGGTTTGGTCATTCTCCCTTACCATACCCGTAATTAACTCCATCATTTCCGTTGTGGTTTTAGTATCAAGGTTGCCTGTAGGCTCATCTGCAAAAACTACCTGCGGACTGTTAATAAATGCCCTTGCAATACTTACTCTTTGCTGTTGTCCTCCACTCATCTCCGACGGCTTATGATACATTCTTTCCTTTAAGCCCACATCAGTAAGCATTTTCTTTGCTTGACTAAGTCTTTTGTATCTTTTCTCTTTTCTGAAAATAAGAGGCATTTCCACATTTTCAATTGCATTATAATCCTCTAAAAGATTATAGCTTTGAAACACAAAGCCTACATTTTTTTGTCTGAAATCCGCAAGCTCCCTTTCTGTCATTTTTTCAATATGCTTACCTTTAAAAATAATTTCGCCTTTTGTAGGCTTTTCCAATCCTGCAAGCATATTAAGCAAGGTTGATTTACCTGAACCGGAGGTACCCAAAAGGCAATAAATTTTGCCCTTAAAAAAATCAAAGCTGATATTATCAAGAGCAACAACCTTTTCCTTGCCCATGGAATATACCTTCCGCAAGTCTTTAACGCTTATAATTATCTCCACTTTTGTCCTCCTTAAATTAAAATTACATAAATATTTTACTATATCAAACCATATTATTCATCTCATTTATATTGCAAATTTATTAAAATTTTTTTAATATTTGAAATCAAAACCATAAACTGTGTTATTTTGCTTAAAATTCCGCTTTTATTTTACTTTAAACGACATATAATAATCTTGCCGAAAAAAATCGGCACGGATTTTTAAATTACAAGCGGGAGGTATTTTAATGTCATCACGAAACAGAAAGGCTGTTCCCGAAGCAAAGGCGGCTTTAAACAGCTTTAAATATGAAATTGCAAATGAAATAGGTGTACCTTTAAAGAAAGGCTATAACGGCGACCTGACCTCTTACCAAAACGGCTCTGTAGGTGGTTATATGGTAAAAAAGATGATAGAGGAACAGAAAAAATATATGGCAGGTAAGTAAATAAAATAAAGGTGCGGAAAAAACCGCACCTTTAATACTTGTTTTATTAAATTATATATCAAATATAAAATTTATTAAGATTACATAAAGCTGTTTTATTATTCCGTTACAGCTTTATTAGCAGCTTTCGCAGCTTTTCTTGCTTCTTTCTTTGCTTTCTTTCTTATCAAATGGTCAGTATACTTGGAATAAATCGCAGGTATAAGGAACAATGTAACCATGGTTGTAATACTAAGACCGAATACCTCTACAATAGCAAGTCCTCGCATCATTTCCGAACCGTCTGCATTTGAAATCATCATAGGTATCATAGCTATAACTGTTGTAAGGGTTGACATCATAACAGGTCTGAAACGTGAAGGACCTGAAATACGCATTGCCTCTGTAGGATTCATTCCCTGTTCTCTTACAAGGAGGTTTGCGTAGTCAACAAGTACAATAGCGTTATTAACACCAACACCCAGAAGCACGATAAGTGCTATAAGGCTTGTTACAGATATAGGCTCATTCATAACAAAGCAGCCTGCAAGAGCACCTGTCATACCTACAGGTAAAGAACAAATAATAATCAAAGGATAAGTAAGCGATTCAAACTCTGCCGCCATAACCATATAAAGCATAAATGCACCTACTACCAAAGCAAGGATAAGACTGGAGAAGGTATCAACCATCTCCTCATCCATACCGCCGTAGTTCCATGTAATACCTGTAGGCAGGTTATAGTTTTCAAGCATAGCATTTATATGATTTTTTGCTTCTGTAGCTGTAGTTGTATCATAGTTAGCCGTAACTGTCACATACCTTGTTTGGTCATTTCTGGAAATAGAGGTAGGAACTTCTTCTGTGTAAATTTCCGCTATATCCGCCAAAGGTATAGATGAGCCCATAGCAGTCGGAATAAGTATACTTTCCACATCGGAAAGATATTGTATCTTATTTTCATCCTGCATAATTCTTATATCATACTCATCGTCATTAATCTTATAGGTTGTAGGAGTTGAGCCTGTAATATCGGTTCTGAGCATAGCTGCAACATTTGCGGCGGATATTCCGTAAATTGTTGCTTTATCTCTGTCAATTCTGATAGTTGTCTGAGGTGCTGCCTCTTCAAGTGAGGTAGTAACATCAGATAAACCAGGAACCTCTCTTACTGTCTGTGCAAAGTCATCAGCAACCTTTTTAAGCTCATCATTATTATCACCGTAAATATCAATTTCAAGACCTGATGATGCATATGAGCCCATAGCAGAGGTAGATGCCGTAACCGTAATATCTGCACCCGCTATATCGTTTACCATCTTACGCATTTCGGTTGCAATTTCCTTAGAGCTTCTATCTCTCTCTGTTTTAGATACCATTTTAACGGTAATTGTTGCACTGTCACTGCTGGCACCCATGAGGGCTGACATTTCAGCACCGCCTCCCATGGTTATGGATATGTCGGTTTTTTCAGGTATATTTTCAAACCTTTCGGCAACTTTTAATGCCATTTTTTCAGTTTCTTCTATTTTAGTACCCTTAGGCATATCAACGGTAACTATTACCTCGCCCTGGTCAGCATCAGGCATAAACACAAAGTCAAGCATTGATGCAAAGCTACCAAAAAATATAGTCAGTGCAATTCCCAAAGCTATTGTAATTGTACGGTGTGAAAGAGCCTTGTTAAGCAACATACCGTAGCCTTTTCTTACACCTTCAATAAAATTAGAGATTATATCGAAAAATTTACCGATAATTGTTTTTGCTGGCTTTCTTTCAATATCCTCAGGTGTAAGCAAAAGATAGCATGCCATTGGCACAAAGGTAAGAGCAACAACTACAGAGGATACAACTGAGAATATAATTGTAAGGCAGAAGTCGTCAAATAATTCTGCAGCCGTACCACCTAAAAAAGTAATAGGAAGGAAAACTACAACATTTGTAAGGGTAGATGCAATAACTGAGTTAGTAACCTCTCTTGCACCCTCTGTTGATGCCTCAAATCGGTCAATGCCCTTTTCAAGCTTCTGGAATATACTTTCAAGCACAACAATCGAGTTATCAACAAGCATACCTACACCGATTGTAAGACCGCCCAAGCTCATCATATTGAAGTTTACACCGCAAAGCTTCATTGCCGCAAATGTAAACACTACCGATGTAGGCATAGCAACAGCTGTAATAAATGTTGACTTAAAGTTTCTTAAGAATATATAAAGAATAACTACCGCCAATAAAGCACCCTGTATAAGGGAGTCTACAACATTTGAGAGAGCATCTCTGATATAATCGGCAGGATCTGTAATAACCATAAATTCAATATTAGGATATTCTGCTCTAAGCTCATCAAGCTCTTTAAGAATACCGTCCGATACATTTACCGTATTTGCAGTAGACTGCTTTGCCGCCGAAATGCTAAGACTGGTTTTACCGTTTGTATATGCAACACTTGAGGTATCGGTAAAATCCTCATAAATATCGGCTATATCACTAAGTCTTATTATTGCACCCGTACTTGTTGAAATAGGTAATTTTTTTATTTCTTCAATACTTTCATACTCACCCTTTACACGTAAGGTAAGATCTTTATTACCTTGCCTGATTGTACCTAAAGGAGTATTAAGGTTTTCAGATGAAATAATACCCGCAATACCGCTTTCGGAAAGTCCGTAGCTTCTTATTTTTTCCTGGTCAAGAACAACCTTAATTTCTTTTTCACTACCGCCTGTAACGCTTACTGAACCAACGCCGTTTACACGCTCCAAGCGAGGCACAATTTCTTCATCAATAATAGCCTTTACCTCACTTGCATCCTTGCCCTCCATAGCCGCACTTATGTACATTGATGCCATAGAATTAATATCAATCTGTACAATCATAGGCTCTTCTGCATCATCAGGCAATGTAGATTTTATAAGGTCAACCTTTTCACGAACATCCTGTGCAGCACTATCTATATCTTTATCACTTGTAAACTGAATCATTACAAGTGACATACCGTTTGATGAGGTCGACTCTAAGGTATCCAAACCGCTGACAGAAGAAACTGCCTTTTCAATAGGCTTTGTTATAAGCTGTTCAACTTCCTCCGGACCTGCACCGTCATAGCTTGTCATTACAAGAGCAACCGGTACATTCATATTAGGCATAAGATCCATTTCAAGGGTTGCCATACCTAAAATACCAAAGCTCATGCAGATAAGGATAGCCATAAATGTTGCAACAGGTCGTTTAACACAAACCTTTGATATACCCATTTATTATTCCTCCTCACTGCTTTCTACAACTTTTACCATTTCGCCGTCAGATAGGTAGTCATGACCTGACACAACAATATTGTCGCCCATACTTACACCTTCTGAAATTTCAATATATTCACCGTTATCTATACCTGTTTGTACAACAACCTTTTTAACCTTGTCACTGCCGTCCATTATATATACGTACTGCTCTGTTTCATTTTCCAGCACTGTATTTCTTTCAACAACAAAGGTATTCTCGCTTTTACTTTCTGTAAACTGTACACTTGCTACCATGCCCGTTTTAAGTGCTCCGTCGGTATTTTGAATTTCTACCTTAACAGGGTATGTACCTGTACTGTCAGCAACACCGGTAATTGACTTAATGGTACCTTCCTTATCACCATCTACAGTATTAACAAACACCTTAACCTTGTCACCTACGGCAATTTTATTAATAAGGGTTTCGCTTACGTTTACATCAACTGTTACTGTATCTACATCGGTAATTACCATAGGCACTGAGCTTTGACTAACCATATTGGTAATTTCAATATTCTTTTCAGACACTATACCTGAGCAAGGAGCAGTAACAACCGTATCCTTAAGCTGATCTCTTGCCTGCTGAAGAGATACGCTAACGGAATCTCTGTTTGCTACAGCAGAATCAAGCCCTTTCTGTGCACTTGCCGCATTATCGGCTTTTGTATAATTATCATAAATTTCAAGGGACTCCTTTGCCTGATTGTATGAAATTTGAGCTTGTTCAAGCTGATTATTTGCTGTTGTCAAGCCAATCTCTGCCTGCTCATATCCGTTTTTAGCTTGAGTATAATTAAGCTCAATTGCGTCAAACTCGCTCTTAGAAATAACGCCTGCATCATACATTTGCTTATAGTCGCTGTATTTTTTTGATAGATCATCATAGCTTGTTTTCGCATTACTTAATGAAAGCTCTGCGTTTTCAACACCCTTTTGAGCACTGTTTAAAGACTTCTGAGCATTTTCAACAGCTGTAACAAGCTGTAGCCTTGCTGTCTGGGTCTGACCGCCGTCTGTTGCCTGTCTTAAGCTTTCCTGTGCACTTGATACACCCGCATTACCAACCTCAAGCTGGCTCTGTAAAGAGTCAATCTGATCTTGTAAATCCGACTTGTCTATAGTAAAGAGGGTCTGTCCTGCTTGAACATAATCGCCCTCCTCTACCATAATTTGCTCTACTCTACCTGAAATTTTAGGTGTAACATTAACCGTTTTGTTTGCTTCAATTTTACCTGCGTATGTAAGATACTTTTCAATTGTATCGGGTTTAAGCTCCATAACCTCAACCGCACTGTAATCAACCTCACTGTTACTTTCAGCCGCCGTTTCTTCACCGGATGAACAGCCCGTTAAGGCATTGCTTAATGCCAGAGATAATACAATCATAGGCAAAATAAACTTCTTTTTCATTTTATTAACCTCCATTTTAAAACATACAAAATTATCTACGCAAAAATTTTTATTAAGTTTATAAATTTTTAAAGGATTTTAATAAGCAGTCACACCCCTTGTCAAAAAACTCTAATTTTTCATCACTTAATCCTGATAAAAATTCGATGAAGTATTGATTTGCAAAATTTCTTGCCTTATTGAGCATTTCCTCACCGAAAGGTGTAAGCCTTATATATACCTTTCGTCCGTCATCGTTAATTTTAGGATATTCCTTATACAGCAATCCCTTATCCACCATTTTTGAAATACTTATTGAAAGAGTACTTCCGCTTGAACCCAAATGTTTTTCAAGCTTGGTTAAGTTATCTAAGCCGCTTGCCACACATAAAATCAAATGAAACTGATTTTGCGTTATACTGTATTGCAATTTAGTTCTTATTTCATCCAGCTTATGAATTTTTATACTTAAAATAAAGTAAACAAAATCCTTGGCAAGCTGTACAAGCTCTTCTCCGTAACAATCAAAATCCTCATCGCTTTCAAGCATAGTCGCAAATAAAGTGTCTTTAGCTTCAGTCGCCTTTACAAGATATGCTATACCCTCGCTGAAAAGCCTTTTACGATCTTCCTCTACATTCTTAAAAAAATTGTTAATACCCTGCATTTGTACTCGACCGATTTTTTTAAAAATTTCTTTACCCTTATCGGATATATAAAAGTAAACTCGTCTTCCGTCGTCCTTACCGTCAGGGTACTTTTTAACTACAAAGCCTTTTGCCACAAGCTTATTCATAATTATGGACAAAGTGCTTTTGCTTATTTTTAATATTGATGCCATTTCAGATATAGTGTTTACCTTTAAACATTCAAGCACAACCAGTATATCAAGCTGTCTTGTGCTCATTCCCTCAATACATTCACTTGTGCGTGCAAGCGTATTGCTTTGAGATTTAAATCTCCAGCCCATTCGGATAATTTTCTCCCATTTGGCTGAAACATCATAAACCTTATCTGTCATATGGACACCTCCATTCATAATGTTTTATAGTAAAATTATTTTAAACTAAAACAGTTTTACTGTCAATCTTTTTTTGGTAACCTTAAACATTTTTTAATAATTTTTTTGGTTATATTGCATATAAGTCAATACTAATAACGTTTAAATAAATTTTTTCATATTTATCCGATAAAAAAATGCCGATTGATTAACCGGCATTAAAACTTTTATGTATTATCTTTTTGAGGCTAAGGCTTCTTTTAGTGCCTTTGCAATCTGATCGGGACAGGAAGTTGCTTTAAGTCCGCAACGTATACCTTCTATTCTTTTTATTGCCTCCTCTGCCCTAACTCCTTTTAAAAGTGCCGTAATACCCTTTAGGTTACCGTCACATCCGCCTACAACCTCAACGCTTTCAATAGTGTTATCCTCATTTAACTCCACTATTGTTTTCATAGAGCAAACTCCTTTGTTTTTGTACTCAAAACGCATCATTTATTCCTCCTATTTTAAATGTATTTAAAGTAATATGTATATTTTTTACATTTTATTAAAATATGTATTGACAAATTCAGCAAAATGTATTAATATGTACTTACAAGTTGTGGGGATGTGCAACTTGTAACCCAATCCTAAAATTTTTATAAACCCTTAAGGAAAATCGCCCAATTCGCCTTTGGGTGTTTTTTCTTTTATGCAAAAATTTGTTGGAAATTTAAGGAATTGCCGATTTTATATCGACCCTTCCTTAAATATTCCGTCTTTAAAATCAGCGGTTTCTTGTACCGTCTGTACCGTTGCCGCCAAACAAATCTCCTACACCGTTTGCAATAGAGTCTGCTGCCTCGCCTGCACCTCTTCCAATATCCTCAGCAGCATTACCCACATCATCTGCAGCATTTCCTATATTATCTCCTATATTATCATTGTTGTCAACATTATTATCATCTATAATATCATTATTTGTTGTATCGTAATAATCACTTGTCATTTCATCAGTATAATAATAGTCTGATGTAGTTGTGCTTGTGTCTGTGTCAGTATTGTTATTATCTGTTCCGCAGGCAGTTAATGCCATTGTCAACGACAGTACAGTTAAAGTCAAAATTAATTTTGCTTTCATTTTTATCCTCCTTGCTTTAATTTACTGCAAGCTTATTATGTGTAATTTTACACAAATTATAATTGATAAAATTTGCCTATAGGTATATAATAAACTATAACATAACCCTATTGAAAGGAGCTGGTATTATGAGAAGATGCGGTATTTTATTGCACCCTACATCTCTTCCCGGTAAATACGGTATAGGTGACTTAGGTGAAACAGCTTATGGTTTTATTGATTATCTTGAAACGGCAGGTCAGAGTCTGTGGCAAATTTTGCCCTTAGGTCATACAGGCTTTGGTGACTCACCTTATCAAAGTTTTTCCGCCTTCGCCGGTAATCCTCTTATTATAAGCCCTGATTTACTTATAAAGGACAAGCTTTTAACTGATGATGACGTTAAAAATATTCCTGATTTTAGTGCTGACAAAGTTGACTTCGGCACAGTACAGATTTTTAAAGAGGCTCTTTTAAAAAAGGCTTATAACAGCTTTATACTTACAGCTAAGGATAACAAGGACTACAAAAGCTTTTGCCGTAAAAACGCTTTCTGGCTTAATGACTATGCTTTATTTATGTCACTTAAAAATTATTTTATTCAAAAAAGAAAAAATGAGTTTGAAAGCAAGGAATATAAGGCATATTATAAGCTTATGCTCACCAAGCTTAGTGATAATGCCGTAAAAGACTGCTATTACGGTGCATGCTGGAATTCTTTTCCCGAAGGATTAAAAAAACGTGAACAATCAGAAATAAAAAAATACACAAAGCTTTTGAAAGATGAGATTGAATACTTTAAATTCGTTCAATTTATCTTTTTTGAACAGTGGACAAACCTAAAAAGCTATGCCAACAAAAAGGGCATAAGCATAATAGGAGATATACCTATTTTTGTTGCCGCTGACAGTGCCGACACCTGGGCTGAAAGAGAGCTTTTTCATATTAACGAAAAAGGCTTTCCTACAGAGGTTGCGGGTGTACCGCCTGATTATTTCAGCAAACTGGGACAGCTTTGGGGCAACCCTCTTTACAATTGGGCATATCACAAGGACACTAACTACGACTGGTGGGTTAAACGTGTAGAAAGCGTACTTAAATTAGTTGATATAGTACGTATTGACCACTTCCGTGCCTTTGAAAGTTACTGGTCAATACCCTATGGCTCAAAGGACGCCATTAAGGGAAAATGGAAAAAGGGTCCTGGTGCCGAGCTGTTTAAGGCTATTGAGGACAAGCTGGGTACTCTGAATATTATTGCAGAGGATTTAGGTGACCTTAATCCTGAGGTGCATATACTCCGTGACAAGCTTGGTCTGCCCGGTATGAAAATATTGCAGTTTGCCTTTGATAACGAGGGCAACGAATACCTTCCCCACAACTATACATCGGATAATTATGTTGTATACACAGGCACTCACGATAACGATACAACAAAAGGTTGGTACGAAAGCACTAACGACAGCTGTCGTGACTATGCAAGACGGCTTATGAACGTTTCCGGTAATGATATAAGCTGGGATTTAATACGACTTGCTATATCAAGCAATGCAAAATACTGTATTATTCCTGTACAAGATGTACTTTGCCTCGGCAGTGAAGCAAGAATGAATACTCCCGGCAAGCCCGAGGACAACTGGCAATTCCGTATTGCATCTGATGCACTTACCGAAGAAAATGCAGATGGTTTAAAATACTTATGCAGGCTTTATAACAGGCATTAAGCAAAAAGGATTGATGTTATGATTAAATATGAAATTATTGAAAAACGAGCAAAATTCGGCAAGGGCTTAAGTAACAGAATAAGAATGGGATGTACCTTGGAAAGCTTTGACTACGAACCAAGAACGGCAAGAAGCTATGATACCAAAGCAGAAGCCGAAAAGGAGTTTGCCAAAATTAAAACCCGTATAGAAAAAATGGGCAGATACAAAAATACATACTATGTTGTTACTGAATATTATCTTCAAAAAACCGGATATAACCACAAAGATAATTTTTTTGAATGTATTAAAATTTACAAGCTTTCTCCAATTATAATCAAGCTTTTGGACCTTACCAACAACAAAATTATAAAGGTAGCTGACAATATCCCCGACATTGAAAGAACATGGGTAAACTTGTCTATCAAAAACCAGAATACAGATTATAAAATTATTTTGCCTGATGATATTTACTATTAAAAAGAGAAGCCAAATCGGCTTCTTTTTTTATAAAAAAAGGGTGCCACTTTGTGACACCCCCAATTCATATAGTTTAAGCTCAATTGTTGCCAAAAGCAAAAACCTTAACCACCTTATTTGCAAAGTAGCTACCCCACTGATAACACACCTCTAAGGTTGCTGCATATTTATCTGCAAGAGTAACTGCTATAGACTCCTTATACTTAGGCATACCCTTATATAAAGGCCACATATGCTTTAAAATTGCATCCTCCTCATGAGGAGTAAGTTCTACCATATTTTTAGCATTTTCAAGGGCAAGCTTAGGATGATAAAAAGCATGTAACTCAGGTGTTTCATCTGTATGCCAGTCATAATGGAAAAGGTCATGTAAAAGACCTGCTCTTGCTGACTGCTGTGGATTTGCACCGATTACACTACCTATGCGATAGCTGTAATATGCAACATTAATGCTGTGCTGTAATCTGGAGGTTCTGAAATGCTGTTCAAAATTATCAAGCTCTTTAACCATATCATATTCCATAAGGTCATTTACATAGGAATTAAATTCAACAGCATACTTATTGGTGGTGTCGTCAAGATGTACTCTTGAGCCCAACGCTTTTTGCATAAAATAATTCTCCTTTATAGATACATAACAACTTTTATTTCAAATTAATTATATCATTTATATGATGTAAATACAATAACAATTTTTGTAAAAAAAATTAAGTTTTTTGTATATTACTCTTCTTCTGTTTTAGCTTCATCAATATTCTGACCGTCTACAAGACCCAAGCGTTTCATTTCATCATACTTGTCTGTATCCATTTCAGGCACGTACTTTCTGAATATTTTCATAAACATAAATGAAGTAATAAAGCCATAGGCACCTGCACAAACAAGAAAGGACATAGGCCACCTCAGCACCATAAAATATATTGCCGCAAGTAAGGCAAGACAGGTTATTGAAGTAAAGAAATGCCTTATTGACCACATAAAGCTTGTAGCTAAAAGCTGAAAGAACTTAAGCTTAAAGCGTGAAAGCACTGGGTAAACAAATACAAGCTGTAATATTACAACTGCAAGTATTACAAACTGAATAGGATATAGTATTGAGCTTGCAGGTAAAGCATATATATTTACGGATAGTATAAAAATAGCTATTCCATATATAATTGTTGCACCTGTTGCCTGAAAAAAGTTTTGTCTGAAGCTACGGAAAAAATCCTTTGACACATAGCCCTCTCTGTGAGAAATTTCTCTTGTTGTAACATAGTACATAGCTGTTGTAGATGCACCTACGGTAATAAGCGGTAAGCTTGTGATAGTCCAAAGTAAGGTAAGAATCATCATATCAGCTAAAATTGTACCATACTTATAAAATTTACTGTCAAGGTTAAAAAAATTACGCATATTTTTGCCTCCTTAATATTATAAATTATACAGGAAAATATACAACATATCAATATTAAAGTTTGAATAAAATCTTAAGGAATAGTTAAAACAAGGGGGTTATTATTTGGAAATAACAGAAATAAACGTAAATGAAAGGCTTGGTTCACTTAAGGTTGAGGTATACGATGCAACCATTGCCAAGCCTGTTGTAGGGGCGTCTGTAATTGTAAGTATGCCCAACACAGGAAATGTAATTGAGGAGCTTTTTACAGATAATTCAGGGCAAACACCCATAATTCAGTTACCTGCACCGCCTGAAATATACTCTCTCGAGGAGTTCTCTGACCAGAAACCCTACAGCGAATACAACCTGCTTATAAGTGCAGAGGGCTACAGAGATGAAAATGTAACAGGTGTGCAAATATTTGCAGGCTCTATAGCACTACAAAAGGTTTTCTTAGGCAGAGGACTGCAGGATATTACCGTAACACCGCCTGTATTATGGGGTGACTATCCGGAAAAAATTCCTGAAGAGGAGGTAAAGGAGCTGCCTCCCGAAACAGGCTTTGTTGTTTTAGACAGAGTTGTTATACCTGAAATTGTGGTGGTTCATTCAGGTGTACCCGGCTCTAATGCACAAAATTACTATGTACCATATAAGGATTATATTAAAAATGTAACTTCAAGCGAGATTTACTCAACCTGGCCTGTAGAAGCAATTAAAGCAAATGTACTTGCAATTAACTCCTTCACCCTTAACAGGGTTTTCACAGAATGGTACAGAAACAGAGGCTATGACTTTACAATTACAAACAGCACACGCTATGACCAGTACTTCAGCTACGGCAGAACTATATATGAGTCCATAAGCAATATTGTTGATGACCTTTTTACTACCTATATAAAACGTGAGGGACAAAGACAGCCCCTCTTCGCACAATACTGTGACGGCAAAAATGTGCAATGTCCGGGTTGGATGACTCAATGGGGAAGTGCTCAGCTTGCCGAACAGGGCTTATCAGCTATAGAAATTTTAAGACATTTCTACGGAAATGACATTTATCTTGCTGAGGCTGAAAAGGTTACAGGTATACCTATAAGCTACCCCGGAGAGCCACTTACCTTAGGTAGCAGCGGGGAAGATGTTCGTACTATACAACGACAGCTTAACGCTATTGCAAACACCTATTCAGCCATACCTAAGATAAGAGTTGACGGTGTTTACGGTAATAACACAAGGGCAGCCGTAGAGGCATTTCAACAAATATTTGACCTGCCTGTAACAGGAGTTGTAGATTTTGCAACCTGGTATGATATAAGCCAGCTTTATGTAGCTATTGAACAGCTTGCCGAGCTGTAAAAAAATAGGAGTATCGCAAAACCTGTGATACTCCTTTTTCATTATTCACCTATTATTTTAATAAGGACTCTTTTATTACGCATACCGTCAAATTCAAAATAAAAAATTTGCTCCCAAGTGCCAAAGTCAAGCTTGCCGTTAGTAATTGCCACAACAGTTTCCCTACCCATAATTGTTCTTTTAAGGTGGGCATCTGCATTGTCCTCATAGCCGTTATGGTCATATTGGCTGTATGGCTTTTCAGGAGCAAGCTTTTCAAGCCAACGCTCATAGTCCCTATGGAGTCCGCTTTCATCATCGTTTATAAAAACGCTTGCAGTAATATTCATAGCATTTACAAGGACTAAGCCCTCCTTAACACCGCTTTCATCAACTGCCTTTTGAACCTCTCCCGTAATATTCACAAGACCTCTTCTTGAAGGTATATTAAAGTGTAGCTCACGTCTGTAAGATTTCATTAAAAGTTCTCCTTTATAAAGCGTTCTATACGGTTACTACCCTCTACCACATCACGCATTGAGGTGGCATAGGAAATTCTTATATAATCAGGATAGCCAAAGGCACCTGACGGCACAACAGCCACATTATAAAACTCCATAAGAGCCTTAGCAACATCATCGCTTGAATTTATTTCAATACCTCTTACAGTGGTACCGTAAAGCTTTGATACATCTACAAACAGATAAAAGGCACCCTTTGGCAGTAATGAGCTTAACAGAGGTATATCGGAAATACGCTGTGCTATATAATCTCGACGATGCTCAAATTCCTTAATCATTGCCTCAACCTCAGATTGACTGCCCGTTAATGCCTCTAAAGCCGCCATTTGTGCAACAGAGTTTACATTTGAGGTGGCATTTGACTGGATATTGGCAATAGCTCTTGCAACTTCTTTATTTGATGCTGTATAGCCTATTCTCCAGCCTGTCATAGCATGGCTCTTTGACAGACCGTCTACTACTATAGTTCTTTTATATATTTCTTCACCCAACGAGGCAATACTTACATGATGAAGCTTTCTGCTGTAAACAAGCTTTTTATAAAGCTCATCGCTTATTACATAAAGGTCATTTTTAACAGCAAAATCCGCTATTTCTGCAAGCTCCTCACCGCTGTACATCATACCGCTTGGGTTATTGGGGCTGTTAATAATAATTGCCTTTGTTTTTTCCGTAAGAACAGCCTCGAGCTGTTCAACCTTAACCTTAAAACCGTTGCCTTTTTTAGTATTCACTATAACAGGCACACCGTAGCACATTCTTATAATATCAATATAGCTTGTCCAATAAGGTGCAGGCACCAGCACCTCATCATTAGGGTCAAGTATAGCTTTAAAAGCATTTAATGCAGCATGCTTGCTGCCGTTTGAAATAACAATCTGTTCAGGCTCATAATCAAGTCCGCACTGTTTTTTAAGATCCTCTGCAACTGCCTGCCTTAGCTCAAAAATACCCTCATACGGTGTATAATGTGTAAAGTTATTATCTATAGCAGCCTTTGCGGCAGCCTTTATATTTTCAGGAGTATCAAAATCAGGCTCACCTGCACTGAAATTAATAACATCAATACCCTGTTCTATTTTTTTATTTGCCTCTGCTGAAATACTAAGGGTAGATGATGCCCTCATTTTTTCGGCAACTGCTGATAATTTCATATTAAACACCTCAATTCCAAAAGTATTTTAAAGCCTGTTTGGCTTTACCCGTATTGATATAATACAACATTTTTCGCTATTTTTCAAGTCAAATTAAATATGTGTTCAAGCATAAAATTATACATATTTTCAAAAAATATACTCTCTGCAACATTTTTACCGAAGGCTCTTGTAAAAGCTGTATAAAGCCTGTATAGGTCAGATACACTGTCAATACCGTCGGGAGTTTTATCAATTCCGTCAAAATCACAGCCTAAGCACAGCTTATCCTCACCCAAAATATTGCCCATATAATCTGTATGACGCAAAATATCTTCAATGGTTGCACTCTCACCCTCATTTAAAAAAAGTGGATATAGATTTATACCTACCATTGAATTTAAATCCCTCATTGTTTTAAGCTGGTCATCCTTTAAATTACGACAATGCTTACATAGGCTATAGGCATTTGAATGACTTGCAATAAAAGGTTTTTGTGAAATTTCAGCCAAGCTGTAAAAGCCCTTTTCATTAAGATGAGATACATCAACGAGTATACCTAAGCTTTCCATTTTCTTAACCGCCTGAATGCCAAAAGGCTTTAAGGGCAGAGTACTGCCTGTTTCTGCACCGTAACCCAGAGAGTTTTCTCTGTTCCATGTTAATGTTGCTATACGTACACCTCTGTTATACAAAGCTTCAATATTATCAAGACTTTCTCCTATAGCTTCACCGCCCTCTACGGCCAAAACACTGATAATTTTGCCCTCACCATATTGGGTAAAGCTTTCACTGTCAGTTGCCTTATATAAAATATCCCTGTGCTTTTCCTGACATTTATCAAAAAAATCTATTGCTTTACAGGTATTTTCAAAGCCTTTTTCTATTAATGGGTCATCAAGCCATACGGCAAAAACCTGTATACATTTTTTAAGCTCTGTTAATCGTTTTAAGGAAATATGAAGGCTGTTATCATAAATATCAGCCTTTTTACTCATAGCTGTAGTCAGTGTATCACAATGGCAATCAAATAATGAAAACATAAAAAATCTCCTTTAAATTATGTATAAAAGTCTGTTTACAGGTTAAACTTACTAACGGAGGTGATTTTTAATGACAAACAAATCAATTAAATGCAAGGTTGATAACTGTAAGCACCACAGTATGGACTACTGCACCTTAAGCGACATTGTTGTAGGTCAGCAGTGCAACTGTGCAAAGGATTGCTGTGAAACAGAATGCCTCAGCTTTGAATGCCAGTAACAGGCAGCCCCGAATTTTCTTCATTTCACAATGCAGTTAAATCTACACTTTTCTTTCCCTTAAATATTTATAAAAGCGGTCATATGACCGCTTTTTATTATATGCTGAATTTATATCAAAGCTTCATAGTAAGTGAAATTCTATGCTTAGCTACATCTACACTAAGCACCTTAACCTCTACAATATCACCTACACTTACAACCTCAAGAGGGTGCTTAATATACTTATCTGTCATCTGAGAAATATGCACAAGTCCGTCCTGGTGTACACCTATATCCACAAATACACCAAAGTCAATTACATTTCTTACAGTGCCTGTAAGCACCATACCCTCCTTTAAATCCTCAATTGATAGTAAATCACTGCGTAAGATTGGTTTAGGCATTTCGTCACGTGGGTCACGCCCCGGCTTTTCAAGCTCATCTATAATATCCTTTAAAGTAGGTACACCACAATCAAGCTCTTTGGCTGTTTGCTGTATATTCTTAACCTTATCCTTTACAGATACACCCTTTTTTAAGCTGTCTATGGAAATATCAAGCTTTTTTAAAAGTTTTTCCGCTACTTCATAACTTTCAGGGTGAACACCTGTATTATCAAGCAGCTTATCACCGTCTGAAATTCTTAAAAAGCCTGCACACTGCTCAAATGCCTTAGGTCCTAATTTACTTACTTTTAAAAGCTGTTTTCTGTCTGTAAAGCGACCGTTTTCTTCTCTGTAAGCAATAATATTTTTTGCAACAGTGCCGTTAATGCCTGATACATAGCCAAGTAATGAGGCCGAGGCCGTATTAAGGTCAACACCTACGCTGTTTACACAGTCCTCAACAACACCGTCAAGAGCCTCACCTAAGCGTTTTTGGTTCATATCATGCTGATACTGACCTACACCTACGCTTTTAGGGTCAATTTTAACAAGCTCAGACAAGGCGTCCTGTAAGCGTCTTGCAAGGCTGACCGCACTGCGTACATTTACATCTAAATCAGGAAACTCCTCTGCACCAAGCTTTGAGGCTGAATAAACAGAAGCTCCTGCCTCATTTACCATAACATAGCAAACCTCTCTGTCAAGCTCCTTTATAAGCTCCGCCGTAAACTGCTCTGTTTCTCCTGAGGCTGTACCGTTGCCTACAGCAATAATATCTACCTTATACTTATTAATAAGCCTTTTAAGCTCTGCCTTTGCCTGCTCTACCTTCTTAAACATAGGCAAAGGATATATAACACTTGTAGCAAGAAGTTTACCAATTCCGTCAACCACTGCAACCTTACAGCCTGCTCTGTAGCCCGGGTCAAGAGCAAGTACCACCTTGTCCTTAATAGGTGGCTGAAGTAAAAGCTGTTTTAGGTTAGCACCGAATACCTTGATTGCTCCCTCCTGTGCTGCCTCTGTAAGCTCGTTTCTTATTTCACGCTCTACAGATGGCTCAATAAGTCTTTTATAGCTATCCTCAATAACCTCTGATAAAACATCATCTGTA
Organism: uncultured Bacillota bacterium; assembly: GCA_958426775.1. Lineage (GTDB taxonomy): Bacteria > Bacillota > Clostridia > Lachnospirales > CAG-274 > CALWRD01. The sequence goes on from CATZZP010000007.1 coordinate 80,902, forward strand.
TACTTACAACCTCTTATAATTGAGGATTTAAGCTTTTTTAAGATTTCTTCCTCAGGAGGTTCTATACTAACAGAGAGTACGCCCTCTTTTTCCCCTCTGTTAAGAGCAAGAACTCTGTGACCTGCAATCTTCCTGACAGGCTCGCTAAAGTCAAAATACATTTCGTAAACAGAGTTTTCCTCCTCCTTAGCCGCCTTTGATGTAATAAAACCGCTATCAAAGGTAAGCTTTCTTATCATAGCTCTGTAATCTGCCTCGTCACTTATAACCTCAGCAAGAATATCTTTTGCACCCTCAATAGCTTCCTCAACGGTATTTACCTCTTTTTCCGGGTCAATGTATTTTTCAGCCTCATTTTCAATAGGCTGTTTTGTGTTCTGCATCCAGATAAAGGTAGCAAGTCCCTCAAGACCTTTTTCCTTTGCAATAGTTGCCCTTGTACGCCTTTTAGGACGATATGGACGATAAATATCATCAAGCTCTGTTACTGTCTTTGCATTATCAAGAGCCTGACTTATTTCTTCTGTAAGCTTTTCCTGCTCCGCAATAAGTCTGCGTATCTGCTCACGCTTTTCTTCCAGTCCACGTAAGTATTCAAGCCTTTCAGCCAGCTCACGTACCGCAGTATCCTCCATAGAGCCTGTTACTTCTTTACGGTAACGAGATATAAAGGGTACTGTGTTACCCTCATCTAAAAGCTTTACTGTGTTTTCTACATACTGTGGCTTTAAATTAAGCTCCAGTGCTAATGTTTTAATAATATCCATTTTTTCACCTTTTGTACTCAACAATTTTTATATCTATAGTGTCATTTTCAATAGTAATTACTCCATAGCTTGCTTTGCTTCCGCCTCTGGGTCTTGAAAGACTTCCGGGATTTAGAATATGGACTCCCTCATATTCCTCAATTAAGGGTACGTGAGTATGACCGAATATACATATATCCGCCTGATTTTCAAGAGCTGTGTAGGCAAGCTTTGTAAGTGAATAATTGACCTCGTACCTATGTCCATGAGTTATAAATATCCTTTTGCCTCTAAGCTCTATCATACGCAAGGGTGGCATAAGCCTGCTAAAATCACAGTTGCCGCACACCCCGTATACAGGTAAATCAGGGTAGAGCCTTTGTATTTCATCAGCATCACTTTCGTAATCCCCTGCATGGATTAAGGCAGATATTCTATCCTTGGTATCCCTTAGTATATCCTTTATTCCTTCTGTATTGCCATGGGTGTCACTTACAACAAGTATTTTCATAAAATCACTCCAAAGTTTCCAATCTCTGCTTAATTGCTCTTAAGGCCTGGCCTCTGTGGCTGATTTTATTTTTTTCCTCAGGAGATATTTCGGCAGAGGTTTTGCCGTACTGGGGCAAAAAGAAAATAGGGTCATAGCCAAAGCCGTTTTCACCCTTTATTTCATGACCGATAATGCCCTCCATTGTGCCTCTTACAACTATTGTTTCTCTGCCTGGTATAGCCGCAGCTACAGCACAGACAAACCTTGCAGTACGCTTTTCATCAGGCACATCCTTAAGTCTTTCTATAAGGCTGTTGTTTTTTATATCATAGGAGGTATCATGACCCATATATCGTGCTGAATATATACCCGGCTCACCGTTTAAATAGTCAATTTCAAGACCGCTGTCATCAGCAAGCACTACCTCACCGCTTATTTTCATAACAGCCTCTGCCTTAATTTTAGCATTTTCCTCAAAGGTAGTACCTGTTTCATCTACCTCATCGGTAATGCCTGCCTCCTCCATTGTAACAACTTGATAGCTGTCACCTAAGACTGCTTGTATCTCCTTAATTTTACCCTTATTTTTTGTTGCAAAAATCACCTTTTTCATATACCAAGTACCTCTCTTTGAATTTTCTGAAGCTCCTCGTTACCTTTTTTTGCAAGGCTTAACAGCTCTGTAAGCTCTTCCATTTTAAAGGTATTGCCCTCGCCTGTACCCTGTATTTCAACAAACTCATTTTTATCTGTCATAATAACATTCATGTCAACATCTGCATTTGAGTCCTGCTCATAGCAAAGGTCAAGCTGAGGCTTACCCTGAACAATGCCTACGCTTACAGCAGATACCTGATTAACAATGGGATTTTTTTCAATTTTCCCTTCCTTGACAAGCTTTTCACAAGCAAGATATAAGGCAATAAAGCCACCTGTAATTGAAGCTGTTCTTGTACCGCCGTCTGCCTGAATAACGTCACAATCAACAACAATAGCTCTCTCCCCTAAAAGCTTAAAATCTACGGCCGCCCTTAAGGCTCTGCCTATAAGCCTTTGAATTTCTACCCCTCTTGCATTTTGCTTACCCTTGCTTATATCTCTTTTGTTACGTGTACCCGTAGCACGCGGAAGCATAGAGTATTCGGCTGTTACCCAGCCCTCTCCGCTGTCTTTTTTAAAGGGTGGTACACTCTCCTCAACACTTGCATTGCAAATTACCTTTGTATTACCCATTTCTATAAGAACTGAACCCTCAGGATGAATAATATATCCCGTGGTTACCTTTACCTGTCTTAATTCATCATAATTTCTGCTGTCTGTAGCCATTTATATTTCTCCTTTGTTTAATCAATACTGTTTTCTTACACAAATTTACTTGTGTATAAGTATACCATAAATATCCCTTACTTTCAACCGCATAAAAAGTCCTGTAAATCACAAAAATCTACAGGACTTAGGCTTTAAGCATGTTTTATATTAGTATATTCTGATATTTCTCTGTTTATGGTAACCAAATCTCTTACGGATAAATCGTGCAGATAGGTATGACCTGTAATTCTCGCAAAGGCTTTAAGCTCTGCGAGGGTTACATTCAGATAGTTTGCTACCCTTTGTGCCGCTGTATCTATATTAAGCCTTGCCCTCAGTTCGGAATTTTGGGTTGCTGCACCTACAGGACAGTTGCCACTGCCACAAATACGATATTGCTGACAAGCCGCCGCAATTAACGGAGCCGATGCAACAGCTACAGCATCTGCACCCATAGCAACAGCTTTTGCAAAGTCGGCAGATACCCTTAAACCGCCTGTAATAACCAAGGAAATATCTGAGTTAACCTCATCTAAGAATTTTCTTGCTCTATACAGTGCATATATCGTAGGTACCGTAGTTGCCTCTCTTAAAAGCAGCGGGCTTGAGCCTGTTGCTCCGCCCCTGCCGTCTATAGTAATAAAATCCGGCTCGGCATAAACACAGTACTCTAAATCAGCCTCAATCCTGCCTGCGGCAATTTTAATGCCTATAGGTCTGCCGTCAGAGCGTTTTCTCAGCATATCAACCATAGCCTTTAAATCATCACGGCTGTTAAGTTCGGGAAATTTGCTTGGACTTTGTATATCCTCTCCAATATTTTTACCTCGTATATGTGCTATTTCCTCCGTAACCTTTTCTCCCGGAAGATGACCGCCCATACCGGGTTTTGTACCCTGACCTATTTTAATTTCAACAGCATCAGAGGTTTTTAAATTTTCATCTGTTACGCTGTACTTATTAGGTATATACTCAAAGATATATTTATATGCCGCCGCCTTTTCCTCAGGCAAAATACCGCCCTCTCCGCTGCACATGGCAGTATTTGCCATAGCAGAGCCTTTAGCTAAGGCAATTTTAACCTCTTTAGATAACGCACCAAAGGACATATGTGAAATATATACAGGGTTATCAATTATCATAGGCTTTTTTGCATTTTTACCTATCACAGTTGTTGTAACAACTAAGTCATCATCGTTAAGAGGCGGAGGATTAAGCTGTGCCCCTAAGATAAGTATATCCTCCCACTTTGGCATAGGCAGCTTTGTACTCATTGCACCGCTTATTGACTTACCTGATACTGCCATTTGATGGATTTCCTCCATATATCTTTCGGAGGTATCTTTTCTGTAGTAGGTATTATCATAGCTTAAATCAGTTTTTATTTCTTGTTTCGTTTCTTCTTCGTTTTTTTCCTCTACAAGCACAAACACCTCAGCAGGCTGTTTACACACAGGACAAACCTCAAGCTGTGAAAATGGCTTGCCCTCTTTTTGCTCATCATAAATATATCCGCAAACACTGCATTTATAAACTGCCATAAAAACACCTCCCTTTTTTATAATTTAATTTTACAACAGATGTTAATAATTGTCAACTAATAGTGTTTATAATTTGCAAGCTATAATTCAGTGTAATAAAATAGGAGATACCTCGAGTATCTCCTACAGCTTAATACACATTATATTTAAAACGATATTCTATATCACTTATTTTTGCACCCAACTCAACTGCAAGCTTTTTATCCTTTTCAAGCTGTGCTTTAAGCTCATTAACCGAGGAAAAAGGTCTTTCCTCTCTAAGCCATTTATAAAAGCAAATCATAACATCTGCACCGTAAATAACTTGGTCAAAGCCAAAAATATGGGTTTCTACTCTTCTCTCATTGCCGTTAAATGTAGGGCAAACACCTACGTTAGTCATAGCCGAGTAAAGTCTGCCCTCAAAAGCTACCCTTGTAAGGTATACACCGTCGGGAGGAAGCAGCTTTTCTGATGAGGTCAACACATTAATTGTAGGAAAATCCATTTTCCTGCCTCTTTTTTCGCCGTCAGCAACCTTACCTATTACAAAATAAGGTTTATTAAGGAGCATAATTACACCTTCCATATCGGCTTTTCTTATAAGTCCCCTTACACGGCTGCTGCTTACACGTTCACCACCCTCATTAATAGGTGGTATAGCTATAACATGTATACCTCTTTCCTGACCGAATTTTTTTAGGGTATGATAATCTCCTGCCTTATCCTTGCCGAAAAAGTAATTTTCTCCTACTACAAGAACCTTACAGTTTGTTTTTTCCACCAAAAGGTCAAAAAATTCCCCGGGAGAGTATGCCGCAAAATCCAAAGTAAATGGATATTGTACAAGAATATCTACCCCAAGACTGTCAAGCACAAACTTTTTCTCTCTTGTATCAAGCATTGTGCTGAAATTATTCTTTGTCTTAAACACAGTAACGGGATGAGGATAAAAAGAAAACACAACGCTCTTTAAATTATCTCTTTTGCTGTACTCCTTAACTGTGCTTATCAGCTTTTGATGTCCAAGATGGATACCGTCAAAATTGCCTAAGGTCACAGCAGTAGGCTCTTTAATTTTAAAATCGGTAGTTTCGTAAACAATCATCTTTTTTCACCTTAACATAGTTACGGGCTTTAAGCAATCCTCCATAACCAGATATACCCCCGCAATTTTATTATTTTCATCAAATACAACAACATTCCCGCCTGCTTTAGTTGCAGGCTTTGCTTTGCAAAAGCCAAGGCTTATTTTATTGCCGTTATCGAGATATTTATCGGCACGAGATGAAACAACAACCCTTTCATAGCTGTCTAAAGCCTGTTCGGGGGATAAAAGTATTTCATTCAGTCTGCCTTCTTCAACTATTTTTTTAAATTCAGCTAATTTATGGCTGTTTTCAAGGGTAAATCTACCGCTTGCACAACGTACCAAAGCTGACATATGAGCACCACAGCCCAGCTTTTCACCTATATCCTTGCAAAGCGTGCGTATATATGTACCCTTTGAGCAGGTAACAAGCATTTCTACCTTATTATCCTCTGAAAGAGTAATGTTTTCAATTTTATATATATTAATTAATCTTGTTTTTCTCTCAATTTCAATGCCCTCACGGGCAAGCTCATAGAGTTTTTTACCATTTACCTTAACAGCTGAATACATAGGAGGCTTTTGGTAATATTCCCCTATAAAGCTTTCCGCCGCCTTTTGTACGTCCTCCGGAGTCAGGTTTACCTCCCGTTTCTCAATAATTTCACCTGTATGGTCCTCTGTGGTTGTAGTAATACCTAAGGTCATTTCCGCCTTATACTGCTTAACCGATGCCGCCACATAATCTGCAAGCTTTGTTGCTTTACCTATACAAACAGGTAAAACTCCCTCCGCCTCAGGATCAAGGGTTCCTGTATGTCCTGTTTTAGCTCTGTTTAGGCTTTTTCTGACTATATTAACAACATCATGAGAGGTATAGCCCTTTTCCTTATAGATATTAATAATACCGCTAATATCGTTATTGCTGTTCTTCATTAGTTATTTCTTCCTTAATTCTGTCAATAAGGGTATTTACGGTTTGTTCAAGAGGCAGGAAGCTTGTTGCTCCTGCGGCAAGTATATGTCCGCCGCCGCCAAAGGCTGATGCCACCTTGTTTACATTATATTTCTTAGAGCGAAGACTAATTTTAACCTTATTTTCTTCCCTTTGAGTAATAAGGGCAGATACCTTTACTCCTCTTAAATTAAGAAGGTACTCTGCAACACCGTCTGTGTCGCCGTTTTTAGCACCACAACGGTCAAGCTCCTCCTTAGTTATAACCGTATATATAATGTCACCGTTTTCAATTAAATGTACGTTATTAAGAGCAGTACGCATAACCTTAAACTGAGATAAGGAATGCTCGTATAATATTTTGGAATGAATAAAGGCAGTGTCAACACCCAACTCAACCATTTCGCCTGCTGCAATATGAGTAGACCTTGAAGTAGAGTTGTGCTTAAAGCCTGAGGTATCAAAAACAAGGCCTGAATATAAGGCAGTTGCCATATCAACAGTAACCTGACACTTATCCTTTACAATCTCATAAACTATTTCTGACGCTGAAGATGCCTTAGGATTTACAATATTATATTGAGCAAAGGAGGTGTTACTTATATGGTGGTCAATATTATAGGTAACTTCCGCCTTATTAAACACCTCTGCCGCCCTGCCCAGTCTTTCCGTATCACCGCAGTCTACAGCAAAGAATATTTTAGGTGAAAGCATACTGTAGTCACCTTTGTATATAAACTCCTTACCCTGTATAAAATCAAACCTTTCGGCATATTCCTCAAGTAATACATTTACCTTTACTCCCTTTTGGTTAAGAGCAAGAGCCAACCCAAGTGCAGCACCTACAGCATCTCCGTCAGGGCTTGTATGCCCGGCAACAACTACACAGTCACCCGCCTTTAGCATATCAAAAATATTATTTTCGTACATTTAAAATCAAGCTTCCTTTTATTGTTCCTTATTAATATCCTTAATAATCTTATCTATCTTAAAGCTATACTCTAAGGAGTCATCAAGTATAAAATTAAACTCCGGAGTAATTCTTAAATTAATTCTGTTTGCTATAAGTGACCTTATATAGCCTGAGGCACTTTTAAGCACACCAAGTACCTCTGCCTTTTTTTCATCATCACCTAACACGCTTACGTATACCTTGCAGTATTTAAGGTCGTTAGTTGTATCAACCTTTAATACGCTTGTAATAACGCCTACACGCGGGTCTTTAAGGTCAGAACGTATAATTTCTGAAATTTCTTTCTGAATTTCGTCATTAATACGTATCATTCTGTTACTGTTTTTTTTCATTAGCGTTTAATTTCCTCCATAACAAAGGCCTCTATTATATCGCCCTCTTTAATGTCGTTAAACTTATTGAGTACGATACCACACTCAAAGCCTGTTGCTACCTCCTTAACATCGTCCTTAAAACGTCTTAAGGTTGCAAGCTCGCCCTCGTGTACAACTATGCCGTCACGTACAACACGTACCTTAGAGTTACGCTGGAACTTACCGTCCTTAATATAGGTACCGCCTATTGTACCGACACCTGAAGCCTTAAATATCTGTCTGATTTCGCCATGACCGATAACCTTTTCCTCAAATACAGGGTCAAGCATACCCTTCATAGCTGCTGTAATATCCTCTATGGCATTGTAGATAACTCTGTAAAGCCTTATATCTACCTTCTGGTCGTCTGCAACGCTTTTTGCCGATGCCTCGGGTCTTACGTTAAAGCCGATAATAATTGCATTTGATGCACTTGCAAGCATAACGTCAGACTCTGTTACTGCACCTACACCGCCGTGGATGGTTCTAATCCTTACTTCTTCATTAGAAAGCTTTTCAAGGCTTGCCCTTACCGCTTCAACAGAACCTTGTACGTCCGCCTTGATAACAATGTTAAGCTCCTTAATATTACCACTCTGAATTTGGCTAAAAAGATCATCAAGAGAAACCTTCTGAGGTGTATCTCTGATTAAATCTTCTCTGTCCTTAGCTGCAACAGACTCTGCAACCTGTCTTGCATGCTTTTCACTTTGAGCAACATAGAACATATCGCCTGCCTTCGGCACTTCATTAAGTCCCAAAATCTCAACAGGCATAGAAGGTCCTGCCTTCTTAACCTTTTGTCCCTTATCATTCATCATTGCACGAACACGTCCGTAGGTTGAACCTGCAACAATAGGGTCACCTACATTAAGGGTACCGTTCTGTACAAGGACGGTTGCAACTGCACCTCTGCCCTTGTCAAGCTGTGCCTCAATAATATTACCTCTTGCCTTCTTATTGGGGTTAGCCTTAAGCTCCTTCATTTCGGCAACGAGAATAATCATTTCAAGAAGATGATCAATACCCTCCTTAGTTGCGGCAGATACAGGCACACAAATAGTTTCTCCGCCCCAATCCTCGGAAATAAGACCGTATTCAACAAGCTCCTGCTTAACTCTGTCAGGGTTAGCACTTGCTTTATCTATCTTATTAATAGCAACTATAATTTCAACGCCTGCCGCCTTAGCATGATTGATAGCCTCAATTGTCTGTGGCATAACACCGTCATCGGCAGCTACTACAAGCACTGCAATATCAGTAACCTGAGCACCTCTCATTCTCATGGCTGTAAATGCCTCATGACCCGGTGTATCAAGGAATGTAATAGGTTTGTTATCTATAGCTACAGTATATGCACCTATATGCTGTGTAATGCCGCCTGCTTCCTTAGCTGTCACACTTGAATGTCTGATTGCGTCAAGAAGAGAGGTCTTACCATGGTCAACGTGACCCATAACTACAACAACAGGCGGTCTTTCTACAAGGTCCTCTGCGTTATCCTCTTCCTCACGAAATTCCTCTTCAAGAAGGTCAATTTCTTCAGCTCTTTCCGCAATTACATCAAGCTCATCACAAATTGCCTCTGCAAGCTCAAACTCAATCTCCTGATTAATGCTTGCCATAACATTTTTCTTCATAAGACGCATAACAATATCAGCAGGTGCTTTACCTAACTTATCTGCTAAATCCTTTACGGTAATTGTATCACCTATCTGAATTATCTTAATATCGTCCTCTATTTCCATAGGAATTTCCTGAACGGGAGCTTCCTCCCTCTTATTTTTATTCTTTTTGTTTTTCTTATTCTTTTTATTTTGGTTGCCGACTATATTAAGGTTTGGCTTTGGCTTAGTAAAGTTACTGCCCTTTTCGCTCTTCTCGGCAGGCTTATTCTTATTGCCCTTTTCAAACCTTTCATCAGCCTTTTTGTTTCGGTTCTTGTCGGCATTAGGCCTAAAGTTCCTTTCATTTCTTGGCTGCTGACCTCTTGCTTCATTTTTATCAGCCTTTGGTTTATTATCAGCTATTGGCTTAGCAACCTGAGCCTTTGAATTATTATCCTTTGTCTTTGACTTTGGCTGAACCTTTTCTTCGTTCTTTTTAACAGAGGTTTTTTCCTCCTTTTTAGGATTACTGCCCTCTTGATAGAGCTTTTTAACCTTTTCCGCCATCGCCTCATCAACACCGCTTGAGTGGGATTTTACCTCCGCCCCCAATTCATTAAGTTTGCCGATAAGCTCCTTGTTACTGACGTTTAAAATTTTAGCAAGTTCATATACTCTCATTTTCGACAAATTAATCACCTCCATTAACTCTAAGGCAAAGTGCCTTAACTATTACAACAAAAGCTCAGCCTTAATTGCTTTTGCAAATCCACTGTCTGTAACTGCAAACACTGTTCTGTTATATAGCCCGGCTGAACTGCTAAGCTCTTCACGCATACCCTTAACAATACAGTCTACATCGGCTGTGCCTGCTCTTGATAAAATTTTATTTTTAGTATTTTCCGCCGCATCCTCTGCTATTATCACAAGGCAGCAAGCTCTGTCCCTTATTGACATTATAACCGTATCTTCACCGCTTATAAGCTTGCCTGCACGCTTTGCCAGGGAAAGCATAGAGGCTGCTTTTCTGCTAATCATTCCCCTGTCAGCTCCTTTTTAAGCTCTTCATATACACTCTGAGGTACCTTTACCTTAAAGGAGCGTTCAAGTCCTTTGGATTTATGAGCCTTTTCCAAACATTCCGCATTAGGACATATATAAGCACCTCTACCGGGCATCTTACCGCTTGCATCAAGCTTAAACTCGCCCTCGTCGCTTTTAACTATGCGGATTAGCTCTTTTTTAGGCTTCATTTCCTGACAACCTGTACATTTTCTAAGTGGCACTTTCTTTTTAATCAATTATGTCACAACCCTTCAGCAGATCAGCTATTATTCTTCATCCTCTGTTGATTCGTCCTCATCACCTAAGTCTACAAAGCCCGTAGCTCTTGCCTGTGATTCGCTCTTAATATCAATCTTCCAGCCTGTAAGTCTTGCCGCAAGTCTTACATTCTGACCCTCTTTACCGATAGCTGTTGAAAGCTGATTGTCAGGAACAACAACTCTTGCACATCTTTCCTCTTCAGTTTCGCTTAATTCAACTGCAATAACCTCTGCAGGGTTGAGGGCAGAAGCAATAAGCTTTTTAGGGTCCTCGTCCCAAAGTACAACATCTATCTTTTCGCCGTTAAGCTCATTTACTATTACCTTAACCCTTACACCGTTTGGACCTACACATGAGCCTACAGGGTCAACATCAGGGTTCTTTGAGTAAACTGCCATTTTAGTCTTTGAGCCTGCCTCTCTGGCAATGCACTTAATTTCAACAGTACCGTCCATAACCTCAGGTACTTCAAGCTCAAAAAGTCTTTTTACAAGACCGATATGTGTTCTTGATACATTCACAATAGGTCCCTTTGATGTAAGCTTAACCTCGTAAATAAACACCTTAATTCTGTCATTATGCTCATATACCTCACCGGGAATTTGTTCCTGTGCAGGGAGCATAGCATCCATTTTACCTAAGGAAACAATAACGTTTTTCTTTTCGCATCTTTCAACAATAGCGGTATCAATTTCCTTATCCTTTTTAAGGTACTCGTTATAAAGCTTCTCTCTTTCGGCCTCTCTGAACTTCTGCACTACTACCTGCTTTGCAGTTTGTGCTGAAATTCTGCCGAAGTTCTTTGGTGTTATTTCGTACTCTACTATATCACCGTATTCATAGCTTGGGTCAATCTTTCTTGCATCTTCAAGAGATACTTCAAGGAAGGCATCGTAAACATCCTCTGTAACCTCTTTTTGAGCAAATACCTTTATATCACCCGTTTCTCTGTTAATGTCAACTCTGATGTTCTGTGAGGTACCGTAGTTTTTCTTACAAGCAGTTTCAAGTGAGGTTTTAATTGCCTCAAAAATCAACTCTTTGTCAATACCTTTTTCCTTTTCAAGATCTTCTAAAGCTCTGATAAGCTCCTTTTGGCTATCCATTTTGCCTTTTTCCTCCTTATTTTTCTATATATTGATTTAAAATATAACCGTAAGTCTTGTTGAGGCAACCTCTTTACGCGGAAACACAAGCCTGTTGCCTTTATCGTCCGTAATAACTACGTTATCACCTTCAAGCCCCTCAAGGCTGCCCTGAAATTCCTTCTGACCGTTAAGTGCCTTAAAAAGCTTTACATCTACCAATCTACCCTTATATTTATCATACTCATGATCTCTTTTCAGTATACGGTCTATACCCGGCGAGCTAACCTCTAAAATATAAGGATCTTCCGTAATATCATCGCTGAGTCTTTCATCAAGGTAACGGCTTACTGTTTCGCAATCATCAATAGTTATGCCGCCTTCCTTATCAACATAAACCCTGAGATATTTGTTAGGTCCTTCCTTAACAAATTCCGCATCTACAAATTCAAAGCCGTTTTCTTCAATTATAGGCATAGCAAGCTCCTCTACAAGCTTAACTATATCTTTTGCCTGCATTATATCACCTCTCTAACCGTATTTACACAGAAAAATAGGGCAGCTAAACGCAACCCCGTTCCCGTCCTTGTGAAGTTCAGTAGTGCCTGCACATGTTTAAAGCTAGGCAGGGACCGGTCTTAAAATAAAGCAAAAGTTTACTTTATTTATAAGATAAAACAAGAGTGGGCATAACCCACTCTTAATTAATCCATCAGTCACTAGGTCAATTATAACATCAAACTTAATCTATTGCAAGCATTTTTACATATTTTTTGAAATTTTAGTTATCCAAATTAAATTTTTCTGTTATTTTAAGACAATATATGTTATACTGTAATTTAGGTAATAAGTTTTAAAACACAGGAGAGTTTTTAAAATGATTAAAATTATAGCTGACAGCGGTTGTGACTTTACCGAAGAAATGCTGAAAAGAAATGTGTCCCGTATACCTCTGACCTTACAGCTGGGTGATAAGATATATGAGGACACCCATGACTTAAATATATCCGACTATATTAATACACTTAATAGTAATCCAAAGGGGCGTAAATCTGCTGCACCCTCGCCCGAAAAATATTTTAACGAATATAAGGATGGAGAAGCTGTGTTTGTTGTCACTCTTTCCCGCCATTTAAGCGGCTCATATGCAAGTGCATGCACTGCCGCCCATATGTATCATGAGGACATAGGTGATAAATTTATACACGTAATTGACAGTAAAAGTGCCTCTGCAGGACAAACTGCAATTGTCCATGAGTTAATGAGGTTAATTGATAGAGGCTTAAGTGCTGAGAAAATAAAGGTAGAGATTGATAGCTTTGTTGATAAGCTTAATACCTTTTTTATATTGGAATGCTTTAATACTATTGTAGATTCAGGCAGAATGAATGCTTATGTTGCAAAGCTTGCATCAATGCTTAACATAGTGCCTATATGTGCAGGCGTTGAGGGTAAAATGGCACTGCTTACTCAAACAAGAGGCAGAAAAAAAGCTTACGCAAAGCTTACAGACCTTATGAAGGAAACAGGCGTTGATACAACACAAAAAACTTTGTTTATTACTCATGTAGATAACAGGTCGGAGGCTGAAAGCCTTGCTTCATATTATACTGACAAGCTTGGTTTTAATAACTACCTTATAACAGATGCTACAGGACTGGTAAGCACCTATGCAGATTATCACGGATTAATAATAGCGTTTTAAGGAGGATAATAATGAACGCACTAACTGCATTTTATATATCATTTAGTTTACTTTTTGCATTTTTCGGTTTATTCGTAGGGAGCTTTTTAAATGTATGCATTTATCGCATACCTTTAAATCAGACCATAGTGTCCGTCCCCTCTCATTGCACAAGCTGTAACCATAAGCTTGCCTGGTATGACCTTTTCCCGCTTTTCAGCTATTTATTCTTAAAAGGAAAATGTCGTTACTGTGGTGAGCATATTTCTGCACAATACCCTTTAGTTGAGGCTTTAAATGCAATAGCTTGGGGTATAATGGCTTTCTTTACTTTGTATAATGCAAATAATAACTTTGGTTGGCAAACTATTTTAACCGTATTTGTGTACTGTCTTTTTGCTTCATCACTTATTGTATTGAGCGGTATTGATATTTATTATCAGATTGTCCCTGACAGAGTAAATATTTTTATCTTCTGTCTTGGTATACTTGCTACAATTGCCGACTATACAAACTGGGCTTCTCATGTAATCGGTTTTTTTGCAATCAGTCTGCCTATGCTTGTACTTATGCTGCTGGGCGGTATGGGTGGCGGAGATATGAAGCTTTACGCCGCTGCAGGCTTTTTAATGGGCTGGCAAAACGCTGTCCTTTCCTTAATTTTAGCCTGCCTTTTAGGCTCGGTTATAAGTCTGCCTACATACATCACACAAAAGAAAAAGGGCGTTAAGCACCCTCTTATCCCATTTGTACCCTTTATTGCGGCAGGTATGTTTATTGCCGTGCTTTGGGGTGATAGTATTATAAGCTGGTATATAACAACCTTTTTCGGTAACTTAATTAATCAAGGAGCTTAAACAAATGAACTTTTCAGATAAATTCGGTCAGATTAATTCAAATATTCTTTTAGATTTGGATATTGCTAAACGTGAGCTTGAGGCAAAGGGTAAAGAGGTTATTAACTTTTCTATAGGTACCCCTGATTTTCCCCCTGATAAGCACGTAATTGAAGCCGTTACAAAGGCTTTGTCAGAGCCTGAAAACTATAAGTACGGTATGACGGAAAGTGACAGACTTATTGAGGCTGTATGTAATTGGTATAAAAACCGCTATGATGTAAGCCTTACAAGAAATAATATCTGTGCGGTAAACGGTTCACAGGAGGGCATCGCTCATATTGCCTTCCCCCTTTGTAATCCCGGGGATATTGTGCTTGTGCCTGACCCCTGCTACCAGATATTTTCTTTTGGACCTACAATGGCTGACGTTAAGCTTGAATATATGCCTTTATTAAAGGAAAACAATTATTTAATTGACTTTGACGCCATAGATAAAGAGGTTGCCAAGGCGGCTAAAATGATGATTGTATCCTACCCTAACAACCCTACTACAGCCCACGCACCTAAGGAATTTTACGAAAAACTGGTAGCCTTTGCTAAGGAAAATGATATTATTGTTATTCACGACAATGCTTATTCAGAGCTTGTATATGACTATGATCCCGGAATTTCCTTTTTAGCTGTTGAGGGAGCCATGGAAGTGGGTATTGAATTTAATTCTCTTTCAAAAACCTATAATCTAACAGGCTTAAGGTTATCCTTTGCTCTGGGTAATGAAGAGATTATAAAACGATTTAAGTCCTTCCGCTCTCAGATTGACTACGGTATTTGTCATGGTATACAAGAGGCGGCTATTGCTGCCCTTAACGGTCCACAGGATATTGTTACACGCAACAGGGCGGAATATAAAAACAGAAGAGATACCTTACACAAACTCTTAAACGAAATAGGCTGGAAGGTACCTTTAACAGATTCAACTATGTTTACATGGTATCCTATACCCGAGAATTACACCTCTTCAACGGAATTTACCTTTGACTTATTAAAAAAGGCAGGGGTACTGTGTGTCCCCGGAGCTTCTTTCGGAAAGTATGGAGAGGGCTATGTAAGAATGGCACTTGTACAGCCTATAGATAAAATCAAACAGGCTGTAAGCAATATAAAAGAAAGCGGAATATTGGAAAAATAATTTACACAAAAATTATACATAAATCGTGAAAATCAGTGTTGACAAACATAAAAAAAAATGTTAGAATGAATTTGTAAATGATAATAATTATCAATTAAAAAACAATATATAAACGGAGGTAAATTATTATGAAGAAATTTGTTTGTGCAGTTTGCGGTTATGTTCACACAGGTGACTCAGCTCCAGAGGTCTGTCCTGTATGTAAGGCTCCTGCTTCAAAATTTATCGAGCAGACAGGTGACCTTGTGTTTGCTGATGAGCACCGTATCGGCGTAGCTCAGGGTGTTTCTGAAGATATTATTGAAGACCTCAGAGCTAACTTTACAGGCGAATGTACTGAGGTTGGTATGTATCTTGCTATGAGCCGTCAGGCTGACCGTGAGGGTTATCCTGAGGTTGCTGAGGCTTATAAGCGTATTGCTTTTGAGGAGGCTGAACACGCTGCTAAGTTTGCAGAGCTTTTAGGTGAGGTTGTTACCGATTCTACTAAGAAGAACCTTGAGCTTCGTGTTGAGGCTGAGCATGGTGCAACAGCAGGTAAGCTTGACCTTGCTAAGAGAGCTAAGGCTGCTAACCTTGACGCTATCCACGACACAGTTCACGAAATGTGCAAGGACGAGGCTAGACATGGTAAGGCTTTCAAGGGCTTACTTGACAGATACTTCGGTTAATTTTTAAACTTTATAAACTTCTCTGAAAAGTGCCTGTTTTCGGGCACTTTTCTTTTTATCTGTTCAAAATTTGCGTGAGGAGTTTTTGACAGCTTACAACAGCTTATCACTTTTTAATCATACAAAAGTGGAAAAAAGTGTACTTTTTTTATTTTTTAAAGGGTATTTTTCTCCAAAAGTGTACTTTTAAAAAGTTGTACTTTTTTTGCCCTGTTATTTTACCTATTTTATTTCTCTAACATAAAAAGAAACGCAGGAATTAAAACCTGCGTTTCAAAAAAATTTTACCTCAACTCTTGACAAAGAGCCCTTTCTTTGTTTGGCTAATACAGTTATCTTTTTATTTCTCGTTCAAATATTAAAATGGTTTGCTCTGTTGTAGAATTTATTCCTACACTTACACCTTTGATTGTTGTTTCAGCCTCATTTTTACCAAGTTCATTTGTAAAAGCCGACTTCAAAGACCAACCTTCACGCCCATAGCTGTTTAAAATGTTTGTAAGGCTTTGGATTCGTGCACCGCCAAAGAAACCGTCAGTTATGCTTTCAACCTTATATTCATATTTTTTATCCTTCTCTTTACTAAAATTAAAAAATCGCAAAAATGCCTTGTATGCCATAAACATAAACAGGTATTGTTCATCTGCATTTTCTAAAGTGTTGTGCCTTATTGTTTCCAGATTTTTTTTAACCTTTTTAAAAAGCTCATCTCCACCGTTAGCAAAGAATTTGTTTGCAACCAGGTTTACATTATCTTGATTAAGTGGTGCCCCACTTTCTCTCAAATAATCTAATACCCATGATTTGCTGTATTTTATACCATCGGAAGAATAGGCAATATCAGCTTCGTCATATTCAATTTCCTCTGTTCCCTCAATACACTCAAAGTACTCCTCTGCAAAACCGCTTTCGATAAATTCCTTTATTATTTGTTGTGGTGCTATACTAAAAAAGTGGACAAAAAACTAAGTCATGTATTATAATAAAAT
>CATZZP010000008.1 GCA_958426775.1 uncultured Bacillota bacterium
CGCCGCCACCGCCTGATGATGAACCACTGCTGCTATCGCCTGATGAAGGCTTCTTGGTAGTAGTTTCTGTTACCTCTGAGGTTGTAGCCTCAGTTGTTTCCTCAACATCCTGTGGACCTGCAGGGTAATTAATAATATCCTCTGCCTCGTGAGCATAAGCATCAACACGTGCAAGGAAATCGCCTAAAATAAACTCACCCTCTGCAGTTTGTGAATATTTACCGTTTGTAAGAACAGTATTCTTATCAACACTCTTAAAGAAAGCGTCTGTTATCTTTTCGCCCTCGCTGTTTTCGCCGTTCCAGTAGTTGGTTGGGTTGTTAATTGAAACAGTTGAATGGTTAACCATCATTGGCCATACATTACCGTTTGTGCTTTCATCAAGTGTACCACCTGCCGCATAGAAGGCATCAAGTACATCCTTGCTTGCATATTCAGCAACAACTGCAGGTATTACAGGCTTGTCGCTTGCTGTCTTATTTGCTACATATGTGTCAATATCCTGTGCGGCACAAATATCCTTTGAACCATTCATATAGGATACAACACCCTTTACATCATAGTCAAAGTTTCTCTGACCATCACCTGTGTAAAGGTATACACCCTGACCGCTGTTCTTGTAAGAAACAAGGTTTCTTATCTTAAGAGCAGGGTTAGAGTTGGTGGTTACACCGTTTGTACCGTTTTCAAATGCGATACAATCCTTCATATAGTGCTGAACAGGAACGCTCTCGCCACCCATCTTAAAGCCGTTGTTACCGCCGGCATTGTAAGAAGTGGTTGTACCGTCCTCATTAAGCATATTACCGTTATCATAAGCTACACAGCTTTCAAGGGTTACAGGACCGATAGCACCCTCGCCCTTCTTTGTATATGCATCATAACCGTCATCAAGGTTATTATGAGAAATACATCTCTGGAAAATGTTACCGTAACCTACAGTAAGCTTAAGACCGAAGCCGTCAGCATTAATCTTGGATGGGTCACAGTTGTTGTAAGCCTCACAATCCTTAATTACGTTGTATGAAGGCCACATATCAATATTAATATCATCTTCCTTACTTCTACTTACCTGGAAGCCTGTATCGCCGTTGTTGTAGAACTTACAATCCTCAATAATACAGTGATCTCCTGATAAAAGGAAAGGTTTAAGGTTACCGCCTGAGTTAGTAAAATCAATACCCTTAATATGCCAGTAGTTAGCATCAAGAGTCATACCCTCGTACTTGCCCTGCATATCGAAGATAACCTCTGCACCGTCATCAGCACGAAGAGTTTTCCAAGCCTTAGCAACACCTGTGTTAGATTCAGGGATTGAGAATGCCTTTGTCATTTTATATGTACCCTCAAGACAGATTACCTCTTTACCAAGGTCAAGGAAACCTACAGCAGAGTATACATCAAGAGGATTTTCTCTTGTACCATCGCCTGAAACAGTACCGTCAGGTGAGCAGTAAAGTACATCATAGTCGCCTAAAGAATCTCTGTGAGTTACTTCAAACTGAGCTACGATAGGCTCGGCTGAGGTAATATTGTCAGCCGCATTTGGCTGGTAAAGTACAGTAAAGCTGTTTACTGAGTTAGCAGCAAGTGTTACAGGAAGAATAGTGTTCTTAGAAACAGGAGTATCTCTGTAAACTATCTTACCGTTTTGCTGAATTGTAACAAGACCGCCCATATCATTAGTAGCTCTGAGGCTTAAGCTATAGTTAGTAGTTGCTGAGAATTCAGATGACTGTAACTTAATAGCAGGTGTTGAAGCCTCATCCTGTGCGTTACTTGTAATAGGGTCTGTTTCAGGATTGGTTTCGTGAAGCTCGAAGTTAGATACCGTAATATCTGCCCATCTTGCAGCAAAGAAACCTACATAAAGATTTTCTGCATCCTGACGTGTGAAAAGGTTTGCAAATTCCTGATCGTCCTCTGCGTACTGATATGTTTCCTTCTCAACGCCTGTCTGATAATCGTAGCAGTAACCGTAAAGACCGCCGTTAATCTTTGTAAGGGTTACTCTGTACTTGTTACCTCTTGCAGGGAAGGTATCTGAAAGCTTGTAAGGACCTTCCTTTTCAATAACACTTGAAGATGCGTCTGCATGGTAAACACCTGTTCTCATAACAAGGTTAATTCTGTTAATGGTAGAGTTCTTCTGATAGCTTAATGATGTTGGGTCATTAGGCCATGATGTACCGCTGTAACCACCTAAGATAGCCATATTAGATGAGAAGGTTACCTTGTAATTTCTACCGTCCTTAAATGCAGGAACAGGCTCACCGTTTTCATCAAGCTCTGCTTTAGATGCTAAAACAGTCATAGGCACGTAATCATGCTTGCCTGTCTGCTCCTGTGCAGCTAAGGCATCTTCAATTTCCTGAATTTCGTATTCGTCAAGCTTATCCATATCAGGATTTAAAGGTATAACATCTCTTGCCATAATACCGAAAGCTTCCTGACCGTTACGCTGTTCGTCATTATTATCATGCTCAAGATAATCATTTACAAGAATATCGGCACTTATTGTAAAGTTGTTGTTAGCGTTTACTCTTGTATAGTAGTAGGATATACCGTCGTGATCCTTAGTAATCTTACCTGCACCGTTCCATGAACGTACATTTACAGACTCTACGTTACCGTTTTCATCAAAAGTTTCAACAGCTGTGTTACTGCTTGCTGTAGCAGAAGCACCAAATGAAGTTGACTTCCAGTGATAGGTCTTTTCAGCTGTAATAGTTACAGGTATTTCTATTGAAGCAAAGCTTGCATCATCAGGTATGATAGTTACGCTTACAGTACCCTCTGATGAGCTGTCAAACTTACTGAGGTCAACAGTATAAGCATCTGTCTTTTCTGTAGCTGCTGTATTATATAAAATTACAGCTCTCATACCGTCAGTTGAAAATTCCTCGCCAACCTGGTATGTTGTTCTTGGGTATTTCTCTAACTGGAATGCTACGGCAATTTTCTTAACAACCTCTACATTAAAGGTTGTTGTAAGAGCGGGGTTCTTAATATATCTTACTGTAACAGCAACAGTACCTAAGTTAGAGGTATCGGCAGGGAGAACCTCATATTCGTCATCCTCAAGGAGAGCAAACTGAGTTTGACCGTCTGCATTTGTGTATACACCACGGATTTTAAGACCTGTTGTGTCTATTTCATCATTTGGGGCATAGCTTGTATTTGCAGGCATAACACCCACTGTAATAGCTGAAAGAGTATAGTTTTCAACAGCAATATTAAATGTATCGGATGCATCTGACTCTTCAACAGACTCAGTAACTGCGTGCTTAACGGTAACAGTTTTGTTGCCTACATCGTTTGCTGTAAAATAGTAACCCTCTTCGATTTCCTGACCGTCTATGTAGAAGGTACATTCATCACTTGAAAGTACACCCTTTGTACCGTTGTTGTACTCAGCCTCTGCCTGGAAGGCTGTAACTGAGAAACGCTGGCCAATATAGTAGCTGCTGTATACAGGAATACTTGTAATATTAAGTGATGTACACATTACGGGAGCTACGGTATAAGGTATTTCTACGGATTGTGAACCTTTTACAATCTGCATAACCTTGTCGCCCTTGGTTTCGGTATCAAAGCCCTCTACAGAGTAGGTATCTATAATTTCTGAAGTACCGTCTGTAAACTTAGCCATAACCTGAAGACCTGTAAGGTCGATTGTATCGCCTACAACGTAGTCAGTCTTTTCGGGCATAGATACAATTTCAAGGCTTTCTACCGTACGTGTTTCAATTTCAAACTGTACATTACTGAAAGTAACATCAGCATCACGTGCAATGTAGAAACCTGGGAATATTGTATCTGAGAAATAAGGCCTTGCCGGATTAGTAGTAAGGCTTTCTACATTGTATGAATATTCCGTACCGTCTACATTTACTACAACGGAATTACCTGACTTTGAAATACTCATTTCAAAAGGGCCGATAGGACCTTTTGTTGTAGAGGTGGCAAGACCGGTAATAAGGTCCTGATCGATAGTTCTTCTGCCGTTATATCTGTGTGTGGCAGAAATACTTGCCTCTGTAGCTGCTGCCTTAGTCATATATGAGGCTAACATAAAGTTGTTGGAATATGTCTTTGGAGGGGTAGCAGCCTTTGAATATAAGTCATCCAAAATCATTAAGCCGTAGGAGGACTGCTGTGGGTTGGAAGAACCCAAAGAGTTATACCCGTTTACGGTAACTGTAGCACTAAGGGTAAAGTCAGCGGTAGAAGGTGATTCGTATACATAGTATGCGATAGAATCCTCCGATGACTGAAATTTACCCATACCACCCTCAAGTGTACGCATTCTTACTCCGTCTTCGGTAGGTTCAATGCTTACCTTACTAGCCTGGCTATTAACGCCTGTCCAACCTGACTGCCAGCCCTCGAGTGCCATAAACTCAAGGTCAGATTCAACAGCGGTGTCGGAAGTGACTTTGTCAGACACAGATTCTTCAGCTACAGCACTTTCAACCGCATCAACGGTTGTCATGTCTGTACCTTCAGCCATAACGTTGCACGGTACACTGCTAAGCGTCATAACAGATGCAAGAAACAGCGCTGTGGCTCTTGTTTTTTTCATAAAAAAAACTCCTTTCAAAATATATTATGCAGGGACCCACAAAGACCTTCGGCATTTGCAGTAAGCCAATGCTGATGTACATTGTCAGCCACTTTATGCATTATAATTTAATTATACCCGCAAATTTCACACTTTGCAAGGGATTTATAAGAGAAATTTAATAAATTTTAACCAATAAAATAATGCTTTTAATACAATTTAAGGCACAAAGCACGGTTTGCTATACAAAAATGTTGTTTTTTCTATAGTTTAAGGGAGATATGCCCTTTGCTCGTTTAAATACATCGCCGAAGTAGTTGCTGTCGTTAAAGCCGCAGCTTGTGGCAATTTCCGTAACGCTTTTGTCGGTTTCAAGGAGCATAATAGATGCCTTTTTCAGCCTTATATTTATAAGGTATTCCTTAAAGCCGAAGCCTGTTGCTTCTTTAAACTTTTTTGAAAAGTATGTTGGGCTCATATTAGCATTTGTTGCAACCTGAGCAAGGGTCAAGTCTTTGCTGTAGTTGGAGCTTATATATCTTGCAGCCTCCTGTATAAGCATATAGGAGGGTTCAAGGGTAAGGGGCAAGCCGATACCGTTTTTATCCCTGAAGTCTATACATCTGATAAGGAAGATAATGATTTCCTGCAAATTATTTTTTATGTTAAGACTACTGTATTTATCCGGGTTATTATATTCAATATAGAGTCTTTCAAAAATTTTCGTTATGTGGCTTAAACGATTTTGCGGCACGTTTATAACAGGGTTATGTGCAAAGCTTTCCTCAATTACCTTTTCGCCGAAGGCACAAACCAAATCACTTATGTATTCAAGGTTGAAAAGTACATTATACCTTTCGTGAGAAAGACTGTTATTGTAGGATGTGCGATGCAAAACCCCTTTTGGCAGTACAACAATATCTCCCTCTCTCAGGTTATATATGCTGTCCTCTATAAAAAACCTCCTGTTACCGCTTAAAAGAAAGTACATTTCGTGTTCCCTATGATAATGTGAGCTGTTCATTTTAAAGTATGGCTCAAGTTTTTTCTTTGATATTTTAAAATAAGCTGACATAAAATAACCTCCAAAAAATAGTTGGTTTTATTATATCATAAAAAATCTGTAAATGTTATAAAAATGCTTAAAAAATTTATTGTTTACTTTGGTTTTTTGTTGTAAAATACTTATAAATAATAGCTGAGAAAGGAGTGTCATAAAATGAGCAAGGCTACAGCATTAAGTACTGCCGAGAAAAATTCACAGCGGATTTTGTCGGGTAGTCTTACTATGGCTATCCTTAGCTTAGCTGTGCCTATAGTCATAAATAATTTTATACAAACCTTGTATAACCTGACCGATACATATCTTTTAGGCAAGCTTGGCACTGACGAAATGGCGGCAATCTCTCTTGTGACACCTGTACAGAATGTGGTTATTAACTTTGGACAGGGCTTTACCCTTGCAGGAGCCATACTTATCTCCCAGTATGTAGGTGCAGGCGACAATAAGGGTGCAAGGGAAATGGCAAATCAGCTTTTAAGTATATCAATGCTTTTTGCTGTGGTGTTTTCATTATTATGCGGCGGTGCCACGCCCTTTATAGTTGATTGGCTGGGGGCTGAGGGTGATGTGAATAAGTATGGCTGTACATATTTGCAGATTGTGCTTTTTGATATGCCCTTTTTATTTATGATAAATCTCTTTGCGGCAGTTAATCAGGCACAGGGAGATACCGTAAGGGCTATGAGGCTTAATATGCTGGGGGTTGTTTTAAACCTTATATTAGCCCCTCTTTTTATACTTGTTTTTCGGTGGGGCGTTGCAGGTGCGGCGCTTTCTACCTTGCTTGCTAAAATCCCTTGTGCGGTTATTGCGATAAAAGACCTTATTAAAAAGGATAAGCCTGTATATGTAGAATTAAAGCTCCATAAGCTTAAGCCTCAGGCTAATAAAATTATTCGCATTGTGAAGCTTGGCTTACCTACTGCCATAGGTGGCAGTACAATGCAGTTCGGCTTTCTGCTTATGACTAAAAATGTACTTGTTTACGGCAATTCTGCTATGGCGGCATATGGCATAGGCAACAGAATAAACAGTATTATTACAATGCCATCTACTGCTTTCGGGTCTGCTACAGCTACAATAGTAGGTCAGAATATAGGTGCAAACCAAGAGGAAAGAGCAAATCGTGCATACATACACGCAAAATTTATGATAGTAACATTCTTGTTTATAAGCGGTATAATATTATCAAGAGATTTTGTATCAACTGCAATGGTAAGTATATTTTCAGATGATAGTGAGGTAATACCGATGGCGGCGGATTTTCTTTCCATTATGGCTTTTTGTTGCTTTACAAACGGTGTTTACGATACAACAAAGGGCTTTTTTAACGGCAGCGGCAAAACAGTAGTTACAATGATAATTGATGCAACAAGGCTATGGGTATTCCGCTTTCTTTTCTTATTTATATTCAGCAATATATTTAAAATGGAGGAAAGAAGTGTATGGTTTGCGGTAGTTGCAAGCAATGCCTTAGCTGCGTTTGTACTTTGGGCATATTACAGATGGGGTAATTACAAAAAACGGTAAAAAATTGATTTATTGAATTTTGCTTGTCGGCAATATGTAATATTTAATTTTGAATATTTTTTATTGCCGTTTATTATTATTTTTTTAAAATTAAAATTAATTGTGTAGACAAAGCAACAAAAAAATGTTATTATGATTTTTATGATAGATGTTTATGTAATTTGGAGGTTACACAATGTGGTTTAAGCTTACAGTTGCCAAGGACGGCAGCGGAGATTATACTGATATTGCATCGGCAATTAACGCTGTGGAATTTGGAAAAGCTGCATTAATATATATTAAAAACGGAATATACACGGAAAAGCTGGTTATAGATAAGCCTGGTATTATACTTGTAGGAGAAGACCGGGAAAAAACCGTGCTTAGATACAACGACGGAGCGTTTGACCTGGGGGATGACGGAGAACCTATAGGTACCTTTAATACGGCAAGTGTTCGTGTTACTCCTGAGGCAGAGGGCTTTGAGGCGTATAATCTTACTATAGAAAACGGAGCAGGTCTGGGCAGTGTGGCAGGACAAGCTGTAGCCCTTTACCTGGATTGCGATAAGGCAATAATTGAAAATTGCAGACTTCTGGCTAAGCAGGATACTCTTTTGACTGCACCTATATTTTCTGATATAGATAAAGACCCGTATATTTGTCGCAGACAGCTTTTCAAAAACTGTTATATAGAGGGCGATGTGGACTTTATCTTTGGCGGTGCAGTAGCTGTTTTTGAGGATTGTGAAATTTGTGCGTTGGGTAGACCTAAGGCTTTGCCCTGTTATGTAACTGCGGCTTGTACCTCAAAGGAGCTTAAGTACGGCTATGTTTTCAGAAATTGCCATATAGGAGGAAGTGCAGGAGATGGTGCTGTTTATTTGGGCAGACCGTGGAGAGAATATGCAAAGGTTGTATTTATAGATTGTAAGCTTGATAAATGTGTAAGCCATGAAGGCTTTTGTACATGGAATGATACCAAACGCCACTTAACTTCAACCTATGCCCAATACGGAAGCTACGGCGAGGGTTATAATGAAAAGTCACTTGTTGAATGGAGTAAGGTGCTTACGGCTCAAGAAGCGAGTGATTACGCAACGGAAAAGGTTTTTGGGGATTGGAATTATTCTGAGCAAATTAAAAAATATGAGGATTTAATCTGATGTTCGGTTCTGATGAAATAAACGGAGAAAGTTTTATTCTTAATTTATCCAAAAGCTTAGGTAAAAGCTGTGAGCTTAAGGCTGACAGCCTTAAGGAGCTTGAAAAGTGGAAGGCTGATACAAAAGCCTCCGTTTTAAGCCTTATAGGTACAGACAGGCTGAAGCGAAGCAGTGAAAAGCCTAAACTTATTGAAAGTAAGAAAATGACAGGCTATAGGCGGAATAAATATATTTTGCCTACGGCAGAAAATTTAAAGATGCCTCTTTATGTACTGATACCTGATGAGTGTAACGGTAAAGTGATGTTAGCTCTTCACGGTCACGGCTGCTATGGTAAAGAGGGGATTGTAGGTAATATACCAAAGGAGATAGAGGTATCTCTCCTAAAGAGTACGGCCTTTGCTTTAGAGCTTGTGCAAAGAGGATATATTGTAGTCTGCCCCGACCTTTTAGGCAGTGGCGAACGTATAACGGGCTTTAGCGAGGATAAGTCAAAATCCGTGTGTGACCTGCTTAACAATGCCCTGATAGCCATGGGGTTAAGTTTACAAGGGGTTACGGTTTTTGAGCTGATGTGCCTTACTGATTTTATGCTCGAATTTAAGGAAAACAAGTATGACAAGGTTGGTGTTTTAGGTTTTTCGGGCGGCGGACTTTTCAGTCTGTTGCTTACTGCCCTTTGCGATAAGGTGGATACAGCCGTAGTAAGCGGATATTTCCATACTCAGAGGGACACTGTACTGCAAAGCAATAAATGCGGTTGTAACTTTGTACCCCGTATGTGGAGTACAGCCGATTGCGGTGAGCTTGCGGCACTTGCCTCTCCAAAGCCTCTTTATATTGAATGCGGCAGTGAGGATAAACTCCATGGCAGAAGTGGCACGGAAAGTATATATAAACAGCTTGATATAGCTAAAAAAGCCTATTCTATATATAATCAGGAAGATAATTTACAGCTTGTACTTTGTGAGGGTGCCCATCAATGGTATGGCAGCTGTTATGAGTTTTTAAAAAATAAGGCTTTATAAAAATTAACAGGAGGAAATTAAAAATGGCTATTATGAATATTCTTGACTTCGGTGCGGTGAGTGACGGAAAAACATCCTGCACTAAGGCTATTGCAGCGGCAATTGAAAAATGTGTTGAAAACGGCGGCGGTACTGTATATGTACCTGCAGGTACATACCTTACGGGACCTATCTTTCTTAAAAGCAATACAGAGCTTAATGTTGAGGCAGGGGCAACTCTTCTTTTTACTAATGATATAAGTGAATATCCTGTTGTTACCTCTCGTTGGGAGGGTGTTAAGCGTGATTGCTATGCATCATGTATTAATGCAGACAATGCGGAGAATGTATCCGTTACGGGTAGGGGTACACTTGACGGTCAGGGTGCTTTTTGGTGGAAGATTTTCAGGGCTAAGGAGAATGAATACCCACGTCCTAAGCTTATTGCACCTTATGAGTGTAAAAATGTACTTATCCAAGGTGTAACTCTTAAAAATTCACCAAGCTGGACAATTAACACTATTCTTTGTGACAATGTAACAGTAGATAATGTTACAATCAACAACCCAAGCGACTCACCTAATACAGACGGTATTGACCCTGAGTCCTGTACAAATGTACATATCAGCAATTGTCATATCGATGTAGGTGATGACTGTATTGCTGTTAAGGCAGGTACAGAGGATACAGAAATAAGAGTGCCTTGCAAGAATGTTACAATTACAAACTGTACAATGGTACATGGTCACGGCGGTGTTGTACTTGGCTCTGAAATGAGCGGCGGCATTGTTAATGTTACTATTTCAAACTGTGTATTTGAGGGTACAGACAGAGGTATCCGCCTTAAGTCAAGACGAGGCAGAGGCGGTGTGGTTGAGGATATAAGAGTAGATAATATAGTTATGGAAAATGTGCTTTGTCCGTTTATTGCTAACCTTTACTACTTCTGTGGACCAAGAGGCGATGATAAGTATGTATGGGATAAAAATCCATACCCTGTTACAGAGGAAACTCCTGCTTTCAGACGCTTGCACTTTGCTAATATGACCTGTAAGGAGGTTAATGCTTCGGCAGGCTACTTCTACGGTCTTGCAGAGCAGTTTGTAGAGGATTGTACCTTTGAAAATGTATATATTTCTATGTCAGATAATCCTACACCGGGCAAGCCTGCTATGCTTGCGGGTATTGAGGATATGGCTCAGAAAGGCTTCTTCTTAAGCAATACAAAGGGCATAAGCTTCAGCAATGTAACGGTTGTAGGTGCTGACGGTCCTGCCTTTGAGGTAGAAAACAGCGAGGATATTATCTTTAACAACTGCATTAATAAAAATAACCGCACAGGTGATGAATGTATTAAGCAGACTAATGTTAAAAACTGCACAATTAAGTAATTACAAAAAGTACGGAAGCAATTATCTGTTTCCGTACTTTATTTTATGAATAAATTTTACAATTAACGGGCAAAATAAGGAATGTATTTTGTCACGTTGCCATAAAAAAAAGACTGGATTTTTTTGCAGATTTATGTTATACTGATATTCAGTGCATTATGAACTGAAATATCAAGGAGGATTTATTGCAATGAGCACAATAGAAAAAATTGATGTAAATAAAGTTAAAATAAGCTTTAGCGTAAGTGCTGATAGATTTGAGGAAGGTCTTAATCATTCTTATAATAAGAATAAGGGTTCTATCTCTATTCCCGGCTTCAGAAAGGGCAAGGCTCCCAGAAAGCTTATTGAGGCACAGTACGGTAAGGGCGTATTCTATGATGATGCAATTAACTTTGTACTTCCCGATGCTTATGAGACAGCTGTAAAGGAGAATGAGCTTGAGGTTGTTTCAAAGCCTGAAATTGATATTACATCTATTGATGAAAACGGCGTTGCATTTACCGCTGAGGTATATTTAAAGCCTGAGGTTAAGATTGATAACTATAAGGGTCTTACCTGTCAGAAGAGAGATTATGAAGTAAGCGATGAAGAGGTTGAGGCTGAAATTAAGAAGGACCTTGCTAAGAATGCAAGAATTATTACAGTAACAGACAGAGCTGTTGCTGAGGGTGATATTGCTACAATTGACTTTAAGGGCTTTATGGACGGCGAGGCTTTTGAGGGCGGTGAGGCTCAGGATTATGACCTTGAAATCGGCTCACATTCATTTATTGATACCTTTGAGGACCAGCTTATCGGTAAGAATATCGGTGACAAGGTTGAGGTCAATGTGACCTTCCCTGAGGAATACGGTCAGCAGGAGCTTGCAGGCAAGCCTGCTATGTTTGAGGTAACTGTTAAGGGCATTAAGTTTAAGGAGCTTCCTGAGCTTACTGATGACTATGTTGCAGATACTACAGACAGCGAGAATGTTGCAGATTACAAAAACGACATTGTAGGCAGACTTAAGGCTGCTAAGCTTGAGGCTAATAAAAACGCTAAGCAGGAGGAACTCCTTACAAAGCTTATTGATATGGCTGAAATGGATGTACCTGCTCCTATGATTGAGCTTGATATTGACAATAAAATTCACGAATTTGAGTATAATATTACAAGACAGGGTCTTTCTTTAGAAATGTACCTTCAGTATATGGGTCAGACTATGGACAGCATGAGAGAGGCTTACAGACCAATGAGCGAAAAGCAGGTTAAGGGCAGACTTGTTCTTGAGGCTGTTGCCGAAAAGGAGAACTTTGAGGTAACTGACGAGGAAATTAACAACGAGATTGCTCGTATCGCAAAGAACTACGGCATGGAGCTTGAAAACCTTAAGAGTGCTATCTCAGAGGATGACAGAAAGAACATTGTTAAGGATTTAAAGGTTCAAAAGGCTATTGCTTTAGTTTGCGACAATGCTGTTGAAACAGAAGAAGCAGAGGCTTAATTTACTTAATATTAAATACAGAGGAAGCTAAACGGCTTCCTCTTATTAGCCTATAGCGTTATTGCAGTTTTATGTTGTAATTAGGAGGTTTTTTATGAGTTTAGTACCTATGGTAATTGAACAAACTAACAGAGGCGAGCGTTCATACGACATTTATTCAAGATTATTAAAGGACAGAATTATTTTCTTAGGTGAAGAGGTAAATGAAACTACTGCAAGTCTTGTTGTAGCACAGTTACTTTTTCTTGCGGCAGAGGATCCCGATAAGGATATTAACCTTTACATTAACAGCCCGGGTGGTGTAATTACTGCAGGTATGGCTATCTATGATACGATGCAGTATATTAAGCCTGATGTATCTACAATTTGCATAGGTATGGCTGCAAGTATGGGGGCATTTTTGCTTGCAGGAGGTGCTAAGGGTAAGAGATATGCCCTGCCTAACTCTGAAATTATGATTCATCAGCCTTTAGGCGGTGCAAGAGGTCAGGCTACAGATATTAAAATCCATGCCGAATGGATACTTAAGACTAAGGAAAAAATGAACAGAATGTTAGCCGAAAACACAGGTAAGTCTATTGAAGAAATTGCAGCTGATACAGAAAGAGATAACTTTATGTCAGCAGAACAGGCTAAGGCTTACGGTCTTATTGACGATGTAATTACTAAACCTGTATAAAAGGAGAGAAGTTAATGGCAACCAAGAATGACGATAAAAAGCTTAAGTGTTCCTTCTGCGGTAAAACCCAGGACCAGGTACGTAGGCTTATTGCAGGCTCAGGGGTATATATCTGTAATGAATGTGTAGATATTTGCTATGGCTTAATTGATGGTGAGTATGAGGACTTAACCAACGATTTTACCGATGATATACCAAGACCTGCAGAAATCAAGGCAGAGCTTGATGAGTATGTTATAGGTCAGGATAAGGCAAAAAAAGCTCTTGCAGTAGCAGTGTATAACCATTATAAGCGTATTGCCTGCATGGATAAAAAGGCAAGCTCTGATGTGGAGCTTCAAAAGAGCAATATACTTATGATAGGACCTACAGGTGTAGGTAAAACTATGCTTGCCCAGACCCTTGCAAAGCTTATTAACGTGCCTTTTGCTATAGCTGACGCTACCAGTCTTACAGAGGCAGGCTATGTAGGCGAGGACGTTGAAAATATACTTTTAAGACTTATTCAGGCGGCTGATTTTGATGTGGAGAGAGCCCAGAGAGGTATTATTTATATTGATGAGATTGATAAAATTTCACGTAAGTCAGATAACCCTTCAATTACAAGAGATGTAAGCGGTGAGGGTGTTCAGCAGGCTTTGCTTAAAATTTTGGAGGGTACGGTTGCAAATGTACCTCCTCAGGGCGGCAGAAAGCATCCACATCAGGAGTTTATCCAGATAGATACTACTAATATACTCTTTATATTGGGTGGTGCTTTTGCAGGTCTGGAAAAGGTTATTGAAAGACGTATTTCAAATAAGATAATCGGTTTTGGTGCAGAGGTTATTTCCAATAAAGACTTGCGTTCAGGCGAGTTACTTGCAAAGGTACAGCCTGAAGACTTGCATAAATTCGGTATTATACCGGAGCTTATCGGTCGTATGCCTGTAGTCGTTACCCTTAACGACCTTGATGAGGATGCACTTATCAAGATACTTACAGAGCCCAAAAATGCTCTTACAAAGCAGTATAAGTATATGTTTGCTATGGATGATGTTGAACTTGAGTTTGATGAATCTGCCCTTAGGGCTATTGCCCATAAGGCTGTTGAACAGCATACGGGTGCCAGAGGCTTAAGGTCCATATTAGAAAGCTTTATAACTAATATTATGTACGATATTCCTTCTATGGAAAATGTACAAAAGTGTATTATTAATGAGGATGTTGTACTTAACGGTGCTGAGCCGGAATATATAATAAGTGATGAAATAACACCTATTAAAAAAACTACACAAAGAAAAAAACGAATATCAGAGCCTGACGTAGGCTGAAAAAAATCCTCCGATTTAGTCGTCGGAGGATTTTTTTAATAATATTAACTTTATTACAGTTGTGATTTTGTTGTAAAAGCAGAAACAGCTTTGTACTTTTTTCGGCAAATGCATAAAATACAATACCTATGCAGCAGGATATAATACTGTAAATAGTTTTTATCCGTCTATAGTCTTTGAGCAGCTTAAAAATCAAACATATTTCTATAGGTATCAGACTCTGCAGTGTTTGTTGAAGAATCGTACTTAAGGGAGTTGGCTGTAATAATACTTTCATTTTCAAATTCTGTTATGCTGAATGTGGGTTTAATATATATTTTTTTCATTAATCATCACCTACTTTATATTAATTATACAGCTGTTGCCGTAAAAGTAACAGGTTCTCCGGAAATTTTGGTACCGTCTAAGGTCTTTACATAAGGAGTTGCCGTAATTGTAGAACCCGCTGTAATATCATTTACAGCATAGCCGAATTGTACCATATTATCAACAATTAGACCAATTGCTCCGTTATATTGCACCAATCTATAAACTGTACTCATTTCTTTTGAAACAGTTTTTTCGCTTTCACTTGTTGTAAAGTCAAATCCTACTGCTGAGTAGTTATTAATTTGGGATAAATTAATATAACCTATAAACAATATAGAATTATTTGCAACGGTTAACGCCTCAGCGGAAACATCAGAATGGTAGCTGACATCGATTTTTCCGTAATAAGTAGTTCCGGGGTCCAGTGCGTAAAGGCTGATTATATCGCCTTCATTAACAGGAGCCGTCAGGGTAGAGGTTTGGTTTGCTGTCGTCATGTACGGTCCGTTGTAATCATAGTTTACACCAAGGGCTAAAGCATCGCCTTCATTGCATGACGTAATATCAACAGTTACTGTTATCAAGCCCGATTCTTTAGCTGTAAATGTAATAACATCATTATCATTGGATTTTGCACCTAAGGTTGCATCTGCCATAAAATACCGTTTTCATTTACGGTAATGCTGCTGTAGGGGTCGGTTTGTTCATCTGTTCCTCGTGCGTTGAAATATGTAACATAATCAGCATAGTTGTCTGTAAAGTTAAGGGGGAAATCAAACTCTATTCTTTCAAAAGATAAATCATAGTTTAATGCAGGACTGTCCCCTACAGTGATGGGACCGGATTTATAAACACCCTTGTCACCTTTTGCCAATACTGTATATTCAAGAGTTGAAAAAAGGTCAACACCTTTTGTTTTATACTCCTGGGGTGTTACGGTTTTTGTATCAATTGAAGATGTAAAGGTAATCGTTGTATTTGTATCCGTTTCATCTATGCCTGTAACAGAACCTCTGTAATTATAGTCAGGCAAACTGTTTTCTACAGTAATTGTAACCTTTTTAATACCTAAAGAGGAGGTTATGCTTGCACCGTAATAAACTATTCCGTAGCTGTTTGACTCATATACAAAAGGTCCCACACTGGCTATCTCTGCGGAAAGCTCGTTATCACAGGCTGCGTCGCTGAAGAAACCCATATATCCGTCGCCGGATACGGACGTTTCAACAGTATATGTTTTATTTGGCTCGGTTATAATAGAAAACAGAGGAGTATTAACTTTTAATGTCATACCGTCTTCCGGACTTGTGTAATCGAAATCACCTATTGCATCTTTATATATAGTCACATCAATACCGGTATCCCCGTTAGTATATGGCAATGTAACATCTTCAGTTAAGGTTTTATAATAAGTTATAGTTTGCTCATTGTTAAACGTAAGTACATCTGCCGGAGCAGGCGGATCCAGTGCATATGTGTTAGCTGAAAATGCAGATAAAAAAATTGAAAATATAAGCATTAAAATTAATTTGCTGTGTTTTAACGTTTGTAACCTTTGATTGAACATTCAATTTCCTCCTTTTTATGTTATTATATGATTAATAGGGGGAATAAGCATTGCCTGTCAGAGCAATGCAAATTACAATATAATTATAGCATTTATATGTTAATGGGTCAAATATTCTCTGTATACCGCAGGATAACGGTCCGTATATTTTAAAAATAACTTCCCCGACTGTGGGGAAAAATGACAGTTCTGCAGGGAGGGCAATAATAAGGCTTGCCTCAAGCTGCAAAAACTGTCTTAAAACAGTAATGCCGTTCACATTTGTGGACGGCATTATTTATAAAAAGTAATTGTAAATTGTAAAAAAACGACTCAAACCTGAAAGAATGAGTCGTTTTTAATTTAATTATCAGAAATCAACCGTATTTACACCTGCACCATCATTTATTAAGCCTGAGTTAAGTCCCCCTGTACCGATTAATTTACCGCTGGCAGTAATAATATCGGTGTTGTTATATTCTGTAATCTCCATAACAGGAGTTGTGTAATCTTTTTTCATTATAAACTCCTCCTTTTTACTCTACAACATTAACGGTAGTGTTTGAATATCTTGTAACTGTTGTACCATCTATAGCGGAAGTATATTCAACATATGCCTGTGCTTTTAAATTGTAGTCTGCACTTGTAACATTAGCGATAAATACAATGTTATTGCCTTCTATCTTGTAATATGTACAAGGACACTTTGTTGTTGCTGTAGCATCAGGCTTAGCAAGAATAAAGCCGATACCTGTAATTTCGCCTGATGTATAATCACTGTTTAAAGAAGCAGTTAACTGAAGTGCAGAGCTATCTGCTGTCATACCGTCGTTTGAAAGAGTAACAACAGGAAGCTTATATGTAATACCATCGTATACCTTAACTGAGTAAAGGTTGATACCACCGTTTGAACCTACAGTAGCATCACCTGCGTATAAGTAATATGTACCTGCAGTAACAGAGAATTCAGCCTTACTCATAGTAGAGCCTACGAAATAATGCTTTGCAAGCTCCTTATCACCATCAGTTGCAAGGACAACAGGTCTTGTAGAAGAGCTATTACCTGACATACCGATAACTTCAATAGTAGAGTCGCTGTCAACATCAAACTTTATGCAGTAGCGTGATGTGTTACCTACGCCGTTGGTTTTAAGTCTGTTAGCATAAGTTACACCCTCAAAGGACTTTGAGTTAGCCTCAACAGTCATACCCTTAAAGGTCTGTGTGCCTGTAGTTTCATCTGTGCTTACATTACCGTATACTGTAAAGCCAGGCATTGTAGTTGTATCATAAGGTGCCTCAACAGAACCTGCAGTATCACCTGCAGCTAAGCCTGTAACGTTTGCATCCATCTTTGCTGCGGTAGCCTTTCCTGCATCAAGAATTGTGTCTGTATCAGCGTCTGCAAAGTCGGGATATGAAGCAGCACCCTCTTCTACAACAGTGACACTTGCAAGTCTTGTAGCTCTGGCTGTTCCTGTGTTGGCAATTCTGTAGGTTGTACCTATTTCACCTTTAACTGTAAAGGTGTATTCTATAGGTGTAGTACCTGTAACAGAAGCCTGCTCTAAGGAAGCACCTGTATCATCACATAAATCAATAGTAGATGTGTTTGAACCACCGGTGCTGGCAAAGCTTACTGTAA
The DNA here is from genome assembly GCA_958426775.1 of uncultured Bacillota bacterium. GTDB lineage: Bacteria > Bacillota > Clostridia > Lachnospirales > CAG-274 > CALWRD01. The sequence continues at coordinate 17,678 of CATZZP010000008.1, forward strand.
TTGTAGCATTACCCTCAGGTGTAAATTTAATGTAATTAGAACCTCTCTTGCCGAGTTCAAAGGTGTTTATACCTGCAGAAGACTTATAAGCACCTGCACCAACTGCGGTAAAGTAACCGTCAGCAAAGGTATCACCGTCTACTACACCGTCTGCATCGGCAGTTAAGGTATAGGTTGCGGCAAAAGCCATAACTGTGCTAAGCATAACAGCAGTAGTTGCAACAGCTGTAGCAACTAATGATTTGAAAAAAGTTTTCTTCATATGGTATCCTCCTAACCTAGTTTATTACAGCTCTATTTTTGTTTGTAGGGCTGCATATATGAATTTACTTTATACCTTATCATTATAGCATTAAATAGTTTTACAGTCAAGAAAACCTTAATTAAATCTTAATAAAATAGTAAATAAATTACCATTAAAAAACATAACAGAAAAATCCCTGCCAAAAAATGACAGGGATTTTTTTACTCATATCTCAATGCTTCAATAGGGTCAAGCCTTGCTGCCTTTCTTGCGGGATATACACCGAATACAATACCTATGCCGCAGGATATGGTTACTGCAAACAAAATAGATTGAGGGGAAACTACGCTTGATACATCCATAAGCTTTCCTACTATCATACCCAGTCCCCAGCCGCAAACTATACCGAGTATACCGCCCATAGCAGTCAGAATAATTGCTTCTGTTACAAATTGCAGCATAATATCACGGTTTTTGGCACCTATTGATTTTCTTATACCTATTTCTCTGGTACGTTCCGTAACGGTAACCATCATAATGTTCATAACACCTATACCGCCTACTAAGAGGGAAATAGCGGCAACACCGCTTATAAGCAGAGTTACCGTACCCGTTACGCTGTTCATAGCCTCAAGTTGTTCACTGGTGCTGGTAGCCGTATACTTTTCGCTTGTGCCGTGGGCATCATCAAGGGTGGCAATAAGTGTGTCGCAAAGCACCTCCGAGTTGTCAGGGTCCTCAGCTATTAATGAAATATTGGAAAGGGTTTTTACACCGAAAAGCCTTTGTGCGGTAGTAATAGGCATAGTAATTTCTTCGGGATATTCATCGTAATCCGATGATGTAGTTTGGGTGTTTTCTATTATACCTATTACAGTGTATTTTTTGCTTCCCTTCCAGGATTTTATTGATATTTTTTGACCTACAACAGAGGAATCGCAATAGCCGAATACTTTTTGTGCTGTTGTGTCTGTAATAAGCACAACCGTATTCTTATTTTCCACATCGCTGTCTGAAATATATCTTCCGTACAATATAGTAGGACTTGCTATATTCTGATACTCGCTTGTAGCACCCGTAACAGAGGCAGTGTTGGTTTCCTTAGGGTCAAGAAGCTTAACACTGAAATAGCTTGCACTGTAGACAGGAGATATATACTTTACTCCGTCAACGGTTTTTAAAAGCTCATAATCGTCTAAGTCAAGAGCATCGCTTGTGTTTATATTTCTGGGTGAATTGCTTCTCAGGGAAACGGTTATTTTACCTACACCCAAGCTGTCAAACTGCTCCGTTATTTCCTGCTGACTGCCGTTGCCCACAGAAGTAATGGCAATAACTGATGCAATACCGATAATTATACCAAGCATTGTAAGCAGGGTACGCATTTTATTTGAAAGCACGCTTATTAAAGCAGACTTTAAATTTTCGTAAAGTGTCAAGTGTTTTCACCTCCCGTTATTGCTTTTAGGGGCTTTTCAACGGGCTTGTCATCTATTTTATGTCCGTCTTTAAAAGTTACTATTCGCTTTGTATACATAGCCACATCCGGCTCGTGGGTTACCATAACTATGGTAGCACCTGATTCATTGAGCCTTTGAAAAATTTCTATTATTTCAATAGTAGACTTTGAGTCAAGGTTACCTGTTGGTTCATCGGCAAGGATAATGCTTGGGTTGCCTGCTATTGCTCGTGCTATGGCAACCCTTTGCCTTTGACCGCCCGAAAGCTCGTTTGGTTTATGCTTTATTCGGTTTTCAAGCCCCACAATTTCCAATGCATCCATAGCTCTTTTATGCCGTTCGGAGGAGGAAATACCTCCGTAAATCATAGGCAACTCTACATTTTCTATACTTGTAAGCTTAGGTAACAGGTTAAAGCTCTGGAATACAAAGCCTATTTTTTTATTGCGTATTTCCGAAAGACGGTTATCATTCATTTTGGAAACATCTATATTGTCAAGGAGATATTTGCCTGATGTGGGCTTGTCAAGACAGCCTAAAATATTCATCATAGTTGATTTACCTGAGCCTGATGAACCCATAATGGAAACAAACTCACCTTCCTCCACCCGGAGGCATACCTCCTCCAGCGCTCGGACCTCCAAAGCCCCCTGACGGTACCATTTGCTCAGATTGTCTATTTCTATCATCAGCGTTTTCCTCCTCATCGGAATTGTTTTGAGTTCTTGCCTGTGTTTGAGCTTTAAACTCATCAAAGCTCATACCATCTTGTATACTGTCACTAAGTGCGGATATTATTTCTTCTCCTTGGGTAAGACCTGATATAATTTCAGTGTTGGTATCATCTGTCTGACCTACTTCTACGGTTGTTTTTACAAGAGAGTTATTTTCAACCTTATATACATAGCTTTCGTTTGTTTTGCTGTCAGTACCTATGGCAGCGGCGGGAATACAGAGTACATCCTGGCTGTCGGTTGTTACAATCTCCAGGTCAAGGGTGTAGTTAGCCTTTAAAACTCCGTCGGGGTTATCAACGGAAATTTCAATAGGCACAACGGTTTCGCTACCCATATTTGATGACGCTGTAGAGGCTGTAGGATTAATTTCGGTAATTTTACCGGTATAGGTTTTTCCCTCCAAACCATCTGAGGTCATAGTTACCTTTTGACCTACTTCTAAAAGAGGTGCGTCATACTCCTCAATATTTGCACTTACTATAAGGTCGTTAAGGTCTGCGACCTTAAGCATTACGGTGTTTTCCTCCGTATATGTACCCTCGTCAACACAAACCTCCGTAACTACACCGTTTACCGTGGAGTAGGTGGAGTATACTATATCGGCTAAATCTTTGTTAGCATCTGACAAGGTATCCTGTAAGCCCTCCAGGGAAAGCTGTTGTTGCTGAATTTTAATTTGGTTTTCCTCTAAGTCAAGCTTATTTACGGTTTCATCCAGACTTGCTTGTGCAAGTGCAAGAGAGTCCTGTTGCTTGGCAATGTTGCTCTTAGCGGTTTCAAGCTCAATATTCAGACTTTCTAAGGAGTTTACGGCATTATCATAGCTTTGCTTAGCTTTTGAACATGAAATAAGACTGCTGTCATATTCCTCTTGTGTAATGCCTCCCACTTCCAACAATGCCTTGTTATTGCTGACGGTTTTTTCTGCCTCCTGCCAATCTTGCTTTGTAATTTCAATTTCGGTTTGTTGTGCTTCAATGTTGGTTTGGATGGTTTTAAGGGTGTTTTGAGCCTCTGTTATAGAATTTTGGCTGTTTGTAACCTCGTTTTCAAGCTTTTTTATTTCAGAGTCGCTTGCGGGGGTTTGTATGCTTTTTAAGCTAAGCTCAGCGTTTTCTATTTCACGTTGGGTATCTCTTATTTTATTTTCCAATTCCTCAACGCTGTCTTCGGTGTCGTAAGTAACCAGCAGCTGACCTGCAGTTACCGTATCGCCCTCTTCAACATGAAATTCCAAAATTTTATTGGTTTCGCCTTCTGCGTAAACTTCAACCTCATCGTTTAACATAACTGTACCCGTAGCCGTTATTGTATTTACAATACTGCCTTTATCCACCTTGGTAGTAAGGGTGTTTTCCATATCGGGCATATTGCGTGACATATTTTCTTTGGATTTTATATGTCGGTAGGTGTAAAAGCCACCGCCTGCTACAGCGGCAACAAGTACAAATGAAATACCTCGTTTAATGTATTTGTGCAAATAAATCACTGCCTTTCTTTAATTTATAAGTTAATTATATTTAAGGATTTTTAAATGATAATTAAACAAAGATTAAAAATAAATTAAAGGGTAATTTTGGTTTAATTAAAATACTCTAAACCCATAGCTTGGGTTTAGAGTAATAAAAGGGGGAAAATTATTTACTTGCAAGCTCTGCACTTATGCTTTCAAGCTGATTTTTTACAAAGCTTACAATGGAGGAGGTGTTGTTTTGCATCATACCGTTATGACCTCTGCCACCGTTCTGAGGTGGTGTGGGTCTGCTGTTGTCTGCAGCAGATGCGGTATTATTTTCATCGCTTTTGTCAGCGGTTGTACCTTGGTCAGGGGTAAATTCGGGATTGTTCCCGTTATCTCGTTGTGGTGGTGTTATATTATCACCCTCAGGTCTTTGAGGTGGTACGGAGCCGTCATCCTCAGGTCTTTGAGGCGGTGTAGCACCGTCATTTTCAGACCTTTGAGGCGGTGTAGCACCGTCATTTTCAGACCTTTGAGGCGGTGTACCGTTATCTCCCTCAGGCTTCTGAGGCGGTGTGCCGTTATCGCCCTGGGGCATTGTATCCGTATTATCTGTTTCTTCCGAATAAGTGGTTGCCTTTTCAAAGTCCTCTAAGGTACAGAATTTTGTAGGGTCGGCTTTAACATCGTCATATATAAGCTCTTTAATTTCTGCTATTCTGTCCTCTGCCTCAGAGCAGTAGTCAAGCAGGGCTTCAACATAACCATAGTATCTTTCCTTGTATTCATCAACTGATAAAAGCTTTGTTACTAAAGGAAAGCTGTCCTGTTCTTGAGAGGAAACAGGCATATCAAGGCTTGCTCCTCTTTCTCCTCTGCCCATACCGCCCATGGACATATTAAAGTCCCAGGGGATTACGCTGAATACTCCGTTATTTTCATATAAATAGTAGTTTTGCTGATTGCTGCCTAAGTAGCTGTCATAGTTACAGAAAACATAGTTAAAGGCAATATATTTAAGGGCAGAGTCAACATCAAGAACCTGCTCAATGTTCCCCTTGTTGCCGTTTTCTATTGAGTTAAGAGTCTTAATCATATTTTTAAGACCTGTTTTACTTTCGTCACTGCCCATTTTAAGCTCAAGACTTTCATAGCTGTCGTTTTCCTTATAAACAAGGCTGCTGCCCATTTCTGCCTTGTACAGATTGCCGTCGGTATTGCCGAAGACTCTGTCTATATAGCTTTCGTCAATAGCCTCAACACAGAGGTATAAGCCCTTAAGCTCATCATTTATATAAATGTTGGCAAACACGCATTGAGGTACGTCAACACCTATGGAACGCAGTGCCTCATAGCTTAAAAATTCACGCATATAAGAGGCATCGGAGTACATATTGTTAATTACAAATTCATCAAGTCCGTCAAGGGTCTGACCGTCAACGTACTTATCAAGCTTAATTCTGAAGCTGTAACGGTCAGAGTCGGAAGAGGCAACTGAATTTAAGGTCAGATTGCCCTTAGTACGAAAACCCACATTTTCAATACTTGTGCTGTCAAAGGTCAGGTCGGCACTTTTGTATTCCTCGTCCTTGGCGTTATTCAGCATATCCTGATATTCATCTTCGGGCAAGGTGATTTTTATATCAATTACCTTATCTGCCTGAAAATATTTGTTATAGCCCGTATCTGCCGTAAGGGCTGTGTCTGATGCGGTTACATCGGTACTTGAAGTGCCTGTTACCGAGGTACAGCCTGTAGCTGTTAAAACCGATATAGCTAAAATAAGTGAGATTAAACGTTTCATAAATTTCCTCCTTTAAAATTCGTGAATATTGCTGTCCAGAGATAAAAGTACTGTTAGATTACCGTTTTTACACCTTATGCTGTCCATAAACTCCTTAATATCAGTGTTTTCGGAAAGGGAAAGGCTGTAGGTAAGCTCAAATACACTGCCCATATCAGCAGTTCTTATTCGGTTTAAGCTATAGCTCTTTGTATACTTTTTCAGAATATCGTCAAAAGCTCCCTTAAAGTTTAGCATTTCAGGTACGGTTATTTTTAGTATATAGTTGTCATATCTGTCACTGCCCAATTTAATAAGGCTGAATACAAACATAACCAGACATAGCATAAGAGTGAAAAAAAGTGCGTATATATAGCTTGCCATACCGCAGGCAAGACCTGCTGCCATTGAAAAAAGCACATAGGTTATATCCTTTGTGTTACCCGGGGCACTTCTGAAACGAATAATGGAAAATGCTCCCGCAAGGCTGAAGGCCCTTGCAACATTACTGCCTATAAGCAGTATAATAACCGATATAACTGCAGGTATAAAAACTAAGGTTATAAAAAAATTTTGTGAGTAGCTTCCCCTTTCTGTTGTAAATTTATAAGTAAAGCCTATAATGACACCCAGCAGTATTGCAGTAACTACAGTAAGCAAGGCTTCGCTTAAGGAAACTGCGTCTGCGGATTGAATAAACAGGTTATCTATATTAAGCATAATTTATTTCCTCCTGTTGCAGATAGTTGATGTATTCGGTACCGTATTTGGAAAATGAGGTTTTATAAATACCGTTTTCCGAAAGCAGCCTTGTAAGCCATAGAGGTAATGCTCCCGAGCATTTTACCTCCATCAGCCATAGCCTGCTGTCAAGCAAGGGTGTACCGTAGCTGCCTTTTTCAAGGGATAGGTTATAACGTCTAGTAAGGATATCCGTGTCAAAGGTTATCCTTAAATCCTTGTCCTCCTTGCCGAAAAAAGCCTTTCTCTTATAGGAGATGTAAGCCATAGGCTGCAGCTTGTAATTACCTGTTAAATAGTAGATTTCATTTAATACCTGGGTATTCATATAATCCTCAATTTCGGGATATATATGTTTTTCAACCAGCTCCGCAGCCTCCGGGATTTTTATGGTACAACGCCTTTTATTTACTATACCGTTATATTTTTTCTTGATTTCAAGAAAAACAGGTTGATATTCTTTAGGTGTACCATAGCTCCTTAGTCGGAGCTTTTCTTTGTATATAGGCTTTGACAGGGAATTTCTTATAAGAGAGCTGTCCTTTGTATCATAGTAAATATTTGATATTGTGTAAAAGCTGTCCCCCTTGCTGTAGCTGTCGGGAGTGGTGTAAGCCTTTATTGTGTCTGATATTTTGTTGTAGGTGGCTGTATCTATAAGATACTTTGTTTCGTATCTGTTAAAAACCTCTATAGCCATAATTATCACCTCTTTGTAAGTTTATGACCTTAGTATAGAGGGATAATATTAGAAAATCATTAGAGAAAACTAAGAATACAGTAAATATTTACTCTGAATTTGCATAGAAAAGGAGCATCCTACGAAAGAATGCTCCTTTAAAAGGAATTTATTAATCAATAGCGTAAACTATAGATGATGATTGGGCACCTGCATACTGCTGACACCAAGCCTTAGCATCACTTGCAGAGCGTGTTTCATAACCGTAGTTTGATGAAGGACGCCATGAGGTGGCACCTGTTGAAAGGCTTGAAACTGATGATGACAATACAGAACCGCTGTCAGTAAATGCACCAACACCCTTATCATCTACAACCGCACCCTTGTGTGAGCCGGCATCAAAGTAATTCTTCTCAGAATAAATGTTACAGCCCGTATAAGGTGTGTAGCCTAAGTTAAAGTCATAAATAAAGTTGTTATAAGCGTGGAAGTAACCGTAACGCATAAGTCCCGGTGCTCTTGTAAGCACGTTGTAGAAGTAGTTGTTGCAGATAGTCATACGTGGGTAACCGCCATAGGTGCTTGCACCGTCTTCCTGTGGGTAGCCAAGGATAAGACCGTACTTGTGACCCTGGAATATACAGCCTGTTACGGAAACATAGTCTGCATTAAGACCTACATACATAAACTTATCAACATCTGTTTCGTGAAGTGAAGTGTTTGATGTAAGGTCGTGTCCCTGGAAAGTACAGTGGTCAATCCAGAAGTTGTTGCCGTTTGAAATATACATCTGTATATCGTCATTTTCGTTTATTGAGTCATAATGCTTAAAGGTTATATTCTTATAAATATTATTTCCTGAAGATGAAATATTGCGGAAATGAATATTTGTAAGGCTATTGTTTGAGAAAGAGCCTATAAAAGTCTTGTTCTTACCTACATTTACCTTAGTAAGGGAGTCGGCTGAAATATCGCCTGTAATTACGATCGTGTAAGGAGTTGAGCCTGAAGCGTATGTCTGAAGGTCTGATACGCTTGATACCTTAACAACCTCACCCAGTACACCACCGATAGTTGATGCCTTTTCGTTACCGTTCATATCCTTGCAGTAACCGCCGAAGCCCTCAATACCGTAGGAGTTAAAGCGGAAGCACTGTGTAGATGAGCCTGAATAGCTTGCAAGCTTGTAGCTGCTTCCTGAAAGTGTAAGAGCAAGGCTTGTATTTGAGTAGTTTACTACCTTATAGTTAAGAGCGTTTGAGTTGCTGTCTGTCTTAACCGAAACAATTTTCCAATACTGTGCATTGTTAGATGCAATACCTGTTGTAACAACAGAGGTGCCGTCTGATGCACTGTGATTTGCAGGTGCTAAGGCATAGCCTGTAGCCGCATTGATAATACGATAGGTATCGGAGCTTACTCTGCTTATCATCCAACGGTTAGCTGTTGATGATGTTGAGCTTGAGCTTACAGCACTGTTATTTGAGCTGCCGCCTGTTACATAGCTGCCGTCAGAGGTGCTTACAAAGTTCATAAGCTGTGTTGGATAACCGTCAGCATTAATGCTTTCGCTTGTTGATGTAGTTGTATCTGAAGAAGATGATGAGCTGCCGCCAACTGCCTCAAACTGGAACTGCTGGCAAGCACCGCCGTTGTAAGTCCACTGGTTAATGTTACCGCCGTTTGCTGTAGACCAGCCGTAAACGTCAACTGCCTTTGTTTCATTGCTGCACTTAGTTAAAAGAGCATATTTACCGCTTGAAACCTCTTTAACCTTAAAGGTTTGAGGGTCAAGATTGTTAGCGTCATAAATTTGTATGTTTGTACCGTCTGCATCTGTACCATAGGCAACATCTAACATTCTGCCGCCCGACATACCGTTTTTAAGTGTAATATAGTTATTACCCTTGTTGGTGACATACCATTTCTGGCAAGCGTGACCGTTGCCCTGATACTGCTGTACATTAGCACCGTTGCTGTCGTTTGCGTTAGCAACTTCAACATATTTTTGACTGTTTACATTTTTTATGTAATACCAACCGTCTGAAATAAGTATGCTTTCACTTGAATCGGATGAACTTGAATCTGATGAGCTTGAGCTGTTTGGCCACTGTGCTTGCTCAAAGTACCAAAGCTGATTGTCTGCCATAAAGCAGTCATACTGTATAACATTTGCACCTGATTCTGTGCTCCAGTTAAGTACATCAAGACATCTTGCATATCCCGATGCGGCTGTTGTAATAGCGTAGCTGCCGTCACCGTTGCTTTCGAGCTTGAAGTTTTGAGGTGTATATCCGTTAGAACTCCAGGTCTGCACATTAACAAGGTTGTTGCCGTCGCCGTTCGGAATATCAAGGGCAACACCGCCTGTCATATCAACAGCTGATTTAAGCCTTACAGAACCGTCGCTGTTTTCATTGATAATCCATCTTTGACCTAAAGAGCCTGTACCCGTTGCCTGGCATACATTGGCACCGTCCTCTGCTGAGTCATTTTCAACCTGTAAGTATTTGCCGCTGTGCTTGTTCTTAATATAATAGATGTTTCCGTCCTCCGGAACAACAGCAGCTGCTGCTGTGCTGACATATGTAACGCTTACAGAGGATATTACCATTGTAAGGCACATCAGCATTGATAAAATTTTACGTAGGGTACAAGTCATTACATTAACCTCCTTTTTAACTTATACGTACAACTTGTAATACAAGCTAAATTATATCGATTTTGTTTTTGTTTTACAATAATAAAAAGCAACAAATCAATAATTTGTAAAAAATATATTAAAAATATAGGGCGAAAACAAATAAAAATTATAAATATTAAACAAATAATACAGTTTTAAAAAATCTAATTTGTAATAAAAGTGTATATATGAGTTTAAATAAATAAAAAAACCCACAAACTTAAAGTTGCGGATTTTTTGTTGGATTTGTATAAAAAACAGTATTACAGCCCCAGAATAATGGTTGAGATTTTGAAGAAGATAATTACTGAGCAGGTGTCAACTACGGTTGTAATAAGAGGTGATGCCATAATTGCAGGGTCAAGTCCCAGTTTTTTTGCAAGCATTGGCAGTACACAACCCAAGGATTTTGAAAGGGTGATTGTAAGCTGTAGAGTTAGGCCTACTGCAATTGCAAGGGAAAAAACGTTACAATCTGTATTGTTGTGATACATAATGAGTATGCGTATTCCGTTGGCAATTACAAGGAGAATGCCTACCACAATACTTATTCTAAGCTCCTTTGAAAGGACTTTGAAAAAGTCCTTAAATTCAATTTCGTCAAGGGCAAGACCTCGTATTATCATAGTTGCACTTTGTGAACCGCAGTTACCGCCCGTACCCATTATCATAGGTATAAAGGATACCAGTATAGGTACGGCGGCAAAGGCATTTTCATAATAGGTTATGATAAGACCCGTAACCGTGGCAGAGAGCATAAGAAATAAAAGCCATACAATACGGTTTTTGGCATGGGTAAGTACGCTTGTTTTAAGATAGTCCTCCTCGGAGGGAGTTACCGCAGCCATAATAGAGAAATCCTCTTCGGTTTCATCTTCAATAACGTCCATAGCGTCGTCGAAGGTGACAATACCCACAAGCCTGTTCTCTGTATCAGTAACGGGTATTGCTATAAAGTCATAGTGGGTAAGCTGTTTAGCTACAAGCTCCTTATCATCAGTAGTTTTAACTGAAATGGGATTATCCTCCATAATCTCCTCAATGGTGGTTTTATAGTCGGATAACAGAAGCTCCTTTACAGATACCGTACCCAAAAGCTTTTTAAAATCATCTGTTACATAGCAGGTGTAAATTGTTTCCTTGTCAACTCCTGTTGCCCTGATGCGAGCAAATGCCTCTTCAACAGTCATTTCCTTGCGGAGGGTTACAAATTCAGTTGTCATTACACTGCCCGCACTGTCTTTCGGATAATTAAGTATTTCATTTATTATAGCTCTTGCTTGAGGATCTGTGTGCTGTAAAATACGCTTTACAACAGCAGCAGGCATTTCCTCAATAAGGTCAACAGTATCATCAATAAAAAGCTCTCTAAGCATCTCCTCAAGCTCTTTGTCACTAAAGGCGGAGATAAGTGCCTTTCTGTTGTGACCCTCTAAATGAGCGAAGGTATCAGCTGCAAGCTCCTTTGGCAGAAGTCTGAAGCTTATAACGGCTTCATCTCTTGGCAACTCGTCTAAAAGTTTTGCTATATCCGCAGGGTTGCCTTGCGATAGAAGACTTTTCAGAGTTTTATAATCTTTGTTTTTAAGTAATTGTAAAACGCTTTCAAGTACCATAATATTACCTCTTTTTTATGGGCAAAAGCCTTATTTTAAATAAGGATAAACCTCAGGTTTTTATTTGTCAATTATTTAGTTAAAAGCTTTACCCATATTTAACATTTACGGTTAAAGCTGTTTTATTTTACTAACCTCTTCCTCTGAAGGGTTAATATATGCGGTTTGGTTAGTTGTATATATTACAAAGCCGGGCTTTGCACCGTTTGGCTTTTTTACATTACGCTTATGAGTATAGTCAACAGGCACAAGAGATGATGTTTTGCCCTTGCTGTAATAGGCGGCAAGGATAGCTGCCTGGGCTAAGGTGGAGTCAGGCACAGCCCTTCCCTCCGTAACAATAATTACATGGGAGCCGGGAATGTTTTTTGTGTGCAGCCATATATCATTTGCTTTGGCAAAGCGTAAGGTAAGCTCATCATTTTGCTTGTTGTTTTTACCTACATATATATCAAAGCCGTCAGAGGACACAAAGTGCAAAGGAGCAGAGCGTTTGGAGGACTTCATTCCCTTTTGCTGTTTAATACGCTTAATATAGCCCTGATCCTTAAGTTCCTCACGTATATCTTTTATATCCTGCTCATCCTTGCAGTTTGCCACAGAGGCAAATACTGTTTCCAGATAGTTAAGCTCCTCCTGATTTTGCTCTATCTGGGTCTGAAGTGCAGTAAAGGTACGTTTTTCTTTGTTATAACGTTTAAAATATTTCTGTGCATTTTCAGAGGGAGTAAGGTTACTGTCAAGAGGTATTTCTACCTCTGTCATATTTTCTGAATAATAATCAGGCAAAATAATAGAGGTCATACCCTTTTTTACGGAGTATATATTTGCGGTAATCAGCTCGCCGTAAAGCTTGTAAATATCTCTGTTTTCAATTTCCTTAAGGGTTTTGTGCTGTATCTCCTTTTTTCTTACACAACGCTCTATGTTAGAGGAAATAAGGTGTTTTAAGTCCTGGGTCTTCTGATTCATTCTGTAGGTAAAGTCTTTACTGGCATAGTAAAACTCAATTAACTCGGACATAGAGATAAAATCCTTTTTCTCAAGTAGGCTAAAGCGTGTCATATTGTAGGGAGCAAAGTCAATTATCTTGCCCTTTTCGTCATAGGCAAGCTGAGGTGACCAAGCCTCGGCTTTTATATTTTCTACCATATTATTAAAGGCTGAATACAGCTTTTCAAGCTGATTTTCGGAAATCTGCGAGAGGTTATCCGAGCTGTCAAGTCCTGCTCTGTAGCATATTTCATCGGCAGATTGGGGTGATATACCCGTATAGTTGGTATAAATAAAGGCTTGCAGCTTTTTATCAGGCTGATTTTTAGCAAGATTAAAAAAGCCCTCTTTGTTAAGCTCCATGGTATTAAGCTTATTTTGGGCAGGAGGCAATTCGTATTTTTTGCCGGGCAATACCTCTCTTACAGAGCTTTTGTCATGGGTAATATGCTTAACACAATCAAGCACGGTATCCTTATCATCTGCTAAAATAAGGTTACTGTGTCTGCCCATAATTTCAAGCACAAGCTTTTTAACCGAATAATCCCCCATTTCGTTAAGGGACTCTACATATATATTGACTATTCTCTCAAAATTAGGCTGTGTTATATCTATAATTTTGCCGCTTTGCAAATGTTTTCTTAAAACCATACAAAAAAGGGGCGGGTTTTGCGGGTTAGTATATTGCTTATCTGTAAAGAATAATCTGGGGTGAGATGGATTAGCTGATAATGTCAGCTTGTATGCACTGCCCAGAGAGCGTATATTAAGCACAATTTCGTCGCTTTCGGGCTGATAGATTTTATCAATTCTGCCGCCTAAAGCTTTTTCCTTTATTTCAGATACAATGCCTGAAATAGTAATTCCGTCAAATGCCATTTTTTATTCCTCCGTTCCGTTAAAATAATTATACCCCAAAAAATGCCTTATCGCAAGGTAAATTTGGGGTGGGGCGGTTTTTTCGTTGACATAGGGGAGTAAATAAAGTATAATAAAATATGTATGCTTAGGCATAAGGATTTTCATAAGGGGTAATTATAATGAGAAGTATGACGGGCTACGGCAGAGGTGAAGCCCTGCTGTATGACAGAAGATTTATAGTGGAAATTAAATCTGTTAATCAGAGATATAACGATATTAATATAAAAATGCCGAGAACCCTGATTATGTATGAGGATAGAGTAAGAAAGCTTTTAGCCGAGGATATATTCAGAGGTAAAACAGATGTATTTATTAATTTTGAAAGCTATTCACAGGACGATGTACAGGTTAAGGTAAACGAAATCCTTGCAGAGGGCTATATGAATGCCTTAAACAGCATTAAAAGTAAGTACGGCATTGAGGATAATGTAAGCCTGGGCCTTATTTCACGTTTTCCCGACATTATAACGGTTGAAAAAAATACTGCCGAGAATGAAGGAGATAAAATCTGGGAGTGCCTTAAAACAGCCGCAAGCGAAGCACTTAAAAGCTTTGTTGCCATGCGTGAAACCGAGGGTGAGGCACTTAAGAATAATATCCTTGAAAAGCTTGATATTATAGACAATGCCGTTAAAAAGGTTGAGAAAAGAGCACCTATGGTTGCCGCAGATTACAGACAGCGTCTTACGGACAGGCTTGCTGAAATTGAGGAGCTTAAGAATATAGATGAAACAAGGCTTATAACCGAGGTTGCACTTTTTGCCGACAAGGCTTGTATAGACGAGGAAATTACAAGAATGTTCAGCCATATAGCACAAATGCGTTCTATTTTAGCCGAAAGCGTGCCTGTAGGCAGAAAGCTTGACTTCCTTGTACAGGAAATGAACAGAGAGGTAAATACAATAGGCTCTAAATCAAACGATTTGGAAATTACCAATACAATAGTAGATACCAAAAGCGAGATTGAAAAAATCAGAGAACAGATACAAAATCTTGAATAATTCGGAGTTGATATAATGCAACAGATAAACAGGATAATTAACATAGGCTTTGGCAATATAATGATGGCTAACCGTATTATTGCAATAGTCAGCCCTGAGTCAGCACCTATAAAACGCCTTGTTTCAGACGGCAAGGATAAGGGTATTATTATAGATGCAACCTATGGCAGACGCACAAGGTCTGTAATAATAACCGACAGCGACTATATTGTGCTTTCTGCCGTTCAGCCTGAAACCATTGCAGGCAGAATAGCAGGTAAGGATATACAGGAGGCTGTGGAGTTTGATGTATAGGAGGCTTAAAATATGGACAAGGGACTTATAATTATTATATCAGGTCCGTCAGGTGCAGGTAAGGGTACTGTAGTAGGTGAGCTTGTATCAGGCGGTGATTATGCCCTTTCAATATCTGCTACAACCCGTAGCCCCCGTGAGGGTGAACAAAACGGCATAAATTATTTCTTCAAAACCAGAGATGAGTTTGAGAAAATGATTGCAAATAATGACTTTTTGGAGTATGCTGAATATTGCGGTAATTATTACGGCACACCTTTACCCTATGTAAGGGAAAAGCTTGATAAGGGACAAAACGTAATTCTTGAAATTGAGGTACAGGGTGCTTTTAAGGTAAAGGAGCTTTGTCATGAGGCGGTGCTAATCTTTTTGGCACCTCCAAGTATGAAAGACTTAGAGGAAAGGCTCAGGGGCAGAGGCACCGAAACAGAGGAAAAGATAACCCAAAGACTGGAAACCGCAGCCAAAGAGCTGGATTTAATAGACAATTATGATTATATAGTAATCAATAATGAAATAGAAAATGCAGTTAAGGATATAAAATCAATCGTAACTGCCGAAAAATGTAAGCTTACAAGAAACAGTGAATTTAAAAATATTTTAAAGGG
Organism: uncultured Bacillota bacterium; assembly: GCA_958426775.1. Classification (GTDB taxonomy): domain Bacteria; phylum Bacillota; class Clostridia; order Lachnospirales; family CAG-274; genus CALWRD01. The sequence continues at coordinate 32,897 of CATZZP010000008.1, forward strand.
AGTTGACTAATTATGTTAAAGCCATCTTATGCAGAGCTTATGGACGTGCTTAACCAAAACAGCAAAAAGGGAGAAGTAAACAGCCGTTACACAATCGTTATTGCAGCTGCTAAAAGAGCAAGACAGCTTATTGACGGTGACGAGCCTATGATTGAAAAATATAATGACGGCAAGCCTCTTTCTACAGCAGTTGAGGAGCTTTTGGAAAATAAGATTGAAATTGTACCGGAGGGTCAGGGCACTGTACTTAACTTACGTAAGGAGCCTGAAATTGATGTAAAGGCAGACCTTGAAAAGGTAAAGCTTGACAATGATGACGAAGAAGCTTTAGGTATTGATGATGAAATACAGGATATACTTGAAAGCGACGAGGGTGTTGACGAGCTTATCGATTTTGACGAGGATGAGGATGAATAAACGATAAAGCTGTAGCCTTTATCAAAAGTAAGCGGGAGGTAGGTAAAATGAAGTATGCACTTATAAGAGTAAGTGTGCCACATAAAAAGGTGGATAAAATGTTTCATTATATCATACCTCCCCATTTGTCAAACAGACTAAGCATAGGTATGAGGGTTTATGTACCCTTTGGCAAGGGCAATAAGCGTATAGAGGGCTATATATTAGGCTTTTCTGATGAGAGTGATGTTGAGGAGAAGCTTTTAAAGCCTATTTTGGATATTCACGAGGACTACAGCATTTTAAGTGATAAGCGTATAGAGCTTGCCTCATGGATGAGTAAGCAGTATTATGCAACCTTTAATGAATGTCTGCATTGTATTGCACCTAAAGCAGTTAAGGAAAAAAACTTCAGATGTCTTAGCATAAATTCCGATATGCCTGATATTGACAAGCTTGTGGAAGCTACTGTTAAAAAGGCTAATAAGCAAAGCAAGGTTTTAGAGCTTTTTAAAGGCAATAAGGATATTGAAATACCTAAAGGTCATATAAAAAGTATATTGGATATAAATGACGCACCTATTAATGCCCTTGTAAAAAAGGGCATTTTAAAGGTAAGTGAGCATAGGAGCTACAGAGGCAGCTACGCAAACGCAAAGGCAAACCCTCAAAGACCAATGCTTACAGAGGAACAACAGCTTGTTTTAAATAGGATTAATAATGAAAGCCGCCCCGTACTTTTACATGGAGTTACAGGCAGCGGAAAAACAGAGGTTTATTTAAGGATTATAGAAAAGGTGTTAGAGGAGGGAAGACAGGCAATAGTCCTGGTGCCTGAAATATCTCTTACGCCACAAACCTTAGACAGATTTGTATTACGCTTTGGTTCAAGGGTGGCACTTACCCACTCACGTATGTCTGACGGCGAAAGATACGACCAATGGACAAGAGCGGCAAAGGGTGAAATTGACGTAATGGTAGGTCCTCGTTCGGCAATATTTACTCCCTTTGAAAATTTGGGTATAATAATTATTGATGAGGAGCATGAGTCAAGCTATAAAGCAGACAGCTCCCCTAAATATGATGCAAGAGAGGTGGCAATCAAGGTTTCACAGCTTTATAACAGTAAGGTTGTGTTAGGCAGTGCAACTCCCTCTATAGTAAGTTATTACAAAACCGTAACAGGTGAATATGCTCTTACGGAAATGAAGCATAGGGTAAATATGACTATGCCTCGGATTAATGTATGTGATATGCGGACGGAATTAAGTCAAGGCAACTATTCCATATTTTCAAGAGCCTTAAAAAAAGCCGTTGATGATAATTTGCAAAGGGGCAAGCAGACAATTCTGTTCCTTAACAGAAGAGGCTATTCCACCTTTGTTTCCTGCAGAAAATGCGGTTATGTTATGATGTGCGATAACTGTAATGTTAATTACACTTATCATAAGGGCGGTAACAGGCTTGTGTGCCATTACTGCGGTAAAACTACGGCTGTACCCGATACCTGTCCTGAATGTGGGTCAAAATATATTAAATATTTCGGCACAGGTACCGAAAAGATTGAGCAGGAGGTACAAAAATACTTTCCTACAGCAAGGGTTCTGCGTATGGATTTGGATACTACACGTAAGAAAAACAGCCATGCAGATATACTTGATACCTTCCGTAAGGGCGGTGCAGATATATTAATAGGTACACAGATGATTGCAAAGGGACTTGACTTCCCAAATGTAACGGTGGTTGGTGTTATAGCCGCCGACCTATCCCTTAATATGAACGATTATCGCTCGGGAGAGGTTACCTACGGCTTGCTTACCCAGGTATCAGGCAGAGCAGGCAGGGCAGAGGAAGCGGGACAGGTTTACATACAAACCTACAATCCACAGCATTACAGTATTGAGTGTACCAAAAATAACGATTATTTAACTTATTTTAATGAAGAAATTTCCTTTAGACGTATTATGAATTATCCGCCTTTTTCCAATGTGTTTTATGTGCTTATTTCGTCAGACAATGAGGATAAGGCAAAAAATGCTTCGGAATTGTTGGCGGCAATTATGTCTAAATACAATAAAAATAATATGTTTGAAAGGCTGGGTCCCGTACCTGCCATAATTTCAAAGCTAAATAATAAATACAGATACAGAATATTAATAAAATGTGCAGATGAGGAAAAAATTAAGGCTTATGTGCTGTACTGTCTGGATATATTCTACAAGCAAAGGGGCTTTTCCGATGTAAATATAAGTATAGCACTTAACCCTAATTACAGCGTATAAGAAAGGAGAAAGAAATGGCAACCAGAATTATAAGAACTTCAGAGGATGAAATTTTAAGAAAAAAATGCAAGCCTGTAACAGAAATTAACGAGAGAATTTTAACTCTCCTTGATGATATGGCAGAAACCATGTATGAGGCTAACGGTGTAGGTCTTGCGGCACCTCAGGTAGGTGTGTTAAGACGAGTTGTGGTAATAGATGCAGGCAACGGTCTTATTGAGCTTATTAACCCTGTTATTATTGAACAGAGCGGTGCACAGTGCGGTAATGAGGGTTGTCTTAGTGTACCGGGTAAGCAGGGTGTAGTTACAAGACCCGATTATGTACGTGTTGAGGCTACAGACAGAGAGGGGGATAAGTTTATTATGGAGGGCGAGGGACTTCTTGCAAGAGCCTTCTGCCATGAAATTGACCATTTAGACGGTATAATGTATACCGACCTTGTAGAGGGAGAGCTTGAGGACTTAATCTATGAAGACGATGAGGATGATTTTGAGGATATTGATGAGGAGTGATAACCTATGAAAATAATTTATATGGGTACTCCTGATTTTGCAGTGCCTGCCTTAAGTGCCTTAATTGAAAAGCATGAGGTTGTGGCAGTTATAAGTCAGCCGGATAAGCCCAAAGGCAGAGGGAAGCACCTTTTGCCTACACCCGTTAAGGAGGAGGCATTAAAGCACAACATACCTGTTTATCAGCCTGAAAAAATAAAGTCAAGGGAGGCTGTAGATTTAATTTGCGGTATTGAGGCGGATATAATTGTGGTAGCCGCTTACGGTCAGATTTTACCTCTCAGCATTTTGGAAAAGCCGAAGTATGGCTGTATTAATATACACGGCTCCCTTTTGCCTAAGTACAGAGGTGCGGCACCTATACAATGGGCAGTTATTGACGGTGAGGAAAAAAGCGGTGTTACCATAATGTATATGGAGGAGGGTCTTGACTGCGGAGATATGCTCTTGAAAAAAGAAGTAGCTATTGAGGCAGAGGATACCTACGGTACTCTATATGATAAAATAAGCTCCTTAGGTGCTGCAGCAGTTCTTGAAGCCGTTGATATGCTGGAAAAGGGTACAGCTAAGGCGGAAAAGCAGGACGACAGCCTGTCAACCTACGCTAAAAAAATTGAAAAGGAAATGGGACTTATTGATTGGAATAAATCAACTAAGGAAATAATAAACCTTATCAGAGGCTTTAATCCTATGCCGGGGGCATATACTACCTACGGCGAGGATACCTTTAAAATCTGGAAAGCTAAAGAGGCAGAGGTTGACTACAGCGGTACTTGCGGAGAAATAGTTGATGTAAATCCCAAAAAGGGCTTTACCGTTAAAACAGGAGATACTGCTCTTGTTGTATGTGAAATGCAGGCAAAGGGAGGTAAAAAAATGTCCTCTGCCGATTATATGCGTGGACACAGTATCGAAAAAGGTAAAAGCTTAGGTTGATTACAGACATTTAATTTAAATTTACGTAGCTTATAGTGAAAATATATAGAAAGAGGTGTAATTATGAATTATTATCAGCTTGATTTTTTATTGTATATGCTTTTTATTGCAGTTGCAATTTATTCTATCTATGCACAATTTAAGGTTAGTTCAACCTTTAATAAGTATTCTGAAATACGCAATGCAAGAGGTTATACAGGTGCCGATGTAGCAAGAATTTTGCTTGAACAGTCGGGTATACATGATGTAAGCGTTGAACCTGTAAAGGGCAACCTTACGGACCATTATGACCCATCGGCTAAGGTGTTAAGGCTTTCAGAAACCGTGTACGGCTCAACAAGCGTTTCAGCTTTAGGTGTTGCCGCACACGAAACAGGTCATGCTGTACAGCATCATGAGGGCTATGCTCCTCTTTCCTTCCGTACAGCCTTATTTCCTGCAGTAAGCTTTAGCAGTAAGCTGGCTATGCCCCTTATTTTAATAGGTCTTATGTTCAGCTTTCTTTCATCAAGCCTTTTTATTGCACAAATTGGTGTAATTCTCTTTTCTCTTGTGGTATTATTCCAGATTGTTACCTTACCGGTAGAGTTTAATGCTTCTTCAAGAGCTTTAAAAATGCTTGATGATTATAATTTCCTTACTCAGGAGGAAATCGGACCTGCTAAAAAGGTGCTTTCAGCGGCGGCTATGACTTATGTTGCGGCAACAGCTACATCAATTATTCAGCTTTTAAGGCTTGCCTTAATTGTATTTGGCGGCAGAGATCGTGATTAATATTTGAATTTACTGAAACCGTTATCTTAAGATAGCGGTTTTTTGCTTATATAGGAACAAAAAATGGTGTGATTGTTTTATCACACCAAATTTTTATTAAAGCTTTATAAAGTAATTCATAATTTCAGGGCCGTTTTCAATAAATAGACCTGTAGACTTTGCTGTTTCCTCTGTAAATTCATTTACACCATCGACCTGCTTTGATTTTTGATAGATAAGGAAAGGTACAGGGTCGTTAGTATGTGTACGCAGTGCAAGGGGAGTAGGGTGGTCGGGCAAAATCATAAGCTTGTAATCCTCATATTCCTCAAGTGCCTCAAGAATAGGCTCAAGGACCTTTTTATCAATTATTTCAAGGGATTTTTTCTTGTTTTCAATTTCAAAGCGATGACCGCATTCATCAGGTGCTTCCATATGTACATATACAAAGTCCTGACCCTTTTTAAGCTCCTCTATTGCCGCCTTTGCCTTGCCCTCAAAGTTAGTGTCAATGTAGCCTGTAGCTCCCTCAACCTCGACAACGTTCATACCTGAAAACTTGCCTATGCCCTTTAAAAGGTCAACAGCAGAAATCATAGAACCCTTAAGTCCGTACTTTTCGTTAAAGGGTGCAAGCTCCTTGCGTACACCCTCGCCCCAGAGCCATATGCTGTTAGCAGGATTAAGCCCCTTAGCTACTCTTGCTTTGTTAATAGGGTGGTCCTTTAATAAATCATAGGAGCGTACCATCATATCATAAAGCTTAGCTGCGTTAGGGTGAGTTGGTATATATTCTTTGATTTTTCTGCCTGTAATATCATGGGGAGGTGTAAGGTTGCCTACATCAAGGGTACCCTTATCCCAGATAAGGCAATGTCTGTAGCTGACACCGTTGTAATACTTAAATTCTTCATTATTAAAATTATCTGCAATATATTTTACAAGCTCTGCCGCTTCCTCTGTTGAAATATCACCTGCACAGTAGTCAATTATAGTCTTATCCTCATAATCAGGCTCATCGGAAAGGGTGACAAGGTTACAACGGAAAGATACATCGGTAGGCTTCATATCAATACCGATACTGCCTGCCTCTAAAGGGGAACGACCCGAATAATAAACCTGTGGGTCATAGCCAAGCACAGAAAGGTTGGCTACGTCACTGCCCGGCTTAAGATTATCGGCAACAGTCTTTACAAGACCTACCCTGCTATGCTTTGCAATTTTATCCATATTAGGTGTAACGGAGGCACCCATAGGGGTTTTATCGCCTAACTCTGCAACAGGATAGTCTGCCATACCGTCACATAATAATACAACGTATTTCATTTTTTATATACCTCTTTTCGTATAAATATATGCCTCTATAATAGCACAGGCTTTATTTTTTTACAATGTTTTTCTTTTCTCTGCGTTCAAGCTGAGTTTTAAATATTGAATATAGTATTGAGCAAACAGGCACACTTAAAAGTACCGCTCCTACACCGCCTATTCTGCCGCCTACAATAACTGCGGTTATTACAAGTATATCAGGCAAGCCGACGGATTTGCCTACCACCTTAGGATAGATAAGGTTACCCTCAATTTGCTGTAAAATAAGGAGATATGCCACAAAGAACAAAGCCTTCAAAGGGTTTACCATTAATATTAAAAACGCACCTATAGCTATACCGATAAATGCTCCCACAACGGGAATAAGGGCGGTAATACCCACAAGCATACCTATTGCGGCAGCATAAGGTAATGAGAAAAGCGTCATACCAAGGTAACAGAGTGTTCCTAAAATAACTGCCTCTGTAAGCTGACCTGTAATAAAGTTGTAAAAGGTAGTGTATGAAAGTCTTGATATATCAAGCACTGTTTCAGCTGTTTCCTTAGGTAAAAATGCCTTTACGGTTCTTGAGGCAAGTTTTCCCAGCTTTTCCTTATACGCAAGCACATAAATTGCTATAACAAAGCTGACTGCACCTGTGAAAAGCTTGCCTGCAAAGGCAGTTGTTATATCAAGGGCACTGCCTACCATACCTGCGGAATTTTCTGTAATATAGCTTGTAATATCCTCAATCCGTTCTGCATTTAAAAGCTCCCCTAAGGACAAATTTTCAACAGGCAAATCTATGGAATTAAGCTCATCGATAATGTTGTTGATATAGATAGGTATTGTATCTGCAAGTAAAAATAAAGTACGCTTAATTTCGGGGAAAATAAATATTGAAAGCATTGTAAGCACGCAAACTATAATAAGCAGTGATGAAATTATGCTTAAAGCTCTTACCCATTTTTTACCCTTAAATTTTTTAAGGATACGGTCCTCAATGAAGCATACGAACACATTAAGAAAAAATGCTGTTGCAAGTCCGAAGGTGACAGGTGCTATCCAGTTAAGGACAGTGCCTATTGTATCAAGGACAATATTTAAGTTAATCAATCCCACATAAAAGGCTATTGATGCAAAAATAATGCCTGTTAATATAAATATATTTTTTTTGTTTGTAAACATTTTGTCCTCCTGCAATTAAAATATAAAGGTATTTTACCAAATTAAAGTTAATTTTTCAATAATATAGGAAAATATTTTGCATATTATTTAAAGTAATGGCTATGTGATTGCAAAACATAAATTTTTGTTGTAAAATTATAAGTAGTTAAAATATCTTATATATATTATTAACAATTAAGGAGGTAAATTATATGAAAATTTTATTAGTAAACGGCAGTCCAAAGGAAAAGGGTTGTACATATACTGCTCTTTGCGAGGTAAAAAAGGGTATTGAGGAAACCGGTGTTGAGGCTGAAATTTTTCATGTTACTCAAACGGCAGGCTGTATGGGCTGTGGTGCCTGTGCTAACCTTGGCAGATGTATCCAAAACGATTGTGTAAATGATGCTCTTAAGCTTCTTGATGAGACTGACGGCTTTATTTTCGGCTCACCCGTTCACTATGCAGGTGCAAGCGGAAATATAACAGGCTTTATGGATAGGCTCTTTTATGCAGGCGGCAGTAAGCTTGCCTTTAAGCCTGCCGCCGCTGTTGTAAGCTGTAGGAGAGGTGGTGCAAGTGCCGCTTTTGACCAGCTTAATAAGTATTTTACAATTAATAATATGCCTGTAGTATCAGCTCAGTATTGGAATATGGTACATGGCAATAAGCCCGAAGAGGTTTTACAGGATGAGGAGGGTATGCAGAATATGCGTACCTTAGGCAGAAATACGGCATGGCTTGTAAAATGCATTGCACTTGCCAAGGAAAACGGAATTGAGCCTCCACAGCTTGAGCAAAAGATAAGAACTAACTTTATCAGATAATAGTATACCCCCCAAAGTCAAAAGTCTGACCTTGGGGGTAAATTTTTAAATAAATCTGTTTGTTTTAAGTGAACGGTATACCTTAGCCACAGGCAAGCCTACTATTGTATAGTAATCTCCCGCTATACTCTCAACAAGGGCAGCACCCTTTTCCTGTATGCCGTATGCACCTGCTTTGTCCATAGGCTCCCAGGTGGAAATATAAGCATCAATTTCGTCATCTGTCAGGTCAAAGAATTTCACCTCTGCCTGCGAAACAAAGCTTTCGGCAGTTACCTTGCCTAAGGTTGCATAAATTATGGTTACACCTGTATATACACTGTGTGACCTGCCTGAAAGTGCCTTTAACATTCTGAAGGCATCAGCCCTGTCCTTTGGCTTGCCAAGTATTTCATTATCAAGGGCGACAATAGTATCGGCGGCAATAACCGCAATTTTATCAGATGTACTATCACTATCCTCCGAGAGGACCTTATCAAATACATTGTCCGCCTTGCGTGAGGATAACTGAGCTACTATCTCCTTAGGACCGAGTCCGTCAGCATAGCTTTCATCACAGCTTGATGTAATTACTCTGAAATTAATACCTACTTGCTTTAATAAATCCTGCCTGCGTGGGGATTGTGATGCTAAAACAATATCTGTCATTTTTATTGCCTTTCTTATTATAATTTTTTGTATACTAAAATAGAGAGCAGCATACCTATAATGCCTGCTATATTAAGCTTTACTGAAAAGCCAAGCTGTAAGGAAAAGAAAGATAAATCAAGGCTGAAGGGTGGATTTAAGCCGATTTCTTTTCCGTATTTAAGCCAGCTTAAAAAGGAAACATTGCCTAAGGTGTCGCCTATAAGCCCGCCTATTACAAGACCTGAAATTAATATAAGTATAAATGTCAGTGAGCTTTTTTTCATATTATACCTCCCTAAAAGGACACTCCTATAAAGAAAAATCCGAAAATTTTTATTAAAATATATAAAGCAAAAAGAACAGCACCGATAGCTATTAAAAAGCTTATTATATCCTTTTTCATTATTTGATCTCCCTCAATCAGTAAAAAACACTAAGCTTATTTTATAATATTTAAAGCAAATTTTCAAGCCCTGCACAGAATTATGTTGAAGATAACCCCAAAATTGTTTATAATTACAATATGGAGGTTTGAACTTATGCTTTTTAACTCTTTTGATTTTATAGTGTTTTTTACAGCAGTGCTTTTTCTTTATTATATAGTGCCTAAAAAGGTTCAGTGGCAGTTTATTCTGGCTGCAAGTATTCTCTTTTATATGTATGAAAGACCGGAGCTTATACTTTTGCTTTTTGGTATAATTGCAATTAATTATTTTGCAAGTATGCTTATATATAATGCTAAGAGCAACAGGTATAAAAAAAGGTATCTTACAATAGCTGTTGTACTTGATTTTGCCATACTTGCCGTTTTTAAGTACCTTATGTTTATAAGTGACAGCTTCAGGTGGCTTTATGAGCTTATAGGCTTGGAATATCCCGTAAAAAGCTTCAGTATAGTGTTGCCTATGGGTATTTCCTTTTATACCTTTCAGGCGGCAGGTTATCTTATAGATATTTACAGAGGCGACTATAAGCCTGAAAGAAGCTTTTTAAGGTTTGCAACCTTTATGTCCTTTTTCCCTCAGATTATAGCAGGTCCCATAGAAAGAGGCAATTTAATGCTGCCTCAGCTTTTTACACCTAAAAAACCGGAGGCAGATAATATCTCTATGGGCTTAAAAATTATGCTGTGGGGATATTTTAAAAAGGTTGTTATTGCAGATAGGCTTAATGTGCTTGTAAATACGGTATACGGCTCGCCTACGGAGTATGAGGGCTTGGCTCTCTTAACGGCAACTCTGATGTTTGCGGTGCAGATTTATTGTGATTTCAGCGGTTATTCCGACCTTGCAAGAGGCTGTGCAAAAACAATGGGTATAGAGCTGATAAATAACTTTGACAGACCGTACTTTGCCACAAGTATAAGGGACTTCTGGAGAAGGTGGCATATTTCACTGTCCACATGGTTCAGAGATTACCTTTATATTCCTTTAGGAGGCAACAGAGTCGGTATGTGCCGTCAATGGCTTAACTATATGATAACCTTTATGGTAAGCGGTCTTTGGCACGGGGCAAGCTGGAGCTATGTTGCATGGGGTGCCTTACATGGCTTTTACCAGATTATAGGCAATATAAAAATCAAGCTTTTCGGTAAGCCTGAGAAAAACAGATTTTTCCTATTTAACCTTGTATCCCTTGTAATTACCTTTGTGCTTGTTACCTTTGCATGGATATTCTTTAAGGCAAATAATATAAGTGACGGTATTTATATAGCGTCACATTTATTTACTAACATAGGTAAGATAACGGATATGCAGTACCTTTATGAGGTAGTAAACAGCTTAGGGCTTAATCTTTTTGAGCTGGAGCTTATGGCAATTGCCGTTATATTCCTTGTTATATGTGAAATAATAAGCTTTAAGTATGAGATAAATGAGCTTATGTGTAAGCTGCCCTTTGTATTAAGGTTTGGCTTTTACTATGTAACTGCTGTTATGATTTTAGGAATGGGGGTGTTTTCAAGTGGAGGAGCTTTCATATACTTGCAATTCTGATAAGAAAAAAGGCAGTTTGGCACTGCTTGCCTTTAAGCTTGTACTATTTATAGCAGTCTTAATACCTGCATTTATTTATATAGGCAATAAATACTCCGTTGCAAGTACGGAAAATCAAATAAATACCTATAATCAAAGCCGTTGGAATGATTTTTATGCTTTTCCCAAGGATAGCCTTGATGTTGTTTTCCTGGGCTCATCACATTCCTATTGCACCTTTGACCCTGAAATAATAGACAGTAAGCTTGGCACAAGCAGCTTTCAGCTTGGTATGCCTCTGCAGCATTTAGACAGCACCTATTATACAATGCGAGAGGTATATAATTATCAAAAGCCATATTTAGCGGTTATAGAGGTTTATTGGGATATGCTTGATGATGAGTTTGAGCTTACTCAGGCGGGATACCTTTTTCAGGTAATGCAGAATAAGGAGCTTGAAAAAGATTATATTAAAAATGTGTTTCCTATGAGTGAAAAAATTAAGTATAAAAATGCCGCTATGCGTTATCAGGCGGATTATTTCGCTTACAGGTCAAGTCAGCTTAAAAAGAGCGTTGAAGCAAAGTACAATGTGTCAATGCCCGTATCTCAAAGGCAGGAGGGTATCGAAAAATATCGTTCTAAGGGCTATACATATTGTGATTATAAAATGATGCCCGATGAGTTTGACAAAACTAATCAGTTTAAGGGCTTAGACGGCAGTAAATGGCAGATGAATGAAACTCAGGCTGATTATTTAAGAGAGCTGACTAAGCTTTGCAAGAGCAACGGAACAGATGTTATTTTTGTAACTGCACCTGTTGCAAACGTATCTATGGACTATATTAAAAACTATGGCGAAATACACAATAAGGTTCAGGCTCTGGCAGATGAGCTTGAGGTGTCTTATCTTGATTTTAACTATGTAAACGATGAATACGGTCTGCTTACAAATGATAACTTCAGGGATGATGCTCACTTAAACCACAGCGGTGTTGAAATAGTAGATAACTATTTTGTAAACTGGCTTAATGAAAATTATTATATGAGATAAGGCTAAAAATCCGCAGAACTGTTTGTCCTGCGGATTTTTATTTTCTCTGATTATTATTTAATAAATGCTTAAACTGCTTATTGTAAAGCTCCTTATACCGACCGTTTTTTGCAAGAAGCTCGGTATGTTTTCCAACCTCGATAATTTTACCCTTATCCATTACTATTATTTTATCGGCATTAATTATGGTTGATAAACGGTGTGCAATAACAATAGAGGTTCTGCCCTTCATAAGATTATCAAGAGCCTCTTGTACAAGCTCCTCCGATTCGGAGTCAAGGGCGCTTGTTGCTTCATCAAGTATTAAAATCCTTGGGTTTTTAAGAAAAACTCTGGCTATAGCAATTCTTTGCTTTTGTCCTCCCGAAAGACCTATTCCTCTTTCACCAAGTACGGTTTTAAAGCCGTTAGGTGTGTTTTTGATAAATTCCAAGGCATTTGCTGAGATTGCGGACTGTATTATTTCATCTTCGCTTGCATTGGGATTGCCGTATCTTATATTTTCTTCTATTGTATCACTGAATAAAATTGTGTTTTGAAATACCATACCCATTTGCTTATATAAGGAGTTAAGCTTATAGTCCTTTATATCCCTGCCGGAAACAATAACTCTGCCCTTGTCAGGGTCGTAAAATCTTGCAAGGAGGCTGACAAGGGTTGTTTTACCACAGCCGCTTGAGCCTACAAGGGCTATTCTCTCTCCGTCCTTAATGCTGAGAGATATATGGGAAAGGGTATCCGTATCAGAATTTTTATCATATTTAAAGCAGACATTTTCAAAGGCAATATCTATGGGGGAATTTTCATCAACTTCAACGGCATTTTCTTTTTCTGCTATATCAACAGGTGTATCCAATATTTCATAAACACGTTCTATGCCTGCAATGCTCTGGGAGTAGGCAACGCTTAATTCGGCAAAACGCTTTAACGGTACAGTCAAAGAACACAAATAGCTGTTAAATACAATAAGGTCACCTATAGTCATACTGTCTTTTGCAATAAAGCTTGCACCAAGACATAAAACAACCGCCATAATTATATCGGCAAAGCTGTTAATAATAGCCGTACCTAAGGCAAAAAGCATATTTGTTTTTGTTCTGAAACGATAATAATTGTCGGCAATGGCATTAAATTTGGTTGATTCTTCAAGGCTGCTGTTAAAAAGCCTTATTGTTGCAAAGCCGCCAAATCTTTCGGCGGCAAAAGCTGAAAGATTAGCAAGCTCATTTTGTTCTTTTTTGCTGTTCTTTCTTATACCGACTCTGATTTTTTGGGTAAAAACTGCCGAAAGAGGCAGTGTAATTACGGAAATCAAAGTAAGAGGAATGCTTACACAAAGCATTAAAATAACAAGTATAATAATCAATACACCGTCAATCCATACATTTGTTACAACAGTCCACACAAAGCTGTGTACGCACTGTACATCACTGCTTATACGCGATACAAGTGCACCGGATTTGTTTTTGCCAAAGAAACAGGCAGACATTTTTTGTATATGTGCATATAGCTCGATACGCATTTTAAGCATTACTCTGTTGGAAACTATTAATGAACAAACTTCACGGAAATAGGTGGCAGGTATTGCAATGAAAGTGTACATACAGCAAAGTATAAATAACCATTTATATATTTCGCTTAGCTGTTCATTTACGGTAAGTGAAGAGGAGGGTGAGAGTACTGTATCGGTAAAGTACCTTATAACCTGAGGTAAAGCCATAGGTACGCAGAGCTTAATTACACCGCATACCGATGAAATGAATATAAGATACCAATATGGTTTTATGTAATTAAGGGTACGTATTGCAGGGTGTTGATTTTTCAAGCCGTATTTTCCTTTCCTTATGAAAATAATAATATCATTATAGCATATAATATGGTTATTGTATATATATTAATGTTTTAAATTTTGTATTTACCTTGACAAATTATATTTACTGTGTTAGGATATTTTTGTTAAATGCTGTGAAAAGGAAAGTAGGCTTACGCATACGTTACAGAGAGCCGCTGTTGCTGGAAGGCGGTACGGATTGGTTAGCTGAAAGTGGCCTTGGAGCTATGCACCGACTGCGTATTTGCGTATAGGCTGTGTCGGGTACGCCCGTTAAAGCGTCAAAGTATGTATGTACTTGCAGAGGTTTAAGTCGTAAGGCTTAAATAAATTAAGGTGGTAACACGGAGCAATGCCTTCGTCCTTTGTTGGGGCGGAGGCTTTTATATTTTTTAAGGAGGAATTTTAAAAAATGAATAAGGGTAAGTATTATATTACAACAGCTATTGCCTACACATCAGGCAAGCCTCATATAGGCAACACCTATGAAATAGTGCTTGCAGACAGTATTGCACGCTTTAAGCGTAAAGAGGGCTATGATGTATTTTTCCAGACAGGCACAGATGAGCATGGTCAAAAAATTGAGGAAAAGGCTAAGTCAGAGGGTATTACTCCAAAGCAGTATGTTGATACGGTAGCGGGAGAGATTAAGCGTATCTGGGATTTAATGAACACCTCATATGATAAGTTTATCCGTACTACAGATAATGACCATGAGGCACAGGTACAGAAAATATTTAAAAAGCTTTACGACAAGGGTGATATTTATAAGGGTCATTACGAGGGTATGTATTGTACACCCTGTGAATCCTTCTGGACAGAATCTCAGCTTGTAGACGGTAAGTGTCCTGACTGCGGACGTGAGGTACACCCTGCTAAGGAGGAGGCATACTTCCTTAAATTAAGCAAATACGCTGACAGACTTATTGAGCATATTAATACTCACCCTGAGTTTATTCAGCCTGTTTCACGTAAGAATGAAATGATGAATAACTTTTTACTTCCCGGTTTACAGGACTTATGCGTATCACGTACTTCCTTTAAGTGGGGTATACCTGTAAGCTTTGATGATAAGCATGTTGTCTATGTATGGCTTGACGCTCTCACAAACTATATTACAGGTATCGGCTATGACTGCGACGGTAACCATACAGATTGCTTTAAGGCAAACTGGCCTGCTGACTTACACTTAATAGGTAAGGATATTATCCGTTTCCACACTATTTACTGGCCTATTATTCTTATGGCATTGGATTTACCACTGCCAAAGCAGGTATTCGGTCACCCATGGCTTTTAAGAGGTGAGGGCAGTAATGTTGTTAAAATGAGTAAATCAAGAGGCAATGTTATTTATGCAGACGACCTTTCAGAGGTTTTCGGTGTAGATGCAGTACGTTATTTTGTACTTCATGAAATGCCTTTTGAAAATGACGGTATTGTATCCTGGGAGCTTATTGCAGACAGGTATAATTCTGACCTTGCAAATGTTTTGGGCAATCTTGTAAACCGTACGGTATCAATGTCAAACAAGTACTTCGGCGGTATTGTGGCAAGCAAGGGTGTAACAGATGAAGTTGATGCTGACCTTAAAGCTGTTTGCACCTCTGCACGTAATAAGGTAATTGAAAAAATGGATAAGCTTCGTGTAGCTGATGCTATTACTGAAATATTTACCTTATTTAAGAGATGTAATAAATATGTTGATGAAACTCAGCCTTGGGTGCTTGCAAAGGACGAGGCACAGGCAGACAGGCTTTCAGAGGTGCTTTACAATCTTACAGAGGGCATAATAATAGGTGCAAGCCTTTTAGAGCCTTTTATGCCTGAAACAGCTCAGCGTATTGTAAAACAGCTTAATACGGAAATAAGAAGCTTTGAGGAGCTTGATAAGTTCGGTATTTACAAATCAGGCTCTAAGGTGGCTGAACAGCCTGATATGCTTTTTGCACGCCTTGATATGAAGGACGTTAAGGCTCACGCCGATAAGGTGGCAGAGGCACAGATTAAGGAGGCACAGGCTGAGGAGGCTGCCGCAAAGAAGGCAGAGCCTATAACTATTGATGATTTTGCAAAGGTAGAGCTTAAAATAGGCAAGGTTTTAGAGTGTAAAAAGGTAGAAGGTGCAGATAAGCTTTTACAGTCGCAAATTCAGATAGGTAATGAAGTACGTACTATTCTTTCGGGCATAGCCAAGTGGTATAAGCCGGAGGAAATGGTGGGCAAAAACGTAGTAGTTGTTACAAACCTTCCTCCACGTAAAATGAGAGGTGTAATGAGCGAGGGTATGATACTTGCGGCTTCCGATGATGAGGGCAACTTAAAGATAATTACTACGGACGGTGATATAAAGTCAGGCAGTGAGGTAGGCTGATGATATACGAAACTCATGCACACTATGACGATGAACGATTTAATGACAGCAGGGACGAGCTTTTAGCGGCTCTCCCTGCTAATAATATATGTAGGGTAATAAATGTAGGTGCCGATATAACCTCATCAAGGGCAAGCATTGCTTTAGCGGAGAAGTATCCTTATATATATGCGGCAGTAGGGGTACATCCTCACGATGTAGAGAATATGACAGAAAGGGATATTGATATTTTAAGAGAGCTTTCCTGTCACGAAAAAGTAGTTGCTATAGGTGAAATAGGTCTTGATTATTACTATGATGCAGACTATAAGGATAAACAGCATATATGGTTTAAAAGACAATTAGACCTTGCACGGGAGGTAAGCCTGCCTATAATAGTACATTCAAGAGATGCGGCACAGGATACCTTTGATATAATTTCAGCCTCCAAGGTGCGTAGCGGAGTAATCCACGCATATTCAGGCGGAGTTGAAATGGCAAGGGACTATATAAATATGGGCTTTTATATCGGAGTAGGCGGAGTTATTACCTTTAAAAATGCAAAAAGGCTGGTTGAAGTGGTAAAAAACATACCTTTAGACCGAATTTTATTGGAAACAGATTCGCCATATTTATCTCCGGAGCCTTTAAGAGGTACCTGTAATAATTCACAAAATATTAAATATATAGCCGATAAAATTAGTGAAATTAAACAAATTAGCCCCGAAATTGTTATCGAAACAACTCGGAAAAACGCAGAACATCTTTTCGACAAGAAAAAAGTTGTTGCATAAATGTTACAAATGTGTTAAAGTATATGTTGTAAGCAAGTTAATAAGGGTGTGCTTCCCACAGGCACATTCTTAAATTTGCGTAAATTAACACAAAAAATTAAAAATATGGTTGCTTAAATACAACTGTAGAGGATTTTCAGTAAAAATTGTTTCATTATTTTTACAGCAGCAGTGTAACAGATTTTTAAAATTGTTACTAAATTGTTGCGAAAGTCCAAAGGAGGAAATATTTATGTCAAAATATTTATGTAACACGTCGATACATCTGTGTGCTCTCGCTATTGCTATTGTAGCTCTTGCACTTGTAGGCATGGGTAATATAGCTAAGGCAGCTGAAACCGATGCTAAAGGTATAAGAGTTATAATTGACGGGGAAAGCACCTACTATGAAACAACAGCAGAGACTGTTGGCACATTCCTTGCAAGCGAAAGCATTGAGCTTGGCGAGGAGGACATTATTAATGTTGAAATGGATGATGAAATAACAAGCAGTATGCGTATTGTTATTGACACACCTTTTGAAGTACTTGTTTCTGTAGACGGTGGTGAGTATGAGGCAGTTGAAACTAATGTTGAAACAATAGGTAAATTAATTGTTCAGCTTAGAAACAGCGAGGAAGGTACTGACTACCAGACAGCAGAGGGTATCAGCTCAAGCACAAAGCTTGAGGAGGGTATGAAGATTGACCTTTTATCTGTTACCACAAAAACCTTTACTAAAACCGAAAGCATTCCTTTTGAAACAAAGACCGTTGACAGTGATGAGCTTTATGTAGGCGAAACTAAGGTTGCACAAGAGGGTGCCGAGGGTGAAAAGGTTATTACAATGAAGTCTGTTTACGTAGGCGGTGTTTTAAAGGAAACCTACTCAATAGACAGTAATGTAACTAAGGTTCCTGTTGATAAAATTATTAACAACGGTACTAAGGAAAAGCCACAGCCTAAGGCACAGGCAGCAACTGCTACAGGCGGTAGTGTTTCAAACTACAGCTACAGCGATGTAATTACTATGAGTGCAACAGCCTACTGCCCATGTAAAAAGTGTTGCGGTAAAAATGCTAAGGGTATAACAGCCAGCGGTATGAAGGCTACTTACGGTGTTGCGGCGGTTGATACAAGAGTTATCCCTCTTGGTACAAAGCTTTATGTAGAGGGCTACGGTTATTGTGTAGCTGCTGATACAGGCGGTGCTATTAAGGGCAACAGAATTGATCTTTGCTATGATACACATTATTCAGCTCTTCATTCAGGCTACGGTCATACACCTGTTAAGGTTTACATTTTAAACTAATATTTTTAAGACCGGGAAAACAGATTTACAATATCTGTTTTTCCGGTTTTTTTGTTTGTCTTTTTATTTGATTTGGTTTATAATTAAAATAAATACAATGGAGGGATGTTTTTATGGATATAAGAAACGAAAAAAGACAGCCTGAAATAGAGGCTCTTATTAATAATATTGAAAGGGCTGTTATAGGCAAAAGAAATGTAATTGAGCTGGTTTTAACCGCAATGCTTTCAAGGGGGCATATTCTTATTGAGGATGTGCCGGGGGTAGGCAAAACACAGCTTGTAGCTGCTCTTGCAGGCTCCTGCGGCGGTGTCTTTGGCAGATTGCAGCTTACGCCTGACATTATGCCTACCGATATAACAGGCTTTACTATGATAGATACAGCTACTCATGAAACCCTGTTTAAAAGAGGTGCGGCTTTTTGTAACTTTCTTTTGGCTGATGAAATAAATCGTGCTTCACCTAAGTCTCAGTCAGCCCTGTTAGAGGTAATGGAGGAAAGACAGATAAGTATTGACGGCATTACCTATCCGTTACCTGAGCCCTTTATGGTACTTGCCACTCAAAATCCCATAGAAACCTATGGTACATATCATTTGCCTGAGGCACAAATGGATAGATTTATTATGAAAATCAGCATAGGATATCCGGGTAAGGAAAATGAGCTTGCCATACTTCGCAAAGATACATCTGCCAAGGATTTAGGAGAGGTTATGTCCTGTGAGGATATTATAAGGCTTACAAAGCAGGCAGAGGAAATTAAGTGCAGTGCAAGCCTTGAGGAGTATATTGTAAGCCTTGTAGAGGCAACAAGACAGGCTGATTTTATAAGACTTGGGGCAAGCCCCAGAGCAAGTATAGCCTTGTATAAAACAGCTAAGGCATATGCACTTATCTGTGGCAGAGATTATGTTATTCCTGATGATATAAAGATGCTTGCACCCTATGTTCTGGAGCATCGTATTATCCTTACGCCTAAGGGAAAAGCATCTGTAGGCAACAATGCAAACGCAGTAAGAGAAATACTTACAAGGGTAAATGTACCTGTCTGATAGGGGTCTTGTTTATGAGTATCAAAAAAACTGCAAACAACGTGGTTAATTATCTTGTATCCGTAGGTATAGCACTGTTTTTTGCTTTGACTTTAGATGGGCGTGTAGGCTGGTTTATGGTGCTTGTATTGCTTTTAGCACCTGTAATTTCCTTGATAATTACTCTTTGTGTAGTCAGATTTACAAACTTGAATATTGAAATAACCGATAACACAGTAAACAAGGGGGATAATTGCTATATTAATTTGAATATAAAAAACCGATGCTTTTTTCCGTCTCCGCCGTTATGGGTGGAAATAGAGGACTCTCCGTCAGTATACTGCACGGGAGAGGAAAAGCTGTGTATATGGACGCTTCCCTATGGAGAGGAAAGAATTAATGTTGAGCTTAGGGCAGAAATTTGCGGTAAGTCATATATAGGCATAAGGTCTGTAAAAATGATGGATTATTTAGGCTTGTTCAGCTTTAAAGCTCCTTTTAAGCAAAGTGCTCGGGGCGGATATATTTCGGTTATCCCCGATATTGAGGAAATTGATGAAAATAATGTACTTATAAATGAAATTACTGTTGCCTCCGTACTTGCTGATGACAGTGAGGATACGGCAGAGGGTAATAGATTTACCTTTGGCGGCTTTCCGGGTTATGATAACAGGGAGTATATCCCCGGTGACCCGCTAAAACGTATTAATTGGAAGTTATCTGCTAAAAGGAATAAGCTTTTAATAAGGCTTGAGGATGAGGTGGTTACCTCTAAAATCGCTATAGTCCTTGATAACAGCTTTCCAAATGAATTTTTACAAGGTAGAGAAAAAGCTCTTATGGTACAAAAAACAATAGAAAATGCCCTGGGCTTTGCACAAAGGCTTATTATAATGGGCTATGATATTAGCTTTTGGGTGAAAAATGAAGAGAACTGGTTAAAGTACGATTTAGGTAATGAAGCACAGCTTACCGAGCTGAGAATTAATTTGGCAGACTTTACCTTTACGGGTAATGAAGTGAGTATTCCTGAGGATGAGCTTTTGTTCCGCAAAATAAATACGGTACTTCTTTGTACGCCTTATGCAGATAAGGCAATTAAGGATAAATTTTCAGCTTATAAGGGAGGCAAAAATCAGCTTAGCCTTATCCTTTTTTTTGCTATGGGTGAGGAGGATAGGCTATGATGGATAGACTGAAAAAATATATTGTTCATAATCAGGTGATTGTATATGCATATTTCCTTGCAGTAGCTGTTTCAATGACGGTTTATGATTTATACGGTATTAAGCTTTTATCTTTATGGACAGCAGGAGTAATGGCTGTATGTGCAATAACCTTTGTTTTCAGCAATTACTGTAATTCACACAGAGATAAGGCAACTCTTTATGTTATCCTTTTAGTATTGGCTGATATACTGCTTTTTAAAACCATTGCTTTTGGGGGAGATAAAAAGCCGTTGGAGTTTTTACAATGGCTTTTTCTGGAGGGTGAAATAAACAGCTATAATATAAGGTTTTTATTAGCTCTGCTTGTAATTCTGCCTCCGTTTTTGTCATTTGTGATATTTTATTTCAGTAATGTTATGTACCGAATGATGTATCTGACTCTGGTAAGTGTAATACCTGTAGCCTTGTATGTAAAGGTTGTAGCGGAGATAGATAATTTTTATCTGGTGCTGATAGCTATATTTAACTTACTTATATGTATAGGTAACAGATATAAAAATAATGGCGTATGTGTTGTTGGTATTAATGGTATGCTGATTGCAATAAGCACCTTTGTATTTTCTGTTCTTGTTATTGCTTCTCTTATACCTAAGGAAAGTGAGGCAAGGTACTACAGCAAATACAGGAGCCTTATCTCAAACTCAAATATCAACCTTAATCTGGGTTCGGCATATACTGATATGAATCAGGTATCAGGTAATGCAGATAATTTTGAGGGCTTTTCCGACAGAATAATGTACACTGTATATGGAAGCACAGTACCTTATCTTAAGCGACAAAATTTTGATTATTATGATTATAATAATGATTATTGGTATGCTGACAGTAGCTGCGAGAGATTGTCCTATACCGCTGAAGAATGGACCTATAAAAATTTTATGCTTAACTTAACTGCATTACAAAATGCAATAAATAATGCAGAAATATACAGTCCGGGCTTTGCTTCAAAATACGGCTTGGATAAGCTTGTAAATGCAGATAAAATTGACGATAGAATGAGCAATATCTACATTCAGGCAAATAATTTCAGTGCAGTTTATTTTCTTGTACCTGAAAGATGTACAGGTCTTGCGGTAAGAGGTGAAAATCCAACTGTTTATGTCACCCCCGGCGGAACCTTCAGAAACGAAGGAGGACAAAGGCATCTTCCTTATACAGCCTATCAGGTAACAGCCTATAATAATGTAAGTAACAGATATTTATGGTATACCATGGGCGGAGCAAACTTTGATAATGGACAGGCTTTGGTTATGCTCTATGAGTTAAGGGAAATTTTACTGAATAATAATGATAGTTTTGCTTATGTAGCAGATCTTTTTTACCAAAGCCAAACTTTTGCAAATAATTATAAGTATAAGTGCCAAGAAAATACGGCTATGGTTTCTGAGGAGGTTAAACAGCTTGCTCTGGAAATAACAAAGGACTGTACCTATGATTGGGAAAAGGCAGAGGCATTGCAAAGCTATTTTACCGAAAACGGCTTTGTATATGACCTTGAATATACAGCAGAGGATACAAGCCCGGAGTATTTTCTTTTTGAAAGCAAAAGAGGTACCTGCTCTGATTTTGCATCAGCCTTTGTGCTTATGGCAAGGGCGGCAGGGCTTACTGTAAGGTATGCAGAGGGTTATTCTCCAAAGGAGGCACCCGGAGAAAATATGTATACTATTTATGATAGTGATGCCCACGCTTATCCGGAGGTTTTTATACAAAATATGGGCTGGCTTGTGTATGAGCCTACAGTTGCCTCAATGTATAATAATTTTAACAACGGCGGCTTGTGGGGGTTTATAAACAGCTTAGAGCCTGATTTCAGACTTGCCTTAATTATAGGTGTAATGGCAATTGTATGTGTTTTAGCCTGGGTATTTTACCTTGTCTTTGTACCGCTTATAGGCGAGGGGATTTTTATAAATAAGCTTAAAAAGGCGGAAGCTAAAGCCTGTATAACCTTAATCTACGGCAGAATATCAGGTAAGGTCTTAATTAAGCTTATCCCTGAGGCTAAAAGTATGACCCCTTATGAGCTTGCCTCTAAGGTTTTGAGCCTAACTGACTTTAATATGCTGAGCTTTGCTTATAATATTGAGGAAATTGTTTACGGCAACAAGGAAGCAAATAATATTAATAAAGAAGAGTTAATTAATCTTTATAAAAGCTTAAAACAGACTGTAAAAAAGTATAACAGGCATAAGAAATAATCTTCGGACTTGCGGATAATAAATTTCCGCAAGTCCTTTTTTAGTGGGATTTGCACTAAGGCAGGTCAGCTTTCATATAGTATATAAAATACCTTATGAGGTGTTTAGGTGTTAGATATTATTTTACAGTGCTTTTTTATGTTTGCCTATGTAGGGGGCAGTACCTTTAAAAAGCCTTTAACATCACAGGAGGAGGCTCAGTATCTGGCAGAAATGTCAATGGGCAGCAGGGAAGCAAGAGATATATTAATAGAGCGTAATATGCGTCTTGTTGCACATATTGTAAAAAAATACTCTGCTGTTCAAAAAGACACCGAGGAGCTTATATCAATAGGTACAATAGGCTTAATTAAGGCGATTAATACCTACAAGGAGGATAAAGGCAGTAAGCTTGCTACCTATGCCGCACGCTGTGTGGAAAATGAAATACTGATGTTTTTAAGAGGCAGTAAAAAATACAAGGGTGACGTAAGCCTGCAGGACACCATAGGAATAGATAAAGAGGGTAATGAGGTAACCCTGGAGGAAAAGCTTGCAGACGAGGGCGACAGTGTAGAGGAAACAGCCGAAAAACGTGCAGAAATATTACACCTGAGGAACAATATGCAGGTGCTGACTAACAGAGAAAGATATATAATAGAGTTAAGATACGGACTGGCAACAGGCGAGGAGGTAACTCAGAGGGAGATAGGTAAAATGCTTAATATAAGCAGAAGCTACGTTTCAAGGATAGAAAAGAAGGCTCTTGAAAAACTGAAAAAGGCTATGCTTACGGAATAATAAAAAACGGCAGTTGTTGTGACTGCCGTTTTTGTGTTTTAATCCTCATGTACCTTTATTATTTCCGACTCGCTGTGGATAAGCTCTACCTCATTAGCAAGCTCTCCGACTTCCGCATTAAGCCTGTCAAAAATAACATTATCTACATTGTGATGTAAGAATATATGTTCCATACGCTCATAAAGACTTGACATTCTTTCGGCAAGACACATATATTTGTCAACACTGTTTAATTGAATAGATTTTTTAAAGCGTTCAATATCATCTCTGATAAATTCTATAATTTCCTTTTGGTCGGCATACATACCCTTAACCATGGCATATGGTCTTGTACGCTGTAAAAAGAATTTTTCCTTACGGGTAATATTAAATACATAGGATACAACAAATCCGTTACCAAGGTCAAAATTAGCTATGTGCATACGGCTTTGGAATACCTTTATATCTGTAGCTCCCATTTGTCTTAAATTAAGGCTTATTATATCTCCGCTGACAGTATTTCTGTTCATTCAGACTCCTCCTCTTGCTTAACCGAATTTGATTAAAATGTAAATTGTTGAAATTATAATGGATAAAATCATTAATGGGAAAGCTATTTTAAGATAATATCCAAATGTAATTTCATAGCCGTTTCTCTTACTGATACCTGAAAGCACCACATTTGCAGAGGCACCTACAAGTGTACCGTTACCTCCCAAGCAGGCACCCAGTGAAAGTGCCCACCAAAGAGGTGTAACATCCATGCCGCTTTCACCCATTGTTATAATAAGGGGTATAAGGGTAGCAACAAACGGAATATTATCAAGGAAGGATGAAAGTATTGCAGATACCCAGAGTATAAGCAGAAGCATAAGTACACGATGTCCGTCTGTTATCTCTAAAAGACAGTTGGCCATCATATCAATAATACCTGTCTGCTGTAAGCCGCCTACAACACCGAAAAGACCTATGAAAAATACAATAGTAGGCCATTCAAGAGAAAGGATGGTTTCCTCAACATCCTCCTTGCTTATAAGCAGAGTAACTACAGCAGCAGTAATTGCTACCGTAGAGGACTCCACACCAATTACATCATGGAAAATAAAGGCAAGTACCACAAGCACCATAATTAAAGAGCCTGCTATCATAAGCTTTTTGTTTTTAATTGCCTTATTCTCGTCAAGCATGGTAACAGCCCGCATCTTTTCCGCATCAACATTAAATTTTCTGCCGTATATAAAGTAAAAGCAGAAAAGAATTGCTATACTTATAATTACGGCAGGTATACCTGTGTTTATAACAAAGTCGTTAAAGCTTAAATTTGCGGCACTGCCTATCATAATATTAGGGGGGTCACCTATAAGGGTTGCCGTACCGCCTATATTAGAGGCAAAAATTTGTGTAATAAGGTAAGGTACGGGATTGACCTCTAAAATTGAGGTAACCGCAATTGTCATAGGTCCTACAAGGAGAACTGTTGTAACGTTGTCCAAAAAGGCTGAAAGCAAAGCAGTTATAAGGTAGAACATTACCATAATTCTCCAGGGGTTGCCTTTAGATATTTTAGCTGCCTTAATGGCTATGTATTCAAACATACCTGATTGTTTAAGCACTGCCACAAAAAGCATCATACCTATCAGCAAGCCAATAGTGTTGTAGTCAATATAGCCTGCAAAATCCTCCACCGTCAGTATATGAAAAATGAGCAGGAGTGCAGAGCCTGCTACTGCTGCAAGTGCCCTGTGGACCTTCTCGGTCATAATTGCCGTCATAGTAACAGCAAAAATAATAATTGAAATAATCTGTTGTGTATTCATAGCCACCTCCGTAAATTTGTTTTTGCATATATATAAATATACTGTCTGTTAATATAAAAGTTATATATTAAATAGGTATATTAATATATGTGTGCATTAAGTAATAATTACAGTTAAAGTATAGCAAAGCAAAAAATAAGTGTCAATAATTGTTAATTTATATACAAAAAAAGAGCGTCACAAGGACGCTCAGATGGTGTTCTTATCAGCACTTGCTGTCACAACAAAGGCTGAAGCCGTTGCCGCAGCTGCAGAAAAGAAGGATTAAAATAATAATCCATGCACAGTTGTCATTACCGCAACCGCCAAAGATGCCGTTTAATCCGTTGTTACCACAGCAGAAAAGTAAAATAATGATAATCCAGATAATGCTGTTGTTATTGTTGCAGTTCATAAGAGTTACCTCCAAATAATTTTATTGACTGTATATACTTATGCCCTAAAACACAAATATTGCAAGTCCATAAAAAATTTTTCGGATTTATTTTTCTAACGCAAGGTGTCGTATAACCTCTCCTGCAATTATTAAGCCTGCTACAGAGGGTACAAAGGCTATACTTCCGGGAGTTTGACGTTTACCCTCTGTATTTATGGTTTCGGTTGGTTTTATAGGCACTTCCTTGGAGTAGACCACCTTAACATCTGTTATACCCCTCTTTTTAAGCTCTGTACGCATTACCTTTGCAAGAGGACATACGCTTGTTTTTGAAATATCTGTCAGCTCAAACATTTCAGGGTGTAGCTTGTTGCCTGCACCCATAGAGCTTATTACAGGCACTCCTGCCTCCTTTGCCTTAGTGATAATGGCAAGCTTGGCTGTTACGGTGTCCACGGCATCAACTACATAGTTGTACTTTGTAAAGTCAAACTCGTCCTGATTTTCAGGCAGGAAAAAGCATTTATATGCCTCAACTCTTGTATGAGGGTTAATATCTGCAATTCGCTCCTTCATAGCATCTACCTTATACATACCTAAAGTTGACATAGTAGCAATAAGCTGTCTGTTTATATTAGACAGTGCCACAGTATCATTATCTATAATATCCAAAGCACCTATACCTGTCCTTGCTAAAGCCTCAGTTACATAGCCGCCCACTCCGCCTATGCCAAATACAGCAACTCTTGAGTTTTTCAGTCTATTCATAGCCTCAGAGCCTAAAATAAGCTCTGTTCTTTTAAATTGTTCCATATTGTCCTCCTTACAAGCTGTTAAATTTATTATATTTATCTGAAATATATAAGTCAATCTGTTATTTTTATCCCATATATGCTATAATTAAATTGAGGTGATATTATGAAATGGTCAAAGCTCCTTTGTTCACAGCGTTCAAGAGAGGCCCACAGGATTAACCCCGACGATTTACGCAGTGAATTTCAAAAGGATTATCATAGAATTTTGGGCAGTGCCTCCTTTAGAAGACTGCAGGACAAAACCCAGGTCTTTCCCCTGGATAAAAGCGACTTTATCCGCACAAGGCTGACTCATTCTCTGGAGGTGTCCTCCTTTGCAAAGTCCTTAGGTCAAACTATATTTGAGGGAGTTATGCGTAATGGTATAGATGAAGAGGTAACTGCAAGGGTTAAGGAGGATATTTGCAGTATCCTTGAATGTGCAGGGCTTATACATGATATAGGCAATCCCCCCTTCGGTCATTTCGGAGAGGACTCCATAAGGGATTGGTTCAGACGCAACTTATCTGAGCTAAGGTATAAAAATAAGCCTGTTAAAGAGCTTTTAACAGAGCAGATGCAAAATGATTTTCTGTATTTTGAGGGTAATGCACAGGCATTAAGGCTTTTAAGCAAACTGCATTTTTTAGTCGACTCAAACGGTATGAATTTAACCTTTGCCCTCCTTAATACAATTATAAAATACCCCGTATCGTCAACGGGTATCAATAAAAAAAGCGACAATATAAAGTATAAAAAAATGGGATATTTCCATGCTGAGGAGGAGCTTTTTAATCGAATAACCAACGGTACGGGAGCAGGTGATAATCGCTATCCCCTTACTTATATTTTAGAGGCGGCAGATGATATTGCCTATAAAACAGCAGATATCGAGGATGCCTGTAAAAAAGGCATAATTAACCTTACTACTCTTTATGATGAGCTTAAAAGCGAAAAGTATACAAATCTTTGCTTAAATGAGGAATATAAAAAAGAATATCTTAATTGTGTTGAAAGACTTATCCACTATCAGAACAGGGCAAAGGAGCAGGGTATTAATCAGCAGGGGGCAAATGCAATACAGAACTGGGTTGTATATGCTCAGCTTGTATTGCTGAATAATGCGGCAGACAGCTTTATAAATAACTATAAGTACATAATGGAAGGTAGCTTTAAAAGTGAGCTTTTAGCTGTTTGCCCTATGTATCCTCTTGCCTATGCCTTAAGTGATATAGCCTATAGATATGTATTCTTGTCTAAGGAAATACAAAAGCTTGAAATAGGAGAGGGTACAATGCTTAACTTCCTTATGGATAAATTTGTGCCTGCCGCCATAGACTTTGATGAGGACTTAAAGGGCATAAATTTTAAGCTTATGTCAATGGTGTCTGATAATTACAAATATATTTATAAGGTGTATTCACGTAATAAAGATGAGGGTTATTGTCTTTACTTAAGACTTTTGCTGGTAACGGACTTTGTTTGCGGTATGACGGACAGCTATGCCAAAAATCTTTATTTAGACCTTAACGGTATTAATTAACAAGCTCCAGGACATATTCCAACTCGTCATTTTCAGGGGTAATATCAGGCTTTATACCTGTGTTATGTATGCTGTTATCATCGGGTGTCAATATATTCATGGTGGTTGCTTTAATACCAAAGCCGTTTAAAAGCCGCATTTCTGTTTGACCTATGCCCTTGCCGTAGGATGTAGTGCCAATAAGGGTTACATTGTCAAGGTTTTCCTTGAGTGCATTAATAAATACTTCTGCGGCAGAGGCTGTGTCTTGGTTTTGCAATATGTAAATATGCTCAAATTCAAGGGGTGAGCTGTTATCAGATACCGATACAGAGGATAACAGCCTGCTCCTATAGTTGTATTTGGCAATTATACTGCCCTCAGGCAGAAAATACTCGGCTAAGGTATCGGCTGATTTAAGCATACCGCCGCCGTTATTTCTAAGGTCGATTATCAGGTTATTACAGCCTTTAATTTCATTAAGGCTTTCCTTGAATTTTTTCAATGTAGGCTTTGAAAAGGCAGTTATACTAAGACAGCCTGTATTATCATTAACCATTTGAAAGTGGGTTTTTTCAGCGTCCTCAGACATAAGACTTTGCTCTGTGGCAAGCTCTCCCTTATTGAATATCATGGTGTATCGGTCATTGTTTTCTTCATGTATTCTGTCTATGAAAAGAGAAATAACTGCATTGTCAAAGTTTTTATAATAAGGTGAGGTGTCTAATTCCATTGTATCCTCATAAATTGCATCAAGGGTTTGTGTGTCCGTATAATTACCTGCAATTAATATTTTAAATATAGTATAATTATAATTAAATAAAAATAAGGCTAAAAAAAGCAGAAAGATAATTACAATTTCAATCTGAAACCTTATATTGTCTTTTTTTAGCTTTTTTATCTGTTGGTCCTTAGTAAGCTCCTTCTTTTTCAAAAAATCACCGCCTATTCAATACCGCCGTCAAGGCTTATAATCTGACCTGTGATGTAAGTGTTTTCCTCTGCAAGGTAAAGGGCAAGAGAGGCTACCTCCTCAGGCTTGCCAAAGCGGCAAAGGGGTATTTCCTCAGTAAAAGCAGTATGCTCATCAAGGCTCATAAAGCTGTTCATCTCAGTTTCAATAGCTCCGCAGGCAATGGCATTTACATATATGTTGCTTGGACCCAATTCCCTTGCAAGTGCCTTGGTAAAGGCATTTACGGCACCTTTTGAAGCAGAGTAGACAACCTCACAGGAGGCACCTGATATACCCCACATAGAGGATATATTTATAATTTTACCGCTGTGCTTTTTAATCATATTCTCAAGGACAAGGTGGGTACAGTTAAACATACTGTCCACGTTATTTTTCATTACCTCCTGCCACTTGTCGGGGGTCATAGTGTTAAAAAGCCCTATATAGGATATGCCTGCGTTGTTTACAAGCACATCAACAGAGCCTATTTTATCTACCATTTCCTTTGCCTGTGCGTAGTCAGATACATCTGCCGTAAAGGCAAGAGAGGAAGGGGAGTATTTTTTAACCTCCTCAAGAGTTTTATTTAACCTTTCTTGGGATTTTTTTGTGTTTAATATTACTCTATAGCCTTTTTTTGCAAACTCAAGGGCGATAGCCTTACCTATACCCTTTGCTGAGCCTGTAATTAAAACCGTTTTATTCATATTATTGCTCCTTTACTTGCAATTAAGTGCTTTTAATGGTATCATAACTTAATATAGATAAAATTACAAGTAATTATTTCGGAGAGTAAAATTGTTATGACAAATTATTTCAGTGACAGACGATTTATAAAAAATTTGGCTATTCTTGCCGTACCGATAATTTTGAATGAGCTGCTTAATTCAGCAGTAAATATGCTGGATACCTTTATGGTAGGTACTTTGGGAGATGCTCCTGTGGCAGCGGTAGGCTTAGGCAATCAGGTATTCTTTCTTTTTACACTTATAGCCTTTGGTATTAACAGCGGTACTGCAATTTTTATGGGTCAGTACATGGGCAAGAATGAAATGGAAAATGTACACCGTACTATGGGTCTTGCTTTGATACTTACCTTTTCTGCCTCTGCTCTGTTTGCGGCAATGGCATTTTTCTTTCCTGAGTACATAATGAATATTTACTCAAAGGATAAGGAGGTAGTTGCATTAGGCTGTGACTATCTTAAGACTATAGCCGGTTCTTATATGATAACGGCAATAATTATATCCTTCAATTCAGCCTTAAAGGTAACGGGCAATACCTTACAGCCTATGCTTACAACCCTTATTGCCTTTTTGGTAAACTTTGCGGCCAACTATATCTTTATTTTTATAATGGATATGGGTGTAAAGGGTGCGGCATTGGGTACCGTTGTTGCACGAAGTGTAGAGATTGCGGTGCAGTTTACCTTTATGGTTATATTTAAAAGAGCAGTGCTTACAAGTCCTAAAAACTATTTCAGGCTCAGCCTTGACTTCTGTAAGCCTTTTATACCTGTGACCCTGCCTGTTATATGTAACGAGGCGCTTTGGGCATTAGGCACAACAGCCTACAATGTTGCTTATAAATTCAGCGGTACTGTGGCTCAGGCGGCAATACAGATTGCCTCAACGGTACAAAGCTTGTTTTTGGTAGCAAGCCTTGGTATAGGCTCAGCCTGTGCCATTATTCTTTCAAATACATTAGGTGCAGGCGATAAGGAAAAGGCTCTTGATTATTCAAAAAAATGTGTATTTTTCGGTATGGTTGTAAGCATAATAACAGGTGTTGTATTGGCTTTTGCATCTCCCCTTATAGTTAATATGTTTAAGGTTGATGAGCTTGCAAGGGAATATGCTTATAAAATGCTGCTTATTGTGTCTGTAGGTATACCTGTAAAAACCCTTAGCTATATAACCATATGCGGTATTTTAAGAAGCGGAGGCGACACACGCTTCTGCCTTGTGTTAGACAGCTGTTCTGTATGGTTGATTGGCTTGCCTATGGCATTTTTAGGCTCTGCTGTTTTGCATCTGCCTATTTATATAACCTTTGCAATGGTTTATATTGAGGAGGTAATTAAGGTATTTATAAGTACAAAGCGTGTTGCAAGTAATAAATGGTTAAGAACCTTGGTATAAGTAAAAAAGAGTGCATATATTATCTATATAGCGGGAGGTTGAGTTATGGACGAAATAAATCAAAACAATATGTATCAGGATATTAATAAAAAGAAAAAAAGGATAAGACCAAGGCATTTGTTTTTTATGCAGGGTATAGTCTTTGGTATTCTCTTTACGCTTTGCACCCTTGTCTGTGTAAAGCAGGGGATATATATTTACAAGTACGGTATTAAGGGAGAGCTTAATTATGAAGCCAAGACAAAGCTGATTTATGATACCCTGGAGGAAAACTACGTAGGGGAAATTAATAAAGAGGATATGTTTGAGGGTATGTATTTAGGTATGGTGCTTAATACAACAGACCGTTATTCAACTTATATACCTGCTTCGGCCTACGGAGATTTTAAGCAGAGTATATCAGGAGAATATGTAGGTATAGGTGTTGTTGTAAATATTAATGAAAATAATAACGTTGAGATAAAATATGTTTTTGAAGGCTCTACGGCAGAGGAAGCGGGGATTTTGCCCGGCGATATAATTGTATCGGTTGACGAGGTGGAAGCAACGGCAGAAAATTATGAGGATATAGTTGAATTAGTCAAGGGCGTTGAGGGTACTGTAGTTAAGCTTAAGCTTTACAGACCTGAGCAAGCATTGACCATGACAAAAGAGGTAGAAAGAGCTAAGGTTGATACGCCTACCGTATCCTGTACAATGCTGGAGGATAAAATAGGCTACATACGCATATCAGAGTTTGACGGTGTTACTTATGACCAGTTTAAGGCAGGGCTTGATGACCTTACCTCACAGGGAATGGAAAAGCTTATTGTGGACTTGAGAGATAACCCGGGAGGTCTGTTAACCTCTGTATCTGATGTACTTGATGAGTTTCTGGACGAGGGTGTAATCACTTATACCGAAAACAAGGCGGGAGAACGAGAATATGAATACTCAAGCGAGGGTAGTCTTGATATACCCGTTGCAGTTATGGTAAACGGCGGAAGTGCGTCAGCAGCGGAGCTTTTTACTGCGGCTATGCAGGACAGAGCAGATGCAGATGTTATAGGTGAAAACACCTATGGTAAGGGTGTTGTGCAAACAACAATACCTTTCAGCGATGGCAGTGCCTTAAAGCTTACAACCTCCAGATACTATACTCCTAACGGAGTTTGCATTGACGGGGTTGGCGTTAAGCCTGATTATGAAATATCGGCATATCCTGATTTTGAAATGCCGTACCTTGATAACTCAAAGGCTGAGTTTGCTGAAAATGATATTCAACTGGAGAAGGCATTAGAGGTTATAAAAAACAAATGATACGGAGTATTTATGAATAAAATAAGAGGGTTAGCATACAGTCATTTTAAATTAAAGGAACATAACACATGTATTAAAAAGGAGTTTATTGCGGCGGCAACCAACTACTTTACCATAATTTATATTCTTCTTTTAGTGCCTGAAATTTTAATGGGTGCTTTTCCTGCTGCCTTTGATGCAAACGGCAACCTTATAGGCAATGCCACAGTTTTTGAAGGGATGACGGCAGACCAGTTTTTTGCGGCAATAACGGCAGTAGGCTTTATTGTGGCAGGTCTTGGTTCCATAGCTATGGGCTATATAATTAATGTACCCTTTATTCAGGGGCCTTCCGTTGCAATAGCTACCTTTGCGGCCTATACTGTCTGCCTTGGCTTTGGCTATAGCTTTCAGCAGATGCTTGCCTTGGTTTTTATGTCGGGAATATGCTTTTTTATACTTTCGGTTACAGGCTTGGAAAAGAAGATACACAAGGCTATTCCTATCAATCTTAAATATGCGGTAACGGCAGGTATCGGCTTTTTTATTGCTTTTTCGGGTTTAAAAAAAGCACATATAATTGAATACGACCCGGAAAATATGGTGAAAATTTTTGATGCTACAGACTTAAGTGACCCTAAAACAATAAGTGCCTATCTTACTTTGTTTGGTGTTATTATAATTGCTGTTATGATAAAAAAGCATGTGCATGCGGCTATATTTATAGGCAAGGTTATTTGTGCTTTTATTGCAATCCCTTTAGGGCTTGTAACTTTGCCTGAAAAGGGCTTTGCTGAAATAGGCATTCACCCGGGTAAGCTGTTTTTCAGTATGGACTTTAACGGTCTTTTGGATTTTTCGGGCAATAAGGAGTTTGCCGTATCTCTTGCAACCGTAATTGTTGTTATCTTTTCAATCTGTATGATGGACGTGTTTGAAACCATAAGTGTACTTATAGCAACAGATACCTTTACGGATATAAATAAAAGTGAAGTACCCATTAAAAAGAGAATACCTCAGATTTTGGAGCTTGATGCAGTTACTACCTCTGTAGGTGCTATGCTTGGCTCTGCAACAGTGTCTACCTATGCAGAGAGTACAACGGGTATAATTGAGGGAGGCAGAACAGGCTTGACCTCAGTATTTACAGGTATTATGTTTATGGCATCTGTAATTATATCCCCTCTTATGTCGGCAATACCGTCGGCTGCAACTGCTACTACCCTGATTATGGCAGGTGTGCTTATGATGGGTGTAATAAAACATATAGATTTTGAGAATATAACAGAGGCTGTGCCTGCCTTTATGACCCTTATACTTATGCCGCTTACGGGCAGTATGCTTACAGGTATAGCGGTTGGTATAACCCTGTATGTAATTATTCATTTTTTGGCAGGAGAGGCACAAAAGGCAGACCTGATTCTGTATTTATTAATTATATTTTTTGCTTTAGCTATCTGGGTTACCGGATTGTAAAATCGGGAGTGTTGAAAAACACTCCTTATTTTTTTGGTAATAATTTATACCTTGTCCTAATATAATGTTAATAGCCTTAGACAAACCGGGGTTTACTTTGTGAATAGGAGTGGTATAATGAACAGCTTACACGATAAAACCGTAAGAGAGTGCGTAAAATTACTTAATACAAGCTTAAGTAACGGCTTAAGTAAGGAGGAGGCGGAGAAAAGGCTTATAAGCAACGGACCTAACCGCCTTGCGGAGAAAAAGAAAAAGCCTGTTTTTATTTCTTTTTTAGAGCAGTTTAAGGATTTTATGGTAATAATATTGCTGATTGCGGCACTAATCAGTTTTTTTACCGAAATGTACAGCGGAGGGGGCTTTACCGATTCAATAATTATAATAGCAATCGTGGTGCTTAATGCAGTTATAGGTGTTGTACAGGAGAGTAAGGCAGAAAAGGCTATTGAGGCATTAAAACAGCTTACAGAACCCTTATGCACCGTAAAGCGTGACGGAAAATACATAGATATAGAGGCAGACAACCTTGTTACAGGTGATATTGTAAGGCTGAGTCAGGGTAACAGAGTGCCTGCCGATTGCCGCATTACAGAGGCTCATGCTCTTAAGGCATCAGAGGCTAATCTGACAGGTGAGTCCCTGCCTGTTGACAAAAAAGCTGAGGGTGTTCTTAATAGGGATACACCCTTAAGTGAAAGATGTAATATGCTTTATATGGGTACAAGCATAGCTATGGGCAGATGCGAGGCTATAGTGTGTGCAACGGGAATGGAAAGTGAAATGGGCAGTATTGCACATATGCTTAATACTGAAGAGGAGGATACTCCCCTGCAGAAAAAGCTTAATCATACAGGAAAGCTGTTAGGTACGGGAGCCCTTATTATATGCTTTATTATTTTTATTATAGGCTTAATAAGAAGCCTGCCTGTATTTGATATGTTTATGACCTCTGTAAGTCTGTCCGTTGCCGCTATTCCCGAAGGACTGCCTGCTATAGTTACTATCGTTCTTGCTATAGGCACTAAGAAAATGGCGGAAAGACGTGCTGTTGTAAGAAAACTGCCTGCTGTTGAGGCTTTAGGCTGTGCTTCTGTAATATGCTCTGACAAAACAGGCACTATTACACGTAATAAAATGCAGGTTCAGGATATAAGCTCGGCTGATAAAAATCTTACCTTAACTCTTATGACCCTTTGTAACGACAGCGAATTACAAGCCGATAATACCTTTAAGGGTGAGCCGACGGAAAATGCCCTTGCAGAGTCAGCTCTAAAGGAGGGATTAAATAAAAATGAGCTGGAAAGTCTTTATCCGCGTATAGACGAATATCCCTTTGATTCTGTCCTGAAAAGAATGACTACAGTACACAGCTATAAAGGTAAAAGGCGATGTATAACAAAGGGAGCCGCAGAGATGCTTCTGCCTCTTTGCAATTATTGTCTTGCTGAGGGCAGGGTAATACCTATGACAGAGGAAATACGTAAAAGAATACTGGCTGTTAATAATTCTATGTGCGGCAGAGCCTTACGTGTGCTGGCAGTAGCCTATAAGGATACCTCTGAGGCAATAAGCAATAGAGAATATGCTGAATACGGACTTACCTTTTGCGGTCTTACGGGCATACTTGACCCACCAAGACCTGAGGTAAGGGGAGCGGTTGAGGTGTGCGGCAGAGCCGGCATAAGGGTGGTTATGATTACGGGGGATAACCCGACAACAGCCTCTGCAATAGCAGCTCGGACAGGTATACTTAAGCAAGGGGATATTGTGCTGTCAGGCAGTGAATTGGATAATTTAAGTGATGAACAGCTGACCTCAGTTGTAAGTAACTGTACTGTTTTTGCAAGGGTAACCCCTACCCATAAGGTAAGGATAGTAAAGGCATTTCGCTCCGCAGGTAATATTGTTGCCATGACAGGTGACGGTATTAATGATGCTCCTGCCTTAAAGGCGGCAGATATAGGCTGTGCTATGGGTATAACAGGTACTGATGTGGCAAAGGGTGTAGCAGATATAGTTCTTACTGACGATAATTTTGCGACAATAGTTGAGGCTGTGCGTGAAGGCAGAAATATATATGAAAACATTAAAAAAGCAGTGCATTTTCTGCTTTCAAGCAATATAGGTGAAATAATAACAGTATTTACGGCAATGGTAATGGGATTTGGAACACCTTTAGTACCTATCCAGCTTTTATGGGTAAATCTTGTAACGGACTCACTGCCTGCAATAGCCTTAGGTGTGGATACCTGTGACGAGGATATAATGCTTAGAAGGCCTAAAAAGGATAACTCTCTTTTTACAAAGGAGCTTTGGGCAAAAATAGCACTTGAGGGAGCAATGATAGGTATGCTTGCCTTAATTGCCTTTGGTGTAGGCTCTGTTGTTTATAACAATATTACAGTAGGGCGGACTATGGCATTTGCCGTGCTTAGTATTTCACAGCTTGTTCATGCTTTTAATATGCGTAGTGAGCATTCTTTGTTTGAGATTAATCCCCTTGATAACAGATACCTTGTAGGTGCTTTAATAATAGGTGTTATTATGCAGGTGGGAGTAATACAGCTTCCTTTTTTGGCAGAAATATTCAAGGTAACGGCATTAGGCTGTATACAATGGCTGTGGGTTATAATGCTGTGTCTGATGCCTATAGTAATTGTTGAGCTTGAAAAAAGGCTAAGCAGGTCATAAATCAATTAAACTGTCATATATTAGCTATATACAAGAGGTGATAAAATGGAAAGACAACATTATTCAAAACGGGTAAGGAATTACAGACACAATTTAAGGCACAGGAAAAAAAACAGTGAGGGAGGTTATTTTTTCATTAAGGCGAATATATGCCTTGGTATAATAATTTGTGCTGTGGCGGCAGTATCGACGGAAAATGAAAAGCTACGGGCAGGCTGTGAAAAACTGGCTTATATTATAGGCACTTCCCAGACAGAAAGCACAAATTTTTTTGATATATTCAAAGGCGGAGATGAGGGTATATATACCTTTGCAGATGAAAAAAATCAGGTTATCTTAAGCGACAGCATTAAGGCAGAGATAGAGGCACGCAGTAACGTTTATGAAAACAATAATAAGGGTGCCCCGCAGATTGGATTATCCCGGTTAGGGGAACAATAACATCCCGTTACGGAGAAAGGACTGACCCTATAAAGGGGAATGGTTCAGAGCTTCATAAGGGTATTGATATAGGTGTTCCCGTAGGTACGGAGGTGCTTGCGGCAGCTGACGGCAAGGTGACCGAAACAGGTTCATCTGCAAGCTGGGGCAACTATCTGAGGTTTAAGACTAATGACGGCAGAGTGGTTATATATGCTCATCTGGAAAAGGTACTTGTAAATAAAAATGACAGTATAAAAACAGGTGATGTAGTAGCGTATTCGGGAAATACAGGTGCATCAACGGGACCTCATTTACACTTTGGTATATATGAGCAGGGTAAAAGTGTTGACCCCCTTAAGGTGCTGTCAGAAGATACAAAGGAGAGTGATAATAAGCTTATATTAAAAAACGGAGAGTGAAAATATTGAGTTTTGCAATTAAGGGCTTTGGGATAAATCTGAAGCCCTCATTTTTTGTTATGTGTGCCGTATTTATAATATACGGTATGGGCAGAGAGCTGTGTATACTGATTTTTTCCGTTACTATGCACGAGGCGGCACATATTGTAACAGCCTATGCTTGCGGGCTTGCACCTAAAGGGGTTACAATTACGCCTATAGGTCAGCAGGCTGACATAAGAGGTATGGAAAACATAAGCTTTATAAGACGTATATTTATTGTGTCGGCAGGTCCCGGTGTGAATTTAGTGCTGTGGCTTATGTTTGACAGCAATATGAATTTAGCTCTGTTCTTACTTAATGTTTTGCCTGTATATCCTCTTGACGGCGGCAGACTTTTGCACTATATATTGGGCTATTGCTTGGGTGTACTGCGTGCAAACAGGGTGCAAAGCTTTTTAAGCAAAGGTATAGCTGTAGCAATTTTTGCTCTCGGCTTTGTTCAGACAATTATGTATTGCTACAATATAAGCCTTCTTTGCATAGGTCTTTATTTAATAAAAATAAATAAAAAGGAATATATAAATATGACCTTTGCCTTTTATCGCAGTGTAATGTACAGAAATGATAAAAAGGTTTTATCTGTAAGAAGCCTTGCGGCAGGTGAAGGTATTTGCCTTAAGGCTCTTGTTTACAGGCTTGGGTGGGATTATTATACTGTAGTTTATTTGAGAGATAAAAACGGTCGATGTGAAAAAAGCATAAATGAGGAGGAGCTTATATCCTATATTTTAAACAAAAATATAAATCATTGCCTTAAAGATGTTTTTACCGAAAGGGAAAAGAAACTAAATTAAAAATTAAGGTCTACAGCTATTGCCATATAAAAAGTTATAGTGTATAATATTTCTATAGCTTAAAAACAATAGCGTGAAAGCGGTGATAAAGTGCATAATCAATTTGTTGAAAAGCTTAAGGAATCAGTCTTGTCGGTATTGCCCATTACCCTGCTGGTGCTTATGGTTAATTTTGCGATAATAGGTATACCTGCCTACAATATAGTTTCATTTTTAATAAGTGTTGTTATGCTTATTGGGGGCATTGCACTTTTCGGATTGGGTGCAGATATATCTATGATGACTATGGGTGAAAAAATCGGTTCGTATATTACAAAAACAAAAAATCTTTGGCTTATTACCATAGTTACTTTTTTGCTCGGCGTTCTTGCAACGGTGGCAGAGCCTGACTTAAAGGTGCTTGCGGAGCAAACCCCCTTTTCAAATAATGTACTTATTTATTCTGTGGCTCTTGGCGTAGGCATCTTTCTTGTAGTAGCCTTTTACAGAATTTTGCTTCAGATAAAGCTTTCATATTTGCTTATGGGCTTATATGCAGTTGCCTTTATACTTGCAGCCCTTATATCTCAGGATTTTGTACCTCTTGCCTTTGATTCGGGCGGTGTTACAACAGGTCCTATTACAGTACCCTTTATTATGGCTCTGGGTGTAGGTCTTGCCTCTGTACGTGGCGATAAAACAGCTGAACAGGACAGCTTCGGTCTTGTAGCTCTCTGTTCAATAGGTCCTATTCTGACTGTACTTATCTTAGGTCTTATCCATGGTGACAGTCAGGGTAATTATAATGCAATTACATTTGAGGAATATGACAATTTAAGCAAGGCTGTTATAGTGTTTATTGAGGCACTGCCTACATATATGGAGGAGGTATTGCATGCAATATTGCCTATGCTTGCATTCTTCCTTGTTTTTCAGTTTATCTTTCTTAAGCTTAATAAGCGTTCCCTTGCTAAAATACTTGTAGGTTTATTATATACTTACGTAGGTTTAGTGTTGTTTTTAACAGGTGCTAATGTAGGCTTTATGTCAATAGGCTATTATATGGGCTATTATATTTCAAGCAACGGTATGGGCTGGTTACTTATCCCCCTTGGTATGCTTATGGGCTTTTTCATTGTTATGGCAGAGCCGGCTGTACAGGTTTTAAGACAACAGGTAGAGGATATGACAGACGGTGCAATAAGCAGTAAGCTTATGGGCTACAGTCTTTCAATTGGCGTTGCCTTTGCTGTAGGACTTGCTATGATAAGAGTAATTACGGGTATCTCTATCTGGTATATGATACTGCCCGGTTATATAATTGCTCTTGCAATTACCCGCTTTGTATCCCCTATTTATACAGCTATTGCCTTTGACTCAGGCGGTGTTGCTTCAGGTCCTATGACAGCAACCTTCCTTTTGCCGATGGCTATGGGTGCATGTGAGGGTATAGGCGGTAATATTATGGCAGATGCCTTCGGTATAGTAACAATGGTAGCAATGACGCCTGTTATTACGGTACAGGTTCTGGGTCTTATTGCTAAATTTAAGGCTAAAAAGAGTGTTGCACTTGAAATTATTTCAGATAGTGATATAATTGATTTTGAGATAGAATGAGGTTTTGCCTATGGATAAAAATATTTACAAATTAAAACCACAGTTAATGGTTGTTATATGCAATTACAGTAAAAGGGAACACCTTGAAAAGGTTATAGGCAAGGCGGGTATGCCTGTGTACTTTATGACACACGGTCATGGCTCAGCATCTTCACAGCTTTTAGACTACCTGGGTGTTGGTGAGCCTAAGAAGGCAGTTGCATTAGGTATAGCTGACCTTACTAATATAGCCAGTATATATGATACCATTAATAAGGAAATGGATATTTTAACAGCAGGCAAGGGTATTGCCCTTACAGTACCCCTGAGCAGTATGAACGGGCTTTTATATAAGGTTTGTTCGGGTATCAGTAAAAACGAGGGAGGTAAAACCGATATGTCTACCGATATGGAAATGATAATGACAATTGTAAATAAGGGTGAGTTTTCCGATGTAATGGAAGCGGCAAAATCAGCAGGTGCAAGAGGCGGTACCATGATTCACGCCAAAGGTCTCGGCGGTAAGGAGGCTGAAAGGTTTTTAGGCATTACCATTAATCAGGAAAAGGATATTGTTATGATTTTAGCTTCTTCTGAAAATAAGCATAAAATTATGGAGGCTATCAACAATGCCCTTTCTATCAATAAGGCAGGTAATGGTATTTGCTTTGCTCTGCCTGTAAGCTCGTCCTACGGTATTACAGAATATTAATCAGGAGGATTTTATGAAACGATTTTTAAGAGGAATACTTGTTGTTCTTGCCTTATCAATGACTCTCAGCGGTTGCGGCGGCGACAAGGAGAAAAATACAGAGGTTGAAAGTACTCAAAGCGTACTTAAGCCTAAGCTTGATGCTTTAGGAACGGAAATTTCTTACCTTGAGGAAAAGGCGGAAACTTTATACGAAGAGGGTAAGCTTGATGAGGAAAAATATAATACAGTTATGGGGCTTATGAGCCGCTTCCAAGAAATCGGCAGTGAGGACACTCAAGAGAATGAGCTTAAGTATAATGAGCTTAAAAAGCTTGTAGATGACCTTAAATATGACCTGTCAGCGGCAGAAGACCCTGTGGCAACAGATGAGCAAACGGCTCTGACAAGCCTTATGGATAGTATAAATGAGGTAGAGCCTGTATTAATGACAGCTAATGAAAAGGGCATTTTCCCTGATGAAAGACTTGAATTATTCAATGAGTATAGGCTGGAGGTGCAGGGCTATATTGACGGAACAAGGGAAAAGGGAGATAACTTAACCCTGAGATTATCTGAAATCCGTTCAGATATAACTACTATGGCATCTCAGGCAGAGGCAAGTAATGAAACTATTGATAATCTTCTTGCTCAGCCTGTTACGGTTGAGGATAACACTAAGCTTGAGGAGCTTATCTCTAATTATTTAGAGCTTCAGGAAGAGGTTTCTCAGAAGGTAGAAAATAATGAGCTTGATGAAAGTAAGCTCACAGAGCTTATCACAATAGGCATAGATGTGGCTAATGTAAAGGAGGCTTTGCAGACCGGTAATATAACCGAGGAAACAAAGCAGACTATGGAAAAGTGCAATACAGAGCTTAAGGCATTTGCAGAGGGTATAGGCTCACCTACAGCGGAAAATTTTAATAACTGAAAACAGGTAATTTATATTAAAGGCTGAATATTGACGTATAATACAGCCCAATTACCTTTAAAACCGCTTTTTTGGCTTTTATACACGGTATTTAGTTTAGAATAAGGATTATAAGGGCGTATTTTCGGTAAATACGTCCTTTGTATTTAAAAAAAGGTATTAGTAAGCAAATTTAATTTATACTTTAACTATGGCTGTTTAAAGCTTCAGTCATTGTTGTGTATATAAATATTTTGTTAATTTAGCAAAAAAAGCTTGTAATTTACATATTGCTGTGTTATACTAATCAAGTATGAAATCCGATGTTCAGGTATTGGTATCTCCGACCGTACCTTAGCATTTGGGGTGTACAATTAAAATATTTTTTTGGAGGAACTTAAAATGGAAATCAACAAGAAAGAAATCGTAGCAAAGTTTGGCAGAACACCTGAGGATACAGGTTCACCTGAGGTACAGGTAGCTCTCCTTACAGCAAGAATTAACCACTTAACCGAACACCTTAAGGAGCATAAGAAGGATCACCACTCAAGACGCGGTCTTCTTAAGATGGTTGGTCAGAGAAAGGGCTTACTTAACTACATCAAGTCTAAGGACATTGTTAAGTATCGTGAGCTTATTGCTGAGCTTGGCTTAAGAAAGTAATTCAAAATGCCGGGGCTGTCGATTTTCGGCAGTCCCTTATTTTTTAGGTATGGGGAGTATACTATTTTTAGTTTACAAGTGTAAATCAGTCTGCTTTATGCTTGTAAGCTAAAAATTATCTCTCCTTACCGCAAAACTACATAGGAGGATAAAAAATGTACAAAACTTATGAAATGGAATTGGCAGGCAGACCTCTCCGCATTGAAATAGGCAGGGTTGCAGAGCTTGCAAACGGTGAATGTATTGTAAAATACGGCGATACCGTAGTGCTTGTAACAGCAGTAGCATCAGAAAAGCCAAGGGCAGGTATTGACTTTTTCCCGCTTTCAATTGATTATGAGGAAAAAATGTATTCAGTGGGTAAAATCCCCGGCTCATTTAACAGACGTGAGGGCAGACCTTCAGAAAAGGCTATCTTAACCTCAAGAGTTATTGACAGACCAATCAGACCTCTTTTCCCTAAGGATTACAGAAATGATGTTTGCATTAATGCGTCTGTATTATGTGTTGACCAGGATTGTGCACCTGAAATCTGTGCTATGATTGGTTCATCAATTGCATTATCAATTTCCGATATTCCTTTCTACGGTCCTACAGGTTCTGTATCGGTAGGTATGGTTGACGGTGAGTTTGTTATAAACCCAACCGCAGCACAGAGAGAGGTTAGCTGCTTAAACCTTACAGTAGCCTCTACTAAGGAAAAGGTTATGATGATTGAAGCAGGTGCCGACGAGGTATCTGATGAGGATATGTTTGAGGCTATTATGTTCGGTCACAGACAGAATGTTGAAATCTGTAAATTTATTGACGGCATTGTAGCTGAAATCGGTAAGGAAAAGCACAGCTATGAGGAGCATGTTGTTGACCATGACTTCTATGAGGCTATTAAGGCACTTATTACAGACCCTCGTATGGAGGAGGCTGTATTTACCGATATGAAGCAAATAAGAGATGAGAGAATTTCAGCAATTACCGAAGAGGTAATTGAAAAGCTTGCTTCCTTTAAGGCAGAGGACGAGGATGACGAGGCTTTTGCAGTAAGAGCTGACGAGGCTATCTATAAGTATGAGAAGGAAACCGTAAGACGTATGATTTTAAGAGATCATAAGCGTCCCGACGGTCGTGCTCTTAATGAAATCAGACCCCTTAGTGCAGAGGTTGATATTCTTCCGCGTACTCATGGCTCTGCTTTATTTAAGAGAGGTCAAACACAGGTGCTTACAGTTACAACCTTAGGTTCAGCAGGTGATGCACAGAAGCTTGACGGTCTTGACCCAACAGAAACAAGTAAGAGATATATGCACCACTATAACTTCCCGGGCTATTCTGTAGGTGAGGCTAAGCCATCAAGAAGCCCCGGACGTAGAGAAATAGGTCATGGTGCTTTAGCAGAAAGAGCTCTTTTACCTGTTATTCCAAGTGAGGCGGACTTCCCTTACACAATACGTCTTGTATCTGAGGTAGTTAGCTCAAACGGTTCCACATCACAGGCAAGTGTATGTGGCTCAACCCTTTCACTTATGGCGGCAGGTGTACCTATTAAGAGTCCTGTTGCGGGTATCTCCTGCGGTCTGGTTACAGGTGAAACCGATGATGATTTTATCCTGCTTACCGATATTCAGGGGCTTGAGGACTTCTTCGGTGATATGGACTTTAAGGTAGCGGGTACACATAAGGGTATTACAGCTATTCAGATGGATATGAAAATTCAGGGTCTTACACCCGAAATTATAAAGGGTGCTATTGCAAATACTCATGAGGCAAGAGATTATATCCTTGACGAGGTTATGCTTAAGGCAATTGCTGAGCCTAGAAAAGAGCTTAGCCAATATGCACCTAAGATTGAATTTGTACAGATTAACCCTGACAAGATGGCAGAGGTTATCGGCTCAAAGGGTAAGGTTATTAACAGAATTATTGAGGAGTCGGGTGTTGATAAGATTGACACAGAGGACGAGGGTAAGATTTATGTATCTTCACCAAGTGCAGAGGCTATACGTAAGGCTGTTGATATGATTAAGTGTATTGCAGAGGACCCTGAGGTTGGCAG
The DNA here is from genome assembly GCA_958426775.1 of uncultured Bacillota bacterium. GTDB lineage: Bacteria > Bacillota > Clostridia > Lachnospirales > CAG-274 > CALWRD01. The sequence continues at coordinate 76,848 of CATZZP010000008.1, forward strand.
AGTATACACAGGTAAGGTTACAAGGATAATGAACTTTGGTGCCTTTGTTGAAATTGCACCTGAAAAGGAAGGTCTTGTACACATTTCTAAGCTTGCTCATGAAAGAGTAGAAAAGGTAGAGGACGTTGTATCCGAGGGTGATATTATTGATGTTAAGGTAACAGAGATTGACAACCAGGGTAGAATTAACCTTTCAAGAAAGGCTTGCTTACCTAAGCCTGAAAAGACAACAGAGGAATAAGAATAAACTAAGGCGGTACGGTTTTTCTGTACCGTCTTTTTGTTTTATGAATATTGTTTAAGCAACAAAAAAAGACTATCCAAAGGGATAGCCTTAAATTGCTTTATTAAAGTATAATCAGCTTCTGCCGTACTTTTTGTTGAACTTATCAACACGACCGCCTGCATCAAGAAGAAGCTTCTGGCTGCCTGTGTAGAATGGATGGCACTTAGAGCAAACCTCGACTCTGATTTCCTCCTGAGTAGAACCGCAAACAAACTCATTACCGCAGTTGCATCTTACCTTTGCCTGAAAATAATTAGGATGGATACCTTCCTTCATTTGTTACACCTCTTTCCATATATTGAGATACATTTTGGCATCTCTACGTCAACAACATTAACATTATATCATAGCTAAGCTGTAAATGCAAGTAAAATTTTACTTATGATTACGCTTTTTTATATAATTTACAAAAGCCTTGTTATTATAGGCTTTACCTAAAGCTTCAAGAATATTTGAGGTAAACTCTGCAACGGGAATATTACCTGTACCGCTTTTGTGGATATAGTACAAGCAGTCAAGCTCGTCAGGACTTAAAAGTAAGTCCTCACGTCTTGTACCTGATTTGTTTATATCTATAGCAGGGAAGATACGTTTTTCTGCAAGACCTCTGTCAAGCACAAGCTCCATATTGCCTGTTCCCTTAAATTCCTCAAAAATTACATCGTCCATTTTAGAGCCTGTGTCTACAAGGGCGGTTGCAAGTATGGTAAGGCTGCCGCCCTCTTCAATATTACGTGCGGCACCGAAAAATTTTTTCGGCATATAAAGTGCGGCAGGGTCAAGACCGCCTGATAGCGTTCTGCCGCTTGTAGGGATAATAAGGTTGTATGCTCTTGAAAGTCTTGTAATACTGTCAAGGAGAATAATTGCGTCTTTGCCTTGCTCTACAAGTCTTTTAGCACGCTCCAGTACCATTTCCGCAACCTTTTTGTGATGCTCGGGTGGTTCATCAAAGGTGGAGTAAACCACATCGACTCTGCCTTCTATGGACCGTTTCATATCGGTAACCTCTTCGGGACGTTCATCAATCAAAAGAACAATAAGCTCTGTTTCGGGATGGTTTTGAGTAATTGCATTGGCTATCTTTTTAAGAAGTATTGTTTTACCTGCCTTAGGCGGTGCTACAATCATACCCCTTTGACCCTTGCCTATAGGTGAAGTAAGGTTAATCAATCTACCGGCAAGTTCATTTTGACTTGTTTCCAAATTAATTTTTTCATTAGGGAATATAGGCGTTAAATCCTCAAAGGAAGGTCTGCTCGCCGCCTTATCGGGTCTGTCGCCGTTTATTGTCTGTACATAAAGCAAGGCACCGAATTTCTCGTTTTCCCTTTGGATACGGATTTTACCTACTATAAAATCTCCTGTTTTAAGTCTAAACCGCCTTATTTGAGCAGGCGAAACATAAATATCGTCAGGTCCTGATAAATAATTGTCGGTGCGTAAAAAACCGTAGCCGTCAGCAAGCACTTCCAATATGCCGTAGCCTATTTTGCCGCTGTCAAGCTGCTCCAGATAGTCTGCTTTAGGCTGTTGTTGAGCATCCTCATCAATAGTCTGTTCAGCATCATTAGAGATGGCTTCTTCAGTACTTTGAAGAAGTTGGATAAGCTCCCCCTTTTTATATGTGGTTACGGACTGTATACCGTTTTTTTTGGCAAGCTCTCTTAGCTCAGCTAATTTCATATTGTTATAATCCATTAGGACCTCCGTTAGTTAGGGATTTTAAGCTCCTGTCCAAGCTGTAATTTTGAGTTTTCATTAAGACCGTTAGCTTCTAAAATTTTGGTGTAATCAGCACCATTGCCATATACTTTCTGGCTGATTGACCAGAAATTGTCACCTTGCTGAACAATGTAGGTGTTACCTGCAGACTGTTCCTGATTGATATTTGCAGTTGTTTCCTCTGAGGCAAGCTCGCTTTGAGCCTGACTTAGTATTTCAACAGCTGCAGCATGAGGGTCTTTTTCGGCATTGGTTGAAGCTTTAAGGCTTTCGTTTTCAGCAGTAAGCTCGCTTACCTGCTGTTTAAGTCCTTCAAGCTCTGTTTCGTAGGTTGAGGAGCTGTTTTTCTGAAGATCTTCAATTTCAGCCTGAGCCGTTTTTAGCTGAGTTGAAAGGCTGTGGTTGTTGAAACCGAGTACACAACAAGCAATTACTGCAATAACAGCTACTGTGCATATAATAATCTGGAAACGGCTGATTTCGACAAATTTTTCCTCAACGTCTGTATCTTCGTAGTCGTAGTCCTCGTCCTCAAGCTTAGGAATAAACTTTGTTTTAGAAACATCAATTTCTGTCTGTGATTTTCTACGCTTGTTGGCATCCTCTTCAGGCTTTCCCTTTTTATTGGATTTTTGAGTATCTTCCTCTGTTGAGGACTTTTCTCTTTTCTTAATAGCAGGAGCTGCTTCCTCTGAGGTTACGGCAGTGTTGCTTTTACGTTTAAAAGCGGGTTTTTCATCATCTGTGTCATGGCTGAGATTTGTTTCATTTGCGGCAGAGGCCTGAGCTCTTGCGGCGGAGTCCTTTACAAGGCTTGCAAAAAATTCATCTATTTCGTCGTCATCATCCTCGTCCTTGTCAGCAGACTTTTTAAAGAAGTTGCTGAGCTTGGGAAGTATAATTGTTTTTTCAAGGTCATTTTGCCTTGGCTCGTCATCATAATCCTCATCATCATAGGAGGTGTATGTATCATCATCAGGATCTTCTTCTGTTTCTTTAGCTTTTTTAGCCTTTTTACGAAATACAACAGACTTGTTTTCCGGTGATGAATTATGCTTGTGTCGCCTTGAGGATTTAGCGTTTTCCTCTTCATTCTCATCATATTCTGCTTCCTCATCAAGGAAAGAGTCCTTATAATCGGCAAAATAGTTAGTACCGCCCTCGTCTACAAATTCATCAAAAAGACTTCCTACTATTTCTCTGGTTCTATCATCACTGTATAAATCAAGATTAATATCATTATTCTCTTCATTATAGCTTGACGGATTACTTTTGTCCTTAGGCATAAAATAACCTCCTTATATTTTATTTATTTATAAAGGGATAAATGATTTTTTACATAAATATAGATACTATCATTTTATAATTTTAAAGAACAATTGTCAACATTTATTAACAAATACCGTTTTATTTAATTAAAATTTAATTCTGTAAATAAAAAACACCCTAACCTAAGTCAGGGTGTCTATGCCGCTGGCCGGACTCGAACCGGCACGGATTTCTCCGCTTGATTTTGAGTCAAGTGCGTCTGCCAATTCCGCCACAGCGGCACACAAGGCAACATATAAATTATAGTATATGCAACCTTAATTGTCAAGCTAAATTATTCGTCCAGTACTATGAAGGTTGTATACCTTTCTATATAATTACCGAGGCAATCCCTTGCGTAGTACTTAACCGGGTATACACCGGGGGTAACGGTGCTTATATTACAGCTTATCTCATATTCAATAATATTGTTTGCACTGTCATAAGCAATTATATTGTCTGTTAAAAGCTTTGTAAGTGCTTCGGAGCTGATTGCATCTGATGCCTTGACCTGCTTTGGGGGAGTGTTTATTTTAATTTTTACCCCTTCCTTTTTCCATGGGTTATCAGGGTCAGGGTCTGTAGGGTCCCAGTTAGGGTAAGTGGTGTTTACCGTCATTTTAATTGCCTCGGGACGCGGCAATGGGTCTGTACCGCTTTCTATAATATTTACGGTAGTGCCGAGCCTGCAATTGTCGTATATCCATTTGGCATCTGCTACAGTAAGCCTTATACAGCCTGCAGAGGCAGAGGTGCCAAGCTTGTTGTACTCCTCTGTTTTTAAGGTGGAGGGGTCTGTGGTTTTATAGTAAACGGAATGGAAAAGAATATGTCCGTTTATACGGGTAGCGTATTGACCGTATACATCGCCGAAAAGAAGCCTCCATCTGTATTTGTTTTTTGTTTTAAAACTGCCGTTCGGAGTTGAGTCCTTATACTTACCTACAGAGCAAATCATAGCCTTTACGGGCGTAAGGTTACCTGTAGTGTCTTTTTGGTATACGGTAACACAATTTGTTGATTTATTTACGGTAATAGAATATTCGTCAACATAGGCAGCTTCTGCTCCGATTGCTGTAGTAAAGCTTGTAATTGCTATAATAAGTGCAATTGTAAGAGCCGTAATTTTTTTCAAATAAAATTCCCCCTTAGAGGAGCTTATTGCTCCATTCCTCTTCCTTAAAGCCTACAAGCACAAAATCCTTGCCGATTACAAGAGGACGCTTTACAAGCATACCGTTTTGAGATAAAATGGCAATTTGCTCGTCCTCTGTCATATTGGGAAGCTTGTCCTTCAGCTTAAGCTCCTTATACATATTTCCTGATGTATTGAAAAACTTTTTTATAGGCATACCGCTTAACTCGAGCCAATCTTTAAGCTCTGTTGCGGTAGGGTTATTTTCAACAATATGCCTGTCTGTAAAGCTTATATTGTTTGCAGTTAAAAAGCTTTTTGCTTTTTTACAGGTAGTGCATTTAGGATATTCTAAAAATAAAATACTCATAAATATTCTCCTTTACAAATTCTCCATAATAGTATATCATATTTAAGGACAAATTCAAACTAAAATTTTATTAAGGAGTTTAAGTATAATGAAGCTGATGTTTGCATCTGATATACATGGTTCGGCATATTATTGTGACGCTGTTAAAAATATATGGGAAAAGGAAGCTCCTCAAAAGCTTATCCTTTTGGGTGATTTGCTTTACCACGGTCCCAGAAATGATTTGCCTAAGGATTATGCACCTAAAAAATGCATTGAAATTTTAAACGGTATGAAAAATGAGATACTTGCGGTAAGAGGCAATTGTGAAGCAGAGGTTGACCAAATGGTGTTAGAGTTTCCCTGTCTTGCGGACTATATGATATTGTATCTTGAGGATAAAATGGTTTTTGTAACTCATGGACATACTCACAACAACTCAAATCCCCCTATGCTTAAAAAGGGTGATATTTTGCTTCACGGACATACACATATTCCTGCTATGGAGCAGGTGGGTAACTATTTTTATATAAACCCCGGCTCTGTATCAATACCTAAAAACGGCAGTACCCATAACTATATGATTTACGAGGATGGGGTATTTACCATTAAGGATATTGAGGGCAATGTGGTTATGAGCCACAGCATTAAATAAATCGGGAGGATATTATGAGTACGGTTGATATAATTGTTATAGCAATAGCCTTGTCAATGGACGCCTTTGCCGTGTCCATGTGCAAAGGGCTTTCCGTAAGAGAACTAAAGCTAAAGCATATGATAATTACAGGCTTGTACTTTGGAGGCTTTCAGGGTCTTATGCCTGCTATAGGATATATTTTGGGCAACCAATTCAGCACCTTTATTACAGGCTTTGACCATTGGATAGCCTTTGGACTGCTTGTAATTATAGGTATAAGCATGATTAAGGAGGCTTTAGGCGAGCCGGAGGAGCTTAATGATTCCTTTGGATTTAAAACAATGCTGCCTCTTGCAGTTGCAACAAGCATAGATGCCCTTGCGGTAGGTGTAAACTTTGCCTTTTTAAACCTTAATGTAACAGGTCTTATTACAGCAGTGCTTTCAATAGGTGTAATTACCTTTACCTTATCTGCAATAGGTGTTAAAATAGGCAATATTTTCGGTACAAAATATAAGGCTAAGGCAGAAATATTCGGCGGTGTTGTGCTTATAATTCTTGGGTGTAAAATACTTGCTGAGCATTTAGGCTTTCTTGGCTGATTTAATCATTTTATAGGGTAATTTTTTGGTTGACATTAAACCAAATACATATTATAATAAAATTTGTCCTGTGCTAGCCGGGGAAGCAGCGGCTCCCTGTATCTGCAATCCGCTATAGCAGAGGTTACGCCTTTTCCGAGGCTCTGTCCTTGTCAGGTCTGCCCATAGTAGGTGGTGTTGACGGTTGAGTCTTACGCAACAGAAGCTTGTGAACCGTGTCAGGTCCGGAAGGAAGCAGCACTAAGCAATCCCTTTTGTGTGCCGTAAGGTTGCTTGACTTGAGCTAACCGCTGTGGTAACGCTGGGTAGGCTCTGTCGAAGTTAAGGTGCACAGGATTTTAAAAAAGTGTTGACATACTGTTTTTTGTATGTTAATATAAGCTTGTTAAATATTTGGTAACACTGTGATGAGGAATAGTAGGTTACAATTTAGCTTTCAGAGAGCTGTCGTTTGGTGCAAGACAGTAGTAATGAGTAATTGAACTCGCCTTGGAGTGGTCGGCTGAACTTACAGTAGGCTTGAACGGATGCCCACCGTTAGCGGGGCAGAATATCAGCTTCGGCTTGTATTCGGTTGAGTGTATTCCTTGCGGAATAAATTAGAGTGGTACCACGGATTTATGCCTTTCGTCTCTTGTAGATTGAAAGGCTTTTTTTATTGAAAATCAGAGGAATTATATGAAGGGAGTAATAAAAAATGAATTATCAAAGGTACAGACAATTTCCACCAATCAATTTACCTAACAGAAAATGGCCGTCAAGAGTAATAACAAAAGCACCTATATGGTGCAGCGTTGACCTTCGTGACGGTAACCAGGCTCTTGTAAAACCAATGAATCTGGATCAAAAAATTCAGTTTTTCAAATACCTTGTTTCAATAGGCTTTAAGGAGATTGAGGTAGGCTTTCCTGCCGCAAGTGATACGGAGTACTTGTTTTGCCGTACACTTATTGAGCAAAATTTAATACCTGAGGACGTTACAATTCAGGTGCTTACCCAAAGTCGTGAGCATATTATACGCAAAACCTTTGAGGCTCTTGAGGGTGTACATAAGGCTATTGTTCATCTTTATAACTCAACCTCAACCTTACAGAGAGATGTTGTTTTTAACAAAAGTAAGGAGGAAATTACAGAGCTTGCGGTATTCGGTGCTAAGCTTGTAAATGAGCTTGCAGAGGAATACGGTAAGGAGCGTTTTCTTTTTGAATATTCACCTGAAAGCTTTTCGGGTACGGAGCTTGATTATGCCGTTGAAATCTGCGATGCAGTTCTTGATGTGTGGAAGCCGACCCCTGACAGAAAGGTAATTATAAACTTGCCTAATACTGTTGAAATGGCCACTCCTAATGTATATGCTGACCAGATTGAATATGTTTCGGACAACATTAAATACAGAGAAAATGTGCTTATCAGCCTGCATTCACATAATGACAGAGGTACAGCCGTAGCTGACAGTGAGCTTGGTATTATGGCAGGTGCTGACAGAGTTGAGGGTACCTTGTTTGGTAACGGTGAGAGAACGGGTAATGCAGATATTATGACTATTGCCCTTAATATGTTCTCACAGGGTATTGACCCTGAGCTGGATTTCTCCGATATTAACGGTGCTATCAAGATTTACGAGGAGTCTACGGGTATGGACGTACACCCACGTCATCCATATGCAGGGGACTTAGTATATACAGCCTTCTCAGGCTCACATCAGGATGCTATTAAAAAGGGTATGGCTAAGATGATTGAACACCCTGAAAGATGGGAGGTACCTTACTTACCTATTGACCCGTTGGATGTGGGCAGAAACTATGACCCGATTATCAGAATTAACAGCCAGTCAGGTAAGGGCGGTGTAGCCTATATTCTTGAAAGCCATTACGGACTGCATGTTCCAAAGAGTATGCAGCAGGACTTTGGTGCCATTGTTACCCAAGCCTCAGTTGATAGGGACAGTGAGCTTAATCCGGAAGAAATCTACAACCTGTTTATGGAAACCTATTATGTAAGAGAGCCTCTTAATGTTAAGTACTATACAGAGCATGCGGCTGATGAAAGCGTTGATATTTCCGTTGATGTTTTGTATAAAGGCTCCAATAAAAAGTTTGAGGGACACGGTAACGGTATTATTGATGCTTTCTGTAAGGCTATTGAAAATAACATAGGTGTAAAGTTTGAAATTGTAAACTACAGCGAGCATTCTATGGACTACGGCAATAAATCAAGAGCTATTACTTATATTCAGCTTTACGATGAAAACCATACCTCTTACTATGGTATAGGTATAAGCAGTAATATTGCAAAATCCTCACTTAGAGCTATTGTAAGTGCTATAAATAAGATGACACCATAAAATATGATTTTTAAAAGGGCTTTGCTTATGCAAGGTCCTTTTTTACTTGACACAGCAATTATATCCTTTATAATTAAGCCTAGGTGATGATTATGATAAATTATAAAAATATAAAGCTTATTGCTCTTGATTTAGACGAAACAACCTTGAATGAAAAGGGTAAGCTTACAAAAAGAACCCAAAATGCAATAGAAAATGCTGTATCAAAGGGAATATATGTAGTTATAGCAAGCGGCAGAGCCTATACTGCTCTACCTGTTGATTTACTGCATATAAAGGGCATAAATTATGCAATAACCTCAAACGGAACAGCAGTTTATAAGCTACCTGAGGGTAAGTGTATAAGTGCCTATAAGCTTGATGCTGCTTCTGTTGAGAAAATCTTGGAATTAAGGGAAAAGTATACCATAACCTATGAATGCTTTATTGACGGTGTTGCCTATGCAAACAGTGAGTATATTGAAAATCCGCCTAAATTCGGTGTAGCTGAAAGGGCAAAGGAGTATTTGCAAAAAACAAGAAAGCCTGTTGATGACATAGTTGCTTTTATGTACGATAATAAAGCTCAATTGGATTGTATTGATATTGTAGTGCCTGATATATATGTAAGAGATGAAATTGCACAGCTTTTAAATAATACAGACAGTGAGGTTTATGTGACCTCATCAGTGCCTGCTCTTGTGGAGGTGTCCTATAAAAAAGCAGGTAAGGCGGCGGGGCTTAAAATTGTGGCAGACAGCCTTAAGATAGCCTTAAGTGATTGTATTGCCTTTGGTAATGCAGATAACGATATTGATATGTTACGTGAGTGCGGTATAGGTGTAGCTGTAAAAAATGCCACTCCAAATTGCTTGGATGCAGCTGACATTATTGCATCTCACCATAATATGGACGGCGTTGCACAGATAATTGAGGATATTTTAAAAAATAAGTAATAAAGCTTTCCTCCTTAGCATAAGCTTTTGTAAAGAGGAGGACATGCTTATGAAAAAAATTATTATATTTTTAATGCTTTTAACAGTTTTAACCGGGTGCAGCAAAGCACGGGAAAATCAGGATAATAATGCAGCGGTGGGAGTTATCGGTCAGGATACGCCCATAAAACGCTATCAGGTAGCAAAAATGCTTGCACTGTCGGTTTATGATATAAGCACTATAGAAAGTATGGAAAGGAAAATTGTTTTTCAGGATACAGATATTGAAAAGCCTTATGATAAATACATAAATGCCGCCTTTACGGCAGGATTGATAAGCGGTGCTGATGAAACTCACTTTGAGCCTGAGGGCTATTTAAGTCTTGAGCAGGCACAGTTTTTGCTTAATAAGCTTGATAAAAGCGGCACCTTAAAGCTACAGTACAATAAGGAGGACAGAAAAAAACCCATATCAGCTTCTATGTGGACAGAGGTTTTTGAAAGAACAACCGAGCTTAGTGATAACAAGGCGGTGGTAAGCTGTAATATTATTCCCTATGCTACGGGAGAAAATTGTGCTGAATTAGGCAGTCGGTTTATAATGACAGACAGAGGGCTTTTAAGTATAGAATGCTGTGATATAGGAGCTTATAACGATTGTACACTTTCTGTAATTATGCGTGATAAAGAGGTGCTGGCTTTAAAGTCTGTTGTTAATACAGAGCCGTCTGTTATGGGTGCGGTTGTAGTAAGCACTGATGATAAGGGAGTGACCTTGGATATGGGCGGTGCGGAAAGGTATTTTTATTTAGATAACACATCAGGTCTTAGGGTCGGTGACAGCATAAGCTTTAAGTACATACAAAACAAAATAACAGAGCTTGAAAACAGTGCAAAGTCGGCAGAAAACGTTTCAATATCAAATCAGTAACGTATAAAATCACCTTACAAAAATATAATGTTGTGAGGTGATTTTGTGAGTACAATAAAATATGGTATTTTAGGTGGGGATTATAGATACAAAATACTGGCAGAGCTTTTAATAAAGGACGGCTACAGTGTTAGCTGTATATACAATGAATATATGGCAGATACTGTTCCGACTGTACAGGGGCTGTTTTCCTCAGCTGATATATTAATAGCTCCCATACCCTGCAGTAAGGACGGACAGAATTTGTTTTTGCCTGATAACAGGCTATATCCCCTTGTGCAAATGCTGTCGGATATGGATAAAAACGGTTGTCATATACTTGTGGGAGGGGTTATTAACAGCCTTATTAAGAGAGAGGCAGTCCTCAGAAACATAAAGATTTATGACTTTTTCGATATGGAGGAGGTAGCTGTCCTTAACGGTGTGCCTACAGCAGAGGGTGCAATACAGACTGCAATGGAGGAAAGCACCAGAACAATTTTTGGCAGTACCGCCCTTGTAATGGGATACGGTCGTTGCGGTAAAATACTTGCAAATATGCTAAAGGGCATAGGAGCAAGAGTCAGCGTTACCTACAGAAGAGAGTCTGACAGAGCATATATAAGTGCCTACGGCTATAATCCCATAGCCTTAAAAGAAGCAGTAAGCTATATAGACAGCTTTAACTTTATTTTTAATACAATACCTGCTCTTGTTATTGATAAAAATATGCTTAAAAAAATAAAAAGAGATACTGTAATTATAGACATTGCACAAGCCCCCGGAGGTACGGATTTTTCCTATGCAAGGGACTTGAATATTAAGGCTTTATACTGCCCGGGACTGCCCGGCAGGGTTGCACCTTACACTGCGGCAGAGGTGTTAAAGGGTGCAGTAATCAATGTGGGAATGTATGACAGACAGTAACTAAGCACCCCTGAACAGCATAATATACACAGGGGTGATAATATGAATTTTGAAGGCTTTAACCTTGGTGTATGTATGTGCGGCTCCTTTTGCACTTACGCACTTGTTATGGAAAAGATAAAGCAGCTTAGTGAACTTGGGATAAATATTTACCCCATTTTGAGCGAAACTGCTCAGACTACGGATACCCGCTTCGGCAAAAGTCAGGACTTTTATAATCAGCTTATTGCCATAAGCGGCAGAAAACCAATCACAACAGTTGCAGAGGCAGAGCCTATAGGACCGCAAAAAAAGCTTGACGCTATGCTTGTTGCACCCTGTACGGGAAACACCTTAGCAAAGCTCAACTGCGGTATAACAGACGGTGCTGTTACTATGGCTTGCAAGGCTCATTTAAGAAATGATAAGCCTCTTATTATTGCACTTGCTACAAATGATGCCTTGGGGGTTAATTTACAAAATATAGGCGGACTTATAATAAGAAAAAATATTTACTTTGTACCCTTCGGACAGGATGACTTTGTAAATAAGCCCATGTCTATGATAGCACACTTTAACGATATTTTACCTACAATAGAGTCTGCCTGTAAGGGTAAGCAATTACAGCCCTTAATTTACTAAAAAACTAAAATGCACCTTTTTTCACTAAATTTGGTGCATTTTTTTGTTATTTAAAAGGATTTTTAAAATAAAAATAGAAATATATAAATATAAATTATTTATTTAAAGTATTATCAATCCTTTAAAGGAGGTGAGCCTGTGGATATTAGGTTGTACTTGGAGGATAAGGAAGATGAGTATTTAAGTGAATATGCTGCAAAAAGTAAATATTCTCTGGGCAGAATTATTGAGGAAGAACCCTGTGATTTGCGTACCTGCTTTCAGCGTGACAGGGACAGAATAATCCATAGCAAGGCTTTCAGGCGACTTATGCACAAAACCCAGGCATTTATTTCACCTGAGGGCGATCATTACAGAACAAGACTTACTCACACTCTAGAGGTTACCCAGATTGCCCGTACTATTGCACGCTCCCTGAGGCTTAATGAGGATTTAACCGAGGCAATAGCCTTAGGTCATGACCTGGGGCATACACCCTTCGGTCATCTTGGAGAAGAGGACTTGAACGATGTTGTACCGGGAGGCTTTCACCATAATGAGCAAAGCGTTAGGGTTGTACAAAAGCTTGAAAAAGGCGGAAGGGGCCTTAACCTTACAATAGAGGTAATTGACGGAATACTAAATCACAGAGGCAGCGGAAGTCCTAAAACTCTTGAGGGTAAGATTGTTCAGCTCTCTGACAAAATAGCCTACATAAATCACGATATAGATGATGCAATAAGAGCAGGTATTATTTCCGATGAGGATTTACCTAAGGACTGTATAGAGGTTTTGGGAGATACCTTTAAAAAGCGTATTAACTGCCTTATAAGAAATATTATTTCAAACAGTGCCAATAAGGACGATATTCTTATGGATAAGGAAATAAAGGCAAGCATGTATAAACTCAGAGCCTTTATGTTTGAAAATGTTTACAGCTCAGCAAAGCTGGGTGAGGAAAGAAGTGCCTATCGTGTTTTCTTAAGTAAAATTTACACCTATTATATGGACCGTTTTGAGGATATGCCTCAGGAGTTTATCAGGCTCTATAAAAGCGGTGAGCCTAAGGAAAGGGTTGTTGCAGACTATATTGCAGGTATGACAGACAGGTTTGCTCAAAGGCTTTACAAGGAGCTTGATATTAAATAGTACTTTAAAAATATTGTCCGTTAGTTTTATAAAAAATCAAAAAAATTAAAGGATTTGAAAATCGGTTGTCGAATTTTACAAAAGGAAGTAAAAAAATCAGGGAAGTGAGTTGAATGTTCTATCCGCAGGAAGTCATAAATGATGTGCGAATGGGTAACGACATAGTTGATGTAATAGGTAGCTTTGTTAAGCTGAAAAAAAGCGGCAGCTCTTATGTCGGCTTGTGTCCCTTTCATAAGGAAAAAACTCCTTCCTTTAACGTAAACAGGGAAAATCAGTTTTATCATTGCTTTGGCTGCGGTGCAAGCGGAAATGTAATCAGCTTTCTTATGCAGCACCAGAACTATAGCTTTCCCGATGCGGTTAAATACCTTGCAGAGAGAATAAACTATACCCTGCCTGAGGCAGAGTATTCCTCCGATTATGAGCATAAAAAACAGCTTAAACAAAAGCTTTATATGATACATAAGGCGGCGGCACGCTTTTATTACGAAAAGCTTAATTCTCCTGAGGGTAAAAATGCCGTAAGCTATCTTGATGAGCGTAAAATAACCAAAAGTGCAAGGATAAAGTACGGACTGGGCTATTCACCTATAGCTATGGGTGCTTTGTATGAACGACTTGTAGGTGAAGGCTTTGATGAGAATACTATACTGCAAAGCGGTCTTGTTATAAAACGTGAGGACGGCTCTTTCAGGGATAAGTTTTTTAACAGACTGATGTTTCCCATAATTGATGTTTACGGAAATATAATAGGCTTTGGCGGCAGAGTTTTAGGTGAGGGTAATCCAAAATACTTAAACTCCCCCGAAACTGCAATTTTTAACAAAAGTAAAAATCTCTATAGCCTTAATTTAGCACGCTTAAGCAAAATGCGTGAGCTTATTTTGGTTGAGGGCTATATGGATGTAATAAGTATATATCAGGCAGGCTTTCATAATGTAGTTGCTGCCTTAGGCACTGCCTTTAATGAAAATCATGCTAAGACACTTAAGGCATATGCAGACAGCGTAATACTTCTTTTTGACAGTGATTCTGCAGGAGTTAAGGCTGTTTTAAGGGCAATACCGGTGCTTAATAATGCAGGCATAAAGGTTAAGGTTTTACAGGTAACAGATGCAAAGGACCCTGACGAGTATATAAAAAAATTCGGTCAAACAGCCTTTGGCAGGTTGCTTGCTACAGCACGCAGTCAGTATTTGTTTATGGTAGATGTAGCCGGGGAAAAATATGACCTGACCAAAAGTGAGGATAAAATAAATTATGCCACAGAGGTTGCAGGAATTCTCAGTGAAATTGATAACCCCATTGAGGCTGATTTATATATAAAGGATGTTGCTGAGGCAACAGGCATATCAAGAGAGGCTATAAAAAAAGCTATGGACTCCGGCAAGGGTGATGAATTTACAAAGGAGAATAACCCTAAGCCCGCAGTAAATAAGCCTGCCCTGAAAAGTGGCTTAAGAGGTGTCGATGAAGCAAGGAAAAGCCTTATCTGTATTATGACCTCAAACCCATCTATTTGCCAAAAGCTTAAGGAGGTGCTTAAGCCCGAGGAATTTTGTGAGGGCTTTTACATAACAATGGTAGATGCAATCTACAAAACCTTTGAGGATGACAAGCCTGTAATTCCGGCAAATATAACAAGTAGCTTTGAAACTATAGACGAACAGCAAAGGGCAACACAGCTTTTTATAAATCAGATGAATTTTGACAGCAGTGAGGCTCTGAGTAAGGCTGTGCATGACCAGCTTAAGGTCGTTAAGGAAAGCTATATTGATTATAAAATGAAAAATACAACAGACCCTGTTGTTATAAATGAACTTGTTAAGGAAAAAAGAAATATCAATAATCTGAATATTAGGTTTTGATATGGTTAGAATACTACGAGAAAGGATGGATTTGTTTGAAACCCATAGATGAGAACATTTTTGCAACTAAAATGAAAGAGTTGCTTGCCCTGGGTAAGAAAAAGAAAGGGGTATTGGAATACAAGGAAATAATGGATGTGCTTGCCGATGTTGAGCTGGACCCCGAGCAGATAGATAAGGTATATGAATATCTTGAAAGCCAGGGTATAGATGTTATGGGTGCAATTGAGCTTGAGGAAGATGATGATGACAGAGAGCTTGACTTATCCATAGCCGAAGGCAGTATTAATATGGACGACCATGTTCGTATGTACCTTAAGGAAATTGGTAAGGTACCTCTTCTTTCAGCAGAGGAGGAAATTGAGCTTGCTAAGCGTATGGAAGAGGGCGATGAGGAGGCTAAAAAGCGTCTTGCAGAGGCAAACCTCAGGCTTGTAGTCAGCATTGCCAAGCGTTATGTGGGCAGAGGTATGCTTTTCCTTGACCTTATTCAGGAGGGCAATTTGGGTCTTATTAAGGCTGTTGAAAAGTTTGACTACAACAAAGGCTATAAATTCAGTACCTACGCAACCTGGTGGATAAGGCAGGCTATTACAAGAGCTATCGCAGACCAGGCAAGGACAATACGTATACCTGTCCATATGGTAGAAACAATTAACAAGCTTATAAGAGTTTCAAGACAGCTCTTACAGGAAAACGGCAGAGAGCCTACCGATGAGGATTTGGCTAAAAGCCTTCAGATGCCTGTAGAAAGGGTAAGAGAAATCAGAAAGATTGCCCAGGAGCCTGTATCCCTTGAAACACCTATAGGTGAGGAGGAGGATAGCCACTTAGGTGACTTTATACCTGATGATGATATACCTGCACCTGCCGATGCGGCGGCATTTACTCTTTTAAGGGAACAGCTTATGAGTGTGCTTGATACCTTGACAGAAAGAGAAAAAGAGGTTTTAAAGCTTCGCTTCGGTCTTGAGGACGGCAGACAAAAAACCCTTGAAGAGGTGGGTACTGTCTTTGGTGTAACAAGAGAGCGTATCAGACAGATTGAGGCTAAGGCTTTAAGAAAGCTTAGACATCCAAGCAGAAGTAAAAAGCTTAAGGATTATCTTGAATAATAAATTTATAAAGGGCTTTGCATCTGCATAGCCCTTTTTGCTTAAACAAATAAAATTAAATATCGTATTATAAAACGGAGGATATTATGTTATCAAAGCGACTTAAAATGGTAGCTGATATGGTAGAACCCTGTGATTTTTTAGCTGATATAGGTACAGACCATGCCTATCTGCCTATTTATCTTTATCAGCAGGGTATAATAAAAGGGGCTGTTGCGGCAGATATAAGCAGAGGCTCATGTAATAAGGCTTTACGAAATATAAAGGCTCACAGGCTTGATAAATACATAGAGGTACGCTGCGGTGACGGACTTGGGGTGCTGGGAGAAAATGAAATACCCGACACAATAGTTATTGCAGGTATGGGCGGAATGCTTGCAATCAATGTATTAAAAACCCATAAAAGCGGAGTTATGACAAAAAGGCTTGTTTTACAGGTGCAAAGGGATATTTATGCCTTAAGGAAGCACCTTCATGCTACAAGCTATAAAATAATTGACGAAAAAATTATAAAAGAGGATAATAAGGTATATACAGCAATGACAGCAGTCAAAGGTCAGGATGTATCCTATAGTGAGGCGGAATATCACTTTGGCAAAATTCTCTTATCTGAAAAAAGTCCCATTTTAAAGGAATATATTACCTTTGAATACAATAAAATTAAAAAAGTCCTTGAAAGCTTATCAGCAAAAGAGGGCGAGGAAATAAATATACGCAAAAATCAGCTTAAAAATATGCTGGATATACAAAAGGAGGCATTGGAATGTCTGTAAAATGCAGTGAGATTTTAGATGTAATGGAAAAGCTTGCCCCTGCCTGCTTAGCCGAGGAATGGGATAACATAGGTCTTATGGTGGGAGAAAGTGAAAAAAATATAAGCAAGGTACTTGTTGCCCTTGATGTGAATGATGATGTTATAACAGAGGCAATTAGCATAGGTGCAGAGCTTATTATTAC
This sequence comes from uncultured Bacillota bacterium, assembly GCA_958426775.1. GTDB lineage: Bacteria > Bacillota > Clostridia > Lachnospirales > CAG-274 > CALWRD01. The sequence goes on from CATZZP010000008.1 coordinate 93,677, forward strand.
ACATCATCCCTTTATTTTTAAGGGGGTTAAGGCAATAAATGATAAATTACCTTTAGGCAAAAGAATAATAAGGCTTATTAAGAATGATATAGCTGTATTTTCTGCTCATACAAATCTGGATTGTGCAAATTCAGGCACAAATGCAACTCTGGCAGAGCTTTTGAATTTACACAACACAGAGGGAATTGCAAATGTAAATGAGGACGGTACTGCTATGGGACGTATAGGTGACTTACCTTGTGAAATAACCTTTGGTGAGCTTATTGACAAGGTTAAGGCGGTATTAGGTGCTGAAAGCCTGTCAGTATGCGGTGATTTGGCTTGCAGGGTAAAGAGAGTCGGTATTTGTACAGGTAAAGGCTCATCATTTATGTCAGAGGCAAGGGCAATGGGGGCAGATGCCTATATAACCGGCGACTTTGGCTATCATGAGGGACAAACAGCATTGGATTTAGGGCTTTGTGTAATTGACGGCACTCATTATCTTACAGAGGTTATAGTTGTGCCTGTTATTTGTAATTATTTAAAGGAGCAATTTCCTCAATTAGAGGTTGTTGAGTCCGGGGTAAACGGTCAGACAGTGAATATAGTATAATTAAATACTACGGGGGTGTTTTTATGGAAAAATTTAAGGTGAATGTAGTCAATGCTTCAAAGACGATTGAGGTAGATGAGGTTACAACTCTTTGCGATTTAAGCAAGTCCCTTGATAAATATATGAAAGGCAAAATACTTGCGGCAAAGGTTGATAACGAAATAAGGGACTTAAATACAAAAATAAGTGCCGATTGTACTGTTGAATTTTTTGATATTACAAGCGACTACGGTTATGCTACTTACCAACGCAGCGTGGCTTTTCTTATGTTTGCGGCGGCATATGAGCTTTTTGGAAATAATGTAAAAATTTGGGTTGAGCATACAATTAACAAAAATTACTATTGTGAGGCTGTTAATGCCGAAATAACAGAGGCTTTTCTTATTAAGCTTGAAAATAAAATGAAGGAGCTTGCAGAGGCGGCATATGATATTGAAAAGCTTGTTGTGCCTGTTGATGAGGGTAAGGCAATATTCATGAAATACGGTCTTGAAAATGCTTTGAAAAATTTAAGGTTTGTTAAGTCCTCAAATATTACTATTTATAAATTGGGCAGATTTTATGATTATCTCTATGGCTCTCTTGTGCCTGATACCTCTTATTTAAAGGTGTTTAAGCTAACACCGTTTAATGAAGGCTTTATTTTACAGCTTGCCTCAAAAAGTGAGCCTGAAAAACCAAACGAGGCAAAGGTTTATCCTAAGCTTGCCCAGGTGTTTAATGAGTATACAAAATGGTCAAAGATACTGGGTGTTGATACGGTAGGCTCTCTTAATGAGCGTGTATGTAAGGGTGAGGCAAGGGATATTATATGGACCTCAGAGGGACTTCATGAAAAGAAAATAGCCGATATAGCCGATAAAATTGTGGAAAAAAAACGTAGGCTTATTATGATAGCAGGTCCGTCATCCTCAGGTAAAACCACGTTTTCAAAAAGGCTGTGTATTCAGCTTAAGGTAGCAGGCTTAAAGCCCCATGTAATTTCCCTTGATGATTACTATAGAATTAGAACCGAGTTGGAGCCGGAGGCTGACGGAACCTTTGATTTTGAAAAGCTTGAGGCTCTTGATGTTAAGCTTTTTAATGAGGATTTACAAAAGCTTTTAGAGGGCAGAACTGTCGAAATGCCAACCTTTAACTTTTTTACCGGTATGCGTGAATATAATGGTAACAGCCTTTGCCTGGAAAATAGTGATGTACTTGTAATTGAAGGTATACATGGGTTAAATGAAAGGCTTACACCCGATATTGACAGAAGTGAAAAATTTAAGGTGTATATAAGTGCTTTAACCCAGCTTAATTTAGATGAGCATAACAGAATATCAACCGCAGATACCCGTATGATAAGGCGTATAGTAAGGGATACCCACTTTAGAGGCTTTGATGAACTATAGTCAATAAAGTAGACAATAAAAAAAGAAAAAATAACCTACCGGGGT
>CATZZP010000009.1 GCA_958426775.1 uncultured Bacillota bacterium
AAGTAACCGCATAAAAATCTATACCCTTTCTTTTGGTAAAGCTTTTCTTTATGCCCTCATAAAGAAAAGGTTTTTATTGAGGGATTTTTATAAGGCTACGTTCCCGCAGGGATAATTTTGCAGTGACCATAGGGGTTTTGCTTGCCAAAACCACGGCACGAACAAAAAATTAAGTAACCGCATAAAAATCTATACCCTTTCTTTTGGTAAAGCTTTTCTTTATGCCTGTAAAGAAAGCATAAAATTTCTACCGTTTATCATTTATTTCAATTAATTGTCTAATTACCTTTCTTTATAGAATACAACAACATCAGCCAAAAATCAACTTAAATATTTATGAATATGTTTTATGGCATAATATTAGGTTTGACAAAGGTACTTTACTGATGTATACTGAAATCAGTCAAATATTAATTTGCAGGGGAACTATTTTAGTTGAGAAGGTTAAAACCTGACCCTTTGAACCTGTCGGTTAACACTGTTGTAGGGAGCAAGCTTTTATGTATATTATGCCGGGCTTCTGCTCGGCTGTTTTTGTTAATAAAAGAAAGGAGCATAATTTATGTCAATTATTAACGATATTGTTTTTGCAATTAATGAGGTGCGTGAAAAATCACCTCTTGTACACTGCATAACAAACTATGTTACCGTAAATGACTGTGCAAATGCAGTTCTTGCCATAGGTGCCTCACCTATTATGGCTGATGATATAGATGAGGTGGCTGACATTACCTCTATATCCTCTGCACTTGTTATTAACATAGGCACACTTAACAGCAGAACCATTAAATCCGCTATATGTGCAGGACAAAAGGCAAACGAGCTTAATATTCCCGTTGTTTTTGACCCTGTAGGTGCAGGTGCATCAAAGCTGAGGAATGATACAACTACAGAGCTTTTAAAAAAGGTTAAAATGACAATAATCAGAGGTAACCTTTCAGAGCTTGCCTTTGTTGCAGGTCTTAATGCAAATACCAAAGGGGTTGACAGCTCTGATGCCGATTTGGACAAAGACCCTGTATGGATTGCTAAAAAGGCAGCAACCACCTACGGCTGTACAGCAGCAATCACAGGTGAGGTTGATATTGTTTCAGACGGCAGACGATGTATAAAACTCTCAAGCGGTCACAAAATGCTCTCTCAGGTAACAGGCTCAGGTTGTCTTACCTCTGCACTGGCAGGAGCTTTTGCAGGTGCTGTAGAGGACAGCGTTATTGCCGCTTGCGGTGCTGTTCTGACCACCTCTATTGCAGGTGAGCTTGCATATGAACGTTCAGGCAAGCTGGGTACAGGAAGCTTCCATATATCACTTATAGATTATATAAGTCAGATGTCACCTGACTATATGTTTAAATACGCTAATATAAAGGAGTTGTAACAGATGAAGTCAGTTTTGACAATTGCAGGCAGTGACTGCTCGGGCGGAGCAGGCATACAAGCCGACATTAAAACCATTTGTGCTTACGGCTTATTTGCCACCAGTGCAATAACCGCACTTACAGCACAAAACACAACAGGTGTGTATGGTATAAGCACCGTTACTCCTGAATTTTTAACAAATCAGCTTGATTGTATTTTTAATGACATATATCCTGATGCAGTTAAAATAGGTATGGTTGCAGATAAAGCTTTAATTAAAGCTATAGCCGAAGCTCTGAAAAAGCATAAGGCAAAGAATATTGTTCTTGACCCCGTTATGGTATCTACAAGCGGAAGCAGGCTTATAGAGGAGGACGCTTCAAGCTGTCTTATCAACGTTCTTATGCCCCTTGCAGATATAATTACACCAAACCTTGCAGAAGCAGAGGTTCTTAGCGGTATAGCCATAACCGACAGAGAAGAGGCTGAAAAAGCCGCAGAAATTATAGGCGAGAACTTTAAGGGTGCCGTCCTTATTAAAGGCGGTCACAGTGCATCCAGTGCCGATGACTTAATCTATAAGGACTCAACCCATATCTGGCTTGAAGGAGAGCATATTGATAACCCCAACACCCATGGTACGGGCTGTACACTAAGCTCTGCTATTTCCTGTAACCTTGCAAAGGGTATGGAAATAACAGATGCCGTTAAGTCAGCAAAGGAGTATATAACAGGAGCTATTGCCGCACAGCTTGATTTAGGCAAGGGCAGAGGTCCGTTAAATCATTTATATAAGTTTAATTTTTAAGGAGGTTATAAAATGGCTTATAAAACACAGATGGATGCCGCAAAGCAGGGCATTATTACAAAGGAAATGGAGATTGTAGCAAAAAAGGAATACAAAACTCCCGAAGAAATACGTGCAAAGGTAGCAACAGGCGAAATTGCAATACCTGCAAACATTAACCATAAATCACTTTCTCCCGAAGGTATAGGCGGAGGCTTAAGAACTAAGATAAACGTAAACTTAGGTATATCAGGCGACTGTAAAAACTATGATATGGAAATGCAGAAGGTTAAAATGGCCATTAATATGGGTGCCGAGGCTATTATGGATTTAAGCAACTACGGTAAAACCAACACCTTCCGTCAGGAGCTTATCAGTATGTCAACTGCTATGATAGGGACAGTACCTATGTATGATGCAATCGGTTATTTAGAAAAGGATTTGCTTGAAATTACGGCAAAGGACTTTTTAAAGGTCGTAGAGGCTCATGCTAAGGAGGGTGTTGACTTTATGACTATTCACGCAGGCATTAACAAACGTGCTGTTGAGGCTTTTAAGCGTGATAAGAGAAAAATGAATATTGTATCAAGAGGCGGTTCACTTCTTTTTGCTTGGATGGAAATGACAGGCAATGAAAACCCCTTCTATGAATTTTACGATGAAGTCCTTGAAATATTGCGTGAGTATGATGTTACAATAAGTCTGGGGGATGCCCTTCGTCCGGGCTGTATTGATGACAGCACCGATGCGGGACAGATAAGCGAGCTTATTGAGCTTGGTAACCTTACAAAGCGTGCTTGGGAAAAGGATGTACAGGTTATGGTAGAGGGTCCCGGACATATGGCTATGGACGAGATTGCCGCTAATATGAAGCTTCAAAAGAGGCTTTGCCACAATGCCCCCTTCTATGTATTAGGTCCTTTGGTTAGTGATATTTTCCCGGGTTATGACCATATCACCTCGGCTATAGGCGGTGCTATTGCGGCAGCAAGCGGTGCTGACTTCCTTTGCTATGTAACCCCTGCCGAGCATTTACGCTTACCTGACCTTGAAGATGTCAAGGAGGGTATTGTAGCAAGCAAGATTGCAGCCCATGCAGCTGATATTGCTAAAAAGGTACCTCACTCTCGTGACCGTGACAATGCTATGTCAGAAGCAAGACACAAAGTAGACTGGGACGAAATGTTCGAGCTTGCATATGAGCCTGAAAAGGCAAGACGCTACTTTGAAAGCACACCGCCTTCAGACAGACATACCTGCTCTATGTGCGGTAAGATGTGTGCCGTTCGTACTACAAATATGATATTAGAGGGCAAAAAGGTTGAATTTTGTACCGAAAAATAATTGTATTAACTGTCGTTTTTATACGGCAGTTAATTTTTTTAGCTAAAGGGCTTGAATTTTTTGTTAATTTGCCGTAAAATATATCTTATTCCAAAAAACACAATTTTTCCTATATCCTATACACGAAGGAAGTGCGTTCAATGAAGGTCTTAATTACAGGCGGTGCAGGCTATTTAGGCAGTGTCATCACCTATGCCTTTTCAGACAGAGGTCATGAAATTGTTATAATTGACAAGGAGGAAAAGCCTGATAACTTTAATATCAGCGGTTGCTCCTATTATCAAGGCAATATGACAAATATGGAGTTGCTTACAAGTATATTCAGTGAACATAAGGATATTGAGCTTGTTATACACTGTGCTGACAGAGGCTCTGTATTTGACTCCGTATACAGACCCTATGAATATTACTCAACTAACGTAGTGCTTACAATGGAGCTTTTCAAAAAGCTTAATACCCTTGGATTAAAAAAGATAATTTTTGCTTCATCTGCCGCAGTATACGACAATGTACCGGGCTATATGGTAACAGAGCAGTCACCTATCAAGCCCCGCAGTCCCTTTGGCAGAAGCAAATATATAACCGAAATGATATTAAGGGACTTTTGTAATGCCTATGATATGAAATGTATTACCTTACGCTATTTTAATCCAATAGGTGCAGACCCTCAGGGACGTTGCGGAAGAGCTACCAAGGGCAATATAATATCAGGACTTGTAAATGTAGTAAATAATAAAGAAAGCTGTTTTATTATCTCCGGTGATGACTGGGGTACTCGTGACGGCACCTGTATAAGGGATTATATCCACATATGGGATGTTGCTATGGCAAATGTGCTTGCAGCTGAAAACTTTGACAAGGCTTTTATAAATACAGGTGATGATTTTACAAACTACCTTTCACTTAATATAGGCTCAGGTGTTGATGTTACCGTAAGAGAGTTTATATATGCCTTTGAAAATATAACAGGAGAAAAAATACCTGTTAAGGTAGGTCCTCGCAGAAGAGGAGATATAAGCGGCTCATATGCCAATATAAAAAGGGCTGAACGCACTATCGGCTGGAAACCGCAATTTGCAGTTGAAAATGCTATTATGGACTATTTAAGCTGGCTTGAAAAAAACTACAGCTATTAAAAAAACTGCCAAAGCTTTTTTGCTTTGGCAGTTTTTGTACATAATGTACAGTGGTGCTCGAAAAAAATTGCACAAAAAAACACCCTGCAAATCCAGGGTGTTAATATGGGAACAATAGGGCTCGAACCTATGACCCTCTGCTTGTAAGGCAGATGCTCTCCCAGCTGAGCTATGCTCCCGTAAGGCACTTATTAATAATACCATATTACAAAGTAAATTGTCAAGCAAAATTTTTATTTATTTTTATTTATGTAAATTACCTCATCATCCTTAATCATATTAAGCTTTTCCCTGGCAATCTTTTCTACATATTCGTCTTCATCGCTGTACTTAATACGATCCTTAATTTCATTATTATATTTTGCAGCCTCAACAGCCTGCTGTGAAAGTTGTTTTATTTCCTGCTCAAGCTCAAATTTTTCCTGCTGTTCGTGATACAAAACACACAAAAAAGCCACTACGACAAGTAAAAGGCTCATGCCGTACAGTACATTGCTTTTAAAACTTTTATTTTTTTCGGTTTTCTCCTTCAACCTTGTCACTCCTGTTGCTTTTAAATAAATTAAATATTTTAAACACTAAAAACTTATTAAGTATTTTCTCACATTTTAAAGTATTTTTCAATAGTCTTTTTTCAATTTTGTTAAATTTATATAGTACTTTTTTTATTTTTTTCACTAATAAAACAGATATTTTTCCAATAAATGTTAGCGGCAGACAAATTGTATGCAAAATTACCATAATAATCCTTTTAATAAAAAGGCCTACAGCCGTAAGGGGTTTTAAAATACAACAGCTTAATAAGGAAAAATAAATAACCAAACCGATTATAGGTGCCAAAAGTGAAAACCCCCTTACAACACCATTATCCTCCCACAACAGCACCAGCATTACACTTATTGTAAAGCTAAGCCAAAAAAGTAAGTCCTCTGCATGGACAAAAACCATATTGTGAGGAATAATACGCCTAACAGCACGCACAAAATCATACAAAAGCCCTGCCGCAATCCCCCACAGCACCAAAATCAGAAATGCCTTTGCTTGAGCTGACATTGATAAAATCATACAGACCACCTACCTGAATAGTCTGCTGAGGAATGAACTGCCCGAGCTTGAATATCCCTCACTATCCTCATAGGTCAGGCTGTCTACGGTACCTGTAAGAGACATATCACCCTTTTCCAGATTAAGGCTGTCAATATGCAAGCCCTCGCCCTTTATTATAATAACTCCGCAATCGGTATCTGCTATAACCGACATCTCATCAAAGCTGATAACCTCAAGTACACCGCTTAGGGTCATTCTGCCTCTTTTTTCAATCATAAGGGTATGCTTTAGCTCTGTCCTTTGTTCCATAAAATTCACCTCATAATAAGCCTTATAACAAAACTTATGCTTATCCAAGATAAATTATACCACACACCCCAAAAAAGCCTTTAAAAGGCAAATAAACGCAATTTATACGCTTTTATACATAAGCACCGCATCATCCTTACGTACAGACTCTTTAACAGAAAGCACCTCAACCCTTGTTGTGTTATTGCCAAAGGCAATTTCTATAATATCCCCTACCTTAACATCAAGGGAAGCCCTTGCAACCTTACCGTTTACCATAACTCTGCCTGCATCACATGCCTCGTTTGCCACCGTTCTTCTTTTAATAATTCTTGATACCTTAAGATATTTGTCAAGCCTCATGCTTAACCTCCCGATAAATTTATTAAAAATAAAATGCCCGGTTGCAGCATAGCCGCCAGCCGAGCATTTTTATGTATGTGTCACACACATACAAAAGCTTAAATTAAAATTACTTCTTAGCGCCGTTTACAGCATCCTTGAAAGACTTACCAACCTTAAATCTCGGAGCCTTTGAAGCAGGGATAGTAATTTTCTTCTTTGTCTGTGGATTTACACCCTCGTGAGCAGCTCTTTCCTTAACATCGAAAGTACCAAAGCCAACAAGTCTTACGTCGCCGCCTGCAACAAGCTCAGCAACTACAACTTCCTCGAAAGCCTTAAGTGCCTTCTCAGCATCCTTCTTAGTAAGACCTGAAACCTCAGCCATCTTTGCTACTAACTCTGTTTTGTTCATGAAAAATATCCTCCTTTAAAAAATAGAATAATAAAATGTGAAAAACCCTTTAGCTTTATGATTGTGTATCCTCTTTATTTTTTTCAATTGAAGCTACGGTTTTTTCATTAATCTCAAATTTATTTATATACGTTTCTAAGGCATTTGTCAAGGCAAATTCAGGATTTATTTCATTTTTTCTTGAAATATTTGCAATCAACAGCAAAATTTTGCCAATATTATCCATTTTTGACTCTTGAGAGGCATTTTTGTCCTCCTTAAGCTTATTCAAAAGTTCAACAGCTTCTGTATACAATTCATCATCTTTTTTATTATTATCAATTAGTTTTTCAGCCTTACCTATTACCTTTTCGCTTCTCATAAGAGCAGGTAATGATTTAGGGATACTTCTGAGCTGAGCTGTACCGCTTTCGTACTTTTTTTCCTCTTTTTTTATTTCTTCCCAGCTTTTTAATACTTCATCAGGGGTCTGTGCATTTACATCACCGAATATATGCCTGTGTCTGTTTATCATTTTTTCAGTGACACCCCTTATAACATCATCAATATCAAAAAGTCCTTCTTTTTTTGCAAGTATAGAGTGAAATACCACCTGAAGCATTACATCTCCAAGCTCCTCGCAAAGGTTAGCACTATCCTTGTTGTCAATAGCGTCAACAGCTTCATAGCATTCTTCAATCAGGTATCTTTTAAGGCTTTCATGGGTCTGTACTCTGTCCCACGGGCAACCGTCAGGAGCAATAAGCCTTTCCATCACCTGTAAAAAAAAATCAAATGTATATTTTTTATTTTCCATATTTTATCCTCCTTGCAGTTATTACTATAATACCACAATTTTATAAAATCTTAAACAAAATTTCATAAAAATAACTTTGACATATCAATAAAACAGTGATACCATTGTTTTAACAGCAATTTAGGAGGATAAACTATGTACAAAAAAATTCTTTTCGGAGCTTTATTAATAATAAGCACATTTATAATGACTTTTTCCGTGAATGCTGCTTGTTCTGTCTGGAGACACAAAACAACCGATGTTAAAACAGTAAGAGTAAATGACAGCCTATCGGGAGAAGATGCTCCAATAGTTTGTATAGGCTGGTCACGTGACCACACAGATGATTTAAGCTTTTTTGTTAAGCTCCAGGGAGCTGAATGGGATTACGGCAACAGTGGCACAATACAACAAGGTGTTACCTACAGCAAGGTTGATAATCAGACCATAGAGGTTAATGTAGACGTTGGGACAGGATCTGACGAAATTAACTTCAGCAACGGCAGAAACATTTATATACCTATTAATTGTACAGTAGAAAGTGCAGGAGAAATAAGAGTACTTGTAGATAGTAACGAGTCTACCGTTTCCAATGCAAATATACTTATTGCAAAGGCTATTGACGGTCGTCTTACGGTACATGGTAATAAAACTGCCTTAAACAAGTCAGGTCAGCTAAAAAAAATAACCATAACCGATTCATCAACTCAAAGCTATAAGGCTAATCAACGCTTTACAATGACCTTAGACACAAGCTTTCGCTTTACCGGTGATGTAAAAATAACAGGTACGGGCAAGTTTGAAAACCTTGTTAAGTTTGAGGTTGATAAAAACAATTCTGCTAAGGCATATGTAACCATAACAGGAACTACCCCTCAGACTAAGGGCGAAATTATTCTTGAAGATGTAGGAGTATTCCGTAATACTGAAGGAAAATTTGCAGTAGTACTTTTAAACACCACCTTCAATGCAAGTATGGTGCCTTTAGACAGCAATTTGGCAGTTGCTTCCTACGATGCTGAGGCTACTGCAAGCACCACAACCACAAAGGCTACTACAGAAAGCACAACGGAAACTACTACAGAAGCTACTACCAAGACAACAGGTCTTATTAAAATACAAATAGGTGCAAGCAATTACACCGTAGACGGCACCAGTTATCCTCTTGATGTACCTGCTTATATTTCCTCAGGCAGTACAATGCTGCCGCTTCGTGCATTATCTAACGCTATGGGCATAAGCGATAACAATATTGATTACGATGTGACAAGTAAAAAAGTAACTCTTATGCCTACCCCTTATACAAAGGTAACTATTGTACCGGGTGAAAACAAAATTAATTTATATGTCAACAACGAGGAAAGCACCCTTTACATCACTACCCCTGCCGAAATTAAAGACGGCAGAATTTTCCTGCCGCTTAGGGCTATGGCAAATGCCTTGGGTATATCTGACAGTGCAATAGACTATGATTCAACTTCAAAAACAGTAACTCTGCAAAAAGCATAAAGATTTTTTTAGAAAGAAGGACTAATTATGTTTTGTAAATATTGCGGACAAAAAATAGATGATGATTCTACCTTTTGTTCCGGCTGTGGTGCGAAGCTGTCAATAGCCGTACCTCAACATAAGCAGCCTCATTTAAACAGTTCTGACCAAATACAGAGCAAAAGCATTCTTCCCCCGACTGTTGATATGCCTGCAACAAAACAGGCTGATACAGAGGAATATGAGAGCTTTGACCCTACCTTTGAAAATATTATGGCACAATTTTCTCCTCTCGGAAAAATTGTGTTTATAATACTTTGTATATTAATGGTAATCTGGGTTGCAACTCTTACACTGCATGTTTTTTTCCCTGAATATATAAATTATTTACTCACACTTTAAAAAAAGACCTCCTCGGCTAAAAGCCCCGGAGGCCTTTTAATACAAAAAACCCTCTCCCGCAGGAGAGGGTATAATTATTTATTAGGCTGTTTTCTTTTTGCTTTTAAGTACCAGTAATATACCTAAACCAATCATACCGCAGCCCATACCGCAAAGTGCCTTTGTATTAACAGGTGAGCCTGTCTGCGGAAGTTTACCACTACTTGTAGTTGCCTCTGTTGCAATATCAGCAGAGTAAACCTTTACATCTGATGTGTCGGAAGTATTATCTAAATTGTTGGTTGCTGTACTTCCGGTAGATGCTGTATCGGTGTCACTGCTACCTGTAGAAGTTGATATATCTGCATCGCTACCACCTGTAGATGTTGACCCTGTATTGTTGCTGTTGTCAAGTGTTGAATCTGTATCACTGCCGTCAGTAGACGTTGAATCTGTATCACTGCCGTCGGTAGATGTTGAATCTGTATCACTGCCGTCGGTAGATGTTGAGTCTGTATCACTGCCGTCAGTAGACGTTGAGTCTGTATCACTGCCGTCGGTAGATGTTGAATCTGTATCACTGCCGTCGGTAGATGTTGAGTCTGTATCACTGCCGTCGGTAGACGTTGAGTCTGTATCACTACCGTCGGTAGTTTCAGGTGTAGTTGAAGCCTTGTCACTTGATGAGCCGCTACCGCCTCTTCTTGAACTGCCCTCTGATGAGCCGTTACCATCTCTATCCTCAGTTGTAGTTTCGGTTTCTGTGTCAGCAGTAGTTATCTCTGTAGAGCCGTCTGTTGTCGCCTCTTCTGTAGTTGTATTCTCATCTCCTGAGCCTTCAGTGCCGTGACCTCCGCCGTCACCTGAAGTTGAACTGTCACCATGACCCTTTGTAGTTGTTTCTGTATCACCCTCAGCTGTTGTAATTTCTGTTGTAGCTTCAGCGGTAGTTATTTCCGTTGTAGATTCAGATACCTTTGTATCCTCTTCTCCACCTGTATTGCCGCTATCACCCTTCTTAGTGGTTGTTTCCGTTGAGGTGTCCCCTGTAACACCTTCCTCTGTCTTTGTTGTTGTTTCTGTTGTAGTTGTACTTGTAGTAACCCCCTCAGTTGAGGTTTCTGTGGTTGACGGAGCTGTGGTTACAACCTCTGTTGTTGTTTCACTTACAGGCTCTGTTGTCGTTTCAAGCTCTGTGGTTGTTTCACTTGTTGACTCTGTTGTAGTATTAGTTTCACCCTCGCCGCCTTCACCATGTTTTCTTGTGGTAGTTTCTGTTGTTGTTTCCTCTGTAGTGGTAGAGGTTGTTGACTCAGTTGTTGTAGTAGTTGTTTCTGTATCACCCTCAGCTGTTGTAATTTCTGTTGTAGCTTCAGCGGTAGTTATTTCCGTTGTAGATTCAGATACCTTTGTATCCTCTTCTCCACCTGTATTGCCGCTATCACCCTTCTTAGTGGTTGTTTCCGTTGAGGTGTCCCCTGTAACACCTTCCTCTGTCTTTGTTGTTGTTTCTGTTGTAGTTGTACTTGTAGTAACCCCCTCAGTTGAGGTTTCTGTGGTTGACGGAGCTGTGGTTACAACCTCTGTTGTTGTTTCACTTACAGGCTCTGTTGTCGTTTCAAGCTCTGTGGTTGTTTCACTTGTTGACTCTGTTGTAGTATTAGTTTCACCCTCGCCGCCTTCACCATGTTTTCTTGTGGTAGTTTCTGTTGTTGTTTCCTCTGTAGTGGTAGAGGTTGTTGACTCAGTTGTTGTAGTAGTTGTTTCTGTTGCAGCTACGGTTGTTGTTTCTGCAATTGTAGTATTTTCCGTTTCGGTTGTCGTTTCTGCTACGGTTGTTGTTTCTGCCGCTGTAGTAGTTTCTGCTACGGTTGTTGTTTCTGTAGCTGTAGTAGTTTCTGCTACGGTTGTTGTTTCTGCCGCCGTAGTAGTCTCTGCTACGGTTGTTGTTTCTGCCGCTGTAGTATTTTCCGTTTCGGTTGTTGTTTCTGCAGCTGTAGTAGTCTCTGCTACGGTTGTTGTTTCTGTAGCTGTAGTAGTTTCCGTTTCGGTTGTTGTTTCTGTAGTTGTAGTACTTTCATCTAAACCTAATGCTATAGTAGGTATATTACCCGTAAAGTCGTTTCTATGAGTTTCTGCATGATTAGCAAAAGCCAAGCAGATTGCTGTACCGTCAAAGTTCTGCATAGTTTCAACAGTTGCCCCTGGTGCCAGTATCGAGCCTAAGAAAACTGCATTATAGGTTATTTTGCCTGCATAGCAACCATCTGCTGCACTGCTGTCGTAAAAGTTCCAGAGAACCTTACCATACTCCCAGCTTGTTCTTTCACGGCTGTTTACTTCTTCGCCATCAGTTGTTATGTACTTAATAGGTGCGTTACAGTTAAATCCGTTTTCTAAATAGCCTTTAAGGTCTACATTAATAATAACTGAGTTTGAACCATTCTTGTCATAGTTCTTAAAGGTAATAGGTGTATTGCCTTCAAGATGAGAAGCATCAAGGTTAATAAGTGTATATTCATTTGCAGACATATCAAGGTTAACTGCTCTGTTATTCCAATCGTTAAAATCAAAAATACTGCTGTCGGCAGTAGGTTCTACCTCTGCTAAGCCCTTTGAAAGTTTAGACAGCTTTTCAAACTCACTTTCCAAATCAATATATTCCGCACCACCGGAGGTTTCCTGAAATATATTTCTGACAGTAGAATTGTTCATTTGTATGGCATATCCCATTGCAGACCCCTTTACGGTAAAACCGTTACCATTGTCATAGGTATCAACCGTAACATTAGGTCCAACTACTAAAGGCGAATTACCGTTACATAAAATCTGTGAGTTAATTTCTGCAAAATCTCTTACATAGGATACCTCGGATACAAGCATTTCTGTTTCAAGACCTGTAGTACCTGAGTTTGCTGATGCCAAGGATATATGTCCCGTAGCAATATTGCCGTTTGTATGAGCACTGAGCTTTACATCATCATATGCAAAAACATGAAAGTGCGTTGCCGCATAAAGCGGATCACTTTCTGAATAGTTGCTTGTTTTGTAGTAGGTAGGTGCATACTTATCTGTTACCGTATCAACCTTATCGCTGACCTCTCTGTAGTTAAGATTAGATGTAGGTTCATAGGTAAAAGCACTTACACCGCTTGGTGCCGCCAAGCTTATAGTCAACGTAGCTACCGTGGCAGTTTTTAAAATTTGTTTAGATAGGTTCTTTGCAAATTTCATACTAATCCCCCCGATTTATTTTTTACATAGTTTTTAATTTTTTTGATTATTATAACATTTAATTTTTAGGCACACAATCTTTTAAAGGCAATTTATACGGTTAAAATTTTTACAAAATTTTATTTGTACATATAAGTTTAATTGTTTATTTTAACAGTACAAGTATAATTGTAACATATATCCTGTATTTAATTTTTTTTATAAGATTATTAAATTTTTTAAAAAATTCTAATATATTTCACAACTTATGCGTACAACTTTATCAAAAAAATATGTAGTAAGAGGGGCTGTCATTCCAGCCCGCACTTACTATTTTGTTTGTATTGTCATATTACTGTCTTCCAGCCTTGAATACATTGTAAGCATATAAATACCTGCTATACCTACCAAGGCATAGATTACTCTGGCAATTAATGAGGTGCTTCCGCCTGTAAGCATACCTACAAGGTTGAAATTGAAAAAGCCTATAAGTCCCCAATTTATCGCACCGATAATTACCAGTGTAAGTGCCGTAAAATTAAGTGCCTTACTGTCCATGATAAAATTCCCTCCTTATTAAAAGCAGTTACATAATTATTTTATCTTATACAGATAAAAAAACACTCGGCAATTTTTTACATTTTTTTATCTTGCAAGCCAGCCACCGTCAACGGCTAAGGTAAATCCGTTTACATAGCTTGCCGCATCTGAGCTTAAAAATACTACAGCACCCATCATATCCTCAGGGGTACCCCATCTGCCTGCAGGAATTCTGCCAAGGATTTCATTACTGCGTTGCTCGTCACTTCTTAATTGGTTTGTGTTGTTGGTTGCCATATAGCCCGGGGCAATAGCGTTTACATTTATGTTGTGCTGTGCCCACTCGTTTGCAAGGGCTCTTGTAAGACCCAGAACAGCTGACTTGCTTGCCGTATAGGAAGGTACTCTGATACCGCCTTGGTAAGAAAGCATAGATGCCACATTTACAATTTTACCGCCCTGACCCTGCTTGATATACTGCTTGGCAAAAGCCTGACAAAGGAAGAAAACAACAGTCTGATTGGTTGAAATAACCTTAGCCCAGTCCTCCTCCTTATATTCAATAGCGTCCTCTCTTATTATAATGCCCGCATTGTTTACAAGTATGTCAACTCTGCCAAACTTATCAACAGCCTCACTTACAATTCTGTCAATATGCTCTGTTGAAGATAAGTCCGCAATTATCTCTAAAAATTCACTTCCGCTTTCCTCAACAAGAGCCTTTGTTTCATCACAGCTGCGTCTTGCAACACCTGCAACCTTTGCCCCTGCCTGTGCCAGAGCAACACACATGCCCTGACCTAAGCCTGTGTTTGCACCTGTTACAACTGCTACCTTACCTTTTAAACTAAACTTATCCAAAATCATTTTTTTCATCCTCCTTTTTAATCCCTTGCAATTATACTTATTATTACACCTTTTTTTACCGTTACACTTGCTTTATCTGCTACTACCACATTGCTTACCGTAAGTGAAGTACCCATATCAATATCCATGTTGTCAAGAGGATAGTCAAGTCCCTCTGATGTAATACCCTCTACTTTTTGCGTAAGAGGTAACAGAGAAATATAACTGCCCTTTTTATTTTCAATTAAAAGTTGACTGTCAACAAGCTCAACAATATTATGCTCATCTATAAGCCTTGCCCTTATACCTTTTTTAAGGAGAGGAAGCATAATTTGTATATTTGCCAGAGTATGGTCAAGACGAGTACCCGAGCATCCAAGCAAAACTATATCCTCTGCACCCTTTTCAAGAGCCATAATTATACCCAGCTCCGTATCTGTACTGTCCTTTCTTACAGGGTATGTAAAAAGCTCCTTACCCATAGCCTTATAATAATCCAGCACCTCAACATCTACAGAGTCAAAATCGCCTAAAATTACATCAGGCACAAATCCTGCCCCATATACATAGTTAAGACCTTTATCGCAGGCAATAAGGATACTGTCTTCATTAATATAGGGCTTAATTATATTTGCCTCAGGCATACTGCCCCCTGATACTATAACCGCTCTCATTTTCTCTTATCTATCAGTGCTAAAAATTTATCCGTCTGTTCAGCAAGGTCACCCTTACTAAATACAGATGAGCCTGCCACTACAACATCAACGCCTGCATCAATTACCCTTGTTACGTTATCAAGGTTAATGCCGCCGTCAATTTCTATTGTATAGTTAAGGTTATTTGCACTTCTGTACTCTGCAAGAGACTTAACAGCATCAAGAGAGCTTTCTATAAAGCTCTGACCGTCAAAGCCCGGCTCAACACTCATAACAAGAACCATATCAACCTGTGGTAAAAAAGGAATAATCTCCGTCCAGTCGGTTTTAGGCTTAATTGTAATTGCGGGACTTTTGCCTAAATCACGTATCTGCTTAAAAATTTCACTATGACAGTCTGTAGCCTCATAGTGAATGTTAATTATATCAGCTCCCGCATCGGAGAATGCCTTAATATATCTTTCAGGCTTAGTTATCATAAGGTGTACATCAAGGACACTATCGGTTATTTTTCTTACACTTTGAAGAACAGGTATACCTATTGAAATATTAGGCACAAAAATACCGTCCATTACATCAAAGTGCAAATATTTAACCTGCTTTTTATTTAGTATATCAATCTGCTCCCCAAGTCTTGCAAAATCCGCTGACAAAAGGGACGGCGAGAGTATAGCCATATTTGTTTATCTCCTTTGTTTAAGCTCTGTATACAGCTGTTTAAATTTTTCATACCTTTCGATAGGCAATTCTTTTCCCACATGAGCCTTTAAGCCACAGTCAGGCTCTGCCGTATGACTGCAGTCGTTAAAGTAACAGCCTGATAAATACGGCTTAAATTCTCTGAAATAGTCTATAAGCTCCTCAGGCTTGATAAAATCCAGACTGAGAGAGGTAAAGCCGGGTGAATCCACAATAAAGGTATTTTCATCGTACTCTAAAAGCTCAACCTCTCTTGTGGTATGCTTGCCTCTTTGGATTTTTTTGCTTATTTCACCTGTTTTTCGCTCAATATGAGGCATTACCTCATTAATAAGGCTTGATTTGCCTACTCCCGAAGGTCCCGCAAAAACAGTTACATGACCTGAAAGCTTTTCCTTTAAAGGCTCAATACCGTTCTTTTCGGTAGCACAGGTAAATACAACATCATAAAAGGGTGCATAAACCCTTTCCATATATGTCCTTGTTTCCTCTGTAAGCAAATCACTTTTGTTTATACATATTATAATATTTTCAATATTCTGCGTTTGTACAAGTATCAGAAATCTGTCCAGTAAGTCAAAATTAATATCGGGACTTGCCGCCGCAAACTGAATAACCGCACAATCAACATTTGCCACTCTCGGTCTTATAAGCAAATTTTTTCTGGGCAAAATTTTTTCAACAGCACCCTTTTTGTTTTGTTCATCGCTGATTGTAATTTCCACATAGTCCCCTACGGTAGGTGTCAGCTTTGATTTTCTGAATTTACCCCTTGCACTGCACTCATAAACCTCTGTGCCGACGGCTACATAATATAAGCCGCCGACACCTTTGATTATTCTTCCCTGTATCATATTAATAACTCTCATTTACACTTTGTACAAGTGTATCATTATAATATATTTCATAGGTGGTATTTTTATCAATCTGGTCATTTACAGTAAACGGAAAATCTGACTTAGTATAGGTGTTTTCTATTACCACTCTGGTTCCGTCCTCTGTTTTTGCAATAACCTTTACGTTAATATCAGACTGACCGTCATAGTCTATGCCGTCAAAATCAGGTAAAACAGGTATACTTACAGCCTTTTTAATTTGTGCCTGTGTAGTTGTAACCACACTTTTGGTTGTAGCCTCTGTGGTAGCCTCTGTTACTGCATTAGGGTCCTTGCCCTTACTTACCGTAATTGTAACAATATATCCCTTTGGCACAGATGAACCCGGTGCTACGCCCTGGCTTGTAACCCTGCCTGCTTCAAAGCTTTCACTATAGTCCTCTATAATTTTAGCTACCAGGTTTTCCTGCTCAAGCATTTCAACAGCCTTGTCCTTTTCAACATTTTTTACATCAGGCACAATTACACTGCCTGATGTAGGACCTGTGCTTACATAAATATCAACTGCCGTACCCGGTTCAACCTCAGTACCCTGACTTATACTTGACTTAATTACTGCACCTTCAATAACCGTATCGCTTGGTTCAAGTATCACCTCACCTAAGGTTAAGCCCTGCTGTTCAAGACTAAGCTTAGCGTCTTCTTCACTTAAGTCCCTTACATCAGGTACGGTTACCATATTACTGCCTAAGCTTATTACCAAGGTTACTCTTTCATCACGTGAAATTTTAGTGTTTTCAAGCACACTCTGAGAGATTACGATACCGCTTTCCACTGTTTCGTTATGCTCCGACTCCTCAATAATGTTTACAGAGCGTTCCTGAGCAAGCTTTTCAGCCTCCTCTGCAGTAAGCCCTACAAAATCAGGCACTCGAACCTTTGGATTATTAATGCTGTTTACAGCATAGGCACCTACTATGGTCATAATTATTATCAGCACTATTGAGGTTAAAACTGCCCCAATAACCACCTTACGCTCTTTATTTTTGTCGTAGCCCTCATCACGTGGGTTGTAGTCATCATCAATATCGTTATAAATATCCTCATTTTCACCTAAAACAGGCACAACCTTTCTGCTTTTTTCAGCACCCATCCGAATTTTTTCCAAATCCTCTGAGGATACCTTGATTGTATCTCCGCTGTCTACGGCAGGCTCTTTAAGGCTGACAAAGCTGCCGCTGTCATCATTAAGTGCCGCCTTTAAGTCAGCTGCAAGCTGTTCCGCAGTCTGGTATCTTGCGTAAGGTCTTTTATGAGTTGCCTTTTTAATTATATTTATAAGGCTCTGTGATGCATCGGGATTAAGCTTTGCAATATCAGGCAAAGGCTCTTTAATATGTTTCATAGCAAGGGCTACAGGGCTGTCACCGTCAAAAGGAAGTGTGCCTGTAAGCATTTCAAACATCATAATACCTAATGAATAAATATCACTTCTTGCATCAACAAAACCGCCCTGTGCCTGCTCAGGCGAAAAATACTGAACAGAACCCATAGCTTCACCTGTGTTTGTCGTGCTTGATGCAGCCCTTGCAATACCGAAATCCGTTACCTTAACAGAGCCTGCATTTTTGCCTGCCTTTGAAACAAGTATATTCTGAGGTTTAATATCCCTGTGGATTATACCGTTAGAATGAGCGTGGTTAAGTGCAGAGGCTATCTGCAGGGAAATACTTATAACCTCCTTATTGCCAAAGGGGGCTTTCTGGTTAATAAGCTCCTTTAAGGTACAGCCGTCAATGTATTCCATAACGATAAAGTAAATATCATCCTCATTACCTACGTCATAAACGCTTACTATATTTTGATGAGAAAGACTTGCCGCCGCCCTTGCCTCTACATTAAATCTTCTTATAAATTCGTTATCTGCAAGATGCTCCTCTTTAAGTACCTTAAAGGTAACATCTCTGTCCAGCTTTTCATCTCTGGCTCTGTATACATTTGCCATACCGCCGCAGCCGATTTGCTCCAAAATATTATATCTGTCATTTACAAGTGTACCGGGGTTAAGCTTCATTTGTTATCACCCTCCCTTAAATCAATAAGTATTGCAGAAATATTATCCTTACCGCCGTTTTCATTAGCACTTTCAACAAGTATATTTACCCTTTGCTCAAGAGTAAGGTCGTCCTTGCTTATTATATTAAACAAATCCTCATTACTAACCATTGTGCTGAGTCCGTCACTACAGATAAGTATAATATCGTCTTTAGCCAGATTAAGCACATAACCGTCTACATCAACGGTATCGTTAGTGCCTACTGCTCTTGTAATAATATTTCTGTCAGGGTGATTTTCCGCCTCCTGGGGAGTAATCTCTCCTGCCTTTACCATCATTTCCACGTAGGAATGGTCCGTTGTAATCTGTTCAATATCATTTTTATTAACTTTATATAAGCGACTGTCGCCTACATGGGCTATGTATGCTGTTTCTCCTACTATTGTACAGCCTACAAAGGTAGTACCCATATCATGGTACTGCTCAGCACTGCGACTTTCAGCATACACCTGAGTATTGGCAAATTTAACAGCCTCAATCAGGGTATCAAGAATTTCTCCCTCTTTAATATTCTTATCTGAAAGATAGGCACAGCAATACTTTATTGCAAGCTCACTTGCAACCTCGCCTGCCTTGTGACCTCCCATACCGTCGGCAACCACATATAAATCAGGTAATCCGCCAACAGGGGTATTCTGAACCAGTATATTGTCCTCATTATGTCCCCTGACTTTACCTACATCAGTTCTACCAAAACCTAACATTTAAACACCTCTGTTATCCTTATATCTTTTCCTCAGCTGACCGCATGCGGCATTAATATCACTGCCCAGCCTGCGTCTTACCGTAACCTCAATAGAGTTTTCCTCCAGAACGGAGGCAAAGCTTTTAATGCTCTCATCGGTACTGCGGATATAATTATTTTCCTTAACATCATTTATAGGGATAAGGTTTACGTGACACATTGTGCCATGCAGACGTGAGGCAAGCTCCCTTGCATTTTCCTTACTGTCATTTACACCTTTTATAAGGGAATATTCATAGGTAACCCGCCTTTTAGTAACATCGGCATATTTTTTAGCCGCTCCTATAAGTCGGTCAATAGAGTATTTTTTTGCAACAGGCATTAATTTCTGTCTGATTTCATCATTAGGTGCATGCAGGGAAATTGCAAGGGTAATTTGCAATTTAAGCTCCATAAGCTCATAGATTTTATCTACAAGACCGCAGGTTGACAAGGTAATATGCCTCATACCTATGCCAAGTCCCTTTTCATGATTAATTATGTTAAGAAAATCTATTACATTATCATAGTTATCCAAAGGCTCACCACTGCCCATAATAACTACGTTAGATACTCTCTTACCTGTGTCCTTTTGTATTTTATAAATCTGCCCCGCTATTTCTCCCGAAAGGAGATTTCTCTCCAGACCGTCTACAGTTGAGGCACAAAAGGAGCATTTCATTCTGCAACCTGCCTGAGAAGAAACACAAACAGAGTTTCCGTAGCTATAAGACATAAACACACTTTCAATTATAGTGTTATCTCCTATATCAAACAGGTACTTTATTGTATTGTCCTCTTTAGAAACAAGCTTTTCAACTATTTTAAGGTTGCTTATGCGATAGCCTTCACTTAGCTTTTGTCTAAGGTCCTTTGACAGGTTTGTCATCTCATCAAAGCTTTCAGCCTGTCTGCCATGAAGCCATTCAAAAATCTGCTTTGCTCTGAAGGGCTTTTCACCTATTTTAGCCATTTCCAAGGTCAGCTTTTCAAGGGTCAGACTTCTTAAATCAATTTTATCCATCAGCTTTTCCTCACAAATTTAGCAATAAAGAAACCGTCTGTTCCAAAGTCGCCGGGCAAAATTTGTATATAGCCCTGCTTTGCCGTATCGCATTTGATATTATCAGGCAACAGTCCTGAAATATCAACAGGCTCATAGTCAAAGTTATCTAAAAACCACCTTACATTTCCCAAGTTCTCCTTATAGGAAACCGTACAGGTTGAATAAACAAGGCTACCCCCAATCTTAACATATGCAGAGCTTGTCTTTAAAATTTCTCTTTGCAGCTCTGCCAGGCTTAAAATATCCTCATAGGTTTTATTATATTTAATATCAGGCTTTTTCTTAACAAGGCCCAGCCCTGAGCAGGGGGCATCTGCTATAAGGCAGTCAGCAACAGCCTCATAATTTTTATTAAACACCGACGCATCTGTTAAGACAGGCTCAATTATACTTAAGCCCAGCCTGTCCGCCCCCTCCTTAAGGAGCTTGATTTTATGCTCGTGTATATCGCCTGAAATAATTTTACCCTTATTTTCCATAAGATAGCCACAGTAAAAGCTTTTACCGCCCGGTGCGGCACAGGTATCAATTACCGTATTCCCCGCCTTGGGGTCAAGTATTCTGACAGCCAGCATTGAGCTTTCATCCATAATATGAAAAAGCCCCTCATTATATGCTTTAACCTCTGTTACATCACTTGTTTTTGATATATAAAGGCTATTATTTGAAATACAGCCCTCTGATACAGCAATATTATCCTCTGCAAGAAGCTTTTTAACCTCCTCCTGATTGGTTTTAACCGAATTTATACAGATACTAACTCTCGGAGTCTTGCTGTTTTCCGTACACATTTTTACAACTCTGTCATAATCAAATTCATCCAGCCAGTATTTTATTATCCATTCAGGGTAGGAATATTTAACAGATAAATATGCTATAGGGTTTTTATCCTTATCAGGATATTTTATGGTTAGTTTATTTCTTGCCACATTACGCAAAACTCCGTTGACATAACCGCTTAAGCCTGAAAGACCTTTCTTTTTAACAAAGGCAACAGCCTCATTACAGGCGGCACTGTCAGGTATCCTGTCCAGATAGATTATCTGATATACTGCAAGCCTTAAGGTGTTAAGGACTATTGGTTTAATTTTGTTTACGGGAGTTTTGGAAAACTGACCTATTATATAATCTATATTTATAAGATTACGCAAGGTACCGTTCACAAGTTCAGTAACAAAGCCTCTTTCTACTATAGAAAGCTGCTTGTTTCGGTTAAGGGTTTTCCTTAATACAATATTGTTATAGCCCTTTTCACTTAAAATATCCGTTATAGCATATATGGCAATTTCTCTTTCCTTCATATAAAAACCTCTTTTAGAAGCTACTCATAAAGTTCTTTTTGTTTTGTTTCTTTTCATGGTCGTCATCATCATTTTTTGGTTTTTCCATAGTATCAAGCATACTACCGCTGTCATTTACCGCATCAACCACGTACTTTTTCAAAACAGGAAAAATATATTTACAATTTTTCATATACTGATTATTTTCATCTGCAAACCTAAGCTTACTAAAGTACATAGGGAATACACTTGCAAACTCAACATAGTCAACCTCAATAGGCTCCTCAATAGGCTCATAGCCAAACATACCGGGAGCACCTGTAAAAACAAGCTTATCAAACTCAAACTGAGCAAAAAAAGTTTTTTCTATCTCGTTAAGTCTGTTAGCACCTGTTTTAAGCTCCGCCCTCTCTCTGGATAAAGCCTTCATTATTTGTAACCACGCCTCATTAGGTAACATAAAATAACCCCCTAAAAAACTCTTTTATTTTTATTAAAAATATTGTATACTGTAGTTAGGAAATAGCCCTATACATATTCATATTAACATTATATCATACTTTTTATAGGAAACAAATATATTTTTTTACAAAGGAGCGTTATTTTTATGATAAAAACCGCAATCTGGATAATATGTCTGTTTGCTTTCCTGCTTGTCTGTGAACCCGAATACTTCAGACTTAACGGAATGAAAAAAAAGGGGAATATAAAAGAGCATGATGAAACTACATATAAAACAGTTAAATGGTGGGCAGGCAAGGTTATGCAGTCACTTAAGCCAAACATAAGCGTATACGGACTTGAAAATCTGCCCAAGGAAGGTGCAATGCTTTTTGTATCTAACCACCAGAGTAACTTTGATATACCTCTGCTACTTTCCGAAATACCCGTACCAAAGGGCTTTATTGCAAAAAAGGAGCTTTCCAAGGTACCTTTTATAAGCCGTTGGATGAAGGAAATAAAATGCCTTTTTATGGACAGAGATGATATGAAGCAGTCCATGCAGATTATTGTTGAGGGTATAAAACAGCTTAAAGAGGGTTATTCAATGGTTATTTTCCCTGAAGGCACAAGAGGCAAGGGTAAGGCTATGGCAGAGTTTAAGGCAGGCAGCTTTAAGCTTGCTACAAAGGCAAAGGTGCCTATAGTACCTGTTACAATAGACGGTACATATAAGCTTCTTGAGGGTAATAACAACCGTATAAGCAAGGGAGAGAATATTAACCTTTACATTCATAAGCCTATTTATACCGATACCCTTACTAAGGAGGAGCTTAATGTACTCCACAAAACCGTTGAGGACATTATAAAATCAAAATTACCTGAATAAGAAAAAAACTGCTCAAGCAATTAATCCTGAGCAGTTTTTATTATTTTACTTTACTTTTTTTATAGAACTGTGCAAACATCTTATCATCCAGATAGACATGCTTGATAAACCATTCATTAATAACATTTTCAAGCTGACTTGTGCTGTAACCGAAGGAGCCTGCCATATATTCATTTGCCACATCGTCAATCTTATCAAGCAAAATCTCATGACTGTGCTTGTGCTGATGATAAAGAGGATAGTTTGAAATTGCCATCATGGTTTCCTGATAAGTGAAATAATCCACACAGCAAGCCTTTAGGTCCTCAATCTGCTTAATCATAAGAGAAGGATTTCTTGAGGTATTCATCTTTCTGATATTAAGATTTATACCCTCTACCAGGCTCTTAAGTTTTTCATCCAGCTCACGCACGCCTGTTTCCATATTTTCCTTCCAAAACATATAAGCCCTTACCCCTTTCAAAAATTATAAAACGCATTTACTTACAACAATTATAAATAAAACTTGTACACCTTGTCAATATAAATATTTTATTCACCTGATACCTTTACGTTCCTTACAATAACCGACGGAGAGCCTACTGCAGAAGAAATAAATTCAAGGTCATCACCTATTTGTTCTATGTTATTTAAAAGCTCAAAAAAGTTTGATGCTATTGTAATTTGCTCAACAGGTCTTTTAACTTCACCTTTTTCAACTAAAAAGCCCTCTGCCGCAAAGGAAAAATCTCCCGTAACACTGTTTGCTCCCGAATGCAACCCTGCAACATCTGTTATAACAAGACCGCTGTCAAGCCTTTTAATAAGCTCTTCAAAGGACGCCTGCCCCGGTTTAAGATAAAAGTTTGTAGCCGCCGTAGCTACAGTACTCTTAAAGGAGGATTTAAAGCCGTTTCCCGTAGACCTTACTCCGTCCTTATAAGCCGACTTTAGGTTATAAAGGTAGGTTTTAAGTATTCCCTTTTCAATTACGTATTTATTGTAGGTTGCCACGCCCTCACTGTCAAAGGCGGTTGTAGCAAAACCTCCCTCTAAAAGAGGTTCATCTGCAAGGCTCACCTTATCGGAAGCAATTTTAGTATCAAGCTTATCCTTTAAAAGAGAAAAGCCCTTTTGTACACTTTCGCCGAAGAAACAGCCTACAAAGCAATCTAAAATTTCAGCAAACACTTTATTTTCTATAATCACCCTGAAATCACCTGATTTAACAGGACTACCTCCTAAGGCTGAAATAGCTTTTCGGGCCGCCCTTTGTGCAAGTTTTTCAGGCTCTAAGTCCTTTATTTTACCTATCCACAGCTCTCCCTTTTCCTTAGTGCTTTCCCCCTGATTTGCTATAAGCTCAATATATGCCATAACATAATTGTTTTTTTCATTTAACTCCAAGCCCTTTGAGTTTGAAAGGTAAACTTCGCTTTCCCCCACAGCAACTATTGAGCTGTTTACACTCTTAATACGGCTGTCATATTCCAAAGCCGTCTTTTCCATTTTTAAAGCCATGTCAGTTTTTTTCTTGGTATCATACTCATTAACAGCCTCATCATATACATCTACCTGAGCATATTTTTCACTGCCCTCAAAAATAAATTCCTTATCCTCACTGTCAATAACCTCTGCATTTTGTATAATTGAATTAATGATAAAGGGTATATGTCTTCCGTCAATAATCTCACTGTAATAATAGCCCATTACACCGTTGTATACACCTCTTATGCCTATACCGCCCTGACTGCTGTTCTGCAAATTTTCAACCTCTTTATTGTAGACGGTAATTTCATCAGAGGTACTGTTCATATAAAAAAGCTCTATATCACTTATGCCTTTTTCCTTTGCCATAGCAAAAAGGTCATTTTTAAAGTCCTGAATATTCATATCAGCCTCTGCCTCCTACTGTCATATTTTTTACCCTTAGCATAGGCTGACCTACACATACAGGTATACTTCCGCTTGCAGCACCGCACATACCCTCTGCAAGACTAAGGTTATCTCCCACCATATCTATGTTCATAAGCACCTCAGAGCCTTTGCCTATAAGGGTTGCACCCCTTACAGGCTCACATATTTTACCGTTGCGTACAAGATAAGCCTCATTTACTGCAAAGTTAAACTCTCCTGAGGCAGGGTTTACCGAACCTCCGCCCATATACTTTGCATACAGTCCGTATTGTGTATTTGCTATAATATCCTCAACCTTATCATTACCCTTATCAATATAGGTATTGGTCATTCTTGCAACGGGCATAAAGCGGTAGGACTGTCTTCTTGATGAGCCTGTAAGTCCGTAATTTACCCTTGCACCGTTAAAGCGGTCTGACATATAGCTTTTAAGTACGCCCTTCTCAATAAGCACCTTTCTTTGAGCAGGTATGCCCTCATCATCAACATTAATTGAACCCCACTTTCCCTCTATTGTACCGTCGTCAACAGCAGTTACCTTTGAGGATGCAATTTTTTCACCCAGTTTATCTGCAAATACAGAGGCATTTTTGCTTACTGCCGTAATCTCTAAGCCATGACCGCATGCCTCATGAAAAATTACACCACCAAAGCCGTTATCCATAATAACATCCATTTTGCCTGAAGGACACTCTTTAGCCTTAAGCATTGTATCTGCTGACCTTGCCGCTTCCCGTGCAAGCTCATTAAGGTTAATTGTGTCATAAAACTCGAAGCCCCTCATAGCTCCCGGTCCGAAATAGCCTGTCTGCTTTTCGCTTTCATTAGAGGCTACTGCACTTACGGCAGTCCTTGTTCTGACCCTTTTATCAGTTACCCAAAGTCCCTCTGAATTAATTATACACACATTCTGAACGGAGTCCGAATAGCTCATTTGAGTTTGGCTTATACTGTTACCGTAGCTAAAAGCAGCATCACTTGCCTCCTTAAGCATATCGGCAATAACCTTCTTCTTTACGGTTTCAGGCATAATAACTGCCCTGCCTATTCCTCCGTAGCAATCCTTTTTATCAAAGCTTTTTACAACATAACGGCTGTTACCTTTAACAGCCTGTGCCGCTTCCTTAGCCATTTTTAAAAGATTATCCGATGCAGTGTCATTTGTATATACATAAATAGCCTTTTCACCGCATATAAGCCTTATGCCCAGACCATAATCCCTTCCTGACAAGGCTCTGTCAACCTTACCGTTTATGACAGATACGGAGTTTTTGACATTATCCTCCATAAATATCTCTGCAAAGCTTGCACCTGTTGACAAGGCTGTATCTAAAATATTGTAAGCTGTTCTTTTATCAAGCATAATACACCTCCGAATATAAATTAAATTCATTATATCATATAATTTACACTTGATAAATACTTAATTTTATTATATAATATAGCCATAGGTAAAACCTAATATTTTTTTATGGAGGTGCTTATTATGGCATATACTATTACTGATGATTGTATTTCTTGCGGTGCATGTGCATCTGAATGTCCTGTTAGCTGTATTTCAGAGGGCGACGGTAAGTATGTTATCGATGCAGGCTCTTGCATAGATTGTGGTACTTGTGCAGGTACATGTCCTGTAGGAGCTCCTGTTCAGGAATAATTTATGGGATTAAAACGCTTCAAAAAAGACCCTTTTCTGGGTCTTTTTTGTTTTACACAGGTAATTTTTTCTTAAATCGGGGCAAACTCAAATATACCGTTTGCTATACCCTGTGCACAAAGCTGTCTGAAGCTTGCTGTAGCCAGCTTTTGTGCGTCCTGAGGGTTAGAAAGCAAGGCAAGCTCTACCAGTATTGCAGGCATATTTGTAAGGCGTAAAACAGCAAAGTTAGCCTGAAATGTACCGATATTATACAGACCTGTTTCCTCTGCAAGGGCATTGTTTACGGTAATTGCAAAGTTCTGTGATGTAGTACCCTCTCTGTAGTAAAAGGTTTCACAGCCGGTGTATACAGGGTTTACATTTGAATTGCAGTGTATACTAACAAAGTAATCGGCATTCCATTCATTAGCCATATTGGCTCTTTGGGCAAGGCTTACGGTTTCATCACCCGTTCTGGAAAAATTAACCGTATAGCCTGCCTGTTGTAAAAGTCTGCCCAACCTCAATGCCACATCAAGGTTTACCTCTGCCTCCACTACTCCGTTCACCCCTACCGCTCCCGGATTATTGCCGCCATGTCCGGGGTCAATAAAAATTCTCATATAAATTCTCCCATATAATATATCTAAACTATTATATGCACTTAAAGAAAAAATGCTAACCTATATTAAAATAAAATTAGAAAAAAGCCTCTAACTATCAGAAAAATGAAAAGAAAATTACATCAAAATTAAGGAATTATTAAACCTTTCTAAGAAGGAGATTGTTCACACCTTGTTAACATTTTATTCATAATACCCTTTTATAATCAACCTTGAAAACAAAACAAGGTAAGTAAAACAACCTTACAAATTGAACAGGAGGTTATCACTATGAGTGAAAATGAAAATAAGTTTAATTTAGATACAGACGATAATTTTGAGAGCCTCAACAAGGACACCTTAACAGATAACGAGGATATGAATATTACAGATGATATTTCCGCAGATAATGAACACTTTGTGGCTGACACTACAGACAGCCCTGAGCTTGATAATGAAGACTTTGAGGCTGACACTACAGACAGCCCTAAGCTTGATAACGATGAAATCATTGATGACACAGAGGGGCTTGAGTTTAACGCTGAAAAAGAGCCTGTTGCAGAAAAGCCTAAAAACCGTAACGCCTACAAGCGTACAATAGCCTTAGGTCTTGCAGGTACAATTTTCTGCGGTGCTTCACTGGGTCTTTCCTTAGGTGTAGGTCTTAATATATCAAAAAACCTTTTTGTAAACGGTATAAGCAATTTTTCCTTTGCAGAGGATACCGACGAGGATGCAACAATTACAGCCTCACCTACAGGCTTAAACCTTAATGCCTCAGAGGACTCTGTTGCTACACTTTTTGAAAATGTTAAGGACTCTGTTGTAAACATTTCAATTACGGTGCAAACCTCAAACTTCTTTCAGACCTATGAAAGCACCGGTTCAGGTTCAGGTATAATTTACTCACAGGATGATGAAAAGGTTTTTATTGTTACTAATAACCACGTTGTAGACGGTGCTTCAAGTGTTAAAATTTCTATTACAGGCTCTGAGCAGGTAAATGCAAGTCTTGTAGGTAAGGATGCCGGCTCTGATTTGGCAGTTATATCAGTCCTTAAAAGCGACCTTCAAGCAGCGGGCATCAGCTCCGTAACTCCTGCCACCTTCGGCAACAGCGATAATTTAGAGGTAGGCGAGTTTGTAATTGCTATAGGTAACGCCTTAGGACAGGGTAAAACCGCTACCAGAGGTATTATAAGTGCAGTAAACAAGGAAATCAATATTGACGGTAAGCAGCTTACCGTGCTTCAGACAGATGCAGCTATTAACCCCGGTAACAGCGGCGGTGCCCTTGTTAATACAGCAGGTGAGGTAATAGGCATTAACACAGCTAAGTTTTCAAGCTCAAGTGTTGAGGGTACAGGCTTTGCCATACCAACCTCTGTTGCAAAAAGCATAATTGATGAGCTTATGGAAAATGGTACTGTTGACAAGCCATACCTTGGTATACAGGTTTACACCATTGATGAACAGTTTAAGCGTATTTACAATATAAGCTATAACGGTGTATTTGTAACAAACGTTGAGCAGAACAGCTCAGCTGAGCAGGCAGGCTTACAGGTAAGCGACATTATTACAGGCATAAACGGACAAACCATAACTACAGGTGATGAACTTTCCTCTGCTATAAGCAAGCTTAAATCAGGTGACAAAATAACTCTTTCAATTATAAGAAACGGCTACACACCAATGACATTAACAGCAACCCTTGCTAATCAAAATGAGCAGTTTTGATTTTAATAAATAAAGGAGGATTACAGTTATGAACAACGAATTTGATAACAATACACATAAGGAAAAAAGCTTCGGCAAGCGTTTTGCCTTAATGGCAACAAAAACCATATGCTTTGGTCTTGTAGCAGGCTTTGTATTTGGCTTTTCCGTTCCCTTTGCAAGCGGATATTTAGCACCTAAAATTCAGGAAAAGTTTTCTAACAACAGTCAGGAGCTTACTGTTTCAACCTTAGGTGATACAGATATTACCTCATCAAACAACCTTGAAACAGTTTCTATGGACGAGGCATCTGCAAACACTATTGAGGTTATTAAAAAGGTTAAGCCTTCTGTTGTGTGTATTACCTCGGTTTCACAGTCACAAAACATTTTTAACCAGGTTTATGAAACAGAGGGTTCAGGCTCAGGTATTATGTTCTATAAGGATGATACCAATGTTTATATAGCTACAAACAACCATGTTATAAGCGGTGCAAGCAGTGTTAATATATCAATCAACGATTCTGACCAGCTTATCCCGGCTTCTCTTGTAGGTAAGGAGTCAAGCTCGGATTTAGCAGTTATCTCTGTTAAAATCTCAGATATAACAGCGGCAGGAATAAATAATATTCAGCTTGCTACCTTTGGTGACTCTGACAGCCTTCAGGTAGGCGAGTCCGTAATTGCAATCGGCAATGCCTTGGGTAACGGTAATACTGCAACGGCAGGTATAGTAAGTACGGTACAAAAGGATGTTAATATAGACGGTAAAAAGCTTTCGGTTATTCAGACAGATGCGGCTATTAACCCCGGTAACAGCGGCGGTGCCCTTGTAAACAGCAAGGGTCAGGTAATAGGCATTAACACAGCTAAAATTGCCCTTACAGATGTAGAGGGTATAGGCTACAGTATTGCCTCAAACGTGGCAAAGCCTATTATTGAACAGCTTATGAACAGCACCGACACACCAAGCCTTGGTGTATATATCACTACTATTACAGAGGACGTTGCAAGCCAGTACAACCTTCCTCAGGCAGGCGTGCTTATTCAGCAGGTAATAGAGGGTGGCAGTGCCTATAACTCAGGTCTTAAGGCAGGGGATATAGTAACAGCTTACAACGGTACACCTATCTTTACCTCCGACCAGCTGATAAGTGCTGTTAAGGAATCCTCGGTAGGCGGTACGGCAACCCTTACGATAATAAGAGACGGTCAGACTAAAACAATAACCGTTAAGCTGACAAAATCTAATACCGCTTTCTGATAATCGGTAAATTTATTCGAACAATCCCCAAAATATATAATATTTTTGTATATTTTGCATATAGAATTTAACATTTTATTGTGTTATTATAAATTAAGCTGATGTAGGCAATCATATTTTTAATATGGTGTTTTCATCAGCTTTTTTTCATATTAAAAAGGATAAATCGGAAGCAATTTATGAAACAATTTAAAATAAGTCCAGTTATTTCTGTTATAGATACCTGTAAGGAATTTGCAGAGAGCTTTAATATAAATGAAAATGATTTACTTGTAATAGGTGAACATACCTATAACGACTATTTCAAGGCACTTGACACCAAGGCTAAGGTCGTGTATCTTCGCAACTACGGAAACGGAGAGCCAAGTGATGAAATGGTAGATAAAATGTATGCCGATGTTTCAAAAATAAACTATAACAGAGTAATTGCCGTAGGCGGAGGCAGTATACTTGACGTAGCTAAGCTTTTTGTACTTAAAAATATCTCCCCCGCCCTTGATTTATTCGAGCGGAGATTACCTATAGAGCGTGAAAAGGAACTTATACTTGTGCCAACCACCTGCGGCACAGGCAGCGAGGTTACAAATATATCTATTTTAGAGTTAAAAAACAGACATACAAAATTCGGTCTTGCAGTAGATGAGCTTTATGCAAATAATGCTGTGCTTATCCCTGAGCTTTTACAGTCCCTGCCTTTTAAGTTTTTTGCCGCAAGCTCCATAGACGCCTTTGTTCACGCTATAGAGTCCTATTTATCGCCTAAGGCTACGCCTTTTTCGGAAACCTTTTCCTTAAAGGCTATGGAAATGATTTTAACAGGCTACAAGGCTATTGCAAAAAACGGTCCTGAGGCAAGGCTTCCTTATTTGGGGGACTATCTTACGGCAAGTGCCTTTGCAGGTATTGCTTTCGGTAATGCAGGTACAGGTGCAGTACACGCTATGAGTTACCCCTTAGGAGGCATATATCATGTACCTCACGGCGAGGCTAACTATGCTATGTTTACAGGTGTATTCAAGACCTATCAGCAGCTTAATCCTACAGGCAAAATTGCAGGGCTTAACAAATTTCTTTCAGATATACTTGACTGTAATGAAGATGAGGTATACGAAAGTATTGAGGTTTTATTCAATCATCTGATAGATAAAAAGCCTCTTCGTGAATACGGTGTCAGGGAGGATGAGCTTATGGACTTTACGGTTTCCGTTCTTGAAAAACAACAGCGGCTTATGGCAAACAACTACACTACACTTGACAAAGACACGGTTTACTCCATATACAAAAAGCTTTATTAATAATTTTTATGCAAGGGTGCATACATTCAGCTCAGGCTGTGTATGCCCCTTTTTCATTTCGGGAGGTGAAAAAATGTACCGCATATCAACAATTACTGCCAATGAAAAAACTGTCGACAGTATTCTGCATTCCCCTTTATAGAAAACAAGGTCGGACTTTGAATATGTGGGAACTCTGACTGATGAAAGCAATACAATAGACTTTCTTAAAAATACCCGTACCTCCATGGTATTTATTGACACTGACGGAAGAAGCCCTCTTGAAATGCCTGTTATTAAGCATATTAAGTGTGTGTTGCCCGAGGTTTATATTGTACTTTTAAGCAACGACAACAGCTGCAAAACCGTAAGAGAAGGCTTTATTTCAGGTATATTCGACTATATGGTTATACCCTTTACAAATTCCGATTTAGAAGATGTATTATTACGACTTTACTCCCACTTAGGTGAAAAATATATCTTTGACACCTTGAACGAAGCTATTGAACCTATTATAGCTAATATTGAAACAGGCTGTAAGGATATAGCCCCCTATTGTAATAAGGCTGTAAGGAGCATTTACAAGGAATATTCTACTAATACTATTGCCGGGTTTATGGTTTCCGAAAAGGTAAAAACCTATATTTATGATGAGATTTTAAGAAAAATTCCCTGGCTAAGACAATTTACCTTCAAGTATAACTTTATACACTCTACAGGTACTTTACTAAGGATGAAAATACGATTTGTGCAGAATGGTCAGAGCATTTTCAAGCTATCTGTGATACAGTAAAAAGATACTCCATGCTTAACAACTCGCTTATCAGCAATATAGGATATTATGTAATAAACCATGTTGATGAGCATTTATCCCTTGAAACTGTTTCAAATGCTGTATTTTTAAACAAAAGCTATATAAGCCATATATTCAAAAAAATATCCGGCATCAGCTTTGTAAGCTTTATTACAAACGTTAAGATTGATAGGGCTTGTATACTGCTTACGGACCCTCACCTAAAGATATATGAAATTGCCGCAAGAATAGGCTACAACAACCCTGAATATTTCAGCAGAGTCTTTAAGGCAGCTACAGGTATTACACCTAATCAATATCGCAATAAGTTTAAGATTAAGGAAACTTAAAAGGGACTGTCAAAATTTGAACTGGCCCCCAAAAGTCAGACTTTTTGGGTCACATCAATCAACAGTCCCTTTAATTATTATATATCTCCAAATAAAACAGGTAATTTCTCCCGAAGCTCTTCAAGAAGAGCCTTACTTATTTCTCTTATCTGAGGATGAGCCGCAGGAGAGGTTCTTAACTTAAAGTAATGTCTCCACTCACGCATATTCATAGTAACAACAATTTCTGTCTTAAGGCTGTTAGGCAATATGCTTCTTGCCTCCTCAGGCTTAGCACCTGCCTCAATCATCTTATTATATACACTTTCAATATATTCCATAGACTCAAGCCACATTTTATAATTATCGCTGTCCTCTGACCAGAAGCAGGGCTTAATAAAGGTAAGCTCATTACCGAATTTATCCTGGCTGTAATTACAGTAACGGGTGCTTTCCTGGCTATAGCTTGCAATCCTATGCCTTACAAGCTCATGGGTAACACCCCTGTCACATATAAACCTTACTGTAAGCTTTTCATGCTCTAATACTGACTCATGCCCACGCTTAATAATGTTGGCAATAAACTTTTCCGCAGTACCGTCTCCTATTTTGCCCTCACTTTTATAGCAGGTACGTCCTGCCTTTTCAATAGTGAGCATTATCCTTTGCGGATTTATCTCATCCTCTATAATATAATAGGGTTTAATTATCTTCATATTTACATTTCCCTTCTGCCCTCTAAGGCTCTTGAGAGAGTAACCTCGTCAACATACTCTAAATCACTGCCTACAGGCACACCGTTTGCAATACGGCTGACCTTTATACCCAAAGGCTTAATTAAACGACAAAGGTACATTGCCGTAGTTTCACCCTCAACACTTGTGCCTGTTGCCAGAATAACCTCCTGAGTATTTTCATTAAGCCTTGCAAGTAATTCCTTAATACGCAAATCATCGGCAGTAATATCCTTCATGGGTGATATTGTACCGTGAAGGATATGATATAGCCCCTTAAACTCCTTTGTTTTTTCGTATGCCGCCATATCCCTTGGCTCCTCTACCACCATAATAAGGTCAGGATTACGCTTTGGATTTGCACACACCACACAAGGGTCACTGTCCGTAAGGTTACAGCAGATTGAGCAGTACCTTACATTCTCCTTAGCTTCAATTATACTGTTTGCAAGCTGAATAGCATTTTCTTTAGGCATATTAAGTATATGAAAGGCAAGCCGTTGAGCTGTCTTTCTCCCTACACCGGGTAATCTTGACAGCTCCTCAATCAGCTTTGTTACATAATTTCCGTAGTAATTCATTAAAGTTCACTCCGTATCAGAAAAGACCGCCCGGAATACCTGTGCCTGTAATCTGTCCCATAGTGCTTGTAACAGCATCATCAGCCTGTCTTATAGCCTCGTTTACAGCTGTAAGCACCAAATCCTGAAGCATCTCCACATCATCAGGGTCAACTACATCAGGGTTAATTTCAATAGACTTGATTACCTTTTTACCTGTGATTACAACCTTAACAGCACCGCCGCCGCTTGTAACCTCAAATTCCTTTAACTCTAAATCCTGCTGAGCTTGTTCCATTTGCTTTTGCATTTTTTGAGCCTGCTTCATAAGGTTATTCATATTCATACCACCCATGCCGCCGAAGCCGCCCATACCGCCGCGTCCTTTTGCCATTGTAAAATCCTCCTTAAATTCAAGTCAATATTTATGACCGTACTTATTACATTATATTGTATATTCTATATTTTTTCAAGTATGAATTGGTTTCTATGTAATATAGAAAAGAGCTACCTATTAGTAGCCCTTTCCTTGCAGACCTTTATCTGCTGTTCTTGTTTGCCTTTTCGGAGTGATTGTCAGACTTCTTATCCATATCAGCACCAAGCTCATTTGCAAACTCTACTCTGTTAGAGCGTGATTGCTCTGCTCGGTCTGACTGTCTGTTAGACCTGTTTGACTTATTATCACTTCTGTTACTCTCCATTAGAAAGTTCCTCCTTAAAAAAGCTTAAAACATCTGTATTTCAGACTGCATAGCTGCAAGCTGAAACACAGCTGTCTAATATGCAGCTTAACTACTGCTCTATTATTATTATCAAGGAGAGTTTTTTATATTCATATTTTTTTAATTTTTTATATCCTCCGGCACTTCCAAGGTAATCTTACCCATTTTAGCTGCCCTGAACTCATCAAGCATTATAGTTGCGGCACGCTTGGTATCAACCTCACCGCCCTTTACTTTAAAGCCTCTTGCTTCGCCTATTTTTTTCAATATATCAAAGGTATTTTCTACACCCTCACAATCAACGCCGTAACGCTCCTTAATTGCATTTGGATAAAGCCTGTTAAGATATTCAATCAAATTAACGGAAAGCTCCTCAAGGTCAATAATGTTATCATTTACGGCACCTGTAAAGGCAAGCTTCATCCCCACTGCCTTATCCTCAAACTTAGGCCAAAGTATACCCGGGGTATCTAAAAGCTCAAAGTCCTTACGTATTTTAACCCACTGCTTACTTCTTGTAACACCGGGTCTGTCACCTGTCTTAGCCATAGCCTTGCCCACAAGCTTATTAATAAGGGTGGACTTACCTACGTTGGGTATACCTACAATCATTGCCCTTGTAGGGGTAAAAATTCTGCCTCTTTTTTTCAGCCTTTCAAGCTTTTCTGTCATTAAATCAGCCGCAACAGTACTTATATCCTTAACACCCGTACCTGTAATGGAGTTAACCTTAACTACCCTGAAGCCCTTTGCCTCAAAGTATTCTGTCCATAAGGCGGTTTTTTTATCATCGGCAAGGTCTGCCTTATTTAAAATTACAATACGCTTTTTATCCCTTGCAAGCTTATCTATTTCGGGGTTTTTACTGCTGTATGGTATTCTTGCATCTAAAAGTTCAATTACTATATCTACAAGCTTAATATTTTCATCCATCATACGCCTTGTTTTAGTCATATGACCGGGGTACCATTGTATATTCATATCTGCCATAATCATCACTCCCTTTCGTCTGTTACAGTTATTTTAACACATTTTTTTGCTTGTTACAATCAATTTCTGTTTACAGCAATACAAAAAAGACCCCTTGTATTGACAAAGAGCCTTTTTCATTATTTTTAGTCCTTACTTACTGCCACAGCTGTTTTTCTTTGATTTACCGCACTGCTTTGAATAGGGACAGCCTATACAAGCCTGACCTTTTTTCTTTGCCTTGTATAGATAAAGACAAGCACCGCCGATTAAAACAGCTAAAACTGCAATTATAATTAAATTTTCCATAATTACGCCTTTGCACTGAGTGTATATTCTTTACTCAGTCGTTTATCCGCACCAACAATCAACCATGTAATAATACCGACTATTACTGCTACTGCTATAAGACCCGGTACAAAGCCTGTACCAAAGGTTCCCTCGGTTATAAGGGTACCGATTTGATATACTAAAAATGCTACAGTATAGCCTGTTGCAAACTGAAGTGCAACACCGCCCAAGAGCCATTTTTTATCCTTGATTTCAGAGTTCATGGCACCTATTGCCGCAAAGCAAGGAGGTGTAAATAAGTTAAACATAAGGCATGCAAGAGCAGCCACCTTGGTAATACCAAATATAGCCGCAACCTCATTTGCACCACTCATTAACACAAGCTCCTCTGTATCAATAAAGTTTGTAACACCGTAGCAAACCGCAAGTGTGCCTACAACGTTTTCCTTGGCAATAAAGCCTGTAACAGCTGCCGCCGCCATCTGCCATACACCAAAACCTAAAGGAATAAGCAGGACAGCTACAGGCGAAGCAATTGAAGCCAGGATTGAGGTGCTTTCCATACCCTCCTCCACAAGTTGGAAATTCCAGTCAAATGCCTGCATAATCTGCACAAGAGTATTACATACAAGAATAATTGTACCTGCCTTTACTATGTA
Source organism: uncultured Bacillota bacterium (assembly GCA_958426775.1). Taxonomy (GTDB): domain Bacteria; phylum Bacillota; class Clostridia; order Lachnospirales; family CAG-274; genus CALWRD01. The sequence continues at coordinate 36,120 of CATZZP010000009.1, forward strand.
AGCCCAGCCACGTGAACACATAGAAAGGAACGCTCTTTTTATTGAAGGTAATTTATATTCGGGAAGTTCAATAATAAAGAACGATTTACGATTTTTATAGCCTGCTATTTTATTAACTAAAAGAGCTCCTACAAAAATTAAGACAATGCCTGCAAAATACATAAGTGTACCTACCCATGAAGCATCTGCAAAGAAAACTCCCGCAAAAAGTGCAATAACAGGTAACTTTGCACCGCAAGGCATAAAAGGTGAAAGCATAGCTGTTGCTCTGCGTTCACGCTCATTGCGGATAGTACGGCTTGCCATTACACCGGGAATTGCACAGCCTGTTGTAATTATAAACGGTATAACGGACTTACCTGATAAGCCTACTTTTTTAAAGATAGGGTCAAGTACTACCGACACTCTTGCCATATAACCACAATCCTCTAAAAGTGCAATTAAAAAGTACATTACCATTACAAGAGGTAAAAAGCCTACAACAGCACCCACACCGCCTATAATACCGTCAACTAAAAGAGACTGTAAAAGGGGATGTGCATTTTCAACAAGACCCGCAACATAACCTTGAAAGCCTTCAATCCAGCCTACAAGCACATCTGCAAGTAACGGACCGAAGCTCGCCTGTGATATATTGAATACAAAGAACATAACCACGGCAAATATAGGTATTCCCAACCACTTATTGGTTAAAACGGTGTCTATTTTATCACTCTTGCTCTTTTCCTTGGTTAAAACCTTTCTTGTTTCAACCTCTTTAACAAGAGCATTTACAAATTCAAAACGATTTCTGTCAGCCCTTTCTACAGCCTCCTTGTTTGTAAGGTCAATATCCCCCTGGCTGTAAGGTGCTGTCTGTGTTTTACCTGCCCAATCAACCGCCGCATCCACAACTGCCTTTAAGCCCTTTTGAGTTGTTGAAATTGTATTGACAACAGGACAGCCAAGTCTTTGAGAAAGCTTATCCGTATCAATTACAGTAGCCTTTTTTTCGTTAATATCACTTTTATTCAAAGCTACAACAACGGGTATACCAAGCTCTAAAAGCTGGGTTGTAAAAAACAGGCTTCGGCTTAAATTAGTAGCATCAACAATATTGATAATTACATCAGGTCTTTCATTTTTAACATAAGCACTTGTTATGCTTTCCTCTGATGTAAACGGGGACATTGAGTATGCACCCGGCAAATCAACTGCTGTAATGTCAGTGCTTGCAAAGCTGCTTTTAATAGTATGCTCCTTCTTTTCAACCGTAACGCCTGCCCAGTTGCCCACCTTTTCATTTCTGCCTGTAAGGGCATTATACATAGTGGTTTTGCCTGAGTTAGGATTACCTGTCAAAGCAATTCTCATAAAATTTTCCTCCTTAAAAATTATATTCTTTTATTATAAGTTAGCCTAAACTAACTATTTATCAAAAATCCAACACCTGCAAAATACATTTATCGGTCTTTGCTGTCAGCTATGATTAACCGCATATCAGACACTGTTTTTCTGCATAGTCCTTCTATGCAGTTAGTTTTGTCTAACTGCATCTGAAAATAAAGAGGCTTAAATAATTATAGCCTCTGCAAGCTGGTTATCAATATTATATCTGCCGTCTTTAATTGAAACAACACAGCCTCCCTTTAAGTGAGATATAACTGTAATAGGCTCACCGCTGTAACAGCCAAGAGAAAACAAAAAGCTGTTAAGCTCCTCATCGTCTGTTTCAATTTGCTTTATTATATATTCTTCTCCTTCAACAGCCTGTTTTAAATTCATAAAACGCCTCATTTCGTATTTAATTAGCCTCAGCTAACTCCATCATCAAAATTATGGTTAGCTTTCACTAACCATATGCAATTATATATTTATTTTTATTATTTGTCAAGTGCTTTTGAAAAAATTTTAAATTTGAAATTATACTGCCTAAAGAATTATTTAAACTACTTAAATATTTTCAGCTGACTTGGTCTATTTTTATTATTTCTTATCCTTTTTAGTAAAAAAATCCTCTGTCTTTGCAGAATAGGGATTAACATTTTTCTTATATACGGGCTTTTGAGTACCGCAGCCTGATACCCAACACAAAACCAAGGTAACAACTAATGATATTAACACCCACAAGCCTAAAAGTACCCACATAACAATTATAGGAAGGTTCACTGCAAAATGGGCAGCTAAAGCAATAAGTGCAAGTATAAACCATTCCCCACGAAAAAACATATTAAGGACAAGACTCAGAAAAAAGCCCTCCATTTTACTTTTAAAGCGACCTGACATATATATACCTCCCTTTTATTGTATTATAGCATAAGCTTACCTAAGGTATCAACAAAAAAGCAGTAAGCCGAAAGCCTACTGCTTAATTTAATATTACTTGCTTATTTCCATTGTCTGTGTCATAAACTTATCATGGATAGCAACTGCTGCTCTGTCTGCATCCTTTTCATCTACAAGGAGAGAAATTTTAATTTCAGATGTAGAAATCATATTTACGTTAATGCCTGCATCAAAGGTTGCCTCAAAAAGCATAGATGCAACGCCTGCATTTGTAGCCATACCTGCACCTACGATAGATACCTTTGCTACGTCTGAATTATGACTCATATAGTCAAAGCCAAGGCGTGCCTTATTTGCCTCAAGTACCTCAATAGCTGTTTCAAGGTCAGACTGTGCAATTGTAAAGCTTATATCCTTTTTATCCTCACGACCGATTGACTGTAAGATAATATCAACACTAATCTTTTCCTTACTTAAAAGAGAGAATATCTTAAAGGCTGTACCCGGCTCATCCTTAAGACCTACAAGAGAAATTCTTGCTACATCCTTATCTACAGCCACACCGTTTACTAACATCTTTTCCACTTTAGTTTCCTCCTTAACAACTGTACCCTCTGCATCTGTCATACTTGAGCGTACTACTAAATTTACGTTATATTTTTTAGCTAATTCAACTGAACGGTTGTGAAGTACCTTGGCACCTAAGCTTGCAAGCTCCAGCATTTCATCATAGGTAATTTCGTCAAGCTTAAAGGCCGTCTTTACAATACGTGGGTCACAGGTGTATACACCGTCAACATCTGTATAAATTTCGCAAATATCTGCATGAAGCTTTGCTGCAAGGGCAACTGCTGATGTATCTGAACCGCCTCTGCCTAAGGTGGTTACATCAAGATGTCTGTTAATACCCTGGAAGCCTGTTATAATTACAATATTTTTCTTTTCAAGCTCGTTTGTAATACGCTCGGTAGAAATATCCTTAATTCTTGCGTTACCATAGGTTGAGGTTGATACAATCTTGCACTGGAAGGCGTTAAGGGATATTACAGGGTAGCCCAATGCACCGATTGCCATTGACATAAGAGCAACCGACTGCTGTTCACCTGTTGATAAAAGCATATCCATTTCACGCTTTGAGGCATGAGGGTTTATCTCGTGAGCCTTTTCAATAAGCTCGTCTGTTGTATCGCCCTGGGCGCTTAATACAACTACTACCTGATTACCCTCTTTATAGCTGTTTACAATAGTCTGTGCAACATGCTTTATTCTTTCGGCATTTGCTACGGAAGAACCGCCAAACTTTTTTACTATTAACACCTTTATATCCTCCTTATATTACCTCTGCTCAACTCTGATTGCAGAAAGTATATCTGTAATGCCCTCTGCATTAAGCAGGCTGTTTATATTTTCATTTACCCTTTTTTCACTGTCAGGCATGGTAACAAAGGCAAGCTCGTCCTCAGCTACACCGTCAATTATTTCTACCTTACCGAATACACCTTCAATGCTGTTAAGGGCTGTTGCCTTATCATTATATGCAATTCTGACAAATTTTTTCACAGTTACAGAATCAATATCTAAAAGAGGCTGTACCTCCTCGCTCCAATGTACACCTATGTTAATGTTCTTATGTCTTACCGCCTCAACTATGTCGCTTACAACAGCAGCAGCAGTAGGGAGCTTACCTGCACCCTTACCGTAGAACATAACCTCGCCTAACATATTGCCTGTAAGCTTAATTGCATTAAATACATCACTTACATTTGAAAGAGGGTTTTCGCTCTCAAGCATAAGAGGGCATACCCTTGCCCATACACCCTTGTCTGTAAAGCTTGCAGTAGCAACTAATTTAAGGCTCTTACCCATTTTCTTTGAGTAATCAATATCTGTCTTTGTAATATTTGTAATACCCTCTGTGTGAATATCCTCAAAATTAACCTGCTTTTCCGTAGCAAGAGAAGCCAGGATAGCAATTTTACGGCAGGTATCATGACCCTCAACATCTGCCTCGGGGTTACGCTCTGCATAGCCCTTTGCCTGTGCATCCTTTAATACATCATCATACTCTAAGCCCTCATCGCCCATTTTAGTAAGCATATAGTTGGTAGTACCGTTAAGGATACCCGTAATTTCCTCAATCTTATCTGAGGTAATGCTTCTTATAATAGGCCTGATAATAGGTATACCGCCGCCTACGCTTGCCTCAAAAAGAAAGTTTACCTTATTTTCCTTAGCAAGCCTTAAAAGCTCAGCACCATGCTTAGCTACAAGTGCCTTATTTGAGGTACAAACACTCTTGCCCTTTAAGATAGAGCGTTTTACAAATGTATATGCAGGCTCAATACCGCCCATAACCTCAACAACAACCTCTACCTCATCATCGGAAATAATATCCTCAAAATTATGAGTTAATACCTCCTCAACAGGATCCCCCGGAAAGTCCCTTAAATCAAGAACATACTTAATTGTAATAGGCTTTAAAGCCTTTTTGTCAATGCTCTCACCGTTAGTTTTAAGCACCTCATAAACACCTGAGCCTACTGTACCGTAGCCAAGTATAGCAATTGCTGCCATAAATTTCACTCCCTAGCAATTATTTTTATGGATAACAGACCGTCTATTACCCTTAGTTTATCAAGCAATACACTTATATCGTTTTTGATACGGCTTACTTCAACGCTTATTGTTACATTGGCAATGCCGTTTATAGGTATGGTTTGGTTAATTGTAAGTATGTTTACATCCTCACTTGCTATAATATCAAGTACATTTGACAAAAGCCCCGGCTTATCGGAAAGATTGCAGGCAAAAATTACTGTATGCCCACGCTTATCCTCACCTAAGGAAAAAATATAATCCCTGTATTTATAAAATGCACTGCGGCTTATGCCCACCTGTGCAACAGCCTCCTGAACAGTCAGGCTGCCGTTTTCCGCAATAAGCTTTTTAACCGCTATTACCTTTGAAAAAACCTCAGGTAAAACCCTGCTGTCTACAATATATAAATCAGAACCGCTTGTCATATTTTGTACTCCTACCAAAAACATTTGTGTACCATACAGAGAATAATACCATAATTCGATTTTTTTTGCAAGCCTTTTTTTTAAAAAAAGGACTACCTCAAAGGAGATAGTCCTGATATACTTAAATTATAAAGTTAAAACGCTTGCAGATTAATAATTTTCCACCCTGAGCTTAAAGTATGCCTTTGGGTGGTCGCAAACAGGGCAAACCTCAGGTGCTTGCTTACCGATATGAATATGTCCGCAGTTACCGCACTCCCAAATCATATCGCCCTCACGTGAAAATACAAGACCGCCCTCTACATTTGCAAGAAGCTTTCTGTATCTTTCCTCATGAGTCTTTTCAATAGCCGCTACTCCTTCAAAAAGTGTTGCTATCTCGTCAAAGCCCTCTTCTCTTGCTTCCTTGGCAAAGGTGCTGTACATATCTGTCCATTCATAATTTTCACCTGCTGCCGCATCCTTAAGATTTTCTGTTGTAGTAGGCACGGCACCGCCGCAAAGAAGCTTAAACCAAATTTTAGCATGCTCTCTTTCATTAGCCGCAGTTTCCTCAAAAATCTGAGCAATCTGTACATAGCCGTCCTTTTTAGCCTTTGAAGCATAATAGGTATACTTGTTTGTAGCCTGTGATTCACCTGCAAAAGCAATTTTAAGGTTAGCCTCCGTCTTTGTTCCTTTTAGTTCTTTCATTGAAAAACCTCCTTTTGTAATAAATTTTACTTGTGTATATTATACCACATATACAAAAATAATGCCACCTTTTTTATTGCATAAATTCTACAAAAACCATATTTGCAAGGTCAAAGCCTTTTGAAGTTAAACATATTCTGTCCTTATTTATAAAAATAAGACCTTGAGAGGAAAGTTTTGCTATTTCTTTACCATATACACTTTCAATATCAACTCCGAAAATCTTAAAAAAATCCTCTTTGCTTATGCCTTTATCGCATCTTAGCCCTAAAAACATAAACTCCTCCTGTCTGTCTTTAAGGCTTAAGCTCTCCCTTTCAACCTCATTATTACCTTTAATATACTCAAAAAAGTCCTCTGTATTTTTCAGTCTTTCTTCATTAATAAGGCTTGCAGCACCTAAACCGAAACCCTTATACTCACCTCTGTGCCAGTATACAAGGTTATGCCTGCATTCAAAACCTTTTTTTGCAAAATTGGATATTTCGTAACGGTAATAGCCTTTTTCTTTAAGGAGCTTAATTGCACCATGATACATTTTTCTGTCCTCGTCCTCATTAATCGGAGGCAATATACCCTTATCATACATATCATAAAAGGGTGTTCCCTCCTCAATAATAAGGCTGTAAGCTGAAATATGCCGTGGTTCTAAAGCCGTAACCCTTTCTATAGTTTCAAGAAAGTCCTCACTGCTTTGGTTTGGCAGAGAAAACATTAAATCACAATTGATGTTTTCAAAGCCGACCTCTTTTGCAAGCTGTAAGCTGTTTATAATATCCTCATTGGTATGGATACGACCTATTGTCTTAAGGTGCTTATTCTGCCATGCCTGTACACCAAGGCTGATACGGTTAATACCGCATTTTCTGTAGGCTGACAATTTTTCAAGGCTGACTGTACCCGGGTTTGATTCAATTGTAATCTCCGCATTTTTATCAACTTTAAAGTTACTGTAGATACAGTCCATAATTCTTTCAATATATACATGAGGAATAAGAGAGGGTGTACCTCCCCCGATAAATACAGAGGTAACCGTATTTGGTGTCTTAAATGAATTAATTTCATTAATAAGGGCATTAATATAGTCCTGAATATAGTCCTCTCTGCCTGAATAGCTTAAAAAATCGCAATACAGACACTTGCTTTTGCAAAAGGGTATATGTATATATAAAGCAATTTTATCCATTACTATCCTCCGTAAGATGACCCTTTACAATTAAACGATGAGTAGCTGTCCATTCGGGAGTGCAGGTTACAAGGGTAATTTCCGCCTTATCACCGCTTTCAAGGACCTCAACCTGTTCAGGCTCAACTACAAAACTTTCATCTACCTCATAGTTATAGGTGCTTCCCCCATAGATAACCTTGATTATATCTCCCTTTTCAAGCTCATCAAGCCTGTTAAAGTATTCGCCGAAGGTATAGCTCCTATGACCTGCTACGGCAAAATTGCCTGTTTCTCCGGGCATAGCCGTATCCTTAAAGTGTCCAAGAGCATAACGTATGCTTTTATTGTCAGTACCCTCTGCAAGAGGTGCTTTTAAATCAATTTTATCTATTATAATTACACCAAGCATATTTTCAGGCACGGTAACAGCCTGAGTCGTTGCCTCTGCCTGTACCGCAGTTGTTACTTCAGTGCTTATTTCAGAGCCTTGCTCTGTAGTTAAATGCCGTGCATAGTCAAGATAAGCCTCTACCAGCTCACTACTCTGTTTTTCAGCCGAAATACGCATAGCAAGAGAAAGCAATATAACAGCTATACCGCCTATAATTAATACAATTCCCGCTATTCTTATAAGCCTCACAAAAAAACCCCCTTACACAAAAACCTCCCGATTATCGGAAGGTTTTAATTACATATCAAAGGGCGGTGGGTCAACAGCCTGCTTTTCTAAGTTAGCAAACTTTGTATACTGACCTAACCATGCTAAATCAACCGTACCTGTTGAGCCGTTTCTGTGCTTGGAAACAATAAGCTCTGCCTGATTTTTCTTTTCAGTATCGGGATTATAGTATTCATCCCTGTAAAGGAAGCATACCATATCCGCATCCTGCTCAATTGCACCCGAATCTCTTAAGTCTGACATCATAGGACGCTTATCCTGCCTTGATTCACAGGCACGGCTAAGCTGTGAAAGTGCAATTACAGGCACCTCCAATTCCTTTGCTATAGCTTTTAAGGACTTTGACACAAAAGCAACCTCCTGTTGCTGGGAGTCGCTTCGTTTGCCCGAACGACTGCCGTCCATAAGCTGTAGGTAGTCAATAACTATAAGTCCCAGACCACGTTCCTGCTTTAGCTTACGACACTTTGCCATAAGAGCAGTAGGGGTAATAGCAGGTGTATCATCTATAAAAATAGGGGCTTCCGAAAGTATACCCGCTGCCCTTGCAAGCTCTTCCCATTCATCATTAGTTAAGTTGCCAAGCCTGAGCTTTTGTGAGTCAATTAAGGACTCTGCACAAAGCATACGGCTTACCAGCTGCTCTGATGACATTTCAAGGCTGAAAATTGCAGTCGGCACTTTTCCTCTTGTTGCCGCATATTGGGCAATATTAAGAGCAAATGCTGTTTTTCCCATAGATGGTCTTGCGGCTATAAGTATTAAATCTGTTTTCTGTAAGCCTGCTGTTTTTCTGTCAAAATCTATAAAGCCTGTTGAAATACCCGTAATACTGCTGTCTGACTTACTTGCAACCTCTATTCTGTCCAGAGTTTCCATAAGTACATCAACTATAGGCTCAAAATCCTCACTTTTACGGTTTTCCGCAATTTTGCGTATCTTATCCTCTGCATCGGAAATAAGATAATCCAGATTTTCTACAGGAGAAAAGCTGTTTTCTTCAATAGTTCTTGCCGCCTTTATAAGCCGCCTCAGGGTTGCCTTTTCAAGCACAATATCAACATACACCTTTGTATTTGCACTGGTTGAGGCAAGGCTTGCAAGCTGTACAAGGTAATCCATACCGCCTATCTTATCGGTAAGTCCCTGTTCATCAAGCTTATTTTTAAGGGTAACAATATCTATAGGACTGCCTGCATTGTACAAATCGTACATGGCATTAAATATACTGCTGTGGGCAGGTGAATAAAAATCATCCCCATGCAGACTCTCCGCCGCTGTCCTTACACCCTCAATATCAAAGAGCATACAGCTTAAAACTGCCTGTTCCGCATCATTATCATGAGGCGGTATTTTGTTTATATAGGCATTTTCAGCGTTATTTTCCGCCACAAAATCACACACCTCTCGTTAAACTAAAATCAGTTAATACCAACTACATTTACCTTAAGCTTAGCCGTTACCTTAGGGTGAAGCTTAACGCTTACTTCCTTTTCACCCGTAGTTTTTATAGACTCATTTAAAACAATCTTCTTTTTATCAATATCCATGCTGTACTGCTCTTTAATAGCAGCAGAAATTTCCTTATTTGTAACAGCTCCGAAAAGCTTGCCGTTTTCACCTATTTTAACCTCAACCTTAACATTGAGCTTTTCCACCTGCTCGCCGAGTGCCTGAGCCTTTTCCAGCTCCTCCTGCAATTTAGCGGCTTCTGCCTTTTTCTTATTATCAAGCTGCTTCATATTGCCTGCATTTGCCTCTAAGGCTAAATTTTTAGGGAACAAGAAATTCTTTGCATAGCCCTCGCTTGCATTTACAATCTGATCCTTTTTACCTACACCCTTTACATCCTGAAGTAAGATAACCTTCATTATATATCCTCCTTATGCTTCTTTTAAATATTCCTCTATCTTTTCCTTAAGGAGCTTAGTTGCCGCCTTAAGGTCTATATTGTTAATCTGTGCCGCCGCACCTGTCTGGTGACCGCCGCCTCCAAGCTTTTCCATAAGCTTTTGTACATTCACCTTACCAAGGCTTCTTGCACTTATCATAACATTTTCGCCAACCTGACAAAGCACATAGCTAACCTCTATACCCTCTATGCTGAGCATTTCGTCCGCCGCCTGTGCAATAAGGACACCGGGATTTTCTACAGGCTTTTTCAGGGTTGAAATAGCCATATTTTCGTTAAAGATTTTAGCACTCTTAACTACATCTGCCTTAACAGCATAATCCTCAAAGCTGCTCTGGAATAACCTGCGTACGGATATGCTGTCAGCACCGCTGCGTTTTAAGTATGCCGCCGCCTCAAAGGTTTTTACACCTGTTTTAAAGGCAAAGTTTTTAGTATCTACAGTAATACCTGCAAGCAGACCCTCTGCCTCGGTTTTAGTCAGCCTTATACCCTTGTTCATATACATCATCATTTCCGTTACAAGCTCACTTGTTGAAGATGCACCGGGGTCATGATAGGTTAAGGCATAGCCCTCAATATGGTCACGACTTTTCCTATGATGGTCAAAAACTACAAGCTTTTTAGCCTTATCTACAAGCTCACTGCACTCACAAATGCTTTGCCTGCAAGTGTCAAGTACAATAAGCAGAGTTTTACGCTTAATGGTTTTAAGAGCTGTTTCACAGTCAATAAAAGCCTCTTTATACTTATTATCCTCTATAAGTCTGTTATATAAGGGACTTATGCCCGTTGTAACTCTGTCCAGAACAATATGACAGGGCTTGCCGAAAAAACTTGTAATGGCAAATACACCCGCTGTTGAGCCAAGAGAGTCCAGGTCGGGATTTTTATGCCCCATAAGCATAACGTCCTGAGCGGATAATATAAGCTCTACAAGACCTGACGCCTTTACCCTTGCCTTTACCCTTGAATTTTGTGTAACCTCGTTACCGTCACCGCCGATAAAGTAATACTGCTCCTCGCTTTCCTTAATAACCACCTGATTGCCGCCGCGACCTAAGGCAAGGTCTAAGGCACCTCTTGCAAAATCCATAGACTGACTGAGGCTTGCACCGTTAAAGCCAATGCCTACACTTACGGTAACAGGTATATTGCCCATATCTATTTTAGCCAGAGTATCCATAATTTCAAACTTCTTTTCTTTAAGAATACCAAGCTTGTCCATAGACAGCACAAAGAAATACTTATCACTTTCATATTTACGAATAACGCCCCCAAGGGCATTAAAATATTCATTTATTTTACGGTCAATTACTGCCACAAGGTGAGGATGCCTTGATTCCTCAACGCTTTCCTGTACCTCTGCATAGTTATCAACTATAACAAGACCCAGCATTACATCGTTGCCCTTTTTATCAACAAACACCTTGTACTTGCCTCTTACAGGCGGACAGGTAATAAGCTCATAGGCTCTGCCTCCGATTTCATAAAAGGCAGTACCTGCTAAAAGGCTGTAATCCTTAAATATGTCCGTAATTTTAAGAGGCTTTTCCCCCTCCTTGGGGCTAAACAAAGCCTCAAAATGTGAGTTTGTGGCTGTAATATCCCCATTTTCATTTATTACTGCGGCAGCGAAGGGATAATAAGTAATTTCATCTTCAAAGCTCATTTTTATTAACTCCTTTTTTTCCAAAAAAGCAATAAAACACACTATAACTAAACTAATTTATTTTATCATATATCATGCAAAATTGCAATTATCTTCTGTCAATAATAGAATATGAGCCTAAATTTTTAAAGAAGGTAGTTTTACGCTTAATCATAGTAAGTGCATCCCTTACATCCTTTTCATTTTCATAGGTTTTAAGGTCAATTAAGAAAACATACTCCATAGGCTTATTACGCATAGGTCTTGATACAATCTTTGACATATTTACATCAAAAATTGAAAATATATCAAGAAGCTTATAAAGTGAACCCGGCTCATGTACGGTTGAAAAGCTTATAGTTGTAGTTTTGCCGTTTTCAGGTAATTCGGTATTATTTTTAGACACCTTTATAAACTGGGTAAAGTTGCTGTTATTATCCTGAATACCCTCTGCAATAACCTCTAAGCCGTAAAGCTCTGCGGCTGTTTTAGCACCTACTGCCGCAACACTTATATCCTGTGCCTGTGCGGCTATCCTTATCCCCTCGGCTGTTGAAGAGGTTGCTATGGTATCTGCACAAGGCAGTTTTTCTCTGAAAAAGTTTTTGCATTGGGGCAGTGCGTGAGGATGACTGTAGACAGTTTTAATATCCTCTGTCCTTGTACCCTTTGGTGCAAGCAGACACTGCTCAATAGGCATAATCAAAAGCTCCTGTATATAAAGCCCCACATCAAATATAAGGCTGTCCACAGTGGCATTTACCGTACCCTCAATAGAATTTTCAATAGGTACAATAGCCGCATCAAGCTTATCAGCCTGCACAGCCTCAAGTGCCTCCCAAAAGCTATGGTAAGGGATAATATTTTCCCCCTCTGCCATAATTAAGGCAGCTTGCTCACTGAATGTACCTCGTGGACCTAAATAACCTATGTTCATTGTATTTCTCCTTGTTTGACAAAAATGCTTATGTACATTATAGCATTTATTTTTAATAATTTCAACGTTCCTTATTTATTTCCTCTTTTAAAGCTTCAATAACCCTTTTAGCATCACCTGTACAGGCACTGCACATTACACCTAAGTGCATTGTTCTTTCTAAATCCTCAAAGGAGGTTGCTCCCTTTAAAAGCTCCTTTTTTATATCCTCAACGGTTATGCCATAGCAATCACAAACCATTCTGTTTTTCATATTTTTACCCCTTTTTAATTGCGAAAACAGTTTACCGTTTTCGTACACATATTTATTATGCGTATATTATAACACAGGGCAAAAAAGACCACAATAACAATAAATTACTTTTCAAGCCTTATATTTTGTGTTATACTGAAAAGACTAAGGCTTAAAGAGGTAAAACAATGATAAAGCTTGATTATATTAACAAAACCGAGGCTATGCGTTATATGGGCTTAGGCAATACCGAACCCGATAAAATAATAGCCGATATTTTAAATAATTGCGAAAAGGAGCTTTTAAGCATTTTAAAGCCTCTGTATACTTATGCTGTTTTTGATATTAAGGAAAAGGCTGAGGGAATAGAGGTTTTGTCAACACCACTTCTGCTCAAAGGCAACAGTATAAAAAATCATCTTAAGGACTGTAGTAAGGCAGTTTTACTTGCCGCCACCTTAGGCATTGAGGCGGACAAAATAATTAAACGTTATCAACTTTCCGACTTAACCTCCGCCCTTGCAACAGACAGCCTTGCCTCTGCGGCTATAGAACAGGTATGTAATATTGTAGAGGAAGAAATAAGGGATAAGGTTGCACCCCTTAATATGACCTGGAGATTTTCTCCCGGTTACGGTGACCTGCCTATTGAAATACAGCGTGATTTTTTAAATGTGCTTAATGCCCAGAAGCGTATAGGGCTTACAGCTACAAACAGCTTAATTTTATTACCCTCCAAGTCTGTTACTGCCATAATAGGCTTATCGGAAAATAAAATAGAAAAAACAAGGCAGGGCTGTGCAGTTTGTAATTTACGTAACACCTGCCAATTCAGGAAAAGAGGTGACCGCTGTGTCGGCTATTGACAATTTATTTAATGAAAAGGACTTTGTATTTTTAGACGGTGCTATGGGTACAGTGCTACAGGCAAGAGGTCTTAAGACAGGAGAAATACCCGAGCTTTTGAACCTTAGCTCACCCGAAACTCTTATTGAAATACACAAGGAATATATAGAAGCAGGCTCTGATATTATATATGCAAATACCTTCGGTGCAAACAGCTATAAGCTTGAGGGCTGTTTACACAGTGTTGAGGAAATTATAAGTGCAGGCATTAAAAATGCAAAAAAGGCCTGTGAGGGTACAAACACCCTTGTTGCTCTTGATATAGGTCCTATAGGTCAGCTTTTGGAGCCTACAGGTATGCTTACCTTTGAACAGACTTATGATATTTTTAAGGAACAGATTGTTGCAGGCAGTAAGGCAGGTGCTGACCTTATTGTTTTTGAAACAATGACAGATTTATATGAATTAAAGGCAGGTATCCTTGCCGCAAGGGAAAACTGTAATTTGCCCATAATCTGTACCATGACTTTTGAGGAAAATATGCGTACCTTTACAGGCTGTAGCGTATCTGCAATGGCACTTACCCTTAATGAACTGGGGGTAAAGGCAATAGGTGTAAACTGCTCCCTTGGTCCAAAGGAGCTAAGACCCGTAATTGAAGAATTATCCCTATGGACTAATCTGCCTATAGTAATTAAGCCAAACGCAGGCTTACCTGACCCTGCAACAGGGGAATATAATGTAAGTGCAGGGGAATTTGCAAAGCTTTTCAGGGAGCTTGTACCCCTTGGTATACGTGTTGTAGGCGGTTGTTGCGGTACAACCCCTGAATTTATCAGAGAGCTTCACCATGAGCTTGACAATGTGCAGGCTGTGAAAGAGCAAAAGACAATTCCTGCGGCAGTATGCTCACCAAGCAAAACCGTTATTATTAATCAGCCTAAAATAATAGGCGAAAGAATTAACCCTACAGGCAAAAAGCTGTTTAAGCAGGCATTAATCAATAACGACATTGACTATATTTTAGGACAGGCTATAGAGCAGACAGATGCAGGGGCTGATATACTTGATGTAAACGTAGGTCTGCCTGATATTGACGAGTGCAAAATGATGGTACAAACCGTTAAAGCCTTACAGGGTGTAGTTGATGTGCCGTTACAGATTGACTCCACCGTACCTGAGGTAGTTGAAAACGCACTGAGAATATATAACGGCAAGCCTATCTTAAACTCAGTAAACGGCGAAGAAAGTTCACTTAACACCATACTGCCTCTTGTAAAAAAATACGGTGCGGCAGTAGTTGGTCTTACCCTTGATGAAGAGGGTATACCGAAGACTGCACAAAGGCGTTTTGAAATAGCACAAAAAATCTTGGAAAGAGCAACTGCAATAGGTATACCGAAAGAAGATGTGTATATTGACTGCTTAACCCTTACAGCCTCAGCAGAACAGGATAATGTACTTGAAACTATCCACGCTCTTAAGCGTGTTAAAGAGGAATTAGGTCTTAAGACGGTTTTAGGTGTTTCAAATATATCCTTTGGTCTGCCTAACAGAGGTGTGATTAACTCTACATTTTTAACAATGGCATTACAGAGCGGACTTGATCTGCCTATTATAAATCCTAACTCCGCACCTATGACAGGTGCTGTAAGAGCCTTCAGGCTTTTAACAGGCACGGATAAAAATTCAACCGAATTTATAGCCGCATATAATGATGAAAAAAACGATACACCAAAACCAAGCCTTGAAAACGTCACCCTTGACTATGCCATTGAGCATGGCTTAAAGGCAGAGGCAAGAAAAATCACCTCCGCTTTACTAGAAAATACACCGGCTATGTCAATTATAAACGATATTATTATCCCTGCACTTGACAAGGCAGGCTCTGAATTTGAAAGCGGCAAGAAGTTTTTGCCCCAGCTTATATTATCAGCAGGTGTTGCACAAGAGGCATTTGAGGTTCTTAAAGCTCATATGGTTAAATCAGACTCAACCCCTGTAAACAAGGGCAAGGTAGTTCTGGCAACTGTTAAAGGAGATGTACACGATATAGGCAAAAACATAGTTAAGGTACTTTTGGAAAATTACGGATATACAGTAATTGACTTAGGCAAGGACGTAGAGTACCAGACTGTAGTTGATGCAATTAAGGAGCATAAGGTTAAGCTTGTAGGCTTAAGTGCCCTTATGACAACTACCTTAGTATCAATGAAGGAAACTATTGAGCTTATACACAAGAACAATTTAGACTGCAAGATTGTAGTAGGCGGTGCTGTACTTACACCTGAATATGCAGAAAAAATCAAGGCGGATTTCTATGCAAAGGACGCTAAGGAAACCGTTGATATAGCAAAACAGATAGTAGGATAATATAAAAAGCGACTTTCACAGTCGCTTTTTTATATGTCAAATATACTTAATTGCTTCATTCTTTTATCCTCAAAGGTATGTAAATACTCAAATATAAGCTTATTGTGGTGCAGAATACCCTTTTCCTCACAAAGGTCATGAAAAATTTTCATCAGCCTGTTATTTTGGGGGCTTGTTATTTCGTATTGGTTGCCGTAGGCTGAAATATATTTTTCCTTAAGCCCCGGAAAGTGCTTATCAAGCTTATCATAAAAATATTCTCTGTTGCCGTCTCTTAAGGTCATACCTATACCGTAGCAGATAATGCCCTTAACCTTAGCCTCAATACAATAATCAAGTATTCCCTTTAAATTTTCCTCCGTATCGTTTATAAACGGGAGTATGGGACAGAGCCATATAACCGTCGGTATACCTGTATCACGCAGCTTTTTAAGCACCTCAACCCTTTCTCTTGTTGTACATACATTGGGCTCAAGCTTTTTACACAAAGCCTCATCATGGGTAGTAAGGGTCATTTGTACAACACACTTTGTTTTATCATTAATAGCCTTAAGCAGTTCCAAATCCCTTAATATTAAATTTGACTTTGTTATAAGTGTAATACCAAAGCTATATTTATAAACAAGCTCCAAAGCACTTCTTACCTTTTTTTGTTCCGCTTCAAGGGGAATGTATGGGTCTGTCATAGAACCCATAGACAGCATACAGCCGTTTTTTCTTCGCCTCAGGTTATTCTCCAGCAATTCAAGTGCATTTTCCTTAACCTCAATATCCTCAAAGGCATGGTCAATATGATAGCATTTACTTCTTGAATCACAATATATACACCCGTGGGAGCAACCCCGATATAAGTTCATTCCGTTTTTGCCTGATAAAATACCCTTTACATTTACAAAGTGCATAGCCTTACCTCATATTATTCTGCACTTGTAGTAGTTTCAACATCTGCAAAGCTTGAATTTACAGCTAAATCAGTCTGGAAATAATAGGTCATATAACCGCCTGTTACATCATCGTAAATCATTACATTGCTTTCTAAAACCCATTCACCGTCCTGCTTAATAAAGTTAAATACCGTATCTGCCTCTCTTCTTATTGCTTCAGGGTCATTTACATTTTTATCAATTATGGCTTCAAGGCTTATATTATCAATATTTTCAGGGTTTTCCTCACACTCTTCAAAGTATTCATTAAGCACGTTGCTCATGGCATTGTTCATATCAACATTGGATATTTTTGCATTTACGGTAGCATTTTTACCGTCAATTTCACATTCTCCTATTTCATATCGGAGATTATCTGCCATAGACCTGAAAACCATCTCACTGCCCTCTGTGTCAGGCACATAAATTTGATTGAAATACTTGGTTTTGTCATTAGTCAGCTCATACATTGCCTCAAAATTCATATCCTTGAAGTTTTGGCAAAAGGCGGCGGCATCTGCCTGCATCTGTGCCTTTTCCTCTTCATGACAGCCTGTGATTATGCTCATAGTACAGATAACTGCACCTATTAACATTGGTTTTATTATTTGGGTAAGCTTCATAATTATCCTCCGTGTAATTAATTTTATTAACGCTATATTTAATTATTTATACATATGCAAACAGCACAAATTAATTATACCACAAAACACTCAAATTAAAAAGCACCTTTTTTATTTTACAGCGTAATATACATCAGGGGGAGATAACAAAACAAGGAGGTTTTACTATGGGAGTATTTGAACTTCAGAGCTGTCAGAACAATGATGTTGCTACAGCCAATACAACAAACGGTACCTTTAACGGCAGAACAAAGGACGAATGTATTATTGCATTAAAGGTATATGACTCATGCCGTCAGCAGGATTGCCTTGACAGCGGTATTATAGGCCCCGCAAGAGCCGCACACTGCACAAGCTATTGTAATATCCACGTTGATGAGGGCGAAATTATTACACCTCCATCAAATGCGGCAGGAGTTACTATTGACGACTTAAAGCTTAAGAATGTAGTTATTGTCAGCAAGACACCTAATCCATTCAGAAACGGTTATTGGGACATTGACCTTAAATATGTTTTTAAGTACAAGATAATTTTCAGAGATGTATCTGCAAATGAGCTTTGTACTGTTGAGGCAAGAAGCGTATTCAATAAAAAGGTTACACTTTTTGGTTCACTTACTACAAACAGCCTTATTTCAACAGACCTTTTCAATACCTGCGGCGGCAGTGCCGACCTTTGTGCAGATCCATTTGTGCTTGTTGAATCTAAAGCTGTTGCACTTGCTGCTGAATTAAGATATAACAACTGCTGCTGCGGTGAAAGCGAAAATGCCGCACAGGAGGTTATTGTAACTATCGGACTTTTCACAATTATCAAGCTCTTCAGACTTGTTAATTTGGTTGTTCCTTCAAAGGGCTTCTGTATCCCTGAGGAATGTGAGGATATTTCATCACTCAGCCCATGTGAGTTCTTCGATAGCTTAGACTTTCCTTTAGATATTTTTGCACCACCTCAGAAGGCAGAGTTTGAGGCAGGCATCAGTGCTAATATACCTGCAACAACATCTAACGGCAACGGTTGCGGTTGTACGGGAAATGCAAATAACGGTTGCGGCTGTGGCTGCGGTTGCGGCTGTGGCTGTAGCAGATAAGCTAATAAAAAGGGGTTGCCTGCGGGCAACCCTTTTAAAGCATTTCAAACAAAGAAAAACAGCGTATTATAAAAGGCGGTATTTTAACACACCGCCTTTTTAGCTTACAGCATTTTTAAAACAATATTATCAAAAAATTCCTCTGCTTCCTCAGGAGATACACCATAGTAAACAGGCTCACTTTCACCCTTACTTATAAGGATAGACACATTTTCGCCGCAATGACCTGTGCAAAAGCTGCCTGCAATTTCCACCTTGTCTGCCAGCTTATGCTTTTCCACAGCCTGCTGAAAGGCATTAATTACATTATATGCACCCTTTAAGTGACAGGCACTGCCTATGCAAACAGAAATTTTTACCATAGTTATCACTCCTTTTTAAGATAATCAACGTGTAACAGCTCATGAACCTTACCTCTTAAGATACCGTTATACAACTGCATCATAAGCGGATTTTCCTCACTGCGTTTATTGGTACAGGCTCTGTCTGAGTCATAAAGAGCATCGCTTCTTCTTACTCTTTCCTCATAGTCGCCCTTAGGCTGACCGCCGCCGTTTATACAACCACCGGGACAAGCCATAACCTCTACAAGGTCAAAATGCTCTCCTGCCTTAATACGCTTAATAAGCTCATCAGCATTACCAAGACCGCTTACAACAGCAATCCTTACGTCCTTATCGCCGTATTTTACGGTAAGCTCCTTAACGCCCTGTAAGCCTCTTACACCCGTGTAGGCAAGGCTTCTTAAGGCTGAAAGGGATTTATCCGATGAGATACGTCTTATAACAGCCTCAGTAACACCGCCTGTTACACCGAATATAACACCTGCACCCGAGATTGAGCTGAAAGGCATATCAACAGCCTCGTTTTCAATTTCATCAAAAACGATACCTGCCTCCTTAATCATCTGTATAAGCTCCTGAGTAGTAATTACGTAATTAATTACAGGCTCACCGTCTACTGTAAACTCAGGTCTTGCCGCCTCAAATTTTTTAGCGGTACAAGGCATAACTGCTACATTTATTACCTTACGTCTGCCCGGCTTTTCATGCTCCTTAATAACAGCACCGAACATCTGCATAGGTGACTTACAGGTAGATACGTTAGGTAAAAGCTCAGGATAATTCTTTTCACAATAGTTTACCCATGCAGGACAGCAAGAGGTAAAGAGAGGCAGGTTTTCGCCTTTTTTAACTCTCTCAATAAACTCGTTTGCCTCTTCAAGCACAGTTAAGTCTGCACCTGTTACTGTGTCGTAAACCTCATCAAAGCCAAGTCGTCTTAAGGAAGCAACTATTTTACCCATAACGTCCTTTTCAGACATACCGAATTCCTTTGCTACCGCAACTCTTACGGCAGGAGCAATCTGGGCAATAACCTTAACGTCCTTTTCGCTAAGCTCACTCCAAAGACGCTGACTGTCATTTTTAATTACAATAGCACCTGTAGGACATACAGCGGCACACTGACCGCAGCCTACACATGGGCTGTTTGCAATAGGCTCGTCAAAGGCTGTTGCAACCCTCATTTTAGAGCCTCTGTTAGCAAATTCAATAGCACCTACGTGCTGTACCTCGTTACATACTCTTACACAGTCACCGCAAAGAATACACTTGTTTCTGTCCCTTGTAATGCAAAGCGAGGAGTCATCTACATCAGGCTCAGCCGCAGTATTTTCAAACCTTACCCTGCGTATACCGTAGCGTGAGGCAAGTTCCTGTAATTTACACTTGCCGTCCTTTTCACAGGTGGTACAATCTCTGCAGTGGTCAGAGAGTAAAAGCTCCAAAATCATTTTTCTGTACTTTCTTAATTTCGGAGTATTTGTATAAATTTCCGCACCTGCCTTAGGAGGAGTTGAGCAAGCTGCCTCCATACCGCCCCACTTATTTTCAACCATACACATACGACAGGCACCGTAAATAGAAAGTTCTGAATGATAGCAGAAGGTAGGTAAATCTATACCTGCCTTACGTATAAGCTCAAGTATATTTTTTTCATTTTCTATAGGTACGGGGATATTGTCAATCATCATAAAATTATCCGCCATGGCTTACACCTCCTTAACTGCCTTGAAGCTACAAGCACTTGCACAAGCACCGCACTTAATACACTTAGAGGCATCTATAACAAACGGACTCTTGATTTCACCTGTAATTGCACCTACAGGACAGGTTCTTGCACACTTTGAACAGCCCTTGCAAAGCTCAGGGTCAATTACATATGTAACAAGCTTTTTACATTGACCTGCAGGACATTTCTTTTGATAAATATGAGCCTCATATTCATCACGGAAATTTTTGATTGTGCTTACAACAGGCATAGCCGCTGTTTTTCCTAAACCGCAAAGGGCTGTGTTTGAAATGGTGTCTGCAAGTTCTAACAGCAGTTCAATATCACCGTCACGACCGTTACCTGCAACAATACGCTCTAAAATTTCAAGCATACGCTTTGTTCCCTCACGGCAAGGTACACACTTGCCGCAGCTTTCATTCTGGGTAAAGTTCATAAAGAAACGGGCAACTTCAACCATACAGGTGTTTTCGTCCATAACAACAAGACCGCCTGAGCCTATCATTGCTCCCACTTTTTTAAGGGAGTCAAAGTCAAGAGGCATATCAAGGTTAGGCGTAATAAGACAGCCGCCTGAAGGACCGCCGATCTGTACTGCCTTAAAGCGTTTACCGTCACGCATACCGCCGCCTATGTCAAATATAACATCTCTTAAAAGCGTACCCATGGGCACCTCAATAAGACCTGTGTTTTCAATATTACCTGTAAGGGCAAATGCCTTTGTACCGGGACTGCCCTCGGGACCTATACCCAAATACCAATCAGCACCATTATTAATAATCTTAGGTACGTTTGCATAGGTTTCAACATTGTTAAGTACGGTGGGCTTTTCAAAAAGTCCTTGCTCAACGGTACGCGGAGGCTTAACCCTCGGCATACCTCTCTTGCCCTCAATAGATGCAGTTAAGGCACTGCCCTCACCGCATACAAAGGCACCTGCACCTCTGTTAATATGGAATTTGATTGAAAAATCAGTACCTAAAATATTATCACCTATAAGACCAAGCTCCTCCGCCTGACTTATGGCATTCTGTAATCTTGATACAGCCATAGGATATTCAGCACGCACATATATATACGCTTCCCTTGCACCTACTGCGTAAGCCGCAATCATCATACCCTCAAGCATACGGTGGGGGTCACCCTCCATAATACTTCTGTCCATAAATGCACCGGGGTCACCCTCGTCGCCGTTACAGACAACATAACGGACAGGCTCCTGCTGTCTTGCTACCTGACGCCACTTTCTGCCTGTAGGGAAGCCGCCGCCGCCTCTGCCTCGAAGAGCGGATTTTTCAATCTCGTCAATTACCTCATCACCCGTCATATCAAAAAGAGCTTTTTCAAGTGCCGTATAACCGCCTATGGCAAGGTATTCCTTAATAGAGGTTGCATCTATATGTCCGCAATGCTCCAAAACAACTCTTGTCTGCTTTTTATAGAAAGGAATTTCCTCCTGTGTTGTAAACTTTATGCCGTTTTTGTTGTAGCTTAAACGGTCTACCGTTTCATCGTTAAGAATTGTTTTTTCAACTATTTCCTCACAGTCCTCAGGCTTAACCTTGGTATATAAAATACCCTGCGGTTCAATACGCACCAGGGGACCCATTTCACAAAAGCCGTGACAACCGCTACGTTTAACGCCTACGGAGTCATCATGCTTATCCTCTGTAAGCTCAACTGTACAGTTTATGCCCTTATCCTGCATTATTTTAATAAAATTATCGTAAATATCAAGTGAGCCGCCTGCTACACAGCCTGTACCACCACATACAAGGATTTTCTTTTTTTCGCTTTTAAAGGAACAGGCATATGCCTGCCTTAAGCTTTCAAGCTCCTGTCTTGATTTAAGCATATTATCCCTCCTCCTTTAAGCTTGCAATAAGCTCACTTGCCTTATCAGGTGACATACCCGGATGTACATGGTCGTTTACTGTCATTACAGGTGCAAGACCGCAGGCACCTAAACAGGACACTGTTTCTACGGTAAACATAAGGTCGTCTGTAGTAACCTTTGTTTCGCTAAGTCCTAACTCCTGCCTTATTCTTTCTAAAATAGGTATTGAATGTCTTACATGACAGGCTGTACCGTCACACACCTTAATTATGTATTTACCCTTTGGTTCAAGAGAAAAGTTTTCATAAAAAGTAGCTACACTGTAAATCCCTGCCTCACTCATATCAAGTGCCTTTGCAAGATACGGAAAAATCTCTCTGGGCAGATAATGATAATGCTCCTGTACACTTTGGAGTATAGCTATAATTGCACTGCGTTCATGCTCATGCTCTGCAAGTATATTATCCAGAACAGAGTAGTCAAAATCCTTGGACATAAATCCCCCGCCTTTCTTTGTGACAATTTTAACAATAATCAAAAGCTATTATAACATTTATTGAATTTTTTTTCAAGTAAACCCAATGTATTTTTGTATTATTTGTGTAAAACAAACAATTTTTTACATTTTTTATTTTAAAACAAATATTATTTTGTATAAATTCCATAATTTTTAAGTACATTGCATATTTTTGTCAATTATGGTATATTTATATATAATATTTTATTCAAATACGGGGGCGATTTTATGGATATTGAAAAAGAACTTATTAAACGAATAGACGAGCTTGAAAGCAAGACTTATATTTTTCCGGAGAAATTTACTGAAAAGGACTATATTTTTACCGCTGTTGTAATTTTAATTTGCCTTATTGTGGTAATAGGAGGTGCTCTTCTATGACAAGAGAGGTTGAACAGGCTGTTGAAAGGGAGGCTGTTCTGGGTACAATGCCTGTAATGAACAGTGAAAGGCTTTACGGCTTTGTAGATGCCCTCCTTATTTTATCAGGCTACTGTATTGCAACCTGGAGCTACACTCAAGGGGCATATCTTACTACCCTTGTAGGCTTTAAACAGCTTCTTATAGGGGCTTTTTTCGGTGCAATACTTATGCTTGCAATATATCAGCTGCCTGTTATTCTTTCTACCCGTTACGGCATTGATATATGGGTTTGGCTAAGGGCAGTTTTAGGCTACAAAGGTATAGTAATTATGTCCCTTGTAATTATATTTGTAAATTATCCCTGGTATGCTGTTTCGGCAGACCTTTTTGCCTCGTCTATGAACACGCTTTTAGGTATATTCGGTATACCCGAAATACCTCACGTACTCCTTGCCACAGGCTGTGTTGTAATAGGTACCGCCCTTGCATACAGGGGTGTAGGGGCAATTACCGTAACAACACGTGTCCTTGTGCCTATGCTTTTACTTGTAGGTGTATTTGTGCTTATTGCAGGCTTTACTACAGTGCCTCCGGAGGCAATTTTAAATTACAGACCAAAAAATTATGAAGAGGGAAATATTATCCCCTACATTATTTCCATTGAGGCTAACTTTGCCTTTGTAATTACCCTTGTAGGCGGTATGGCAGGCATCCCCCGTCTTACCAAAACCGAAAGAGCAGGCTTTTGGGCAGGGGTACTGGGACAGGGGCTTGCAGGCTCATTTTTTGTTGTTTTAGGTGCAGTTATGGCTATAGCTATGGAATATGCTACAGGCGAGGCTGTATCTGATCCTACCCTTATGCTGGTTACTCTTACAGTACCTGCTATGGGACTTTGCTCACTTTTGCTTGTTGCCTTTGCCAACATAGGTACACAGGCAGTAGGTGCTTATTTATACGGTGTAATGCTTAAGTCTTCTTTTAAGAAAATAGGCTATCGCTCTCTTATAATTATACTTGCCATTTACGTTACTCTCCTTTGTATATGGGGTAAGATAACGGAGTATTTCGGCTCATTTTTAACAATAAGTGCCTGTGTATATGCTCCCCTTGCCGCATTGCTTTTTACAGACTTCTTTTTTATAAGAAAGCAAAGAATTTCCTTGTATTCAGCTTATAAGCTCAAGGGCTTTAACGCTTATAAATACACTAAGGGCTTTAATATCATAGGCTTTATATGTATGGTTTTCGGTTTTTGTATATCCATTGCTATATATAACCCCGTAAGCTGTCAGGTACATATACCGTTTCTGTTTTATTTTACACCTACAGGCTTTTCCTTTTTAAGCACCTGTGTGCTTTACTATGTGCTTAATCAGATACCCCCTGTTAAAAGGTATATGTTAAGGGACAGTGAGGAAATTAAATGAAAAAACGGATAATTACAACTCCCTTTGACCGAAATATGCTACCCCCTCGGCAAAATCTGTTTTTTATGCCCTTTATATGGCTTGGAGCTTATATCACCACAAAGAGAAATCAGCTCAAAATTACTAAAATAAATATGGAGGGGATAAAACCACCCTTTATTGTATTTGGCAATCATCAGGCATTTATGGATTTTCTTGTAACACCTCTTGCCCTCTTCCCCTACAGGGCAAACTATATATCGGAGCTTGAGGGCTTTGAGTATTACGGCGGTTGGCTTTACAGACAGGTGGGAGCCTTAGGCACAAGAAAGTTTGTAGATGATATGGCTCTTATAAAAAACATAATAAACGTAGTAAAGCGTGGGGATATTATTGTAATTTATCCTGAGGCACGGTATTGTAATGCAGGCACATCTACCATTATACCCGACTCTGTAGGTAAACTTTGCAAAATCCTTAATGTACCTGTTGTGACCCTTAATATGAAGGGTAATTATTTACGTTCTCCCATATGGAATACAAAGGTGAGAAAGCAGGCAAGGCTAAGTGCCGAAATACGCTGTATCTACAGTGCCGATGAGGTTAGAAGGGCAAGTGCGGAGGAGATAAATAATAATATTCGCAAGGCTATTGCCTTTGATGAATATGAATATCAGCTTAAAAACAAAATTTCAATTACCCACCCTGAACGAGCAGAGGGCCTGGAGGCTGTGCTTTATAAATGCCCTGTATGCAAAAGTGAATTTAAGATAGTATCAAAGGGTGCGACCCTGACCTGTACCGGCTGTAACACTAAATGGGAAATGGATAATTACGGCAGACTTAATGCCTTAAATAATGAGTCTTTTACTTTAACTCATATACCCGACTTTTATGAATGGCAAAGACAGGAGCTTATAAAAGAAATAAATAACTACAGCTTTAAGGGTAGGGTACATATTGAGTCACTGCCTAATGAATATAACTTTATAGACTTAGGCGAGGGCATACTTGAGCATAATCACAAGGGCTTTTATCTGACCTTTAAAGACTACGGAGAGGAAAAGGAGAAAACCGTGTTTTTCCCTGCTAAAACAACCTTTTCTCTCCATACAGAGTACAACTACAGAAATAAGGGTCCCTGTATTACCCTTTCAACGGTTGATAACACCTACTTTATTTACCCTCTTTCAGAGGGCTTTAATCCTACTAAATTACAATTTGCAACTGAATACTTTTATACCTTAAAAAATAAAGGAGATAGCTAAGTCAGCTATCTCCTTTTAACATATCCTCAATATAAATGCCGTAGCCCTTTGCAGGGTCCTGTATGAAAACATGAGTAACTGCACCTACAAGCCGACCCTCCTGTAAAATAGGAGCACCGCTCATACCCTGTACAATTCCTCCGGTTTCGTTAATAAGGTCCTTATCGGTTATTCTTATTACCATAGCCTTGCTTTTATCTATGCTTAGGGTATCCGTACTTTCAATATTAATATCATAAGCCCTTACATTACTTCCCTTTGTAGTAACAAGAATTTGTGCCGAACCCTCCTTAACCTGATTTTTTAAAGCTATTTTACAGCTTTTTTCAGTATTTGAGGGCATATTATAAAGCCTTCCCTTTATACCGTTATAGTTGTTTTCATAAACCTGTCCCAGAATTGTATCCTTATCGGTACTGCCCATAAGCTCACCCGGCTTACCCTTTTCTCCCATGTCAACTTCCTTTATACTTGTAGGCATAATTTTACCGTTGCGTATTTCCATTATATCCCCTGTATCAACATCTGTTACGGGATGTCCTAAGGCATAAAAGTTGCCCTCCTTGTCATAGCAGGTAACGGTACCTATTCCCTGAGTGCTGTCACGTACCCAAAGCCCCAGCTTTCTTTTACCGCTTTCACTGCTTAAGACAGGGCTTACCCTGGCTTTAAAAATTTCACCCTTACGTTCTACTGTAAGAGTAATCTCGTTTGCGGTACTGTTTTCCACATAGTTTATCAGGCTTTCCTTATCGGTAAGTGTTACTTTGTCGGCTTTCTTTATTAAATCACCGCTTTTCAGACTCTTTGCACAGGGGCTTACATATTTACCCCTTTCATTGCGGACCTCACCTGTACCGAGAACCAGTATACCGTCTGTATTTAATTCAAGTCCTACCGCCTTACCCCAAGGTATAAGCTCCTTATTAGGCAAAACATCTATTGTGCTTTCCTTTAAAGGTATACCGCAAAAGGAAAGCCTTAAAAGTGCCTTACCTGCATTTTCCGCCTTAATTGTAACAGGGCTTTTCATATTAATGCGGATATTTTCTGTAACAGGCTTATCATTTACGGCACTTACCGCCTTATCCTTACATAAAAGCTCGCCTTTTAAGGGCATATTAAAGGTAAGAGTAGCACTTTCTCCGCTTAATACAACTATATTTGACGGCAAGGCAAGCCTTACACCTCCGTAAACAGCCGATACAACAACAGCTATAATAAGTACAGCAAATATCAGCCTTGCCCTAAAACCCATAATCTTCAAAAAAACACTTCCTTTAAGGTTTGCTTTCAAGGTCAAAACCTTGCTTGTAAATTAGCATAACCTAAAGGGAGTGTTTTATTCATTTAAAAATCCTCTGCAATATCCAGCATTTCATCAAAGGTCTTTTCGGGATAGATTTTATTAAACAGGCTGTAGGCTCTTCTTAAGCCTTCACCATCCTGTATATCCATATATTTCTTAACAAGGTGTAAAACTGTTTCTCCGCATACCCTTTTATTGACCGTAAGGTTGTTAAGGGCATAGTTTATTATATCCTCTGCCTTATTATAAAGCTCCATAGACATATATATATCTGCAAGGGTATTTATATTGTCTATACACTCCTTATTATTTACACCCAGGATTTTACTGCGTATTCCCAGAGCCTCTGAATAAAGCTGTGCCGCCTTGGCATATTCATTCAAATTAAGATACATATGCCCCAAATCCGCCAGATTGGTTGCATATATTATATGCTCCGTACCCATACTTTTTTTAATAATATTAATTGACTTTTGCTTTAAGGTAATTCCCTTTTCTGGACTGCCCATCTTTGTATAGCAGTCTGCAAGCTGAGATAAAGCATTTGCGTAATTGTGCTGGTCTGTACCGTAATTTTGCTTTATAGCATCAATCAGTACATTATAGTTTTCAACAGCCTCCTCATACTTTCTGCTCTTATAAAGAAAGGCTGAGTAAAAGCCCAGAGCATTTATATATTCTTCAAAGCCCTTGCTGTTTTGCCTATAAACCTCCATGGCTCTTTTCATATACTCTCCGCCCAACGCAAAATCCTTTGTTTCAATATAACACATGCCCAGGTTAAAAAGATTATCACCATAGGCTATATCCTTTTTGCTTCTGCTGTTAAGTGCTTTTGCATAGTATTGTGCCGCATCTGTAAATCTATGGAGATTTTTATACTCTGAGGCTAGGTTGTAGCAGGCATCAATCAAATCCTTATCCGTCTCCTTTAACAAGGCTGACCTTAAATTGTAACACTTTTTAAAATAAGCAAGGGCTGTATCGTGCTGATGAAGCTTATCGTGAGCAATACCTATATTATTGTACACATCACTGAGTTTAAGGCATTTACCCCTATTATTTTCTATCTCATCAGCTGCCTTAAGGTATACACTTACAGCCTTTTCATAATTACCGCCCTCATCATAGGCACAGGCAAGGTTAAAAAGGTCTTTGCCGAACTCCTCCGGGGTTACAAGCTTTTTTGCCCTGTAGGTGCTTATAAGTCGCTCCCCTGTCTGCTGTGCCTTTTCATAATCCTCGTCATAATAATAGCTTAAAAATCTGTTTCTAAGCTTTTTAATTTCGTAAATATCCTTATTCATTATCTTCCTCCGAAAAGTTATCAGTAAGCCTGTAAAAAACTGAATTAATCACATCATAGGAAAAACCCCTGCCAAGCAGAAATCTGTAATACTTCGCCTTTTCCTTACTGTCAGGTGTACTGTTGCCCTTAAGCCGCTTTTTCAAAAGCTCAAAAGCCTTTTCCTCCTCATTAAGGTCAGCCTCATCAAGGGCATTAAAAGCCTCTTCTTCCTTTATACCCTTTGCCTTAAGGTTAGATAAAATCCTGCGTTTGCCCCAACCCTTGTATTTAAAGCTGTCATTAATGTAAGATACCGCATAATCCCTGTCATTTATATAGCCGTAGCCCTTAAGCATTTCTATTACTCTTTCACATATTTCAGGGCTGTAATCCGTGCTTAGCCTTTTCATAAGCTCCTTTTCGGTTCTTGCAGAAAACCCAAGCAGTTTTATTGCCTTATCCCTTGCCTTAACGTAAATCAGCTCGTTTAATATATAATTATACCTTTCAGGACTTATTTGTTCACCCTCTTTTATATGATAAAAAAGAGCATCAACCTCTGTCATACCAAAGGCAAATTTATTATCTATAAAAACAGAAACTCTGTTTTGTCTGTTTTTTTGTTTAGTCACTGATGTTATAATCATATTATCTCCTAAAAAATTTTAATTAATTTGTAATATTTTTTACAAATAATTAATGGTATAATGTTTTTTGTTACTACAAAAAATAATTAAGGGTGTTTATTATGAAATTTTACCAAAATCTTAGGCATATTTCAAGCCTAATAACATTAACCGGCATAATTGCTTTAAGTTGTTTTACCGTTAATGCTATGGCAAAAAGCTCAAGTGCAGCAATGGTAAAGCCCACTACTACAACAACTACTACGGAAGCTACTACAGAAAGTACAACCGAAGCTGCTACCGAAACCGTATCAGAAACTACAACAGAAGCTGTAACCAAGGCTGACGGCACTTTAATGAATGATGAGGAACTTAAGATTTACAATATAGTAAAAAATACACCTCCTACCTATGTATCAACAGCCAATACAATAGTTAAGCCCGTAGATACCTTTGAGGAAACAGGGGAGTATATCCAAAGTAAAAGAACCTTTAACTTCCCCGGAGGAGATTACTACAACATTATAAGATATGAATATAAAAGCGGTGCACCAAACACATTAAACAGGTATATTGATATACCCGGCTCATCTATTGAAATAAGGTATGTATTAGACAGCGGTGAATGGTATTGTACTACAAACATAGCAAATACCGCCGCAAAAACAATGTTTATTGATACTGATAAGGCATCTATGATAGTAAGTGTTCCCGGTGTGTATAAAAACAGCTTTTTAAACAATACCTTAGAGATTGTACCTGAGCTTGAGCAAGGCATTACAATTACCAAAACCGACACAGGCTACAGACTTAACTATACCCTGCCTGTACAACAGGGTGTAATAGGTGAAATATGGTATCTTTACTCCTCAGGCAAGCTTGCCGATTGGAATAACATTAATCACTTTAATGTTTTAAACCATGATTTTAATGCAACCCACCGTATTTCGTTTGACGGATATTATTATCCAACCCCATATAACTATGTGCCTACAGGTAATAATATCCTTTACAGACAGCCCTCTGATTATGTAGGCTCACTGTTTGTAAAATACGGAGATTTTCCTGCCGCAAACAGACTTGGTTATGTGCTGACCTATACCTGTATGCTTAACCAGAATGCTCAAGGCTATTGGGGTACGGGACCTCAGTCGGAATGGCTTTATACTGACTTTAATATAGGCCCTAATTTTTATGATACAAGGTTTAATACCGACTTTGCCTGCAGTCTTTTAGATGCCTATAAGCGTTACGGCAACAGTGAGTTTTTAACTGCCGCCGTAAAGTATACGGAGTATTTTAACAAGCACGTATTAAACCACAGCTATACAACCAAAAACGGCGGATATTTAGTTGAGGACTACGGCTCATACAACGGTAACCACACTAAAACTCATGTATCCCTTAATCATCAGCTTGCCGAAATAAATTATTTATATCAGCTTTATGATATTACAAGGGAGGAAAGCTATTTACAGCTTGCAGATAAAATGCTGGTGGCTATTGAGGATACTCGTGACCAATGGGTGCTTGCAGACAATAACCTTAACTATGCTATTTTCTACACAGGCACATATAACGTAATGAAGGACTATCCTTATTTAACCTATAACGACCTTTTTACAACCAAAAAGCTGCTTAACAACTACTTTAACCGTTCAAATGCCACAATAGACTATCTTATGGCATGTAAAATGGAGTGGATGACAGCAAACAATATTACAGGCTATCAGACAAACTAAATTTTATGGGTGTTGCATATTGCGACACCCATTTTATTTAAAAAATAAATAAGGCTGTTAAAAACGCCGTCAAACTATGTAAAAGCTTTCCCATTAAATATTTTTTGGAGGATAAACCTGAATTAACTATAAACGAAAGGGATTGGGCATGTATTGAAAAGCCTCCCCATGCTATGAGACTGCATAATACAGGATAACTTATTTTCTCACCCTTTGTCAGAGCTTCCATACCGTTGGTAAGCTCCAAAATTCCGTAAATCATACCTCTTGCATTTCCTAAGGGTAAAAAGCCGATAATAATACAAATTACAGAGAACAGCACAATAAACCCACCCACATAAGTAATGGTACTTACACCTGATATTACTGACTCTGAAAAGGCAGAAAACATGTTATTGCAAGGCTTGGCACTGTTTATTGTACTGCCGTACACTTTTTTATCCGAAAGCAGTCCGCAAACTACTCCTATTACAGCAGCAGACAGATACTGTACAGCTAAAAGCTTAGCACCTATATATGTATCTTTCAGCATTCTCTCTCCTACAGCACCTATTACAAATGCCATTCCCGTATTATTGCAAATAAAGCTTAGTCTTTCTGCCTCATCTTTATTAAGTAAGCCTTGAGTATAAAGCTCACAGACAGTTTTTGCCCCTAAGGGACAGCCTGAAATTATACCTATTACAACTGGAAAGGCTCCCTCGCCTCTTATGTTAAAGAGCCTTTTAAATATCGGCTCTGCCACCCTGCCTAAGCTTTGAGGAAACCCCAGCCTTATAAGCATCGAATTAACAACCATAAAAGGGAATAGAGTAGGCAATACATTGTTATACCAAAGTAAAAGTCCTCTTTTCACTCCCCATAAAATTTCTTTAGGAAATAAAATCATTATTCCATTGAAAAACAGCAAAATTGTTGTTATAATATAAAAATACAGTGGGTTTTTATGTTTACTCATATTTCTGTCCTTTAGCTTTGTAAAATTCTATGCCACAGCATAATTTTATTATTACTAAAGGGATATAAAATAAAAAGGAGGTGTTCTTAATTGGATGAAAGAAAGAGAAGAAAAAGCAGAACTGACAATAATCAGGTAATCTACTTTGATAAAAATAATTCAAAAAACGACATCAAACGGCGACAGAACCTTTCTGCAAACAGCAGAAGAAGAAGTCGGTCCTCCTTAAATAAAAGCAATGTTGAAAGTATACCCTCAAAGCGCATCTCTTCCAACTCCGGACCTGCTTCACAGCAAGGAGGCAGAAGATCAAGCCGTTCAACTGACAATACAAATTATCGCTATGCTCAGGAAAGAGCAGGCAGAGCAAGAGCTAATCAGGCTCAATCAAGGCAAGGTAACACTACTGCCTCACGTCAAACAAAAAACAGAATGCAAGGCTCTGCTCCGGCTCAAAGGCAAAGACGTTCTCACAGCTCAAATGCCAATAGCACCATGCCACGTAAAAAGGTAAGAGCTCCGCAAAGACAGCCTATGATAAAAAACAGTGACGGGGAAACATATATTAAACCCTTTACCAAGCTGCCACCCGTATACTTAAGGTGCAATCATGATGCGGCAGGCAAAAGTCGCAGCTACAAAAAGACATCAAGACACGGACATAATACGGGTATGCTGGTAATAGCTGCTGTTTTTGCCGTATTTGTGCTTATATACATAGGCGGATATACGCTTAAAATGCTTAATACCGACCCTGTTGCCTATGAAACCATAGAGATTGGTACTGTTGAGTCAGCTAAAAAGGTAGAGGGCATTATTATCCGCAGCGAAAAGGTATTTAATGCACCCTCAAGCGGTGCTGTAACCTATGCCGTTGCAGAGAATGAAAAAATACGTGCAGGTGAAGATGTTTGCAGTATCAGCAATGTTCAAACCGTAGCTAAGCTTCAGGAAAACCTTGACAGCATTAACGAGGATATTATGAAGCAACAGCAAAACAGAGAGGATATTTCCCAGCATACCGAAGAGGTTAAAAAGCTTGAAACTCAGATAAAAAATCTTTCCGACAGCCATACCTTCAGCTTTGCAACGGGAGATTTCTCTAATATTTATGACCTTAGGTACAGTGTAGAAAGCAAGCTTAACACACGTAACCAGTTACTTTTAAACGAAAGCGGCGGTTCTCTTGAAACACTTTCAAATCAACGCAAATCCGAGCTTGCACAAATTAACAGCAATACAAAGAAAATAACCTCAGATGTAGGGGGCATTGTAAGCTACAGTGTAGACGGACTTGAAAGCACCCTGACCCCCGAGGTTTCCTCAAGCCTCACAAAGGCACAGATAAGCCAGAATGCACAGGCAAGCAGCTATAAAACAAATGTAGCTGCCAATGACCCCGTATTCAAGGTAGTAACCTCTAATGAGTGGTATATTGCGGCATATCTGCCCGACTCCTATACCGACGGTTGGCTTGTCAACTCTGCCATGACTATTTATTTACCTAACGGAGTTGAGGAAAACCGAGAGGTTGAGGTTACCTTAGCACTTTTAAACCATGGCGAAAAGGAAGCCTACGCAGTATTCAAGGCTACGGAATATATGGCAGACTATATGGATATGCGTAATATTACCTTTGAAATTGATAAGCCTAAGGAGGGCTACAAAATACCCGATACCTCAATTTCACAAAAAACGCTCCTTAAAATTCCGTCCAGCTATGTAAATAAGGAAAACAGCTCAGTTGTAAAGGTTACGGAAGGGGGCAGTAAGTCACTTAGTGTTATTATCTCCAGTGAGGAGGACTCCTATGTGCTTGTACCTGTACAAATAGGCTATTTAAGCCCGGGAGATACCATCAAAAACGGAGAGGATACCCTTAAGCTTGAAGAGGTTGTAACCGTAAACGGTGTATTTTTGGTAAACTCCGGCATAACAAAGTTTGTAAAAATAAATACGGAAAACTCTGCTTCCGCAGGAGGCTATACTGTTCTTGACAAGGAGAGTAATCCATATTTGCATGTACATGACAGGGTTGTACAAAACGTTGCCAATGTACAGGAAAATCAGAATATATATGAATAGAGGCGTTAATAATGACTACTATTGCTGAAAACTATCTTGCCGTTAAGGAAAGAGTTGCTTCTGCCGCCGTAAAAAGCGGCAGAAAGCCTGAGGATATTATGTTAATTGCAGTCAGCAAAACAAAGCCTGTAGATGAAATCTTACAGGCAGTTGAAGCAGGTGCAAATATCTTAGGCGAAAATAAAGTACAGGAGATAATGGCAAAGTATGACCATATTCCTCATGTAGAATGGCATCTTATAGGTCACTTACAAACAAACAAGGTTAAATATATAATAGACAAGGTTAAAATGATACATTCCGTTGACAGCCTTAAGCTTGCGGAGGAAATTTCAAAGCGTGCAGTCAAGGCAGGTGTCACAATGGATATATTAATTGAGGTTAATATAGGCGGCGAGGAGTCAAAAAGCGGTATATTCCCCGAGGATACCGAAAAGCTTTGTCTTGAAATTTCAAAGCTTGCCAACATAAGAATAAAAGGTCTTATGACCGTAGCACCTTTTGTCGAAAACCCTCAGGAAACAAGAATTTATTTCAAAAAAATGAATAAATTATTTGTTGACATTAAGAGCAAAAACTATGATAATATATATATGCAATATCTCTCTATGGGTATGACTAATGATTTTGAGGTAGCTATAGAGGAAGGGGCAAATATTGTACGTGTAGGTACAGCTATATTCGGTGCAAGAAATTATGCCCTTACACAATAATACAACAAAGATAAATTTTTTTGGGAGGAATACATACAATGTCAAATTTATTCGGTCGCTTTAAAAACTTTGTAAATCCACAGGTAGACTATGATGATGAGGATGAATATTTAGATGATGAATATTATGATGATGTGGAATACTATGATGAACCTGAGCCTCAGACAAGAAGTCATTTCCCTATAAGAAACAAAAAGCAGACAAGTCTTGACAAGGTAGTAAGCATAAGCACTAATGTAAATATGCAGGTAGTTGTATCCTATCCTATGTCCCTTGAGGAGGCAAGTGTAGCTTGTAAACATCTTCAGGACAGAATGGTGGTTGTTGTTAATCTTGAAAAGACAGAGGAGACTGTTTCCCAACGTATAAGTGATTTCCTTTGCGGTGCGGGCTATGCACTTGGCTGTTCAATACAGTCTATATCTAATGAAATATTTATTATTTGTCCTAACAATGTTTCAATTACAGGTAAGTTCCAGAAGGACCTTGCCGCTAATGGTATAAAAATACCTAACGCAAATATGTGGAGCAACTGATTGGAGATTATATGGCAGTTAACATTTATATAGCCTTAGGCTATTTTGTAAGATTTTTGGAAATTTTAATATTTGCATATTGCATTTTATCTTGGTTTCCCAGAGGCATTTACGGTAACCCTATAGTGGACTTTATCCGACGCTTGGTTGAACCTATGCTATCACCTATAAGAAATTTAGTATATCGCTCACCTCTGGGCGGTCCGGGTATGATGCTGGACATTTCACCTATTATACTTTTGCTTATAATTGACGGCTTGTATTCAATATTAAGTCGTGTGTTCCTGTCGCTATGAATAAGGCAGAGCTGTTAAAGGGTATAAAGGATGAGGACGAGCGTATATTTTACGCACGTGCTTTGGATAAGGCTATGTCCGCCCTAAAAAACTATGAGGCACATTTCTCTGATTTCACAGACCCTTATAAAATGGGTGTATTATGCAGTATTGTCAATAAGGAATACGGCTTTGGTCTTAATACTATGGTATGGGGCGGTTTTTCAGATGCAGAAAGAACAATGCTCGGCTTTTTCCCTGAGTATGAAGAGCCTGAACCCGACAGCTTTCCTATTGCCTGTGTTGAAATAAACTACAACGACAAATTCAGCAGGGAGCTGACTCACAGAGATTTTTTAGGCTCTGTTTTAGGTCTTGGTATTAACAGAGAAAAAGTCGGTGATATTATAATTGAAAATGACCATGCTTATGTATTTGCCGAAAAGGAGGTTGCCTCCTTTATCTGCTCTGACCTTGAAAGAGTCGGGCATACTAAGGTAAAAACCAAGCTTCTTGAAAGCTATGATAAACCGCCGAAAAAAGGCGAGGAAAAGCGGATTACCCTTACATCCCTAAGACTTGATGCATTCTTAAGCGGTGCCTTTAATCTGTCAAGAGGAAAGGTTTCAGACCTTATAAAAGGAGAAAAAGCCTTCATCAACTGGGCGGTTACTACAAACCCGTCAAAATCCGTTTCTCAAGGGGATATGATTACCCTGCGCGGCACAGGCAGAGCAATGCTTAAGGAAATACAAGGTATTACTAAAAAAGAGCGAGTTGCTGTTTTACTTGAAATCTATAAATAAATGGCGGTAGTAATCCGCCTATTATTTTTTATATTTTTATGCGAAATTTGTAAAAGGAGTGATTATTTTGTTAACACCTGCTGATATTGAAAATGCTGAGTTTAAGAGAGTAGCCAGAGGTAAGGGCTACGATTGCGACGAGGTAGATGATTTTCTTGATATAGTTATTGTTGAGTTTGAAAAGCTCCTTAAGGAAAATGCAAGACTTAATGATAAGGTTGCTGTTCTGACTGATGCCATACAGCATTATAAGGATATGGAAGACACCTTAAAAGCATCCATTGTCAAGGGCGAAAAAACCGCCGAGGATACAAGACAAAACGCTAAAGCAGAGGCTGACTATATTATAAACGAGGCTAAGCAAAAGGCTAAAAATATAATCGACAGAGCAAATAACGAGCAATATAAAATAGATATTGAAACTGACAGAATAAGGGCTCAGTATGAAACCCTGAGAGCTAAATTAAGAACTCTCCTTAACTCTGAATTAGAGCTTTTGGAAAACTCTGCCGAGGACTTTAAAAAATAACACAAATAAAACAAAAGCGGTACAGATTATAAGCTCTGAACTGACCCCCAATAGTTAGACCAAAAATCTAACGAATGGGAGGTCAGTTTTT
>CATZZP010000010.1 GCA_958426775.1 uncultured Bacillota bacterium
TGTGCCTGTTACATCGGTACCCTGTAAATCCACAATAGTAAAGGCAAAGATAGGGTCAGCTATAGGCTGATTAAAGCGTACCTTCATTTTTATTTTAAAGGTTGAGCCTTTTTCAATCTGATTTATAATTCTGCCCTTGCTGTCAATTAAGGCAAAATCAATAATCTCCGCCTTGCCGTTGCCGTAGGAGTTAATCTGTGGGTTAAGAGTAAGCTTTTCCTTCCAGTACCCTTCAGTTTTTTCCTCGTCTGCAGGTACCTCTTCCTCCTCAATATCCTCTAAATCCTGATTTACAAGTATCTTTTTATATAAGTCAATCATATCGGCAGAGTTGCCCTCTGCCACTTTTTTACCGTGGTTAAGCACAATTACCCTGTCACAGTATTTATTTATACTGCTTAAGCTATGGCTTACAAGAAGAATGGTTTTACCCATTTTCTTAAACTCCTCAAACTTCTTGTAGCATTTAGCCTGAAAGAAAACATCACCTACGGAAAGTGCCTCATCAACTATAAGTATCTCTGGGTCAATATTTATGGCAACTGCAAAGGCAAGCCTTACAAACATACCGCTTGAATAAGTCTTGACAGGCTGGTTTATAAAGTCGCCTATATCCGCAAACTTAAGTATATCCTCTATTCTCTCCTCAACCTCAGCCTTGGAATAGCCCATCATAGTACCGTTAAGATAGATATTCTCAATACCCGTATACTCGCCGTTAAAGCCTGCACCAAGCTCTAAAAGAGCAGAAATACGTCCCTTAATTTCCACATTACCGCTTGTAGGTGTAAGTACTCCCGTAATTATCTTAAGTATGGTTGATTTACCTGCACCGTTTACACCGATAAGTCCGATAGTTTCGCCCTTTTTAATGTTAAAGGAAACATTGTCAAGGGCATAGTATTCCTTATGACGGCTTTTTCTTGTAAGGCTCATGGCCTCCTTAAGTCTGTCGGCAGGCTTATCATACAGCCGGTAAACCTTGCTTACATTATTTACCTTTATAGAATAATTATCCATTTCAAAATCCTCCCAAGGCTTACAGAACATCTGCAAAGTGAGGCTTAAGCTTTTTATAAAGCACACAGCCTGCAAGCATAAGACAAGACAGCACTATCCAAAAGTAAAGTGTCTGCTTTATATTGTTATAGAACGGTGTATCAAATATAAGGCTGTCCCTGTAGCCCTGTACAATATAGTACATAGGGTTAAGCTTAAAAAGCCACATAAAGCGGTCAGGTATCATATCAATTGACCACATAATAGGTGTAAGCCACATACCAAACTGCAAAATAATATTCATAATCTGACCTAAGTCCTTAAAAAACACCACAAGGGCACTTGTAATATAGCTTAGAGCAATAACAAGCAAAATCATACAGAAGGAATAATAAAGTATCTGCACCCAATATACATCAAAACTTTCACCGTATACAAGATAAAAAACAACCATAAAGCTTATAAAGAAAATATGCACAAAAAGTGAGGATATAATCTTCACCAAAGGCAGAATGTGTATTTTGAACACCATTTTTTTAACCAAATAGCTGTATTCTATTAAAGCCATGGTTGCATTATTCCATGCCTCAGAAAAAAAGAACCAAGGTATAAGACCTGCTATAAACCACAGTATAAAGGGTACATCTCCCACATCACTGCTTCTGAAGCCAACCTGAAACACAAACCAGAATACAAGTATTGTACAAACAGGCTGAACAAATGCCCATATTATACCAAAGTATGAGCCTGCATAGCGAGTTTTAAAGTCATTCAGGGCAAGAGAA
This sequence comes from uncultured Bacillota bacterium, assembly GCA_958426775.1. GTDB lineage: Bacteria > Bacillota > Clostridia > Lachnospirales > CAG-274 > CALWRD01. The sequence goes on from CATZZP010000010.1 coordinate 1,785, forward strand.
AATATAAGTCTTTTGCTCTGATAGAGGTCAGTTGCCATAGATACAACCGACTTTATCTTTACATAGCGGTTAATCACAAATACTGCAATCAGGGTTGCAACTACAGCCAAGGGCAGACTTATATTTTTATGAGGTGTAAGAGCAGGCACCTTAAAAACCATATAAGGGTCAGCACCCGTTGCCTTTATTTTAAAGCTGTTATCCTCATTAAAGGTAAGCTCCAAATCATTCTGACTGCCCTTTAAAATATCCTCCTTGGTTATTGTAGCAAAGCCGTTGCTGTCCTTATAGCGTAAATCCTTTATAACAGCCGTTGCCTGAGGGTTATCCCCCAGTTGGAGCATAATCACCTTTACGCCGTCATCAGCAAAGTCTACAGAACCCTTGTAGCTATAGCTTTCCGTATCGGCACTGTCATAGCCGATTAAACGGTCCTCACCAAACTGCTCATTCTCGTCATAAAGATAGTATACCTCAAAGGGTCTTGTACCCATACTGTTACCCTCTAAGTTAATCAACAATGCCTTACCCTGATAAAAAGTATTAAAAAAGTTATAAAAAAGCAAAAACAGCATAACTGCTATAAAAGCATACACCGTAAACTTTGCTGTATAAAATAAAATAGTTCTGACCTTATTCATATTATCCCTCTTTAGTTTAAAAAATAGACATAAGTTATTATATTATACACCTTTTTTACAATAATTTCAAGGTATGTACCGTTTTTAATAAAGCCTTAATAAAATATTTACAACCCGACCTGAAGTATAGTATAATAATATATAATCTAATTTTACAGGAGGTTATTTATGGCTTTTGCGGAAATAATCAAAGCATTAATATTAGGTATTGTAGAGGGTATAACAGAGTGGTTGCCCATAAGCAGTACAGGTCATATGATATTAGTTGATGAATTTTTAAAGCTTAACCTGAGCGACGACTTTAAAGAAATGTTTATGGTGGTTATTCAGCTTGGTGCAATCCTTGCGGTAATTGTAATGTACTTTAACAAATTAAACCCTATAGACAAACGAAAAAGCAAAAGGGAAAAGGCTCAGATAATGGAGCTTTGGTACAAGGTAATTGTAGCCTGTATTCCTGCGGGAGTTTTAGGGCTTTTATTTGATGACTGGCTTGACCAACACTTTTACAATACCACGGTAGTATCTGCAACCCTTATAATTTACGGTATACTCTTTATTGTAGTAGAATACCGCAACAAGGATAAAACCCCTACCGTAACCGACCTTAACAAGCTCAGCTATAAGACAGCCTTTATTATAGGTCTGTTTCAGGTTCTCTCCCTTATACCCGGCACCTCACGCTCGGGTGCAACTATCCTGGGCGGTCTTATCTTCGGTACCTCAAGATTTGTAGCGGCAGAATTTACCTTCTTTTTGGCTATCCCCGTTATGTTCGGTGCCAGCCTTTTAAAAATAGCTAAGTTTGGTCTTTCCTTTACGGGTCTTGAGCTTGCAGTGCTTTTTACGGGTATGATTTCAGCCTTTGTGGTATCCATTATCTCAATTAAATTTTTAATAAGCTACATAAAAAATAACAGCTTTACCTCATTTGGTGTATATCGTATAGTTTTAGGTGTGCTTATAATAAGCTACTTTACATTTTTTCAATAAAATTTTTCAGCCGATCCGAAAGGTTCGGCTTTTTTAATTATATTTTTAAATTTTACCCAATAAAATATACAGTATAAACCTTGTTTACCTTTCTGCAAAATGACAATACTAACTACAGACAAAAATTAAAAATTGCAGAGGATTTAAACAATGGAAAAATTTATAGTAGAAAAATCACCCTCCTTAAAGGGAGTAGTCAGGGTAGGCGGTTCAAAAAACTCTGCCCTGCCCATAATTGCCGCAAGCCTTCTGACCAAGGAAAAGGTTTATTTAAAGGGTGTTCCTCCCCTGAGTGATATTAAAATAATGTGTGAGCTTGCAAAAAAGCTGGGCTGTACCTTGGAAAACGATAGTGATGAAATCATCATACAGGCAAAGGAGCTTAACGGTCTGACTCTGGACTATGCGGAGGTAAGCAAAATAAGAGCCTCCTTTTTACTTGCAGGAGCTATGCTTTCACGCTTAGGCAAGGTAAGTATAGCCATGCCGGGAGGCTGTTCCATAGGCTTAAGACCAGTTGACCTGCACCTTAAGGGCTTTGAGGCATTAGGTGCCTCCTACGAGGCAGAGCATGGTATAATAAACCTTAGTGCAGATAAGCTGAAGGGCTGTGAAATTTATCTTGACTTTCCCAGTGTAGGTGCTACGGAAAACATTATCCTTGCCTCTGCCCTTGCAGAGGGTACAACACTGATACGGAACTGTGCCGCCGAGCCTGAAATATGCGACCTTGCAGACTTTTTAAATAAAATGGGAGCAAAGATTGAGGGTGCAGGCAGTGATATGATAAAAATAACAGGGGTACCCGTCCTCAACGGCTGTACCCACACCCTTATTCCCGACAGAATTGAAGCAGGCACCTTTATGCTTGCAGCTGCTGCCACAGGAGGTAAGATAAAGCTTGAAAATGTACGCTGTGACCATCTTACCGCCCTTATTCATAAGGTAAGGGAAATGGGGGCAACCGTAACCGAGGGAGAGAACTGCCTTGTAATGGAGAAACGAGGCAGAGTAAACAACACCTCTGTTCAGACCCTGCCCTATCCGGGTTTTCCTACAGATATGCAGGCACAGCTTATGGCACTTATGACAACGGGCAAGGGAACAGGTATAATAAACGAAACCGTCTTTGAAAACCGCTTTATGCACGCCTCACAACTAAACAGAATGGGAGCTGATATTAAGGTAGAGGGGCGTTGTGCCATTGTCAAGGGTGTAAAGGGGCTTACAGGCACTGCCGTAAAAGCCACGGATTTAAGAGCAGGTGCGGCACTTATAATATCAGCCCTTGCGGCAGAGGGTAAAACCGAAATAGGGGAAATAGAATATATAGACCGAGGATATTTCAAAATTGAAGATAAGCTCAATCAATTAGGCGGAAGGATAGAAAGGAGAGTATATGAGGATTAAGCCCATATTGGCGGTAGTAGCAGTTACTGCCGCCATAGCTTTTATATCAATACCAAAGAATAAGCCTGCAACTGCCTTGTGCAGTGTACAGGCAGTAGGAGCAACCCTTGATAAAAGTACGGTTTATAAAACCACACTTACCCAAAAAAAGCTTTCCGAAACAGAGGAATATTTAATAGGCGTAGTTGCGGCGGAGATACCTGCCGATTATAATATTGAGGCACTTAAGGCACAGGCAATAGCCGCCAGAACCTATGCAATACGAGCCTTGGAAAATGACAGCACCCTTGCCTATAGTTCCATAGGACAGGCATACATATCAAAAGAGGAAATGAAAAAGCGTTGGGGTAACAGCTTTTCCCACTATTACGGTAAAATAAAAAAAGCCGTTAAGGAAACAGAGGGGATAATATGCCTATACAATAATGAGCCTATATTAGCCGCCTTTTGTGCCTCAAGCGGAGGAAAAACCGAGGAAAGCGAAAACGTATGGACCCGGGATTTACCCTACCTTACAACGGTAGACTCTCCCTGGGATATAAACAGCAACAGCCAAAGTCTTACCTTTACGGAAAAGGAAATAACAAATCTTTTAGGCGGTATTCCCGAAATACAGTCACGTACAGAGGCAGGTTATGTAAAAAGCCTTACAGCAGGCAAAAAAACCTATAAGGGTACTGAGGTAAGAGAGCTTTTAGGCTTGAAATCCGCCAACTTTACAGTTAGCCATAGTAAGGGCAATATTATTATATCCACCGTAGGCTACGGTCACGGAGTAGGCATGAGCCAGATAGGAGCAGGTGCTATGGCAAAGGAGGGCAGTACCTGTGAGGAAATTTTGACTCACTATTATTCGGGTATAAGCCTGGGAAAAATAAAATAATTATCCGCAAAAGCTGTTTATTTTACCTGACCTGTCAACCTTATATTTACTTTTCCACACAAAAAAGGCAGAGCATTTAAGCTCCGCCTTTTACATTATGGCTTAACAACAATATTTACAATTCTGCCGGGTACATAAATTTCCTTAACTATAGTACCTGTCAGCTTAGCACCAAGTGCCTCCTTAGCCGCTGAAATTGCACTGTCCTTATCTACATCGTGAGCTACGTTAATAGTAGCCTTAACCTTGCCGTTTATCTGAACGGCAATCTCTACCGTATCCTCCTTCATCTTAGCCTCATCATAGGTAGGCCACTTAGCTGAAAGGAATACACTCTCATTATGACCTAATACCTGCCATAATTCCTCAGCCATATGAGGTGCAAACGGAGCAAGGAGTACCGCAAGGGTATCAAGAGTTTCCTTATCACAGCCGTCAGTCTGCTTACAAAGGGCAATAAGCTTGTTTGTATATTCCATAAAGCCCGATACAACCGTATTAAGGGTAAGAGCCTCAAGACGAGAGGTAATTTCATATACCATCTTATGTCTTATCTGCTCAATTTCCCTTGTAGGTGCAATAAGCTTATCCTTGTACTCATCAACAAACTTCCAGAGCTTGTTAAGGTATCTGAATACACCGTCAATACCTGTATCGTCCCACTCTGAGTCAAGCTCAGGAGGTCCTATAAACAGCTCGTACATACGTAAGGAGTCACAGCCGTAAGCGGCAACAGTATCATCGGGAGATACTACATTGCCCTTATTCTTACTCATTTTAGCACCGTCCTTGCAAATCATACCCTGATTAAACAGACGGTGGAAAGGCTCGTCAAAATCAACAACACCTATATCGCAAAGGAACTTGGTATAAAATCTCGCATAAAGCAGATGAAGCACCGCATGCTCAATACCACCTACATACATATCAACAGGCAGCCACTTTTTAAGTGCCTCCTTGCTTGCAAGCTCCTTATCATTATGAGGGTCTGCATATCTTAAGAAATACCATGAAGAGCCTGCCCACTGAGGCATTGTATTGGTTTCTCTCTTAGCAGGACCGCCGCAGCAAGGACAGGTTGTATTAACCCATTCATCAATAGCCGCAAGAGGTGACTCACCCGTATCTGTAGGCTTATAGCTTTCAACATTAGGCAAAAGCACGGGGAGCTGGTCCTCAGGCACAGGTACGGTACCGCACTTCTCACAGTGTACAAGAGGAATAGGCTCTCCCCAGTAACGCTGACGTGAAAATACCCAGTCACGAAGCTTAAAGTTCACCGTCTTTTTACCAAAGCCCTGCTTTTCAACATAGTCAGGCATAGAATTTTTGGCATCTTCCGAATTCATGCCGTTAAGGTTGCCTGAATTTATCATAATACCTACACCTGTATAAGCCTCTTTAAGGTCAGGGTCTTCCTTACCGTCAGGGCTTATAACCTGAATAATAGGCAAATCAAACTTTTTAGCAAATTCAAAATCTCTGTCATCATGAGCAGGCACACACATAATAGCACCTGTACCATGATCAGCAAGTACATAGTCGGATACCCAGATAGGAGTTTTGGCACCGTTAAGAGGGTTAATGCCGTAAGAACCCGTAAACACACCCGTCTTTTCCTTATCTGTCATACGGGACACGTTAGACTTTGTGCTTGCCTCATAGCAGTACCTGTCCATAGCCTCCCTGAAGTCATCTGTTGTAATATCCTTAACCATAGAATGCTCGGGAGAAAGCACCATAAAGGTTGCACCGTAGAGGGTATCGGGACGTGTTGTATAAACGGTAATCTTTTTATCAGCGCCGTCAACAGGGAAGTCAACCTCAGCACCGTAGCTTTTGCCAATCCAGTCAGACTGCATCTTTTTAACCTTTTCGGGCCAGTCAAGCTTATCAAGGTCATTAAGAAGTCTGTCTGCATACTTTGTTATACGTAACATCCATTGACGGAGATTTTTCTTAGTTGTCTGAGTACCGCAACGATCACATACACCGTTAGTAGCCTCCTCATTTGCAAGCACACACTTACAGTTAGGACACCAATTAAGAGGCATTTCCTTTTCGTAAGCAAGACCGTTTTTGAACATCTGTATAAAAATCCACTGTGTCCACTTATAGTAGTCAGGGTCTGTAGTATTTACCTCTCTGTCCCAGTCATAAACAGCACTTATTTCCTTAAGCTGACGCTTCATATTGGCAATAGACTGCTGTGTAGCAACCGAAGGGTGTGTGCCTGTTTTAATAGCATAGTTTTCACCGGGTAAGCCAAAGGCGTCCCAACCCATAGGATGAAGCACCTCATAGCCCTCAAGAAGCTTATAACGGCTGACAACATCAGATAAAACATAGCCTCTCCAGTGACCTACATGAAGTCCGCTGCCTGAAGGGTAAGGGAACATATCAAGGCAATAATATTTAGGCTTTGTGTCGTCATGTGGGTTTACGGGCTTAGCCTCCCAATTCTGACGCCACTTTTTTTCAATCTCTTTAAAATTATACTTTGTACTCATAGTTTCCTCCTAAAAAGTCCCATTGACCTTAAATACTTCTTTTATACCACATTTTAACCCTAATTTCAATAGCTTTAGGCAAAAATATTGATAAAAAAGGGTATGACCCCTAAGTCACACCCTTGTGCTTGTTATTCCTCACCGTCAGCAGAATTTTCACTGTCAGAGCCTTCCTCTGTATCAGCTTGGTTAATTATGGCTCTGAACTCATCACCCGTAATCTTTTCCTTTTCCAAAAGGAGCTTTGCGGATTTATGAAGAGCCTCCATATTTTCTTTGATGATTTTAGTTGCGGTATCATAAGCCTCGGTAATAAGTCTGTTTACCTCAGAATCAATAAGCCCTGCAACCTCCTCACCGTAGTTTCTTGTATGGGTAATATCCCTGCCTAAGAATACCTCCTCACTTTCCTCACCGAAGAGGATAGGACCCAGCTTTTTACTCATACCGTATTTTGTAACCATATCCCTTGCAATCTTGCTTGCCTGCTGAATATCACCGCTTGCACCCGTTGTAATATCACCAAATACAAGCTCCTCGGCAACTCTGCCGCCGAATGCCGCCGCAAGTCTTTGCTCCATTGAGGTTAAGGTAGGACAGGTATATTCCTCAGGCACAGGCATGGTATATCCCCCTGCACGACCTACGGGAATAATAGATACTATATGGACAGGAGGCAATTCCGAAAGCTTTTCATAAATAAGGGCATGCCCTGCCTCATGATAAGCCGTAAGCTTTTTCTCCTTATCGGTAATAACTCTGCTCTTCTTTTCCGTACCCATAGCCACCTTAACAAAGGCAGTACGCAGGTCCTCCATGGAAAGAGCCTTTTTATCCTTTCTTGCCGCAAGCAATGCCGCCTCATTCATAAGGTTTTCAAGGTCAGCACCCGTAAAGCCGGGAGTAGTCTGGGCAATAACCTGTAAATCCACATCATCGGCAACCTTTTTGCCTCTTGCGTGTATTTTAAGTATTTCAAGCCTGCCCTTAACATCAGGGCGACCGATAACCACCTGTCTGTCAAATCGGCCGGGTCTTAAAAGTGCAGGGTCAAGTATATCCGGGCGGTTAGTTGCCGCAATAACAATTACGCCCTCGTTTACACCGAAGCCGTCCATTTCCACAAGGAGCTGATTTAAGGTCTGCTCTCTTTCGTCATGTCCGCTGCCTAAGCCTGCACCTCTGCGTCTGCCCACAGCATCAATCTCGTCTATGAATATAAGACAGGGTGAGTTCTTTTTAGCCTGGTCAAATAAGTCCCTTACTCTTGAAGCACCTACACCTACAAACATCTCCACAAAGTCAGAGCCTGAAATTGTAAAGAAAGGTACATTTGCCTCACCTGCAATAGCCTTTGCAAGGAGGGTTTTACCTGTACCGGGAGGTCCCACCATAAGTACGCCTTTTGGTATTCTTGCACCGATTTCGGTAAACTTTTTGGGGTTTTTAAGAAATTCTACAATTTCCGCAACCTCTTCCTTTTCCTCATCAAGACCTGCCACATCGGCAAAGGTCTTTTTGTTTTTTGTATCGTTAAGCTTAGCGTTGCTTTTGCCGAAGTTCATAACCTTGCCGCCGCCACCGCCGTTCATCTGTTGCATAATAAGGGCAAGTATAATTATGCCTATTACCACAGATATAATTATGGATATAACGGAAATCCAGTTACCCGTCTTAGCCGCCGCCTTTGTTTCAAGGCTGAAATCACCTTGGGCAACCTCATCCTCCACCTGTGACATAAAGCTGTCCACCGCAGTTAAATCAATACGATACATACGTCCGTCATTTAATGTTACGGTTGCAGTACCTGCATTATCCACATCAGCATCTCTCTGCACTACAATTCTGTCTACACTGCCGTTATTAATATCCTCCAGCATAGTGCTGTAGGTGTCCTGATTTTGAGGCATTCCCGAAGCTCCGTTACGTAGCATTACATAACAGAGAAACACAAAGAATATACCGCAAAAAAGCAGAACCGTTTTAAATCCGTCACCTTTTTTTCCCATTCTTTCCTCCTGATTAATTATCCTTACGCCAAATATAAAAGTATACACCCTTATCACTGATATATTTGTCATTAACACGATAAGGCTTTGTACCTACCCACAGCACCTGATTTTCAAATGCAAGGAGAGGTATGGTATCTCTTTTATCTCTGCCCGTTTTCATATCTGAAAAAAGCCTTTTAAGCTTTTTTGTGCCTACACCCTTAAGGTGAATTATATCACCCTTATTTCGGGTTCTCAAGCATAAACCACAGTATATTATATCACAATTGAAGCAATTAGTATATAGTAAATTTCCTTCAATTTCCTTTTTTTTCTCATAAATTGCGACAAAGGCGTCTATTTCCTTAATATACAGCTCTTCATTAAGCTTTAAGTTATAGCAATAGCCCTTGTTTTCCTCCTTTGCCTGCTCTAAAATAAGCAGGTCATACTCTCTTTTAGCCTTAAGGGAATAGGGCAGACTGAGGCTTGCACCGCTTTTATTTTCCACCAAGGCACAAACCGCCTCAATATGCTCTGCCGAAATATCCTTCAGGCTCTTTATAAACTCACTGAAAAGCAGCCTTACGACCCTACGCCTTATAACAAGGGGATAGGCTTTAAATTTGCTTATGCAAAGGGCATTTTTATCAGCCAGACATTCTCTGTAAGCCGCCTCAGCAAGGCTGTCAAGGTATTCGTCCTCCTGTCGCATAAGCTGAGCGGTTTTGTTTATACCCTCGCAAACAGAGGGGTTCAGGTTTTCCTTAAGCCACGGAATAAGGCTCAGCCTTACCTTGTTTCTGGTATAATCCTCTGAAAGATTGGTGCTGTCGATGCAATAGGAAAGGTTATTTTTTCTGCAATAGTCCTCAATTTCACTGCGGTCCGTTTCAATAAGAGGTCTTATAATATTTCCCCTTACGGGAGCTATACCCCCAAGTCCCTTTATGCCTGTACCTCTGCAAAGACGCATAAGCACGGTTTCGGCATTGTCATTCATATTATGGGCAACAGCAATTTTATTATAGCCCTTTTCCTCCAACACCTGATTAAAAAGCTCATATCTAATTTTCCTGCCTGCCTCCTCAAGGCTTATTCCCAGCTCCTCCGCCTCTTTAAGAACCTGTCTTTTAAACACAATAAGCTCAATATCCATAGCCTTACAAAGCTGTCTTGAAAAATCCTCATCTCTTTGAGCCTCTTCACCTCTTATGCAGTGGTTTAAGTGAACGGCACAAAGCCTTAAATTATAGATAGGTGCAATTTCCTTAAGCACCGCTAAAAGGCTGACAGAGTCAGCACCGCCTGATAAGCCTGCTACAACCCCGTCACCCATATTAAGCATATTATATTTTTTTACAGCGGATAAAATCTGATTTTTCATATACACACCTGCTTATTTTATCTCACAGCTTACATCTAAATCACAATCAAAGGTTCTTAACCAAGGAAAACCGCATTTTTCAAGCTTAACCTCTTTAACCGTATATACCTTGTCCCTGATTTTAATTGTACTGTTTTTAAAGGCTGAAAAAACATCCTCTCTGTTAAGATACTCCCTGAGCTTGGCACTTTCCTCTTTTTCCTCCGCATTTGGCTTATAGCCTGCATTTGAGAGTAACCTTTTAGTCTGTACCGTATATATACCGTCCTCTAATACGTGCCTTAGGTGATGCTCTGTCTGAGCCTTGGCAAGGCGAGGCTGATTTTTTGTATATGCCTCATTTATTGCAAAAACCTGTGCATGGGCTACACCTAAGCCGATAGCATTACCGTTGGTATTCCATGCACTGTAGGCTGTTAAATCGGTAATTTTAAAAAGATTACCCTGAATAAGTCTTTTAAACAGCTCATTATCACTGCTGTTCAGGGTTGTGCTGTCATAAAGCTCAACCAGAGCTACAAAATTACCCTCTTTCAGGGATTTTTGCATCTTCAGCATAGTTGACTTTGCCTCTGTTTTACCGCTGTAGGCATAAATATATAAGTCTGTTTCCTTATCAAGATAGCCCTTGTAGCCGTTTACAAAATCACAGGCGGCATTTGTAAGTTTTTGAATATTACTTACATCATAGGAAGCAACATCCTGTGAAACTCTGTTGTAGATTATGTTAAACTTAGCTGAGCTTTCCTTTTTCCTTGCCAAGTCCCTTGCATAAATAAGCTGAGGCACCTCATCTGTACCGTATATTACGTTTATATCCTTGCCCCTGCCTGTCATTGACAGATAACGCTCCTTCTTGCCTTCATAGGCGTCTATCTGCTTCATAACACTGCTTGTGCCTGTTTCAAAGTGACTTCTCGCAAAGCTGTACTTAACGGCAGAGCCGCCTGACCTCTGTACCCAGCCTGCCTTTTTAGAGTTAAAGTAGGTAATTGAGTTGGGCAGCTGCAAATCATCAGTGCTTATAACAATTTCATCAATAAGTCCCTCTTTTTTAAGCTCCATAAGCCCTGACATTATTTCAACCGTCTTGTCAAAGGGCTTAATATAATTGTTTAAATAGGTTCTGTAAGGGTCCTTGCTCATATAGCTTTTATTTACGTTGGAGTAAAAGTCCTTTTCCCAACGGGTAAGAGGTACGCCCTCATCCTTTTTACCGCAAACATAGCTGTACTCCATAAGTAATTGAGTGGGATTTACCTTGCTGTAGTTTGCCTTAATATAGTCGTAGTCCTCACAGGTGGGATTATACTGTAAATAGTAATAGCCGATACCCTTTATAGGCTCTGCATTACGCCAAATGTCATTAAACCTTGTTTCAGGCAAAGAACGAGGAGTAGTAAGGTTTACATAATAGTAAGGCTCCGTATAATCGGCAGTAAGCTTTCTTAAGTCCTCCATAGCCGTATTAATATCATTGTAGTTAGAGCCTACTCTACTGCCTACAAGACCCCCTGTAAAATAAGTAGAGGTGTTTATAATAACCGTGGTTGACTTTTTATTATTTTCCCCCGTAAGGGCATAAATACTCGCTCTTACCTTGGCACTGTCTGCAAAGCGGTCATCTGTACCGTTGCCCGAAAACAGATCCATATCCGCCTTATCGGGATAAACCACCGTATCACCGCTGAGTGCCGCCAAGTCCTCTAAATAATCACAGCTGATAGGTCTGCTGTCAATAGGTGCAGTAACTATTGTATCTGCAAAAACAGGTACGCTTAATAAAAAAGCAGCAACTGCCGTTAAAAATAATTTAAGCTTCATTAAAATTCTCCTTTTTATGTAAACCACAACAGCCAATCCAAGGCATAGGGGTTTTTCCATATAATTCCGTCTGCAAAGGTAACCTCTGTTACTATGGCATTTATACGATAGCAGTCATTTTCCAGAAAGCCCGAGGAGGCAAAGGCTCTGCTTTCCCCCACCTTAAGCTCCATGCCCTTGCATACTGCAAGCCTTACATTTTTGCTTACATATATCTGAGGTGATACGTCTATAGGGTTGTTATCCTTGTCAAACTCCGCTACAGCCACCTTAATATCTCTTATTTCCCTTGTGGAGGTGTTGGTAAGCACCAGCTTAAGGTCACGTCTGCCTACAATTTCGTCAGCATTTGTCATTGTCATATCATTTATAAAGACGTGCTTGTTATGAGTTGCTTTTTCAACATTTTCCTCATTTTTAGCAAAAGCCTTTTCAAAGCCCTCTATATCAAAGGTTGTATTTTTTAATACCGCTTCCTCTTTGGCATAGGGGTTTTCCCAAACCGTACCGTCATAATAAAGTGCTTTTTTTACTATGGCATTTATATATTTACCCCCATTACTTCCCCCTACAAACTTATCAAGCCCTATATCCTGATTAGCAGGCAATATAATACCGTTAACCGTATAATTACCCCTTTCTCTTAAAGGCATACCCTTTTCATTGTAATAGATCAGCTCTAAATCATAGGCAACTATAGGTGTATTGGTATTGTTATGCACAATAACCCTTGCACAGCCTCCGTCGTCAATAAAGGCTTTTTTAACCTCTATAGGTATAAACTCATCCTTTTTCAGACTTCCCTCTAAATCCACAGGTCTTTTTATTTCACTTAAAAGGTCTGTACCCTCTGCAGCAGCCGCCTTAAAGGGCATTGCAGATACAGACTCTGTAGGTGCTTTATTTCCCTTTATTACCCCTATTCCTACAGCAAGGCATACTATACCTCCGCCTACAGCAAGGACAAGCTTTTTGTTAAGCATGGCAAATTCCCCCTGTTATATCCTGCTATATAGTATACTAATTTTACCGACCCTTGTCAAATTCCTTTACAACAGTACAATAAATGTGTTAAAATTTATATATATTTTTAGGGGGATAATTATGGCTTTTATTTGGATTATAACAGCTCTTATTATTATACTGGATATAAGCGATAAGCTGCGGTTTACGGCAAAATTCAGTGCAGGCATAATACTTATATTTATGCCTCATATTGTAATGGTAAATGCTGTACTGACACACCTGAACCTGTCAGCCTTAGCCCCGCCCTTTAACGTGCTTACGGTTTATGCTCTTTTAAGGCTTAACTTTTTCGGTGTTAAGCGACATATCACGCCGTCAAAAAGGCTTAATTTTCTTTACTCGGGTAAAAGACTTTTAAACTTAGGCATATATACAGCCTTAATACAGATACCCTTTTATATAGTTTACTTCACTGCAGGGCTTGTTTTTTATACATCCCACATTCTTTTAATTGACGGCATTACAGCATACCTTATAATCATTCTTATGATATTTAACGGTATGATGAAGGTTATATTTACCTCAAAATGGCTTAATATTTTTAAGCGTATTTTTTGTTTTTCATTTATTGCAATCCCGCCTATAAACCTTGGTATTATGCTGTATTTAAGGCATATTGCCGCCAAGGAGTACGACTATTGTACATATAAGCTTAACGATATGCCCGGGGAAATAGAAAATCAGATTTGTAAAACTCGATACCCTATACTTTTGGTGCATGGTGTAGGCTTTCGTGATGCAAGATACTTTAACTATTGGGGACGAATACCAAAGGAGCTTCGACGCCGCGGTGCAACTATTTACTACGGAAACCAGGAGGGCTGGGCGACCATAGAATATAACGCCTCACTGCTTAAATCAAGAGTAGAGGAAATTTTAAAGGAAACAGGGGCAGAAAAGCTGAATATTATAGCTCATTCCAAGGGAGGACTTGACTGCCGTTGTATGATAAGTACCTATAATATGGGTGAGTATATTGCATCCCTTACTACCATGGGTACACCTCATTTTGGTGTAAAATTTGCCGATGTACTGCTTAAAATCATACCAAACTCAATTGTAACGGGAGTATCAAATATAATAAATAAGCTGTTTTCCTCCTACGGGGATACCAACCCTGACTTTAAGGCAGCTGTAAACCAGCTTACAGAGGCATATGCAGTTAAATTTAATAAGGAAAATCCCGATGCAAAATCGGTATATTACCAAAGCTATTCCTCAGTTATGAGATGTGCCTTAAGCGACTATATACTTTCAGTGCCTTATATAATAGGAAAGCTTGTAGGCAGTAAAAGAAATGACGGACTGGTGCCCGAGCCGTCAGCCCACTGGGGCGAATTCAGAAAAGAGTTCAGCAATAAAAGGCATATACACGGTGTATCTCACGGTGATATAATAGATTTAAAAAGAGATGACTATAACGGCTTTGATATTATTTCGGAGTATGTTAAAATAGTTGAGGATTTAAAGAATAAGGGATATTAAAGGAGATTTTATGAAAAGCTTGACAATATATACAGACGGTGCCTGCTCAGGCAATCCCGGTAAGGGCGGTTACGGCATAGTATTAATTTACGGACAGCACCGTAAGGAGATTTCACAGGGCTTCAGGCTTACTACAAATAACCGCATGGAGCTGTTGGCAGTAATTACTGCTATTAAGGCACTTAAGGAGCCTTGTAAAATAGACCTGTACAGCGACTCTAAATATGTAATAGACTCAATTACAAAGGGCTGGGTATATAACTGGCAGAAAAACGGCTGGGTAAAGTCCGATAAAAAGAAGGCTTTGAATGTTGACCTTTGGGAGGAGCTTCTGCCTCTGCTTAAAACTCATCAGGTTAATTTTATATGGGTTAAAGGACATGCGGATAATCCCGAAAATGAGCGTTGTGACCGTTTAGCCGTCGCCGCAGCAGCAGGAGATAACCTTCTTGAGGACACGGGTTTTAAGCCCTGACAAAAATTTTTTTAAGGACAAATTCCGAGCTTTTTTGTGTCTTTTTGATAAAGCAAAAGTGATTTTTTTTAAGGAATTATGCGAAATTATCATAAAAAAAAACCTCTTTGTCAACTTGCACAATTTTTAATTTAAAAAAAAATAATGTTTGGTAACACTGTTTTTAATAACCTTGCTATAATATGGATTGTGAAAAACCCCTAAATATTTTCACACTACAGTTTATACATCCCTCAAATATGTAAAATAAACTGTAAAACCCCATAAAAAATACCTTCTCTTTAGAAAAAGCACCTGTTCGCCGGGTGCTTTTTCACTTTTAAATTTTTTTGTAAAAAGCAATTTCCTGTAAACCTTTAAGGCAAATCAAAGCCCAATTCGTCTTTAACATAAAAAATTCTGTTATTATTTTTACATACAAAAAACAACAGCCCTCGGTCTTAAAATTAAGTCGGGGGCTGTTGTATATAAGGATGTGCAAAAAACAATTATGTAATATTAAAAATCAATGGCATTGCTGTTGCCTATCTTTGATTTGGAAATTTTAGTATAACTGCCCTGTACACCGGAGAGAGCAAGGTTAGTTACACTGTCCGATTCAAATACTTTAACCTCAATCTCAGGTGATTGATATTTCTTTTTACTCATATCATCGCCTCCTTAGCTTGCACTTATTTCAACAGGTGCACTGTAAACCTTAGTACCGTCTGCCTTAACAATATAAGTATAGGCATAAACAGGCGTACCGTCAGTCATATCGGTAACTACTGTTCCGAAAAGCTTATTACCCTCTGATGTATACTGATTATTATTGTATGCAAGAGCAGAGTAAACTGTAGCACTTTCATCTGTTAAGTAGCTATCATCAATACTGCTTGCAAGACCTGAGGATAAGCATATACCAATCTTTTCCGCATTGCCCAGGCAATTTTCATTAATACCGCCGTAAATAAGCACCTCGCTGCCGTTTACTACCTTATCCGCATACATAAATGCACCCTCTGTATAGCTAACATCAATAGACTTATACCAAAGATTGCTTCTTGTAGGTGTGTAAAGTGTAACCTTGTCGCCTTTATTAACAAGCGTGCTTAATGTAACCTGACCCTCTGCCGCCGTAAGCACAGGCACATAGGCATCGTTGACCTTAAGAATAAGCTTATCCGAACTGCTTACAGATACGTCAACAGTTACATTGCATACGCCCGTCTGCTTTGCCGTAAAGGATATAATGCTGTTTGAGTTAGTCTTTGCACCGTACTGCTTATACTGGCTGTAAAGCAATACACCGCTTCTGTGTACTGTAATACCGCTGTATTCATCGGTATAATCACTTGCAGCCGCATTTGTCAGGTTAAGGTATGAATTATAGTCATCAAAGTTTTCAACAAAATCAAGCTTAAAGTCAAAAATCAATCTTGAAAGAATAATATTTGCAACACCGCTGTCATCTGTAACAATATCCGTACCAAGATAGATACCTTTATCACCTACAGCTGTTACATTGTAGGTTTCACCTACTATAAGCTCAAGACCGTTTGCAGAGTAATCCTCAGCATTTACTGTAAGAGTTTCCGTTGCACCCTTCAGGGTAATTATAACATTTGTATCACCCTCGGCTATACCTGAAACCTCACCCTTAAACAATACCTTTATATCTTCAGGCAGGTCTGCCTTTGTGATTGTAACATCCGAAATATAGGTATTGCCTGATATTGCTGTACCAAAGTAAAGAGTTTCCGCAGTATCGGTTGACTTTTTGTAAACAAGAGTACCTCCTACCGTACCTGTTACTACGGGCTGAGTACACGCTGAATCCGAGTAAAGACCCGCTGTTGTGGCACCCGTTGTATCGGTTACCGTAATTGTGTACATACCCTTTTCAGGTGCCGTAAAGGAAAATACGGGCTTGCCGGAGGTAAGCTTTGTACCGTAACGAGCTGTACTGTTATAGTACTGGATACCGCTTTGATATACACTTACATCAAAGCTCTGACCGTCGGCATTTGTATATGTACCTGTGCAGACGCCGTCTGTAAAGGTTTCCGCCGCATTAGTTTCATACATAGCCATAGCCTCGTCACTGCCGAAGTTTAAGGTCATAGCTACAGGTATTACATGAGATATTGTTATCTCTTTCAGATACATATTACCTGCATCAGGTGTTGCAAAATAAAGCACCTGCGGTGTTGCATCCGTCTTTTTATATACAAGTCCTTCAGTTGAAGCCCCGGTTGCAACCGCATTTGTACAAGTTGCATCTGTATAAAGACCTATTGTACCGCTGCCTGTAGCAACCGTTGAGTTTATTGTGTAAACAGCCGCCTCATCAGCTGTAAAGGAGAATATAGGCTTATTTGGTGACGCCTTTGTACCATACTGAATTTGGTTGTTATAATAAGCTATACCGCTTTCATATACATTTACTGCATAGCTATCTCCGCCTGCATTTGTGTATGTACCAGAGTATACGCCGTCTGTATAGGTTTCAGCCGCATTTGTAACGTAAAGTGCAAGTGCCTCGTCTGTTGCAAAGTTAAGAGTTACCTCATTTTCAGGCTCAGCCTCCTTGCCCCCTATAGAGTCAAACAATGTCTGACCGTATTCGCTCCAATAAGGCTGTTCAACAAGCTCCTTATTTTTAGCTGTAAAGGTTCCGTTTTTATCTATTGTAAAGATATACTCTCCTGAAACCTCTTCACCATAAGCGGAAACAGGCTGTGATACATACTCTGAAAGAGAAATATTTGCATCCTGCATCCACTTTGCAATAAGTCCTGCCTGAATTACACCGCCTGTCTTATTGCTGTGTGTGGCATCGCCCGTATCCATTACAGCATCACCGTAGTCTTTACCGCCTGCAGCATAAGCCGCCTCATACATATCAACCGTTAACTGATATGCGTCAATATAGAGAACGCCCTTATCCTTGTTTTCCTCGTAAAGCTCTTCACAAGCTGTTACGTAGGCATTATTTTCCGTAAGAAAATCAACAGTGTCAGCATAATCTGTCATTGTTGCGTCATGGTGAGTTCTTATTTTACCATTGGAGTCATAGTATTCTCTTGCTACAGGTGACACAATTACGGGAATTGCACCCTTTGCAAGTGCCTTGTCAATATAATCCTGTAAGTAGCCCTTATAGGTTGCACCGCAATCCCAGGAATAATATGTACTGCCATACTGACCCACAAGAGCGGAAGGTGTTTCAACCTTCATACTCTCTACAGGCTTAATTGTAGGAAAGCCCTTGCTTATATCAGCAGGCTTTGTGTCCGCTGTGTAAAGAGGAACAAATCTCTCCTGATAATAGCTTGCACCGTTTGCACAATCGTTGTGGCCAAACTGCATAAGCAGGTAGTCGCCCTCTTTGATATTTTCAATTATTGTATCAAGCTTACCCTCGTTCAGGAATGAGCGTGAGCTTCTGCCGCCTTGTGCATAGTTATTTATCTTTACATAGTCCTCATTAAAGAAAATCTGTAAAAATTCTCCCCATGAACCGGCTGTAAGAATTTTACCGCCGTTGTAGATACCCTCTGCCGAATAGTCCTTAACGGTTGAGTCACCTGCAAGGTAAACATTAATACCTGAGCCGGGTGCTATACTGCCGGGGTTACTTGGGTCATTCCATACACTGCTTACAGTCTTTTCAGTATCAATAATATACTTTGCTTCACCTACTAAACCGCTTACGGTTACAGGTGTTACAACTGCCATAATATACTTGCCCGCACATTCCATAGGTATCTGGAACTTATTGGTGCTGACTGCTGATTCTGCCTTTAAGAGTGTTGCACTTTCCAAAATGCTGTCAAGGCTTTCGGAGGAATAACCCTCTTCAAGTGCATACCATGAAATTATAGAGGCATCCTCATCAACCCATTCATCACCTAAGGCATAGCTTAAGGTAATAGTTTCGCCGGGGTTAGGCGTGTTAAGGTCGCCGTTTGAAGTCATAGCGGGATTTGTAGTAAACTGCGGTACTGCTGTTGAATCACCTGTGTAGTATGCAGGGGTCCAACCGTTAGCTATAAACACGTTTTCCACACTGTAGGCTGATAAATCAAGGCTGTCAACAGCACCGTTTACCCTGCCTGTAGTATCTATCTCAGTACCGTTGTGGGTTGTGTTATATTCCTTAAGAGTAACGGTTGAAGCTGTAGGCGAAACAGTCATAGAATACCAACCGTCCTGAACAATCATATCGCTGTTTTCAAGCTGTGTGTTGATAAATGCAACCTTTGCACTGTCGCCCCACATTCTGCCGTAATATCCCGCAGTTACATCTCTTTCTCCGTTGTAGGAAACATAACAGCCTCTGAAGATATAACCGTCCTCTGCCAAATGGCTTGAAGAGCTTGAATTTGCCGTAATATAGCCTGCCGCCTCTGTACCGTCATAGCCGCAGAAGTTAATTTCACAGCCGTCAAAAATAACATCTCCGTTACCGAATATAAAGTCTGTCTGACCCTCTATATAACAGTTTTTATAATATGCGTCATAGGTAACGTTACAGGTATAAAGGGTATCCTGACTGCCTATAAAGGAACAGTTGTAAAACTCTGTCTTATCCGCATAGTTAACGTAAGCCGCCGCTCTTTCGGTAGCCTCTCTTGAGTCAACGTTTGTATTTTCTTTTCTGGCTACCTTTATGGATTCAAGTCCGTTTAGCTCAACGCCGTCGTTTATTTCCTCTTCGGTTATATACTTGTTGAAGGAGTTTTCAAAGGTAATATTACTTGCTCTGAAGCCCTCTGCAGTTTTATTTGTAATTACTGCCGAACCCCAGTATTTTACAACATCACCCTTTTCAAACTTATCATAATCGGCATATGGATCATAGTAGCTGTTTACTGCACTGTAGTATTTATATCCGATGCCGTAGTACCAGGTAATCTTTGTATTATCCCTTGTACCTCCGTTGCTTTCAAGAGTAATGTCGGGAGCGTTTACAACTACCTGCTCACGGTATACACCGGGGTCAATTTTTATTGTAACTCTCTCTCCGTCTGCCCTTGTCATATTTTCCGCTGCATTTACAGCGGCCTGTACTGACTTGTATTCCTTGTCACTGCCTACATAGATTGTATCCTTATAAGCTATTGCCTTTGGCTCAGCCTTGAGAAGCAAATCTCTTTCAACAGCACCGTCCTTTACAGTTACGTGAGTTGTGGTTGAATAACCGTCAAGAACGATAGATGCAAGGTAACTGCCGTTTCTTAAAGACACAGTATAGGCATTGTTTGCTACACTGCCCGAATATGTATATTTATCATCAACATTTTCAAATGATATTGCAGTTGGTGTTACAGCCAAGGTTTCGTACTGTCCTCTAATATCTGTAAGACCTAAGAATTTACCGCTTACACTGTAGGTAGGTACCGCTGTTAAAGCAATATCCTTTGTAATGCCTGCCGAGCTGTCATTAGTAACAACAACGCTCTCTGTAAGCTTATAATCATAAGCACCTACAAGGCTTAAAGTATAATTTTCGTTTGCTGTAAGTCTTGCTGAGTAGGTTAAAGCCGTAGTGTCTATATCTGCCGTAACCTCCTCATGGCTTGAGGTATCCTCAGGAGTAAACACCAGCTTCATATCAGCTGAATTATAGCCTGTTGCCAAACCCGATATACTACCTGAAACAACATAGGATATGCTTTTTTCTATTACCAAGTCTGCTGTCTGGCTCGTCTGTACCGCTACATCTACAAGCCTTGTATCGTTTGAAATACCGTAGCCTATTGCATTAGCACCCGTAAGTGATGCAGAATAGGTATAGTTTGGCTTTAAGGCTATTGTATAGCTGTTTCCCGTTACATCTGCCGCCTTGCTTTCACCTGTTGTCTTATTTACAAACTTAACGGCATAGCTGCCGAGGTTAAAGCTGTCGGTAATAGTACCGCTTACCTGAGTGTATGGTACAAACTCCGCACCGTAGCAGAACATTTTTGAGCCTGAAAGTGCAATGTAGTAGGTATAGTCCTTTTCCACCTCAAGCTCAACGGTTGCCCATGTGGTTGCCTGAGTTACCTTTAACACTCCCGTTATATCGTAATTATCACTACCGCCGGGTACAAATGAGCCTACCGCCTCACTCACCCCGTCCTTTGTTCTGCTGATATAGCCTACCTTTGATGACGCATTTCCGATATAGACTGTCAGCGTTCCGTCACTTTCTGCCGTAAAATCGCAATAGGATTTGTTTTGAGTAACAACAATGCCACCGCTTGCAGAACCGTTTGTGTTAGTGGACCTTACATAGTCCTTGCCGCCGTTACTGCCATATATAAACTGTGTTGTAGGGCTGTAGTAGGTAAACCCTATATCACCATAGGTTGCAACACCGCTGGATGTATCGTTGGTAATTGTCCACAAGCCCTGTGTAATTGTTTCTGCCGCAAAGGCTGACATAGGACATAGGGATACAAGCATTACCACTGCCAGCATAAGAGCAGTAATCCCGGACAGCTTGTGCCTTGATTTGTTTGTCATTAAAAAGCCTCCTTTATATTTTTTGTTTGTAGCGGATATAGGCAAGCAAATGCCCCACATTTATGTACAGCAATCACTGCTCGTATACCCTCTTGTATTTTCAGCTTAAACTATGACATAATGTCAAGGTCAAGGATATTTTTAATTTTATTGTTATTTTATAATTTTATGATATAATAACTAAAAAGGAGGTTGTTTTTTATGCTGTATAAGATAAGTGATCTGGCAAAAATATTAGGTGTTACATCAAACACTATCAGGCGATATGAAAATAACGGTTATCTCCATCCCTACAGAGATGACTCCGATTATCGTTGGTACGGAATTGACGATATAATGCGTACTGCCGCAATAAGGCTGTATAGAAAATGCGGCTTTTCCCACAATGAAATTATGGATATGCTTAACAGTGACTCTAAAAATGTAATTGATGTATATACCGAAAGACTTAATAAGATAGATGCCGAAATAAACAGATTGAAGCATCTTCGTCACTGGCTTAAGGATAATGTCAAACTTATGAATACTGTCAGGGATATGGGCGACGGCTATATAATTATGGAATGCCGACCGTTAAAATATGTGCTTTACAGTATAAACGGTAAGATTTTAACAGAAAAGGAACGGCTCAATACCATAAATTTGTTTATGTACCATGTCCATGAAGTACAATTGATGTATTTTATAAAAAAAGATGAAATAGCTAATCCCTCCTCCGGTATCGGTATGGGTTTAATTATGAAAGAAACAGATATAAGAAGGCTTAACCTTGAAGATAAGATTACACCGGATACCCCCTTTGTTGAAAACTATCCAAGTAAAAAATGCCTGTTCAGCGTATTTGAATATCCCTCTGCACACCTAAAGAACAGTGATGAGCTGTTCTCTGCAATAAACAGCTATAAAGAAAAACCTCTTAATTATATGAAAAGTCAGGGTTATACCGTCGACGGCGATATAACGCTGGTTGTTGCCAACGTTGTCGGTAACTCAACAGAGCTCTTGTTCTGTATCCCTTTTCAGGATAAGAGCAACTGAAAATGACCTGTTTTCTGCTGAAATAATCCTTTTTCCCGCAAAACAAAGTCCTTTTTGCAGACAACGCCTTTGTAAATACATATAATCAGCCCTTAATATGCACAAGGTCGGTACTGAAATTTAGTATAAACCAAAATAAAGCCCTGTTATTCCGCAAAGGTTTAACAGGGCTTATTTCATTTCTTTATAATTCTTTTAATAACGCAAAATACTCCTACACCCGTAATACTGCCTAGGTGGTCAAGCCATACATCAAAGAGCATACCGCTTCTCCCTAAGGAAAACAGCTGTATACTTTCATCAATAACCGAAACAAGAAGACAGATATACAATACAGCAAGTACACTTAAAGCACCTTTTTTATCGTAAAAAGTAAGGTCAGCGGCACAAAGCAAGGCAAGAAGCATATACTCGGTAAAATGAGCAAGCTTTCTTATCATATGCTCGGTAATTACGCCCTCACCGAAAATACTGTTAATAAGCTCCGATAAAAAACCGCTTTCCTGCTGTGATATTTCCGCAGGCATTACAGAATGACCCCAGATTAAAGCCACCATAAGCAGGGTAAGTATAGGAAATATAATTTTCAGCTTTTTCATTTAAGCAACTGTCAGACCCGGGAAGAAGGTATCTCTCAGCTTAACTAAATCAGACATAGCACAATAGCCTACAATAAGGCTTTTAAGCTCTTCCTTTTCA
Source organism: uncultured Bacillota bacterium (assembly GCA_958426775.1). Taxonomy (GTDB): domain Bacteria; phylum Bacillota; class Clostridia; order Lachnospirales; family CAG-274; genus CALWRD01. The sequence goes on from CATZZP010000010.1 coordinate 24,642, forward strand.
GTAGATTCTAAGGCAAGATATTTATCCATAGCTTCATTAGCCGCAGACTCTACATCATAGCTGTAATCGTTCTTATAAGCAGTCATGGCATCTGCTATATCCTGAGCAACCTCTTTTTGTGCGTCTGAGGTACAGTTAGGTATTACATATCTGTTTAAGTTTCTGATAGTACGGTTTATGCTTGTAAGCAAAGCCTCATCAACCTGAACCTCGGCAGTTGTAACCTCTGTAGTTGCCTCTGTTGTAGTAGTGGTTGTAGTGGGCTTAACAGGCGTAGTTGAACTGTCCTTAGTTGTTGTTTCTGTAGTTGCTTCTGTTGTAACAGCATTTGTGGTTGCCTCTGTTGTAGTTGTTGTATCATCTTTTTTATCAGAGGAGCTTGAACTGCTGCCGCCACCGCCGCCGGTAGTAGTTTTCTTAGTTGTTGTTTCTGTTTCTGTAGTAGCCTCGCTTGTACTTTCAGCAGAGGTTGTTGCTTGGGTATCCTCTTTTACAAAATCTGCAAGAGCAAGACAAAGCTCACCTCTTGTAATATTCTGTGTAGCACGGAAAGTATTGTTTTCCTCTAAGGTAAAAAGACCTGCATTAATAGCAGCATCTACATAGCTTTTTGCCCAAGGTGCCACTGTATCACTTATTACAACCTCTTTTTCAGCATCCTTTGCATTAGTAAGAAGTGTTAAAACAACACATGCCTGCTGACGGGTAAAGTTGTCCTTAGGACGGAAGGTATTATCACCAAAACCGCTAATATAGCCCATCTGCTGTGCTGTTCTTACATCCTGGTAGAACCATGCACTTTTATTGCTGTTATCAGAAAAGTCTGTTGTAGCAAGCTTTTCATTTACGGTAAAATTAAAAACCTGGTTAATAATTCTTACAAGCTCTGCTCTTGTAACAAAGCCGTCAGGACGGAAGGTGCCGTCCTCATAGCCTGCAAGGCAACCGTTTTCGTACATTTTTAAAATAGCCTCACCCTGTGGAGTATCAAGCTTCACATCAGAAAACGGAACCGTTTCTGCTGCGGTAGCAGGGCTTTCAGGCACTGATGTATCAGCCGCCATAGTAGGTATTGCCACACTTACAGCCATAACAGCTGCAAGAAAGGTACTTAAAATTTTTTTCATTTTAATTCCTCCGTTATTTTGCATATATTTTTAAATACAAATATTGCCCTATGAAAGCATAGGGCAATATTGAATTTACATATAATAAGCTGTAAGTAATTATCTTCTTTCAACAGTAACAGCAATCTGGCTTGTATAACCGTTGTTAGGATTACTTACCTCAATTAAGATGTTTGAACCGAATACATCCTGAAGCTGGTCAATAGTTACTGTATCATAAGCCTGAAGGTTATTGTCAGCAACTGTTGTGAAAAGCTCATCAAGAGTCATAGTGTTGTAAACAGTCTCCTGACCGTCTGCATCCTTGTAAAGTGATGAAAGGGTAATAAAGTCAGCACCTGTAATAGCAGTAATCTTTTCGCCTGTAGCCTTAACCTGGTCAGCTGATGCACTTGGTGCAAAAGCCTTCTTAACTACTTCATAGTCAGCCTTAATCTGGTCAGCTGTTGAATATGTAGTATTCTTAACGCTGTTTTCTAACTGAGCAAAAGCCTCGCTGTCAGTAACAACATCTGCTACAGCATTAGCAAACTTGCTCCAGCCGATTTCTGTTCTGATGTTTGTAACTCTACCGCTGTTGCCCTTGAAGTCAATATTATCAATAAAGGTATTAACCTTTGAAGCATTGTTGTTAAGCTCTGCGTCATATGAGCCTGATGTAATAATAGTATCAATAAAGTCAAGCATCTTGGTCTTTGTAAGGGAACCGTTTGCATCCTCACCGTTGATAACCTCTGTAAATCTTACAGGATTTACCTTACCTACAACAGCTGTAATATAAACATCTGTCTGTGGCTCAAGTGTCTGCTGAAGAATAGCAACAGCATCATCTGATGCAACTCTACCTACAACATTACCGTTATTTTCAATAAGGTCACCTGTAAAGTTAGCCTCAGCACGTACAAAGTCAGCGTTATCAGCAAAGCTGGCTTCATCAAGAGTATACTGTAAGACCCATGCTGCGTCATTACTTGTAAGTCTGCCGCTGCCGTCTACGTCGCCTGAACCGATTCTTGCTGTGCCTGAATCAGCTGCAAAAGCTGTAGTAGCCATGCTTAAACCCATAACTGTTGCTAACGCTAAACTTAAAACTTTCTTTTTCATTTCTTATTCCTCCCATATTATAATAATTTAATTATACAAGCTTAGGTAATATGATTTCCTAAGGCTTTTTTCATTCATGTAAGAGTCCTCAGCTATCTGAACAATGGTTGTATCTGCCCCTATAGCCTCAAGCTCATTTCTCATATCGGTAAGGACTTTGTCAACCTTTTCATCACACTGACTTTCCATAGTAATTGCCCTACCCATATTGTTTTGTATAAATTTTGAAATTGATGCAGCACTTCTGTCACTGCCAAACTGTTGCTTGTACTCTTTTTTGAGTTGCTTTTCAAATGCACCCAACTCGCCTATATACTCAGCCTTTAAGGCATACATTTGTGTTATGTACTTAGCAGCAATTTCCTGCTCCTTTGTAAGAGCCTTTTTTGCCTCCGTATCACTACTGTTGTCTGCAGTATTGCCTTTGTTATCGGCATTACCCTTAACTTCAGCCGTATCTGATTGTTCAGTATTTGATACATTGTCATCAGTACCCGCTTCGTCACCCCCTGTATAGGAGTTTTCTGACATAATACGTGCTACAGCCTCCTCAACACTTAAGGTACCTTTACGTATTTGTTCCTCCTCTTCAAGAGTAAAATCTCTTTTAACAGGGATATTATATTTTTCAATTTCCTTCTGGGTGTTCGCCTTAGAAGCGTTTATTTCCTCAGCAAGCTGTTCCTTGGTAGAGCTTTGTGCCTTAATAACGGCATTTATATTATCTCTCTGCCATATTGCCAAGGCAGACACAGCTGCCACAAAAAGCAGTATAATACAAAGAATAATTTTAAGAAGCTTATGAGACTTCCTTTTTTTAACTTTTTCCTCCAAGTAAATCTCCTTTCCTAAAATTTTCACTAATATCGGTTAAGCCCGATACTCGGGACGCGGAAACCCTATATATTTAAAATCTCACGTCCCCGTTTGTCCATCCTCTCAAGAACATCCTCTCCGCACTTAGCTCTGATAATCTTAAAAGCCTTATCAAGATTAGGCGGTCTTTTATCCATATTGTGGCAATCAGAGCCTACTAAGTCCACTACATTGGATTTAATAAGCTTAACGGCGTTCTTGCTTGTAAAGACCCCATTTATATAATCACCGTTCATCTGAATTACAGCACCTAAGCTAAACAGCTCTTCAATGTAGCTGTTTTTTTTCTGCAAATCCAAATAACGGTCTAAATGAGCAATAATAGGTATGATTTTGCAATCATAAATCAATTTTTCAATATCTGACATAACCTTTCCTGTCCATGGTTCAAACGGCATTTCAAGGAGCAGATAATCAGTATTTTCTATACAGAGCTTTCTAATATCCAGATGTGCATAAAAATTACCAAAATAGTACACTTCAGCACCAAGTATTACCCGAGGCAACTCTTCACCGCTTTTTTCTGCCTTATTTTTTAAGGCATGATAGGAGGCTTTTCTGTACTCCACAAATTTTTCCACGGTGTTTTGTCTAATGTAGAAATGAGGTGTTGCGACCATCACATCTACACCATGTTTAAAGCTTGCACGCATCATCTCAAGTGACATATCACTGCTTTGACTGCCGTCATCAAGCTTGGGTAATATGTGTGAATGAAAGTCTATCATTATTTAACATCCGTTCTGTATATTAATTATAGTCTGTATCGTAGCCGTATTTATAGCCATACTTGTAGCCATAGCGTCTGTAGCTGTATTTCTTATACTTGTAACCACTCTTGGTGCTTACAATGTCATTTAATACAACACCGATAATTTTGGCATTTACAAACTGCATTTTCTCTATAGCCTGAGTAATAAGCTTTCTTTCGGTTACATACTGTCTTGTCACAAGTATTACACCGTCTGCAAGGCTTGAAATAAGCACTGCGTCCGTAACTAAGTTTACGGGAGGTGTATCAAATATAATGTAATCATAATCCTGCTCCAGCTTGGCAATAATCTCCTTCATTTTATCGGAGCTTAAAAGCTCGGCAGGGTTCGGCGGTATTTTCCCTGCAAAAATTACATCAAGATTTGTATATTTTGTATTATAAATTGCACTTGAAAGAGTACAATCATTAACAAGCACATTTGAAAGTCCTCTGTCGCCCTTCTGGTTAAAAAGCCTTGCAACATTAGGCCGTCTGAGGTCACAATCTATAAGTATAACCCTTGCCCCAGTTTCAGCAATGGTAATTGAAAGGTTTACATTTGTGGTACTTTTACCCGCTGCGGGAACAGAGCTTGTAATAAGCACCTTCTTGCACTTATCGCCGGGAAGAGAGAACATAATATTTGTTCTAAGCTCCTTGTAAGCCTCCTTAACATCAAAGCTGCTTTTATCATTTAAAAGCATTTGTCTGTTACGCTCGGCGATTTTTATTCTTTCTTCACTTGTCCCTATTTTTTTCTTATTAAACATAAGTAAATATCCCCTTAAGTAAATATTATAAGGCCTTAAGCCTATGACGTTTCGGTATTCTCTTCATCAACAAAGATTTCAGGTATAATACCTATAACGGGATATTCGGTTAATTTTTTAAGGTCCTCTTCATTCTTGATACGAGTATCCATTAATTCCATAAGGAATACCAAACCAAGGCTTATTACAGCACCTAACAGAAAACCCATTGCAGTATTCTTTTTAATATTAGGTGAAGACGGAGCTTCGGGGAGCTTTGCATAGTCAACCACCCTAACAAAGCTACCGTCCATAAACTCAGTAATTCTGTCGGGAGCAATATCAACAACTGCATTAGCAATAATCTGTGATATTTCGGGAGAAGATGTAGTAACGTTAATCTGCATAAGTGAAGTTTCATTTACACCGCCGCTTGTAAGCATACCTCTAATATCATCAGAAGTAAAAGCCATGTCCGTTTCGTTTGAAACCGCTGCCGCAACCTGCTCAAGCACTGTATCACTCTCTATAAATTCAGAATAAAGTGCAACCAGCTCACGACCCGTATCAATATCATTAATACTGATGGTCTGACTTATGGACGCCTTGCTGTTATTTACATAAAGTGTTGCACTGGCTGTATAAAGCGGTGTCATCACAAACTTGCTTATAAGGAAGGCAGAAACCGTAAAAATAAAAACTATAAATATAATGAGCCTTATTCTGGCAATTGCCATTTCCAACAGTCGCTTTAAATCAATCTCAATTACATCATCAGTTTGTCTTTCCATTTTACCTATTTCTCCAATGTATATTTTATTATTTGATTATAACCCACCTAAAGCAAAAAATCAAGGAAAAACTTAAAATTTATATAAATATTATATAAAAGGCTCACCTAATATTGTTTTAACATTTTTTTGCAAAAATACTGCAAGGATTACTATGGACAATCTCTCCGAATTGTGATATTATAATTGTAAGTGTTAAAAACTTAATATTATTATGGAGGTCTATAAAATGGATAATTCTGTAAACTTTTCATTAGAGGGCAAGATTGCTCTCGTAACAGGTGCATCTTACGGTATCGGTTTTGCTATTGCAAGCGGTATGGCTAAGGCAGGTGCTACCATCGTTTTCAACGACATTAAGCAGGAGCTTGTTGACAAGGGTCTTGCAGCATACAAGGAAGCAGGCATTGATGCTCACGGTTATGTTTGTGACGTAACTGATGAGGATGCCGTAAACAATATGGTTGCTGCAATCGAAAAAGAGGTTGGCGTAATTGACATCCTTGTAAACAATGCAGGTATCATTAAGAGAATACCTATGTGTGAAATGACAGCTGCTGAGTTCAGACAGGTTATTGATGTTGACCTTAACGCTCCTTTCATTGTTTCAAAGGCAGTTATTCCAAGCATGATTAAGAAGGGTCACGGTAAGATTATCAACATCTGCTCTATGATGAGTGAGTTAGGTCGTGAAACTGTTTCAGCTTACGCTGCTGCTAAGGGCGGTCTTAAGATGCTTACACGTAACATCTGCTCTGAGTACGGTAAGTACAACATTCAGTGCAACGGTATCGGACCGGGTTATATTGAAACTCCACAGACTGCTCCTTTAAGAGAAAGACAGCCTGACGGTTCAAGACATCCTTTCGATTCATTTATTATCGCTAAGACTCCTGCTGAAAGATGGTTACAGCCTGAGGAGCTTGCAGGTCCTGCTGTATTTCTTGCTTCTGAAGCATCAAATGCAGTAAACGGTCACGTTCTTTACGTAGACGGCGGTATCCTTGCTTACATCGGCAGACAGCCACAATAATTTAATAAACTTAACAGACCTTCTGCGGAGGGTCTGTTTTTTATGCAAAGAAAGAGCTGTCACCTAAGTAACAGCTCTTGAATTTATTAAAAGTATTGAATAAGCTTTTTTGCAAAGTTTTTGACTTTGTCAACAACGCTTACATCATGCCCATACCTGCACCGCCTGCAGGCATTGGAGGCTCAGGCTCCTTAATATCAGCCACAACTGACTCTGTTGTAAGGATTGTTGAAGCAACACTGCTTGCATTCTGAAGTGCACTTCTTGTAACCTTAGCAGGGTCAATGATACCTGCTGATACCATGTTTACATATTCCTCTGTAAGTGCGTTAAAACCTTGGTCATTACCGCTTGCCTTAACATTATTTACAATAACGGCACCCTCAAGACCTGCATTTACCGCAATCTGACGAAGAGGAGCCTCTAAAGCTCTTAAAATAACACCTGCACCTGTCTTTTCATCACCCTCAAGAGATGAATATACCTTTTCAACAGCAGGGATACAGTGAATGTATGCACTGCCGCCGCCGCAGATAATACCCTCTTCAACAGCCGCCTTAGTAGCTGCAAGAGCATCCTCCATACGAAGCTTCTTTTCCTTAAGCTCCATTTCTGATGCAGCACCAACCTTGATAACAGCTACACCGCCGACAAGCTTAGCAAGTCTTTCCTGAAGCTTTTCTCTGTCAAAGTCTGATGTAGACTCTTCAATCTGAGCTCTTATCTGACCTACTCTGCCCTCAATCTCTGACTTATCACCGTTACCGCCTACGATAATAGTGTTTTCCTTGCTTACGTTTACAGTCTTAGCACGACCTAACATATCAATAGTTGTGTCCTTAAGGTCAAGACCAAGCTCACTGCTTACTACCTGACCGCCTGTAAGGATTGCAATATCCTTAAGCATTTCCTTTCTTCTGTCACCAAAGCCGGGTGCCTTAACAGCAACACAGTTGAAGGTACCTCTTAACTTGTTTACGATAAGGGTTGTAAGAGCCTCACCCTCAACGTCCTCAGCAATAATAAGGAGCTTAGCACCCTGCTGAACAATCTGCTCAAGTAAAGGAAGAATATCCTGAATGTTTGAAATCTTTTTGTCTGTAATAAGGATGTATGGATTGTCAAGGTTAGCAACCATCTTTTCCATATCAGTTGACATATAAGCTGATAAATAGCCTCTGTCAAACTGCATACCCTCTACAAGCTCAAGCTCGGTATTCATGGTCTTGGACTCCTCAACAGTTATAACACCGTCATGAGAAACCTTTTCCATAGCATCGGCAATCATAGCACCTACTTCTTCGTCAGCTGCGGAAATAGAAGCAATCATAGCAATGTGGTCCTTACCTGCAACAGGCTGGCTCATAGACTTAATAGCCTCAACTGCAGCATTGGTAGCCTTTGCCATACCCTTTCTTAAAATAATAGGGTTAGCACCTGAAGCAATGTTCTTAAGACCCTCGCTAATCATAGCCTGTGCAAGAACAGTAGCTGTAGTAGTACCGTCACCTGCTACATCATTAGTCTTTGTAGCAACCTCTTTTACAAGTTGAGCACCCATATTCTCAAATGGGTCTTCAAGCTCAATATCCTTAGCAATAGTAACACCGTCATTTGTAATAAGAGGTGAACCGTACTTCTTGTCAAGTACAACGTTTCTGCCCTTAGGTCCTAAAGTTACCTTTACTGTATCAGCAAGCTGATTTACACCGTTTTCAAGTGCCTTTCTTGCATCTACACCGTATTTAATCTGTTTAGCCATTTATTTGTCCTCCTGTCTCTTTTTATAAATATCACTCAACTATAGCGAGAATGTCGCTTTCCTTAACAACAATGTATTCAGTACCCTGATACTTAACCTCCATACCTGCGTATTTAGAGTAAACAACCTTGTCGCCTACCTTAACCTCAACAGGTATAACCTTGCCGTCAACCTTAGCACCGGGACCTACGGCAATAACCTCAGCCTCCTGTGGCTTTTCCTTAGACTGGCTTGTAAGGATAATACCGCCCTTTGTGGTTTCTTCAGCCTCAAGCTGTTTTAAAACTACTCTGTCACCTAATGGTTTTATCATTTTTATTCCTCCTTAAAAGATAATATATAAATTTACTTAGCTTTCTTTTTATTAGCACTCACTTCTATTGAGTGCTAACTATGTTATATAATAGATTAGTTATGCCAAGATTGCAATATCCATTTTAAGCTAAATTTGGTAAATATCTAATATTTTCTCTTGTTTTCTCTTGTTTTCTTTAATTTACTCTAATTTACTTTTGTTATCTGTAATTGAATTTTCTAAAGGAAAGGCTTAATATATTATAAATGAATAATATTCCCAAAATCCTCTATACTATTATTACAGACAATTTTAGCTATAGGAGGTATATTAATATGAAAGAATATTATGACCTTGTTGAATGCCTGAGAGTAACGGAAAGCCAGCTTAGGACAGCAGAAAACAGGCTTAATTATGCTACAGATGAACTGCTTATTGACAGCCTTATATATGAAATTGACTCCCTTTATAAAAGGTATGCCTATTATTTAAGGCTTTGTAAAGAGCTTAACAAGGCGGAGGGTGAGGGTTATGCAGTCTGATACCCTTATCTACATATTAATAGGTGTACTTGCCCTATCTGCCCTTGTAACGGTTTTCGGCAAAGCATTAAAAACGCTGATAAAGGTAGGTTTTAAGTCAATTTTAGGTACAATTGCCATATTTACGGCAGATTTTTTTCTTTCTCCTATAGGCTTCAGCGTAGGCATTAATATATTTACCGCCCTTGTAACAGGGGTTTTAGGCATACCGGGCTTTATTATGCTTTATGCCTTAAACTGGATTTTACAATAGATAGGACTGATAGATTTGTCATTGATAAAAAGCCTTACTGAGGTTTTGCTTGAAAGAGATTTTAAGATTATACCCAAAATGTGCAGCAGTACCGCTATAGGTGAGGACACCGCCTACCTTACCCTTATACGCTTCAGCGGCACTGCTGTTTATGTAACTGCCCTTATTAACAGTGAGGACAGAGCAATTTATGAAGGCAGTTACACCCTTGTTAAAAGCTATTTTGATGAGCTTGTAGAAAAATATAATTGCAGTAAGGGCTATTTTATAGGTCTTTTTATAGGCAACGAGGAGAGCTTGAGGGATTTTTGCACCAACGATATAGAGGACTATACCGCCTTGACAGCCGAAATCAGGTGGATAGTAGACCCTACAGCCAAAAGGCTTGTTGTTTTAGGTGAACAGCCGAATAAAATTTCAGATTTAAGTGAGATAATAAACATTGCCTTTAAAAAGGAAACAGGTGCCTACAGTGTGGATACTGATATAAAAACCCTTGTGGAAAAAGAAAGAGATAACCGACTTAAAACTGTTAAAAGCTTTAATTCCTATCTTACCTTAAGTCTTATTTTCATTAATATAATAATACATATTTTATTGTATTTTTCCGGGCAGAAGGCTGAAATAATCGGTCTGTGTTCAATAGGCAGAGAGGCTGCGTTTAACAATAATGAGATATACAGGCTGATAACCTCTGTTTTTCTCCATGCCGATATACTTCATATAGGCAGTAATATGCTTTTTCTGTATGTATTCGGCTCAAGTGTGGAAAGATATTACGGTAAGCTGAGATATATTTTAATTTATCTTATTTCGGGACTTGGGGGAAATCTCATATTCTGTCTTACCTCGTCAGGTACAGCCATAGGTGCTTCGGGAGCAGTTTTCGGACTTATAGGAGCTGTCCTTGCATACAGCTTAATTACTAAAAGAGCCGTTGACGGAAAAGACCTTTCCTTTATGGCTATGTTTATTATTATTTCACTTGGCTTTGGTTTTCTGGATGCTACGGTAGCAAACCTTGCCCACATAGGCGGTATTGTATTTGGTTTTATATTCGGTCTTGCCTTCTATCCTAAAAAAACATAACCAATTTACAACAGACATACAAAAAGGGATAGCACATACCTATCCCTTTAATTACAAAAGGCTGTATATTTTCATACAGCCTTTTTAGTTTATAATTATACTAATTCGATAATTACAGTTTCAGCACCGTCACCACGTCTGGCACCAATCTTAATAATTCTTGTGTAACCGCCGTTACGACCTGCATACTTAGGAGCAATCTCCTCGAAAAGCATCTTAGCCATATCAACGTTTACTGTATTGCTTCTAACCTTTCTGCCGTCAGCAGGAACAGCAACTACAGGATAAACAACGCTGAGGATTTTTCTTCTTGCGTTAAGTCTTGAAGGGTTATCCTTCTTAATAGTCTTTTTAACTTCCTCAAAAACAGTTACATTCTTACCGTTCTTGTTTTCCTTAATTCTCTTGCCGTTTTCATCCTTCTTAGCAACCTTAGCAGTTACCTCAACCTCTGTGAAGTTATCCTTTTCCTTAACAGCAAGTGTTATAAGCTTTTCAGCAAGACCTCTGATTTCCTTAGCCTTAGCTTCGGTAGTAGTAATCTTGCCATGGTATAACAAATTAGTCACCTGGTTACGAAGCAACGCTTTACGCTGACTTGATGTACGGCCAAGCTTTCTGTATTTGCTCATTACTAATCCTCCTTAATTATTCCTCACTTGGATTTAAGCTTAAACCCAATTCGGCTAACTTATTAAGTACCTCCTCCAAGGACTTGCGTCCAAGGTTACGTACCTTCATCATATCATCTTCAGTTTTGTTAGTTAAATCCTCAACGGTATTGATACCTGCTCTCTTTAAGCAGTTGTAGCTACGTACCGAAAGGTCAAGCTCTTCAATAGAAAGCTCAAGAACCTTCTCCTTAGTACCAACCTCTTTTTCAACAAGTATCTCTGCATTTTTAGCACTGTCTGATAAGTCAACAAAGAGATTTAAATGCTCGGTAAGAATTTTAGCACCAAGGCTTACGGCATCATCAGGAGAGATAGTGCCGTTAGTCCAAACCTCTAAGGTAAGCTTATCATAATCTGTTACTTGACCTACACGAGTATCCTCAACCTTAAAGTTTACCCTTGTAACAGGTGTAAAGATTGAGTCAACAGGCAACATTCTAAGAGGCTGATCAGGTCTTTTGTTCTTAGATGCCTCAACATAGCCACGACCCTTAGTAATAGTAATTTCCATAAAAAGCTTACTGTCAGAACCGCCGCTTAATGTTGCAATATGCTGGTCAGGATTTAAAATTTCTATATCGGAATCAACCTTAATATCAGAAGCCTTAACCTCACCCTCGCCTGTTACATCAATGTAAGCAAGCTTAGGCTCAGGGCTGTCTGTATTACTCTTAATAGCAAGGCTTTTAAGATTTAAGATAATTTCGGTTACATCTTCCTTAACGCCCGGAATTGTACTGAATTCGTGTAAAACGCCTTCAATCTTTACGTTGCTTACAGCAGCACCGGGAAGAGAAGAGAGCAGTATTCTCCTTAAGGAATTACCTAAGGTAGTACCGTAGCCTCTCTCTAAAGGCTCTACAACGAAACAGCCGTATGTTCCGCTTTGTTCAGTAATCTCAATACGAGGTTTTTCAAATTCAAACACTCAGTTCAACCTCCCTCGGTTATCAATAAAATACGTTTACCATAGAAATATAAGGGAGTTATCCCCCGCTTATTACTTAGAGTACAACTCGACGATAAGTGTCTCATTTACAGGAAGATCAAGCTGCTCTCTCTTAGGAAGAGCCGTAACGCTGCCCTTGAGAGCTTCCTGATCGGCACTAAGCCACTCAGGAACAATTCTTGAACCTGTAACCTCAAGTACATCCTTAAATCTCTGGATGTCCTTCTTGCTTTCCTTAACCTCGATAACATCGCCAACCTTAACCTGAAGTGAAGGAATGTTTACCTTCTTGCCGTTTAAGGTAACAAGGTTATGACGAACAATCTGTCTTGCTTCCTTTCTTGTACGACCAAGACCAAGTCTGTAAACAACATTATCAAGTCTTAATTCAAGGAGCTGAAGAAGATTTTCACCGGTGATACCGTTCATCTTATCAGCCTTCTTGTAGTAGTTTCTGAACTGCTTTTCAAGAACACCGTAAATAAACTTAACCTTCTGCTTTTCCTTTAACTGCATACCATATTCACTTAACTTACGCATATTTCTCTTGCGTCTGCTTGCCTTCTTGGATGAACCGAGAACAGCAGGCTCGATGCCTAAATATCTGCATCTTTTAAGGATAGGACTCATATCTCTAGCCATTAATTAATAGCACCTCCGTAATATATTCAAAAAATAACAAAAATCAGTAATAAAAATTAAACTCTTCTTCTCTTAGGTGGTCTACAACCGTTGTGAGGTACAGGAGTAACGTCCTTAATCATAGTTACATCAAGACCTGCTGCCTGTAAAGCACGAATAGCAGCTTCACGACCGCTGCCCGGACCCTTTACAAATACCTCAACTGTCTTTAAGCCGTAATCCTTAGCAGCACCTGCAGCCTTTTCAGCAGCCATCTGAGCAGCATAAGGAGTAGACTTTCTTGAACCTCTGAAGCCTAACTCTCCGGCACTGGCCCATGAAAGAGCGTTGCCGGCACCATCTGTAATAGTTACAATTGTATTATTAAATGTTGACTGAATATGAGCTTGACCGCGTTCAACGACTTTTCTGTCACGACGTCTACGACCGGCAGCTTTCTTCACTGTCTTCTTAGCCATTAAATTGAACCTCCTTAATCATTCTAAACGATTAGACGATTTTTTATCTATAATTATTTCTTCTTATTAGCAACAGTTCTTCTAGGACCCTTTCTGGTTCTAGCGTTAGTCTTGGTCTTCTGACCTCGTACAGGTAAGCCCTTTCTATGGCGAATACCTCTGTAGCAACCGATTTCTACAAGACGCTTAATATTAAGAGCGATTTCTCTTCTTAAATCACCCTCCACAGTCTGAGTTCTGTCGATGACGTCACGAATTTTAGCAACCTCATCATCTGTTAAATCTCTAACTCTTGTGTCAGGGTTTACACCTGCTTCAGCAAGAATTCTGTTAGAGCTAGCACGGCCGATACCATATACATAAGTAAGACCGATTTCAACACGTTTTTCTCTAGGTAAGTCAACACCCGCAATACGAGCCATGTACTTATTGCACCTCCTGCAAAATAATAAATAATGATAGTTATTGTTCTGCAATCAAAATAAGCCAGAAATGAGCATCAGGGACAGCCGCGGAAGTAACTTCCATTCCCTTAAATGCCGTACATGAGGCCTGCGGGGGCAAATAACCCCTTAAAACCATAATAATGTTTGTTATTTTGATTGCCTTAGCCTTAAAAAACGCACGAAACGCCTCTTTTAAGGCTCATTCCTTTAGTATAGCAAACTTTGGTATAAAAATCAACCCTGTCTTTGCTTATGCTTAGGATTTTCGCAAATAATTCTTACAGAGCCTTTTCTCTTGATAACTCTGCACTTTTCGCACATTGGTTTAACTGATGGTCTAACCTTCATTTTTCATAACTCCTTTCACTTATCTCTCCAGGTAATTCTGCCCTTTGTCAAATCATAAGGAGACATTTCCACCTTAACCTTATCGCCGGGGATAATCCTTATAAAGTTCATACGCAGCTTACCTGAAATATGAGCCAGAATTTTGTGGCCGTTTTCCAGTTCCACTTGGAACATTGCGTTAGGAAGCTTTTCAATTATAGTGCCTTCCATTTCGATAACATTGTCTTTAGCCAATGTAATACCTCCTTTTAATGCCTGTAGGGTTTCAATGCTTTGCGTAAATCTGCATCTTCGAGATAAAGATTGTTTTCAAGCTTAAATTTAATTTCCTCAATTATATCGCAGCACATCTGCACGTGTATAATTTTCTTTTTCTTGGGTTTAGCAAGAAGTCTTACCTTACCGTCGGCAAGATAGACATAGGTTTCGTCAAAGTCCACCACAATAAACGGCAGTGACTTATCACGTCCCTTTTTGGAAAAAACAACCTGACCTTTACTGTACAATCTTTTCACCTCAAATTATCAGTGTTAGAAGCTCAGGCTCCTTGTCGGTAATAAGCACCGTGTTTTCATAGTGAGCGGCACACATACCGTCTTTTGTAACGGCTGTCCACCCATCTGAAAGCACACGTACCTTGTATGTACCCATAGCTATCATAGGCTCAACGGCAAGTACCATACCCGCCCTTAAGGCAGGACCCTTTTTGCCGTTGCGATAGTTAGGTATAGCAGGCTCCTCGTGCATATTCTTACCTATACCATGACCTACATAGTCCCTTATAACGGCAAAGCCGTTATCCTCGGCATAGGTTTGTATGGCAGAGGATATATCACTTAGATTATAACCTACCTTTGCATACTTAATACCTTGAAAGAAGCTTTCTTTAGTTACATCAATAAGCCTTTGCTTATCAGGGCTTATTTTGCCCACCGCAAAGGTTCTTGCGGCATCCCCGTGATGTGAGTTTATATAAGCTCCAACATCAACGGAAATAATGTCGCCCTCTTTAAGCACACGTTCCTTAGACGGAATACCATGCACTACTTCATCGTTAATTGATGTACAAATTGAAGCAGGGTACCCACAGTACCCCTTAAAGGATGGCAACGCTCCACATTCCATTATATACGATTCAGCGATTTTGTCAAGCTCAAATGTTGAAATTCCGGGAATTATTTTTTCCTCAAGCAAATTTAAGGTCCTGCCGGTTATTTCCCCGGCAAGCCTCATTTTTTCAATTTGCTTTTCATTTTTAATAGTAATTGCCATATATTAAGCCTCTAAAGACTTGCAGACTTCAGCAAAAATCTCATCAATATCGCCGACACCGTTTACTGTAACAAGAATGCCCTTCTTATCATAGTAATCAATAAGGGGAGCAGTTGTTTCGTGGTAAACCTTAAGTCTTGCTACAACAGTTTCTTCGTTATCATCCTTACGCTGGATAAGCTTTTCACCGCAAACATCACATATACCCTCTGTCTTAGGTGGGTTGTACTTTACGTGGAACATAGCCTTACACTTAGGACAGCTTCTTCTTCCTGTCATTCTGTCCACAATAACGCTGTCCTCAACCTCAAAGCAAACAACCTTATCAAGAGGACCTGTAATAGCCTCAAGACCCTCCGCCTGAGTTAAGTTACGTGGATAACCGTCAAGTATGTAACCATTCTTGCAGTCATCCTCCTTAATTCTTTCAGCAAGCATAGCAGAAACGATTTCGTCTGAAACAAGACCGCCCTCCTCCATAATCTTGCTTACCTTTTTACCAAGGTCAGTGCCTTTTGCAATCTGATCTCTTAAAAGGTCACCTGTTGAAATATGTGCAATATTGTAATGCTGTGAAAGCTTTTTAGCCTGTGTGCCTTTTCCTGCACCCGGACAGCCTACTAAAACCAGCTTCATATTAAATAACCTTCTTTCCATTTTCTTTTAGTAAAGCTTTTCTTTATGCCCCCATAAAGAAAAGGTTTTTATTAAAGGATTTTTATAAGGTTACGTTCCCGTAGGGATGATTTTGCAGTGACCCTAGGGGTTTTGCTTGTCAAAACCACGGCACGAACAAAAAATCAAGTAACCGAAGTAAAAATCTCTACCCTTTTCTTTTAGTAAAGCTTTTCTTTATGCTCTGTAAGGGGTATTTAAGCTTACAAAAGAAAATTCTTTCCTTATTATATATCTTTTTTAAATTAAAAATCGGGAGATAGTCACACCTCCCGATTTAGTTTAATACTTTTATCAGCTTAAAAATCCTTTATAATGTCTCATTACCATCTGAGATTCCATCTTCTTGAATATATCAAGAGCAACACCGGTAACGATAAGCAATGTAGTACCGCCGAAACCGATATTTACGTTGAATATAAGGCTGAACAGAGAAGGCACAAGTGCAATAATTGAGTATGTGCAAGCACCTATTAAAGAAACTCTGTCCACTACGGTCTGTATATAATCAGAGGTTGGCTTACCCGGTCTGATACCCGGTATAAAGCCGCCGCTCTTTTTAATATTCTCCGCAACCTCAACAGGGTTAAATGAGAAAGATGTATAGAAGAATGTAAAGCAGAAAATAAGTACAACATAGAGGGAAGCACCTATTGGGCTTGATGTAACGTCAAGCACCTCAACAACCCTCTGTAACCATGTAGGGTTCCACAGCTGTGCAATAGTCTGTGGGAACTGGAGCAGAGAAATTGCAAAGATGATTGACATAACGCCTGCTATATTAACCTTAATTGGGATGAATGATGACTGACCGCCAATCATTCTTCTACCTACCATTTTCTTAGAATACTGTACTGTAATTCTTCTTTCGCCGTCCTGTACAATGATAACAAAAATCATATCAGCAAGGAGGATAAGAAGCATAATGCCTACCTTAATCCAACCTGTAATACCTGAACCCTGACCCTGTACATACATAGTCTGGATACCGCCTGCAAGACCTGCAAGGATATTAGCGGCAATAATGAAAGATGAACCGTTACCGATACCCTTTTCGTTAAGCTGCTCACCAAGCCACATAACGAAAACCGTACCTGTAATCATAGTCAAAAGTGCAACACCGTAAACAAAGAAGTTAGGGTTTACAAAAGCACCTCTGATTGTATAAACCTGTCCGCAGCCCTGAAGGAGAGCAAGTGCAACAGTACAAGCTCTTGTATACTGAGCAATTTTCTTACGACCCTCTTCGCCTTCCTTATTGATTTGCTCAAGTCTCGGAATAGCAACAGTAAGGAGCTGCATAATAATAGATGCGTTAATATAAGGTCCGATACCCATAGCAAATATAGTACCGTAGTCACCACCTGTAATAAGGCTGTAAAGAGTACCTGCATTGCTTGACTCAAGTGCGTTTAAATCAACACCGGGAACAGGTAAATGTGTGCCGATTCTTATAATTACAAGAATCAAAAGCATGTACAACAATCTTGTTCTGATTTCTTTAATCTTCCATGCATTTCTAATTGTAGTCAGCAATTAAATCACCTCAGCTTTTCCGCCTGCGGCCTCAATCTTCTCCTTAGCAGAAGCACTGAAGAAATTAACCTTGACAGTAAGCTTCTTGGTAATTTCGCCATTGCCTAAAATCTTAACGCCATCTCTAACATGGCTTACAAGACCCTTAGCCTTGAGAGCATCAATATCAACAACAGCACCGTCATCAAACACGCTGTTTAAGAGAGATAAGTTAATTGCAACAATCTCCTTAGAGTTAATGCACTTAAAACCTCTCTTAGGTATTCTTCTGTATAAAGGCATCTGACCACCCTCGAAGCCCGGTCTTACGCCGCCGCCTGAACGAGCGTTCTGACCCTTGTGACCCTTGCCTGCGGTTTTACCGTTTCCGGAGCCGTGACCTCTGCCTCTTCTGAAGCCGTTGGTTTTTGAACCCTCAGCCGGCTTTAATTCATGTAAATACATTTCGTTACACCTCCCGGTTATTATATTTCTTCAACCTTAACCAAATGGTTTACCTGCTTAATCATACCTCTGATTGCAGGAGTGTCCTGCTTTTCAACACAAGTGTTAGGCTTGTGAAGACCAAGAGCAGCAACTGTCTTTTTATGCTTAGGGATTGCACCTATTGTAGACTTAACTAAAGTAATCTTTAACACGACAATATCCCCCTTAACCTAAAATTTCTTCAACGCTCTTACCGCGAAGTCTGGCTACCTTCTCAGGAGAAGTAACTGAGCCAAGACCTGCAATTGTTGCGTTTACTACGTTTCTCTTGTTGTTAGAACCGATAGACTTAGTTCTGATATTCTTAATACCTGCAAGCTCAATTACGGCACGAGCAGGACCGCCTGCGATGATACCCGTACCTTCAGGAGCAGGCTTAAGAAGAACGTTAGCACTGCCGAACTTACCAAGTACTTCATGATAGATACTGTTGTTTTCGTTTCTTTCAACATAGATAAGATTTTTAATAGCATCATCCTTGCCCTTGCGGATAGCATCAGGGATTTCAGTTGCCTTACCAAGACCTACACCTACATGACCGTTGTAGTCACCTACAACTACAAGTGCAGCAAAACGGAAGGTACGACCGCCCTTAACAACCTTTGTTACTCTCTTAATAGTAACAACCTTATCCTGCAAATCAAGTGTGCTTGCATCAATAATTTTTCTCACGACATTCCCTCCTGATTAGAACTGAAGACCTGCTTCTCTTGCAGCGTCTGCAAGAGCCTGGATCTTGCCATGGTATACATAGCCGCCACGGTCAAACACAACTGTATTGATGCCCTTTTCAAGAGCCTTCTTAGCTACAGCAGCACCAACAGCCTTAGCTGCCTCAACATCGTTAGTATGCTGAAGCTGAGCCTTAACATCAGCCTCCATTGTAGAAGCTGCGCAGATTGTGTTGCCAACTGTATCATCTATAATCTGTGCATAGATATGCATATTTGATCTGAATACTGCCAATCTTGGTCTTTCTGCTGTACCGGAGATGTGATTACGAAGTCTGTAATGACGCTTCTCTCTTGCAGCAGCTCTTGATGGCTTTGTTATCATAGAGTTTCACTCCTTTATATTATTTCTTACCGGTCTTACCAACCTTACGTCTGATAGTTTCAGTTTCATACTTGATACCCTTGCCCTTATAAGGTTCAGGAGGTCTTTTTGTTCTGATTTCAGCTGCAAACTGACCAACCTTTTCCTTATCAATACCGGCAACAGTAATCTTGTTACCATCTACTGTAGTTGTGATGCCCTCAGGGTCAACCATTTCTACAGGGTGTGAGTAACCGAGGGTTAAAGTAAGCTTATTGCCTGCCTTAGCAGCTCTGTAACCTACACCGTTGATTTCAAGTACCTTTGTATAGCCATTTGTAACACCCTCAACCATATTGAAGATAAGTGTTCTTGTAAGGCCGTGAAGGGACTTGCTTCTCTTTAAATCGTTAGGACGGGTAACAACAACCTCTGAACCCTCAACCTTAACGCTTAATTCATCTACAAGCTTACGTGTAAGAGTACCCTTAGGACCCTTAACAGTAATCACATTGCCATCCTCAACCTTAACCTCAACGCCGGCAGGAATGGCAACAGGTAACTTTCCTATACGTGACATTTACCTTTACCTCCTTATTACCAAACGAAAGCAATAATCTCGCCGCCTACGCCGAGCTTTCTGGCTTCCTTGTCTGTGATAATGCCCTTGTTGGTAGATACAATAGCAGTACCTAAGCCACCAAGTACCTTTGGCATTTCGTCCTTATTAGCATAAACTCTAAGGCCCGGCTTAGAAATTCTCTTAATGCCTGAAATAACCTTTTCGTTTTTGTCCTTACCATACTTAAGAGTGATGCGCATAGTCTTTTTAACGCCGTCCTCTGTTATTTCAAAACCCTGTATATAACCCTCGTTTAATAAGATGTTAGCGATAGCCTCTTTCATCTTGCTTGAAGGTACGTCTACAGTGTTGTGCTTAGCAGTGTTTGCATTTCTAATTCTTGTAAGCATATCTGCGATAGGATCGCTCATTGACATTTTAAAAAACCTCCTTTCAACAATTACCAGCTAGCCTTCTTAACTCCGGGGATTTGACCTTTGTAAGCTAATTCACGGAAACAAATACGACAAATACCGAACTTTCTTAAATAAGCATGTGGTCTTCCGCAAATTCTGCAACGAGTATAGCTCTGTGTTGAAAATTTAGCTTTTTTGCCCTGCTTAACTTTCATTGATGTTTTAGCCATTTTCTGTCCTCCCTTTATTACTTCTTAAATGGCATACCGAATAATCTAAGTAATTCTCTTGCCTCTTCATCAGTCTTGGCAGTAGTTACGAATACAATATCCATACCTCTTACCTTATCAATTTTATCATACTGAATTTCAGGGAACATAATCTGCTCCTTAACACCAAGTGTGTAGTTGCCTCTGCCGTCAAAAGACTCGGCACTAACGCCGCGGAAGTCACGTACACGAGGGAGAGCTAAGTTAATAAGTCTGTTAGCAAAGCTGTACATCTTCTCTCCTCTTAAAGTAACCTTGCAACCGATAGGCATACCTGCACGGAGCTTGAAGGCAGCAATAGACTTCTTAGCCTTTGTAATGATAGGCTTTTGACCTGCGATGATAGTCATATCGCTAACAGCGCTGTCAAGAACCTTTGCGTTTTCCTTAGCCTCGCCAAGACCCATATTTACAACAATCTTTTCGATCTTTGGCACTTCCATAATATTTTTGTATGAGAACTTCTTTACCATTGCAGGTACGATTTCCTTCTCATAGTATTCTCTTAATGCGTTCACAGTTCAGTTTACCTCCTTTCGGGAATTAATCAATAGTATCGCCTGTTGACTTAGCAACTCTGTGCTTAACAGTCTTGTTCTTACCGTTTTCGGAAACAGTTTCAACCTTGTAACCAAGTCTTGTAGGCTCACCATTGTAAAGGTACATAACATTAGATGCGTCAAGAGGAGCTTCCTTAGAAACAATACCACCCTGACCGCTCATTGCGTTAGGCTTAACATGCTTTTGAATTATATTGCAGCCTTCAACAATAACCTTATTGTTCTTAGCATCGGCAACAAGCACCTTACCGGTCTTACCCTTGTCCTTACCTGCAATAATCTGAACTTTATCGCCCTTTTTAATCTTCACGGGTGTTACCTCCTTATATAACTTCTGGTGCAAGAGAAAGAATTTTCATATACTGCTTCTCTCTTAACTCTCTTGCAACAGGTCCGAATATACGTGTACCTCTTGGGTTCTTATCTTCCTTGATAATAACAGCTGCGTTTTCATCAAACTTGATGTAAGAGCCGTCAGGTCTTGAAGCACCCTTCTTAGTTCTTACAACAACAGCCTTAACAACCTCACCCTTTTTAACAACGCCGCCGGGTGTTGCGTCTTTAACAGTAGCAACTATAACGTCACCAATGTTAGCATATCTTCTGGTTGAACCACCGAGTACTCTGATGCAAAGAAGCTCCTTAGCACCTGAGTTATCAGCAACAACCAATCTGCTTTCCTGCTGAATCATTCAATTATCCTCCTGTCTTTAGGAATTACTTAACCTTTTCAACTATAGACACAAGTCTCCATCTTTTATCCTTTGACAAAGGTCTTGTTTCCATAACTTTTACACGGTCACCGATCTGACACTCATTATTCTCATCGTGAGCCTTAAGCTTGTAAGTGGTCTTTACAATCTTGTTGTATAATGGATGTCTTACATTATTCTCAACAGCAACAACGATAGTCTTATCCATCTTATTGCTGACAACCTTACCAATTCTGGTTTTACGAAGATTTCTTTCCACGTAAGTGTCCTCCTTCCGCTATTTCAATCAAATACCTTTGTTCTTCTGAGTAATAACAGTCTGAATACGTGCAATGTTCTTGCGAACCTCAGTAATTCTTGCTGTATTGCTCAGCTGATTTGTAGCATTCTGAAATCTTAAATTAAACAGTTCCTTCTTAGCATCTACAAGAGCAACATTAAGCTCATCAACGCTCTTAGCTCTGAGATCCTCAACATAATTTGTACTTTTCATTACTCATTACCCTCCATTTCGAGGTCAGCGCGAGAAACAATCTTACACTTAATAGGTAATTTGTGAACAGCAAGACGAAGTGCCTCTCTGGCTGTCTCCTCGCTAACACCGGCAATCTCAAACATTACGCGTCCGGGCTTAACAACTGCAACCCAACGCTCAGGGGTACCCTTACCACTACCCATTCTGGTACCGGCAGGCTTTTCGGTAACAGGCTTGTCAGGGAAAATCTTAATCCAAACTTTACCACCACGCTTAATATATCTTGTCATAGCAATTCTGGCAGCCTCAATCTGGTTTGAGGTAATCCAGCTTGGCTCCATAGCAACAATACCGAACTCACCGTAGGTAATCTTGTTGCCTCTCATAGCCTTACCTGTCATTCTGCCTCTGAACTGCTTACGTCTTTTAACTCTCTTAGGCATTAACATTATTCTGCACCGCCTTCCTTAATCTTCTTTGCAGGAAGTACTTCACCCTTATAGATCCATACCTTAACACCAATCTTACCGTAAGTTGTGTTAGCCTCTGCAAAACCGTAATCAATATCAGCTCTTAAAGTCTGAAGAGGAATAGTACCGTCATGGTAATGCTCGCTACGAGCCATTTCAGCACCGCCTAAACGACCTGAACAGCTGGTCTTGATACCCTTAGCACCGCTTCTCATAGTGTTCTGCATAGCCTTCTTCATAGCACGACGGAAGGTTACACGGTTTTCAAGCTGCTTAGCAATATCCTCAGCAACAAGCTGTGAGTCAAGCTCAGGACGCTTAATCTCCTCAACATTTACAAGTACCTTCTGGTTTGATAAAGCCTGAAGTGCATTTGTAAGCTCCTGAATAGCAGCACCGTTTCTGCCGATAACTATACCGGGCTTTGAGGTTGAAATAGTAACTCTGACCTTATCGTTAGTTCTCTGAATGTTTATTTTGGAAACACCTGCATAAACATCAACTGTATTTAACTTTTCCCTAATGTAGCTTCTAATCTTGTTATCTTCTACAAGGAAGTTAGCATAATCCTTCTTGTCAGCATACCAGGTTGAATCCCAATCCTTGATGATGCCGACTCTTAATCCATGTGGATTTACTTTCTGACCCATCGTTGTCCTCCTTATTTCTCGTCAAGATATATTGAGATGTGAGCTGTCTTTTTATTAATTCTGTAAGCTCTACCCTGTGCTCTCGGACGAATTCTTTTAAGAGTAGGTCCCTGGTTAGCAACAGCATCTGCAACATACAGCTTATTAACATCTAACTCTAAGTTATTTTCTGCATTAGCAACGGCAGACTTTAAAACTTTCTCTATAATTTCTGCAGCGTATCTTGGTGAGTAAGCAAGGATACCCATTGCCTCGCCAACGCTCTTACCCTTAATCTGGTTTAAAACTATTCTGGCCTTACTGTCGGAAACTCTGACGAACTTAGCATGAGCCTGTGCTCTTTTATCTCTGTTCTGCTCATTTCTTTCCTTCTTAATCTGGCTTCTATGTCCTCTTGCCATTTTTAAGGCTCCTCCTTTCAATAATTAGGTCTTTGATTAACGAACGCCTGATCTCTTTTCAGCATCCTTACCGTGACCTCTGTAGGTACGTGTAAGTGCGAATTCACCAAGCTTGTGTCCAACCATATCCTCTGTTACGTAAACAGGTACGTGCTTTCTACCGTCATGCACAGCGATTGTGTGACCTATCATCTCAGGATAGATAGTAGAACGGCGTGACCATGTCTTAATAACGTTCTTTGTATTTGCTTCATTCTGAGCAACTACCTTCTTCATAAGGTGGTCATCACAGAATGGTCCCTTTTTAAGTGATCTACTCATTATTTACCCTCCTGCTTAATCAGCCTTTTCTTCCACGAATAATGTACTTGTTGCTTGCCTTATGCTTCTTTCTTGTCTTATAACCGAGAGCAGGCTTGCCCCAAGGTGTACAAGGTGCAGGACGACCAACAGGTGCTCTACCTTCACCACCACCGTGTGGGTGATCGTTAGGGTTCATAACAGAACCGCGAACGGTAGGTCTGATACCCATGTGACGCTTCTTACCTGCCTTACCGATGTTGATAAGCTCGTGGTCGATATTACCAACCTGACCGATTGTCGCACGGCAATCAATAGGGAGTAATCTCATTTCACCGGATGGAAGTCTTACAGTAGCATACTTACCTTCCTTAGCCATAAGCTGTGCAACGTTGCCTGCACTTCTTACAAGCTGACCGCCTGCACCGGGCTTCATCTCGATGTTGTGGATTTCTGAACCTACAGGGATATTTCTCATAGGAAGAGCGTTACCAACACGAATTTCAGCATCAGCACCGCTTGAAAGCATATCGCCTACCTTTAAGCCGTTAGGAGCAAGAATGTATCTCTTCTCACCGTCTAAGTAGCTTAAAAGAGCAATGTTTGCTGTTCTGTTTGGATCGTACTCGATTGCAACTACCTTTGCAGGAATACCGTCCTTATTTCTCTTAAAGTCAATTATTCTGTATTTCTTCTTAGCACCGCCGCCGATGTGACGAACTGTTATCTTACCCTGGTTGTTACGGCCTGCAGTTGTCTTAATATGAACTGTAAGGCTCTTTTCAGGGGTGGTTTTTGTAATCTCGGAGAAATCAGATACTGTCATCTGTCTTCTCGAAGGTGTATAAGGCTTAAATCTCTTAATACCCATTTTTTACACTCCTTTATTTTTAATTCTCTGCACACGTGGTGCAATAACTGTATCTAATGATGTGATACAAATTCCGCTCGCAGGTTTTCAACTCACTCCGCTTCGCTGCGTATGGTTGAAGGGGCATTTGTTCCTCACAAAGCTCATAAAACCATTCTGCCCTTCAAGCAAGCTTGAAGTAAAATGTTTTATTCCTTTGCAACCTGCTCACTGTTTATCACATACCCTGGAAAATTTCGATTTCCTTGCTATCTGCTGTAAGCTGAACGATAGCCTTCTTCTTAGCAGCTGTCTTACCTGCTGTGTAGCCACGTCTTTTTGACTTGCCCTGAAGGTTGATAGTGTTTACATACTCTACCTTAGTACCCTCAAACATCTTTTCTACAGCCTGCTTAATCTGAACCTTTGTTGCGTCAGGGTGTACAAGGAAAACATACTTCTTATCAGCCATATCGTTCATACTTCTTTCAGTAACAACAGGCTTCTTGATAATGTCATAATACTTTAAATCTGCCATTATGCGTACACCTCCTCAATTTTGCTTACTGCTGCCTTAGTAACTACAAGTGAGTCATACTTAAGAATGTCATAAACATTGATAGCATTTACACCTGCTGTCTTTACATCAGCAATGTTCTTAGCTGAAAGAACAGCGTTTGTGTTACCCTCCTCAAGAATGATAAGAGGCTTAACAGCACTTACGTTCTTAAGAACCTCAGCCATTTTCTTTGTTTTAATTTCTGCAAGGCTAAGCTCGTCAATAACAATAAGCTTGCCCTCGTTTACCTTAGTTGTAAGTGCAGACTTAAGAGCAGCTCTCTTAACCTTCTTATTAAGCTTAAAAGAGTAATCTCTTGGCTTTGGAGCAAATACAACACCGCCGCCTGTCCACTGTGGTGAACGGATAGAACCCTGTCTTGCACGGCCTGTACCCTTCTGTCTCCAAGGCTTTCTACCGCCTCCGCGAACCTCTGCACGAGTAAGAGCACTCTGTGTACCCTGTCTTTGATTAGCAAGATACTGAACAACTGCCTGGTGCATAACGTGTTCGTTTACTTCTACAGCAAAAATGCTGTCCATTAAATCTATATTACCAACTTCGCTTCCGCTCATGTTGAAAACTTTAACTGTTGCCATTAGGTTATCCTCCTTTCGTAAAGATTAATTAAGCCTTTACGCTATCTTTAATTACTACTACTGTACCCTTGTTACCGGGAACGGCACCCTTGATAAGCAGTAAGTTCTTTTCAGCGTCAGCTCTTACGATTTCAAGGTTTTGTACGGTAATCTTTACAGAACCCATCTGACCTGCCATCTTCTTACCCTTTTTAACCTTACCCGGTGTAGTAGCTGAACTAAGTGAACCAACAGCTCTGTGGAACTTAGAACCGTGAGCCATAGGACCTCTTGACTGACCGTGTCTTTTAATAGGACCCTGGTAGCCCTTACCCTTTGAAGTGCCGGTAACATCAACCTTGTCACCTGCCGCAAAAACATCTGCCTTAATTTCAGCACCTACTTCATAAGAGCTGATGTCATCAAGTCTGAATTCCTTGAGGACCTTCTTAGGCTCAACGCCTGCCTTGTCAAACTGACCCTTCATAGGCTTGTTAAGCTTCTTAACCTTTACATCACCGAAGCCAACCTGGATTGCATCGTATCCGTCGTTGTCAACAGTTTTCTTCTGAACTACAACACAAGGACCTGCCTCAAGAACGGTTACAGGGATAAGTAAGCCGTTATCAGCGAAAACCTGTGTCATACCGATTTTCTTAGCAATTATAGCTTTCTGCATAATTTTACCTCCATATTAACTCTACAGCGGATTGTCCCTTTCGGGATAATCATTCTAGGTTCATATAAGGCGTACCGCTGTACTTTTCAAATCTATACCTATATAAACCAACAAAACTTTTTTCTTGGAACAAAATCACATCAGTGAATTTGCCTTTTTCTTACATCATCTTAAGAGTGATGTCTACGCCGGCAGGTAAGTCAAGACGACTTAAAGCATCTGCTGTCTTAGGTGTTGCCATAAGAACATCAATTAATCTCTTGTGTGTTCTAAGCTCAAACTGCTCTCTGCTGTCCTTGTACTTGTGAACAGCTCTGAGGATTGTAACAACCTCTTTCTTGGTAGGCATAGGAATAGGTCCTGATACCTTAGCACCTGTTTTCTTTGCAGTTTCGATTATCTGAGCAGCTGACTGGTCAACTAACTTGTGATCGTAAGACTTAAGGCTGATTCTGATTTTCTGATTAGCCATAAAAAAAGTCCCCTCCTTTTCGCACTTTTTAATTACTTAGTACGACAAGTGGTGACTGCACACTCAGCCGTGTGTTTCGCTTTGCAACTCAGGGCAAAAACCCATAACCAAACACACCAACATATTCATGCAGTGACCTTGTCGCCCGGTTTCTTGAACTGGACATCGCTCCGCAGAAAACCCGCTTTTGCGGCAACCTCTGCATCAACGCTCTTAATGTCACAACACTGCTATTATACAGTAACCTCACAACATTTGCAAGAGTTTTTTTAATTTTTTACAAAAAATTTTTAACAATCTTTTTAAAAATTTAAAACTCATTTTGTATTTTTTGCACAAAGCCTTGTGCCTTAATTGTCGGATTACACCATATGTAGCATCAGCTTTTGATTATAGCAGATAAATTAGGGCTTTGCAAGGTTTTATTTCATTTTTATGTAGACAAAGCCGTAAAAATATGTCATAAATATATTGAGGTGATTTTATGTCAAGACTTAGGGATTTACGCAAAAAACGTGGCTATACCCAAATTAAAATACAGATTTTAACAGGTATAGACCAAAGCGATTACTCCAAAATTGAGCAAGGCAAGCGTTATATGACCTTTGAACAGTGTAAGCGGATAGCCCTTGCCCTTGATACAAGTATGGACTACCTTGCAGGGCTTACTGATAAGGAAGAACCTTATCCCCGAAATAACAGCCTTTAAAAAATTCTTCCTATTATGATAGGTAATTTTATATTATGTACCAAAAAAGGAATGCCCCTGTGTGACATTCCTTTTTTAATTACTCTATGCTTGCTAAAACCGTCTTAGGGTCAATATTATTCTCATCTCTGCTCACCGTAAAGGTAAGGTGGGTTCCCAAAGCCTCGCTGTAAGGCGAAGGGGTGCCTACTCTGCCTATTACATCACCTTGGCATACAACCTGTCCCTCTGTGACGCTTACGTCATCCCGGAGCTGGCTGTATGTAGTTCTCCAGCCGTTACCATGATTTAACACAACTCTGTTGCCGTTCACCTTGTCATTGGACACAGACTCTACCACGCCGTCTGCCGCCGCAGTAACCCTTGTATCTGCCGCCGCACTTATGCTGATGCTGTCATTAGTACGATACTGGTCAAGAGTTTTGTCATATACAGCCGTGTCCACACTATAGTCCATTACAATCTGTCCCTCAACAGGCCAGCTCATTTCCTTGCTGTCATCAAAAAGAGTATACCTGGGTTCCTCTGCCTTAAGGGTTTCCTTTTTAGGTGCAGTTGCAGCAGGTGTGGCTGTAGTTGCCTCAGTCTGCTGTTGGGTTACTTTTTCCGTAGTTATTTCCTTATAGCTCTTTACATCATTTTTAGCAACAGCCGCCGCACCTGCATTTTCATCAGTCTGAACCTGCAGGCTTTCCTCCTTAACCTCATCATTAACCGTACCGGCATTATATACGGAAATAACAAAAGCAAGAACCATTGCAACTGCTACCGTTGAATAAATAGCGGGATAAAATCCTTTTTTCACTTAAAACACCTCCGCTATTATTATTGTCTGTCTGATTTTTTTTATACAAAAGTTTTTTTGAATAAATGCCTTATTGCCGAGCTATTATATAGTAAGACTTGCTAAGGGTGATAAATTATTGTATACTGATATTATTACAAAGGATAAGGTGATTAAAATGTCAAAATTTATTGCTTCACTTTTAGGTATGGAGGAACTTACAGGCATATTTCAGGTGCTTTATAAAATAGGCATATGTGTAGTTATACTTATTATAAGCTTTTTTATATTAAAGCTTGTACAAAAGGCAATCAACAAAAGCCTTAAGGCAAGCACAAAGCTTGACCGAAGCAAATCCGACACAATGAGTACGGTGCTTTGCAGTACCGCCAAATATATAATATACTTTATTTCACTATGCTATATACTTACCGTCTGGGGAGTTGACCCTACCTCACTTTTAGCTATAGGCGGTGTTGCCTCCGTCGCTGTGAGCCTGGGTGCTCAGTCCATAATTCAGGATATATTGACAGGTGCTTTTATCCTTACGGAAAACCAGTTCAGCGTAGGGGACACCGTACGTATTGAAAATTACTCAGGCACTGTTGAAAGCATAGGTATGCGTACTACCAGAATACGAAGCCTTGACGGCGACGTATATATAATACCTAACGGGCAGATTAAAATAGTTACCAATATGAGCAAAGGCTTCAATCGTGCCATTGTAGACATTAACATTTCCTATAAGGAAAATATTGATATGGTAATCAGCCTCCTTAAAACAGAGCTTGAAAAAATATACAATGACAAGGCTGTTAAGGGACTTATTACCTGTCCCGAGGTGCTGGGTGTGGAACAGCTTGCTGACAGCAGTGTGGTAATAAGAATTAAAGCAGATTGCTCTGTAGGCGATAACTGGAATGCAGAGCGTGAGCTAAGACGGCTTATTAAAAACGCCTTTGACAGGGAGGGCATTGAAATTCCCTACCCGCAACAGGTTGTGCATATTGAAAAGGGGTAGATTTTAATTGCCGAAATCCCTGCAAAATTATCCCTTTGAGAATTTTAACAAAAAGAAAGGAGCAAAGCCATGGATATACAAGTGGGAGATATATTATTAATGAAAAAAAACCACCCCTGTGGCTCTAACCGCTGGGAGGTATTAAGGATAGGTGCAGACTTCCGCATACAATGCTGTGGCTGCGGTCACCTTGTTATGCTGCCCCGCACTAAGCTTGAAAAAAATGTTAAAAAAATAGAACCTAAGGAATAAAGACAGGTCACAGCACTTGTCTTTTTTCTCTATCCAACCAAAAACCCCAAGGACAACTGCCCTTGGGGTAATTTTAATTTTCAGCTATTTCATTTAAAAACTTATACATATCATAAAGCTTTTTAAAGCCCTCAAACACAAGGTCAGGTAAATTATCACCGTAAAAATCCATATTTGAGTATTCCTCATATCGTATAAGGTCAAAGCCCTTAAACTGATACCAGCTGTTAAGCTGTGGAGGCAGGTCATTTTTAAACTCTCTTTTGTAGCTTTCACCCTCAAGCTGAAAAAACTTATCCTTTTCAAGCTTTTTTACAATTCGTGTAAACCTTGCCTGCTCAGCCTCAAGCTTTTTACGGTAAAGTGCCATATCGCTTGGCTTAGGGAAATAAAACAAGCCATATCTCCACCAATCGGGAGATATTTCAAAAAAATAGGTAGGCTTAGGGTAGGTTAAGTCAGGCTTACCGTCGCCCCTTAAGAAAAACCACTTACACTCCTTATAAGGGTTTTTATTTTTGGAAAATCGAATATCCCTGTTAGCACGTGAGATTTTAGGCATTTCGTTAAAGCCCTTATCCATTTTGTGCATAAGGACAAAAACCTCATCGGCAAGCTCAACCATAGGCTCATGAACATTAAGAGTATACATTTGCTTATGCTCATGAAACCACTCCTTGTAGTTGTTAAACCTTATACCTATTAAATAATCGTTTGTCAGCTCATTAAACTTATTTTGCATTTTTCTTAATTGTGTCCATTACATAGTCAGCAAACTCTGCACTTGTAGCACCGTCTGAACGACCTGTGATAACAACCTTCTTTTCCTTCTGAGTGCAGATGTCAAGTGCCTCGTCAAGCTGTCTTGCCTTGTCACCGTAGCCGATATGAGCAAGAAGCATACTTGCGGCTCTTATAATTGAGCAAGGGTCGGCATACATATCTCTGCCCTCTTCAACCATACGGGGAGCAGAGCCGTGGATAGCCTCAAACATAGCGTACTTCTTGCCCATATTGATTGAGCCTGCAGTACCTACACCGCCCTGGAACTCTGCCGCTTCATCAGTAATAATATCACCGTAGAGGTTAGGTAAAACCACAACCTTGAAGCCCTGTCTTCTCTTAGGGTCAATAAGCTTTGCAGTCATAATATCAATGTACCAGTCATCTGTTTCAATCTCGGGATATTCCTTAGCAATCTCCTTAAAGGTGTTAAGAAACTTACCGTCTGTAGTCTTAATAATATTAGCCTTGGTTACACAGGTAACCTTGCCCTTATTATTCTTTCTTGCATAGTCAAAGGCAGCTCTTATTATACGCTCTGTACCGTCTGTGGTTGCAACGGTAAAGTCAAAGGCAAGGTCCTCATCAATCTCAAAGCCCTTTGAGCCTAAAGCATAGCCGCCCTCTGTATTTTCTCTGTAGAAGGTCCAGTCAATGCCCTCCTCAGGTATTCTGACGGGACGAACATTGGCAAAAAGGTCAAGTTCCTTACGCATGGCAACGTTTGCAGACTCAATATTAACCTTATCACCTGCACGAGGAGTTGTTGTAGGTCCCTTAAGGATAACAGGACACTCCTTAAGCTCTGCAAGCACATCATCAGGTATAGCCTTGCCTGCCGCAATTCTGTTTTCGATAGTAAGACCGTCAATTACCTTAAACTCAACCTTGCCTGCCTTAACCTCATCATCAAGGAGAAACTCAAGTATTCTCTGTGCCTGTGCAGTAATAGCAGGACCGATACCGTCACCGCCGCAGATACCTATTTTAATAACAGGCAGCTTGGAGTAATCAATAAACTCCTTGTCCTCCTTCATTCTTTCAACTCTTTTAAGCTGTTGTTCAACTAATTCGCCGAATTTAGCCTTTGCAAGTTCAATCTTATCCATTAGATTAATCCTCCGTAATTAATTTAATTCAACCTTTAAGTCGGTAATACCGTACTTTAAAAGGGTTTGGTTTGTAATATTCATAAGCTCCTTGTCGCTTATAACGGTAACACGGCCGTCCTCATACTGTTCATCAACCCATGTCTTAATTTCAGCCACAAGAGGATGCTTTTTATCAAACGCCTTATCCCCCGTAAGAGATAAATTTGTGTTGACCCAATGAGCCACACCTGCAAGACCTGAGGTTTTGCTTACTGCCACCTTAATAGGTCTGTTAAGTAAAAGCTCTGTGTTAAATATGTTGTAGATTTCCTCATTTTTAAGGATACCGTCTGCATGAACACCTGCTCTGGTTACATTAAAGTTAGCACCTACAAAAGGTGTCATAGGCGGAATTTCATAGCCTATTTCCTTTTCAAAATACTCGGCTAATTCAGTAATAGCCCTTGTATCCATACCGTCAAGAGTACCTCTCAGCTGTGCATACTCCATAACCATAGCCTCTGTAGGTGTATTGCCCGTACGCTCACCTATACCGAAAAGCGATGTATTTACACCGCAGGCACCGAAAAGCCATGCATAAGCCGCATTATTTACAGCCCTATAGAAGTCGTTATGACCATGCCACTCAATCAACTCCTGAGGTACACCTGCATGATGATGTAAGCCGTAAATTATACCCTGTACACATCTTGGCAAAACAGAGCCGGGGAAGGTAACACCATAGCCCATAGTATCACAGGCACGTATTTTAATAGGCATACCCGTTTCCTCCGAAAGCTTCATAAGCTCGGAAGCAAAAGGCACTACAAAACCGTAGAAGTCCGCTCTTGTAATATCCTCAAAGTGACAGCGAGGTCTTATGCCGTATTCGATACACTGCCTGATTGTAGAAAGATAGTAATCTATAATTTCGCTTCTCTTCATATTCATTTTATAGAAGATATGATAGTCAGAGCAGCTTACAAGTATGCCTGTTTCCTTAACGCCTATGGATTTTACCAGCTCAAAGTCCTTTTTACTGGCTCTTATCCATGTTGTAACCTCAGGGAAGCGATAATCTCTTTCAAGGCACTTATAGACAGCCTCCTGGTCCTTTTTAGTGTAAACAAAAAACTCGCTTTGGCGGATAATACCCTTAGGTCCGCCCAGAACGTGAAGCAAATCATATATCCTTGAAATCTGTTCAACTGTATAAGGTTCTCTGGATTGCTGGCCATCTCTGAAGGTGGTATCGGTAATCCATATTTCATCGGGCATATCAATAGGTACAATTCTATGGTTAAAGGCAACCTTAGGCACTTCATTATAGCTGTACAGGTTGTCATACAGATTAGGCTCGCTGACATCCTGAAGGGGATAGTTCAGCTCTCGTCTTTCAATTAAATTTGTTTTGTTATTAAAAATAAACATTAATTCACCCCCGATAAAATTATTGTAAACTTTTATAAAAGCCTTGTCAACTGTTCAAGAGCTTTTTTTTGCATAATTTTTTAAAAATTATGCAATTTATCAACAGAAATATAGGGGTTAAAAGATAATTTTGTGTAAAAATTGCAAGTTTCGGATTGCTGTATTTCATTTTATTTAACTGTCAACTTTAAAACATAAAGCTTTTACAGGTTTTTAGTTGTTTTTTAAATATAAAATTCAGTTTTTTTGGGTTAAAGAGAGCTTTTTCCTGCTGTATACCCTTAAAATATAGGCTTTCAGTACAGCAGTAACAGGTACGGCAAGAACCATTCCCCATAATCCAAAAACCTTACCCCCTATGCTTAAGGCGGCAATTACCCCAAAGGGACTTATTTTAACCTTTTCTCCTACAACCTTAGGTACAATGTAAACCGAGTCCAGCTGTTGCAGTAAAAGCATAATGCCGCAGCCGTACAGCACCCTTATATACTCACCGCTTATAAGAGCCGAAGCAATAGTCAGCACAAATCCAACGGCAGAGCCAAAATACGGTATTAAATTAGAAAAACCCGAAATTATACCTATTGCAAAAGCAAAGGGAATTTTCACAAGCCACAGTCCTGTGCCTATAAGCAATGACATAATAAGTCCGTCTGTAAGCTGCCCCCTTATATAACCAAGGAAAATATGGTTTAAATCCTCACCAAGGGTTTTAAGGGGCTTGTAGATTTTGCGGGGCAAAAGCACGGCTAAAATATCAGACAGCCTGCCAAAGGGCTTTTCCCTTAATAAAAGATAAAACCCCATAACACCGCCAAGGATAAGGTTAAGACAGCTGACAACACAAAGCCTTAATATATCACTGTAGGACCTTAAATCAGCCCGGAAAACAGCCCCTTCAATATAATCTCTTATAATGCCAAGTCCCATATTCTCCAAAAAATAAGTAAGGCTCATATAGGCAGTATCCATACGTTTAATTAAATAGGTAAAGGCATGGAAAATACCCTCAGTTACACTGCCCTGACCCAAGGACCTTAGCTTAAAAAAACTGACAGCACCTATACAAACGGGAAAAAAACATAAAAAGCCAAAAACTATAATACAGGCAAGCCTTCTGCTTTTAACCCTTTCCTTAATCATATCCACCAAAGGCGACAGCACATAATAAATAACAAAAGCAGTAATAATAGGTGCAAGCACAGCTATAATATACCTTATACACTTAAAAATACCCTCTGTAACTCCCTTTACATTTATCAGGGTATAGGCACACATATCAATTACCTCTTTTATAATATAAACTGCCGTAAAGGTTATAATTATATAAAAGCAAAGCTTAAACCAGTTTCTGTCCCAGGGTAAATTCATAAAAAAATCCTTTCTGCGTATTATAGATTATTATTTACCCCATATAAAAAAATAACCGCCCCTGTGGGCGATTATTTTATAATTCAGCTATTATTGCATTTTTAACCTTTTCAAAGTCCTCCTGACTTTGAGCCTTGCCCTCTGCATTAATTGTTACGCCGTCCCCCTTGTGACGAGGCACAATATGTACATGATAGTGACCTACGGTCTGACCTGCGGCAGCACCGTTATTCTGAATAATATTAATACCGTCAGCCTTCATAGCCTTTTTAACGGCAAGTGCAATTTTTTTAGCAAGACCGTGAGCCTTTGCAACAAGCTCCTCATCAAGCTCAAAAATATCTGCTCCGTGAGCCTTAGGCAGTATAAGGCAGTGACCGGGGTTTGCAGGTGCCGCATCAAGTATTACTCTGAAGTCCTCATTCTCAAAAACAGTATTAGTAGGTATTTCGCCATTAGCAAGCTTACAGAATATACAATCCATTATAATTCCTCCTCAAAATAATATTTACCTTATTATAAGGCTTGCTGAAATAAATTACAATAACTTAATAAAATCTTAATTGATTTTCCGTTAAATTTTAACTATAATAGTTAAGTTATCTTTAATTAAGGAGGTCTGAAAATGATAAAAGAGCTTTCAAAGGCTGTCAGAGAATATAAGTTACCCTCTGTTTTATCGGCAGTTTTTGTAACCCTTGAGGTTATACTGGAAGTAATAATGCCCTTTTTAATGGCAAAAATAATTGACGTAGGTATGGAAAACGGGGATATTGCCTACACCGTCAGAATAAGCATAATTACGGTAATTGTAGCCTTTTTATCCCTGCTTTTCGGTGTATTGTCGGGCAAAAGTGCCGCAAAGGCAAGCACCGGCTTTGCCAAAAACCTAAGACAGGATGTATTTTATAAAATACAGGAGTTTTCATTTGAAAATATTGATAAATTTTCCGCTTCAAGCCTTGTGACAAGGCTTACAACCGATATTACAACCATACAAATGGCATATCAGCTTACGATAAGGGTTTTTGTAAGAGCCCCTATTATGCTGGTATTTTCCCTTGTAATGGCAATCAATGTAAATGCAAGGCTTTCAACAATTTTTGCGGTTTCAATCCCTCTGCTTTTAGTAGTACTTTTATTAATTGTATCACGTGCTTTTCCTCACTTCAGGGAGGTTTTTCGCAAGTATGACAAGCTTAACCGAGTTGTGCAGGAAAATGTAAATGCCGTTCGAGTTGTAAAGTCCTACGTAAGAGAGGACTTTGAAATTGATAAATTCCACGATGTATCCCGTGAGGTTTATGATAAGTTTAAGGCGGCTGAAAAAATTGTAATCTTCAACGCCCCTGCTATGCAAGCGGTAATGTATGCAAGTATGATTATTTTAAGCCTTTTAGGCGGTAAATACATTGTTTACGGCAATATGCAGTCAGGTGAGCTTACAAGCCTTATAATGTATACAAGCATGATACTGTCCTCCCTTATGATGGTTTCCATGATATTTGTTATGCTTCTTATGGCACGTACAAGTGCATTAAGAATTACAGAGGTTTTAAGAGAGGAAAGCACCATGACCTCACCTGAGGAGGCTGTTACACAGGTCAGCGACGGCAGTATTGAGTTTGATAAGGTTTCCTTTGGCTACAGCGATGACGAAGACAAGCTTGTATTAACCGATGTCAGTCTTAAAATAGAAAGCGGTGAAACTATAGGTATTCTGGGCGGAACAGGCAGCTCAAAATCAACCCTGGTTCAGCTTATACCAAGGCTTTACGACGTTAAAAAGGGTTCTGTCAAGGTAGGCGGTCGGGACGTAAGAGAGTACGACTTAGAGGCACTTCGTGACCAGGTAGCCATGGTATTGCAGAAAAACGTGCTTTTCAGCGGTACAATAGCAGATAATATACGCTGGGGCAATGAAAATGCCTCTGACCAAGAGGTCCGCAGAGTATGCAAGCTTGCTCAGGCAGACGGCTTTATACAGGAGTTTCCCAAAAAATATCAGACGGTTTTAGACCAAGGCGGTACCAACGTATCAGGCGGACAAAAGCAAAGGCTTTGTATAGCAAGAGCCTTACTGAAAAAACCAAAAATACTTATTTTAGACGACTCCACCTCTGCTGTAGATACTAAAACCGACAGCCTTATACGCAAAGCATTCCGCGAGGAAATACCAAACACCACCAAGCTTATTATAGCCCAGAGAGTAAGCTCTGTAGAGGACGCCGACAAGGTTATTGTACTTGACGAGGGCAAGGTGGCAGGCTTTGACACCCCCGAAAATCTCCTTAAAAACAACAAAATATATCAGGAGGTATATTATTCTCAAATGAAGGGAGCTGAGGAAAATGCGTAAAAACACTATAAAAAGGCTTATGAGCTATGTAACGGGTATATACAAATTTCAGTTTATAGTAGTCATAATATCTATTATAATAAGCTCTCTTGCCTCCCTTACAGGACCTCTTTCCCTTATGTATATTTTAGACGATTTTGTAATACCTCTTATAGGTCAGCAAAACCCCGACTTCAGCGGTTTAACAAGGGCAATCACGGTTCTTGCGGTTATACAGGGTATAGGCGTAATATGCACCTATCTTTACAACCGACTTATGATAAACATAGGTCAGGGTATTTTAAAGAAAATTAGAGATGATATGTTTGAGCATATGCAAACCCTGCCCATAAGCTACTTTGACAAGCGTACCCACGGAGATATAATGAGCCTTTACACAAACGATACGGATACCTTAAGGCAGATGATAACCCAGAGTATTCCTGTAGGCTTTTCCTCCATGGTAAGTGCCGTTGTTACCTTTATTGCCATGGTAAGCATAAATGCACCTCTCTCTGTCCTTGCTGTAATTATGGTAATAATTATGGCATTGACCACAAGTAAAATAAGCAAAAAAAGCAGTAAATACTTTGCCGCCCAACAGCTAGATATTGCCAAGGTAACAGGCTATATTGAGGAGCATATGGCAGGTCAGAAGGTAATTAAGGTTTTTAACCATGAGGACAAAACCAAGGAGGAGTTTGACAAAATAAACGAGGAGCTTTGCGAAAGTGCCTGCAACGCAAACAGCTATGCAAATATAATGATGCCTATTATAGCTAACTTAGGTAATTTACAGTATGTGCTTACAGCTATGATAGGCGGTATACTCGCCATATTAGGCGTAGGCGGAATTACCGTAGGCGTTATGGCAAGCTATACCCAATTTGCAAAAAGCTTTACACAGCCTTTTTCCCAAATGTCAAACCAGCTTAATTCAATTATTATGGCTCTGGCAGGTGCAGAGCGTATATTTAATATGCTTGATGAGGAGCCTGAAAAGGATGAGGGCAAGGTTACTCTTAAAAGAGTTAAAGTTAACGATAAGGGCGAAATGAGTGTATGCAGCGAGCGTACAGGCATGTGGGCATGGGCAATCCCCGATGATAAGGGTGGCTACAGCCTGAAGCCAATGGAGGGCGACGTAAGGTTTTACGATATGTCCTTCGGCTATGAAAAGGGTCATACAGTACTCCATAATATATCCCTTTTTGCAAAGCCCGGTCAAAAGCTTGCCTTTGTAGGCTCAACAGGTGCAGGCAAAACCACAATTACCAACCTTATAAACAGGTTCTACGAGGTAGATGAGGGTAAAATTGAGTATGACGGTATTAATGTTAAGGATATAAATAAAAGCTCTTTAAGACGCTCTCTGGGTATGGTATTGCAGGACACCCACCTTTTTACAGGCACTATTATGGATAATATCCGCTACGGCAAGCTGGATGCCACCGATGAGGAGGTTTATGCCGCAGCTAAGCTTGCAAATGCAGACCACTTTATAAAGCTTCTTCCAAAGGGCTACGATACGGAGCTTACCTCCGACGGTGAAAGCTTAAGTCAGGGACAAAGACAGCTCCTTGCCATAGCAAGAGCGGCAGTTGCAAATCCTCCCGTTCTTATACTTGACGAGGCAACCTCATCTATTGATACCCGTACCGAAAGCATAGTGCAAAAAGGTATGGACGAGCTTATGAAGGGACGTACCGTATTTGTAATTGCCCACAGGCTTTCAACCATACGTAACAGTAACGCTATTATGGTTCTTGAACACGGCAGAATTATTGAACGCGGCGAGCATGAAGAGCTTATAAAGGAAAAGGGCGTATACTATCAACTTTATACAGGTGCTTTAGAGCTTGATTAAAGCAAAAAAAATCCCTCAGAGGAAACAACTTCCCCGAGGGATTTTTTTATAATATTCTTTGCTTCTGATATTCACCTGTAATACCGAACTCAACCCACTCACAGATATTAACTGCATGGTCGCCTATACGCTCAAAATACTTGCTTATCATAAGAAAGTCCACTCCCAAATCAAGAGCCTCTTTGCTTTTGCTCTGTTTAAGGATTTCCACAACCTCACTTTTTGTTTTGTCAAACAAATCGTCCATTACATCGTCCTCTTCCGTAACAGTCTTAACAAGGTCTAAATCCTGTTCAACAAAAGCTCTTACCGCATTATGCACCATTTCAATGGCAACCTGTGCCATAGCGGGAATATGCTCTACCATTTCAAAAATATGCTCACCCTTCATATATTGGGCAATCTCCGCAATATCCGCCGCATGGTCGCCTATACGCTCAATATCCGTTACCATTTTAAGGGCAGTAGATACACTTCTTAAATCTCTGGCAACAGGCTGTTGCCTTAAAATAAGAGAAAGACACTTAGCCTCAATCTGCTTCTCAGCCTCGTTTACATCTCTGTCGCCTTCAATAACCGCCTTAGCCAGCTTTTCATCCTGATTTTTAAAAGCAGTAACCGAATTTTCAATAGCACGCTCTACCATAGCACTCATCTTTATCATTTCAACATTTAAAAGCTCTAAATCGCTGTCAAAATTGCGTCTTGCACTTTTGCTCATTATTCTCCTCCTTCTTATCAGCCAAAACGACCTGTAATATAATCCTCTGTACGCTTATCTGTAGGATGTGTAAATAAATCGTCTGTTTTGCCGAACTCCACCATTTCACCCAGCAGGAAAAAGGCTGTATTGTCGGATATACGGGTTGCCTGCTGCATATTGTGAGTAACAATGGCAACAGTATAATTTTCCTTAAGCTCTGACATAAGCTCCTCAATTTTAAGGGTTGATATAGGGTCAAGGGCAGAGGTAGGCTCGTCCATTAACAGCACCTCAGGCTTAACCGCCAAGGCTCTTGCTATACAAAGCCTTTGCTGCTGACCGCCCGACAAGGCAAGAGCCGACTTTTTAAGCTTATCCTTTACCTCATCAAAGATAGCCGCACCTCTCAGGCTTGTTTCCACAATTTCATCAAGGGTTGCCTTATTTTTAATACCGTGGATACGAGGACCGTAGGCAATATTATCATAAATACTCATAGGAAAAGGATTAGGCTGTTGAAAAACCATACCTATTTTCTTTCTTAAAAGGGTAGTATCAACACCCTTACCGTAAATATCCTCGCCGTCAATGGAAATTTCACCCTCAATCCTTACACCCTCAACAAGGTCATTCATACGGTTAAGGGTTTTTAAAAAGGTGGACTTTCCGCAGCCTGAGGGACCTATAAAGGCAGTAATTTCCTTTTCGGGTATATCCATTGTAACATTTTTAAGGGCATGGTTATTACCGTAATAAAGGTTAAGGTTTTTTATACTCATTTTAGTAGTCATAATTTTTCTCTCCTGTTATTTACCTGTTTTAACTCTGCTTGCCGCAAACTTGGCAAGAGCATTGATACCGAGAACTATTATAAGCAGTACAAGGGCAATACCAAAGGCATTTTTATAATCAGCCTTTGACATACTGAGGTAAAGCTGGATTGTAAGCGTACCTCCTGATGTAAACATATGTGAAAATAAAGACTTTGGTAAAAGGTAGGCACTGCCTGCCGTAAAGAGCAGAGCCGCAGACTCGCCTACAATACGTCCTATACTTAAAATTACTCCTGTTAAAATACCGGGCATAGCAGAGGGCAAAATAATTGTCCTAATCATATACCACTTTGTTGCACCTATGCCTAAAGCACCGCTTCTGTAGCTGAAAGGCACAGCCTTCAGTGCCTCTTGAGTTGTACGTATTATAATAGGCAGTACCATAATTGTAAGAGTAAGGGAACCGCAAAGTATAGAGAACTTTAACTTCATAGCTATGCCGAAAAAGACCATACCGAAAAGACCGTATATTATTGAAGGTATACCTGCAAGGGTTTCCGTAGTAAATTCTATAAGCTGAACAATTTTACCTCTTTTAGCATATTCCGTAAGGTAAACAGCCGCACCTATGCCTATAGGTGTAGCAATAAGCAGGGTAATAACAATAATATAAAGGGTGTTTACAATGTTGCCTAAAATACCAAAGGTTCCCTCAAGTGCAGACTGAACAGTGCTTAAAAACTGCCAGTTTATAACACCTATACCTCTGTAGGCAACATAGCCGATAATACCTGCAACAATACCTACGGAAATTACCGCCGATAAAATTACAAGGCTCATCATAAACATATCCCAAGGACGGATTTTCTTAGCATAAATACTGTTATTCATTAACCTCACCGCCCTCTAAAATTTTATTGATTACAATGTTAATTATCATAATAAACACAAAAAGCACAAGACCTATTGTAAAAAGTGCCTGTCTGTGCAGACCTGAGGAATAGCTCATCTCCGATACAATACCTGTTGTTAAAAATCTGACTGAGTTAAAGGGCAGAGGTGCATTTACTGCATTACCTGCCACAAGGAGAATTGCCATAGCCTCACCTATAGCCCTGCCTACGCCAAGTACAACTGCGGTAATTACACCGGACTTAGCCGCAGGCAGAGTTACCTTAAAGATAGTCTGAACGGGGGTTGCACCTAAGGCAAGGGAGGCTTGACGTACAGACATAGGCACAGCCTTTAAGGAGGTAAGGGACATATTAATAACCGTAGGCAAAATCATAACCGCAAGCACAAGTACAGCCGCCGCCATATTGGCACCGCCTGTAAACTGGTGTGTTTCAGAGCCTTTAAAAATAGCAAGCTCCAATTTATACATAAGGGGGTTAATCATCAAAAGACCCATTAAGCCGTATACAACCGAAGGGATACCTGCAAGTAATTCAACTGCGGGCTTTACCACAGAGGCAATATGCCCTCCTGCCACCTCGGAAATAAAAACAGCAGTAAGCACGCCGATAGGTACGCCTATAAGTATAGCAAGTGCAGTACCTATAATTGAGGTAAGCACTATGTAGGCTATACCAAAGGAAGGCTGTGCGGCTGTAGGTGCCCAGACAGTACTAAAGAGCATATCCGTTATACCCACCTCAAAAAGAGCAGGAGTACCTGCCAGTATCATATACGCACTTATTGCCACAACAGCGGCAACAGCAACAAGGGCACAAACTATAAATATAAGCTCCATAATAAGCTCAGTTATATTTTTTGCCCTGTTACTGCCCTTTATAGAAAAGGATTTTTTATTATCCCTTGTTTTTGTATTGCTTTTTGCTGTAGTTGTAGTTTGCATTACAGCTATATCAGAGTTGTTCATTAAAATTGCTCCTTTAAATTATACAAGAGCCTGTGGGGAATTAGCCCCACAAGCCCCATTTGCTTTTTTAAAATTACTTTGCGGAGATAAGACCAACCTTAGCAATAATCTCCTGACCCTCATCGCTGTTGATGTAGTTAAATAACTCCTGTACAGCAGCACTCTGCTCACTGATTTCGCCCTTTGTAGCCATTACGAAAGGTCTTTGAAGTGTGTAACTGCCGTCCTTAATTGTTTCCTGTGTAGGAGTTACACCGTCAAGCTGAAGAGTTTTAACCGTATCGTCAATAATATCTATTGATACATAACCGATAGCACCGGGGGTTGATGCTACCTTAGCCATTACAGCACCGGTTGAGTCAATCTCCTGTGCATACTTGCACTGATCCTCAATTTCAAGAATTTCCTCAAAAGCACCTCTTGTGCCTGAGCTTGCCTCACGACCGATTACAACAATCTGACTGTCCTCACCGCCTAAGTCCTTCCAGTTAGTAACAGCACCTGTGTAAATCTGCTTTAACTGGTCTGTAGTTATACCGTCCACTGTAGTAGCTGTGTTTGTAACAACACCGATACCGTCAATAGCTACAATATTTTCTACAAGACCGTTAGCCTTTTCCTCGTCCTTTAAAGCTCTTGAGGAGTTACCAATATCAACCGTACCGTTTGTAACAGCCTCAATACCTGCACCTGAGCCTGTAAACTCAACTGTAGCCGTTACCTTTGGATACTTAGCCATAAAGCTCTCGTTAAGTGCGTTAGCAAACTTCTCCATTGAGGTTGAACCATTCATGGTGATTGTACCCTCAATTTCTTCATTTGAGCCTGCCTCTGCAGAGTCTGAATTTGCTTCCTCCGAAACTGCCTCTGTCTGAGCCTGTGTTTCTGTCTGAGTTGTATCCTCTGTTGCCACACAGCCTGTAAAAGCACCTGTCATAACCATAATTGATAATGCAATACCAACAAACTTCTTCATCGTAAAAATCTCCTTTTTTCTCGTCAGGGAATTACAACTTTCCCTTAAACTGATTTTTTTGTTTACGTAATGATTATATTACCTTAGCCTGTGGTCAATCTATCATAAATCTGTTTGCACTTTGTAAAAAAAACGTAAAATAAATCGAGCTTTTAAACAGAGATTTTACATAGTTTTTACATAAAAAAGAGGCATTGCTTTGCAACACCTCATAATTCATTAAAAAACTTTATTCTGCGAGCTAAGGCTGTATATCTGCCTGCCTCTCTGTTATTATCAATCATACGCTTTAAGGTTTCGGGGATACCTATAAGCACCACAAGCTCCTTTGCCCTTGTAACGGCAGTATAAATAAGGTTACGTGTCATAAGCATAGGCGGACCGCTGTGAACAGGTATAATAACCGCCTTGTACTCACTGCCCTGGCTTTTGTGTATTGTAACGGCATAGCTAAGCTCCAGCTCATCTAACTGAGTAAAATCGTATAATACGGTTTTTTCATCATCAAAAACCACCTCTACATACTCATTTACATTATCAATAAAGGTGATAATACCCTCATCACCGTTGTAAATGCCAAGTCCGTCGTCAATTACAGTTCCGTTTTTAAACACCCTCCATTGTATATCATAGTTATTTTTTATCTGCATAACCTTATCGCCCATACGAAGGATTTTACCGCCTACAGTCTTTTCAAACTTGCCCTTCCGAGGGGGATTAAGACAGTCCTGCAACACCTTGTTAAGCTCCTCTACCCCTATAGGCGACTTACGCATAGGCGTAAGCACCTGAATATCCTTAAGTCCGTTGCAATTAAGATACTTAGGCAGTCTTGCAGTAACCAGAGCCTTGATTGTTTCCACAAGCTGACTCTGATTGGGTGAACGCATAAAGAAAAAATCCCTGCTGTCCTTTTCAATAACAGGCATTTTACCGTCATTTATAAGGTGAGCGTTTGTAACTATAGTACTTTCCCGAGCCTGGCGAAAAATCTCCTTAAGCCTTATAACAGGCACAACCTCGCTTGCTATTATATCCTTAAGCACATTGCCGGGTCCTACCGAAGGCAGCTGGTCCGCATCTCCTACTATAATAAGCCTTGTACCTGCAACTATTGCCTTTAAAAGGCTTGTCATAAGGGTTATATCCACCATTGAGCTTTCATCTAAAATAATTACATCTGCCTCAACAGGATTATCCTCGTCATGGTCAAAGGTCTGCTTTCTGCTGTTTTCGTCTAAAAAGGTAAGTCCTAAAAGGCGGTGTATTGTCTGTGCCTCCTGACCTGTTGCTATTGACATTCGCTTAGCCGCCTTGCCTGTAGGGGCTGCAAGCTCAACTGTCATACCCTCTCCCTTTAAAAGCTCAATAATACCGTTTATTATAGTTGTTTTACCTGTACCGGGACCGCCTGTAATAACCATAACACCGTTAGTTAAGGCAGATTTAATTGCCCTACGCTGTTCCTCGGCAAACTTAATTTTATGGTATACCTCCATATATCCTATTTCAGCATCACAGTCCATAGAGGTGTGAGGCTTGAAGCGGGATAGCTCCACAAGCTTTTTTGCCACATAGCATTCGTTATAATAGGAAGAGTTAAGGTATACCATAAGCTCCTCCTTATAACTTTCTACATAAATCTGCCCTTCGATATGCAGCTTTTTAATAAGGCTGTTTATAAGCTCCCTGTCAATATCCAGAAGTCTTGCGGTGTCCTCAACAAGCCTTTCCATAGGCAGATATAAGCTGCCGTCATTTAAGGCAAGGGTAAGCACATACTTTATACCTGCCTCAATGCGATACTCGGAACTTGGTGAAATACCCATATTATAAGCAATTTTATCAGCCG
This sequence comes from uncultured Bacillota bacterium, assembly GCA_958426775.1. Taxonomy (GTDB): domain Bacteria; phylum Bacillota; class Clostridia; order Lachnospirales; family CAG-274; genus CALWRD01. The sequence continues at coordinate 69,325 of CATZZP010000010.1, forward strand.
TTGTAAAGCCTATGCCGAAAATATCCTCTGTCAGAGCATAGGGATTTTTCTCTACAACGCTGATTGCAGAACCCTTGTATTTTTTATAAATCTTAAGAGCATTGGCAGTAGATACACCATACTTCTGCATAAACATAACAACCCTTCTGAGTTCTGCCTGCTCATGAAAAATCTCGCCTATCTGCATAGCCTTATTTTCGCTGATACCACGTATTTCCGCAAGTCTTTCGGGGTTGTTGCCTATAATATTAAAGGTATCGGCTCCGAATTTAGCTACAATATTTCTTGCAGTTACCTTGCCTATGCCTTTGATTATGCCGCTTGCCAGATAACGCTCAATACCCTTTTCGTTAGTCGGGACAGTCTGCACACAGCTCTCCACCTTAAGCTGTTCACCATAGGTGGGGTGTACAATAACAGTGCCTGTTACACAAACATTTTCCCCTACAGTGACACTGGGCAGGTTGCCTACACAGATATACTCCTCCTCTGCCTCCTCGCTTTCAATTACGGAAAAAACAGTGTAGCCGTTATCATCATTTCTGTATTTAATATTGTCTATTATTCCTTCAATGGTATATTGTTCACTCACCTTATCACCCCGAAAGCATTATTTTTGATTATAACACAAATCCCTGTGTAAATAAATACCCTTAATACTTGATTTTATTGCAATTTTGTGAAATAATTAAGAAAAAAAGGAGATTATTTATGCAGACACGTATAGACGAAACCATTAAAAAACATGACAAGGGCTATAACTGTGCTCAGGCTGTAGCCTGTACCTACGCTGATTTAGTAGGTCTTGACGAGGAAACGGTTTTCCGTATATCCGAGGGCTTAGGCTTAGGTATGGGTAATATGGACGGCACCTGCGGTGCTGTATCAGGAGCTTGCCTTTTGGCAGGCTTAAAAAACAGCACAGGCAACCTTGAAAGTCCAAACAGCAAAGCCAAAACCTATAAGCTTTCAAAGACTATCCTTGAGGAGTTTAAAAATAAAACAGGCTCTGTAGTCTGTAAGGATTTAAAGGGAGTTGAAACAGGTAAAATCCTCTGCTCCTGCCCCGATTGTATTAAGAATGCCGCCAATATTGCGGAAAAAATTTTATTTGAGTAAAACTTTATTGTTAAAAACCTCCTTATGTGTTATACTTTAGTAAAATGACTTAAGGAGGTTTTTTAATGGCAGTATTACACCCCTTTAAAGGGTTCAGACCAACAAAGGAGCTTTGCAGTAAGGTAGCGGCTTTGCCCTACGATGTTATGAGCTCTCTTGAGGCAAGGGAAATGGTAAAGGACGACCCATATTCTTTTCTTCATGTTGACAGAGCAGAGGTTGACCTGCCCATAGGCACTGATATATACTCTGAGGCTGTATACCAAAAAGCCGCAGACAACCTGAACGGTATGATAGAAAAGGGCATTTACATTCAGGATAACAAGCCCGTGCTTTATATATACCGCCTTACTATGGACGGCAGAAGCCAGACAGGCTTAGTAGGCTGCAGTTCTATTGACGAATACATATCAGGCAGTATTAAAAAGCATGAGCTTACACGTGCAGACAAGGAGCAGGACAGAATTAATCACGTTGACTATTGCAATGCAAACACCGGTCCTATTTTTTTAACCTACAGGGGCAAGGCAGAGATTGATGCCATAATTGACGAAATTACAAAAGCTCCTGCGGAATATGACTTTGTAAGTGAGGACGGAGTAAGCCACACCATATGGGTTATAGACAATGAGGACACTATAAATAAATTAACAGAGCTTTTTAAGGGTGTAGAAAGCCTTTATATAGCAGACGGACACCATAGAAATGCCTCTGCCGTAAAGGTAGGCATTAAAAGACGTGAGGAAAAGGGTGACTACAACGGAAATGAGGAGTTTAACTTTTATTTATCCGTACTTTTCCCTGATAATCAGCTCCGTATAATGGACTATAACAGAGTTGTAAAGGACTTAAACGGCTTAACTAAGGATGAGTTTTTCAATACTCTTTCAGATAAGTTTGAAGTTGAAGAGGTAAATTCAGAATGTAAACCGACAAAAGCTCATACCTTCGGTATGTATATTGATAAAAGGTGGTATCTCCTTACAGCTAAACCTTCCATTATAAAAAATGATGCTGTAGAGGGTCTTGATGTATCAATTTTACAAAATGAGGTGCTTTCACCTATCTTGGGTATAGGGGACCCACGTACCGATAAGAGAATTGACTTTGTAGGCGGTATCAGGGGGCTTAAGGAGCTTGAAAGACGTGTTGACAGCGGCGAAATGACCCTTGCCTTTTCCATGTATCCGACCTCTATGGCAGAGCTTATGGAAATTGCCGACTGCGGTAAAATTATGCCGCCTAAATCCACATGGTTCGAGCCTAAATTAAGAAGCGGTATCTTTGTACACAAGCTTGACTAAGGAGAGGTAATATGTCTTTAATGTTTATTGTTATTATATGTGCAGTCGGCTTAATAGCCGGCTTAGCAATGGCATTTTTCTTTAAAAATTAGGAGGGATATTTATGCCTGTTTTTATAATCCTGATTGTTCTTGTGCTTATAGTCGGTGCTTTAGGCTATTGTATGAAGCCTATGCCAATGGACAATATGCGTAAAGCAAGGTTTAAGTCCTTTGAGCATCACTACATAGCACATCAGGGCTTGCATGATAATAAGTTTGATGCACCCGAAAATACAATGGCGGCATTTAAGCGTGCCATAAGCTGTGGTTTTGGTGTTACAATAGACGTAAGGCTTACAAAGGACAAAAAGCTTGTATGTGTAAGTGATGAAAATCTGTCAAGGCTTTGCGGTGAAAATGTAACGGTAGCAGGCACAGATCATAATGTAATAAAGGGCTATAATGTTAAGGGTACAAATCAGACAATCCCTCTTTTAAGTGAGGTTTTGACAGAGATAGACGGCAGAGTACCTGTTATTATTAACATTAAGCCAACCCCTGCCTATGATGAGGTTTGTCGTCTTTTGGTCAAGGAGATAAACAGCTATACGGGGGATATTGCAATTGCTTCTCTTTCACCTGAAATTGTAGAGTGGTTTAAAATTAACCACAGTGATATATTAAGGGGACAAATAGGAGTAAATATGTTTGCACCTCATAACCAAAGCAACGATAGTCTGCCTGATAAGCTTGTTACAAGCTTTATGCTTAAAAACTTCAAGTCACAGCCGGACTTTATTGTGTATGACTTTGTGGAGTTTGACAGCCTTTTTATGAAGGCTATGAGGGGATTTTTCGGTGCGGAAACGGCAGGTATGGTAATGACAAGCCAGAAATGTATAGATGACCTTGCAAATAAGTTTGATATAGCAATTTTTGAGGGCTTTACACCAAGAGAAAAGGATAATATACTTTACTAGGACAAATTCAGACCATAAAACATTGCATTCCAACTCATAAAAACCCCGCTTTCAAAAAATGAACTGAACCCCAAACATTGGACAGTTTATTAATCAAGTGTTGTGATATAATATAGTTGTAACACCCTGACCTAATAAGGTATAATCTTAGAA
>CATZZP010000011.1 GCA_958426775.1 uncultured Bacillota bacterium
ACTCGAAATGCGGTAGTACGGCAAAACCGTAGCGAGAGTTCAAATCTCTCCATCTCCGTATAATAAAGGCTTCGGTTATTTTCCGAAGCCTTTTGACATTTATTTAGTATAGAAATCAGATATATTAACCTTTTCTAAGGTTAAAAGCTTTATTTTTTTATCAATTCCGCCTGCATAGCCTGTTAGCTTTCCGTTAACGCCTACAACACGATGGCAGGGTATTATAATTGAAATTGAATTATGCCCTACAGCACCGCCTACAGCCCGTGGGGATATTTTTGGCACCCCTTTTTTCTCGGCAAGAGTACTTGCAATTTGTCCATAAGTCATGGTTTTACCATAGGGTATAGAGAGCAAAATCTCCCATACAGCCTTACGAAAGGGTGTTGTATTAATATGCAAAGGAGGGGTAAAGTCAGGCTCATTTCCGCTGAAATAAATATCCAGCCACTTAACGGTTGATTTAAACACAGGCAAGTCTTTTTCTATATAATCATCTGATAGGGTATTCCCAAAATATTTTTGGTTGTCAAACCATAGCCCTGTCAACTCTGTTCCGTTACTTCCGAGAGTGATATAGCCTAAGGGTGAATTATAATGATATATATAATCCATAACCATACCTCCTATAAATAAAGTAATAAATAATCAATATAATTATAAACCAATATTAAATTAAAAGCCATATTTTATTTAATAAATATTATATGTCACTTTTGTTACGATTTCAATTTTTAGTGGAAATAGGCATTATTATTTGATATACTGATAAATGAGGTGATTTTTTTTGAAAAAGATATTAGCTGTATTTATCAGCTTTGTTTTAATAATGTTATGCTATAATGTTTCAACGTCTTTCGGTGCATCACGTGACATCAGAGTCGGTCTTGAAAGGCATTATATAGGGGTGTCTTCAATTCCTGTAAACGACACAATTATTACTGTTCAGATAGGTGATGGCAAGAAATACAGTGTTGGTAGTGAAAACGGACTTATTGCAAAAGCTGTAAATGGGGACTATTTTGATTCAGGTCTGGATTTTTCAACACATAATGAGGCTATGCTGTATGCTAAGGAATTTAATGGCGAAGCCATACCCGTATTAAATGACAAGGGTTGGAGGGTTTACTTTGCCAAATCATCAAGTCTGAATACAACAAAAACAATACCTGAAGAAACTAAATCTGCTGAAACTACTGAAGAAATTGAAGCTACAACAGAGGAAACAGTTGATATTAGTAACAATGGATTTTCAAGTATAAAATTAGGTGATAATGCTGTATTGTTTACATCATCAGACAAGAATGTTTTTATTGCTGACGGAAGCGAAGCCGTACATATCTCAACAGGCAACGGTATTGTTGCGTTAGGCGAATATTCATATAGAAACGTCATTGAAATATACAGGAGCGGAAATACGGTAAATGCAGTTAATATCTTGCCTATGGAGGATTATCTTTTAGGTGTTGTCACCTCGGAAATGCCCGGCTCATGGCCAATTGAAGCTATTAAGGCACAGGCTGTTGCAGCCAGAACATATGCACAAAAAAATTTAGGCAAACATGGTAAGTATGATATGTGTGATAATACGGATTGCCAGCAATATAACGGTGTAAACGGTGAAACTGATGCAGGCACAAGTGCTGTAAATGCCACTAAAGGTGTGATGGCATACTACAATGGTAGTTTAATCTCAGCAACATACTTTTCATCAAGCGGAGGACATACTCAAAATGCGGAGGATGTGTGGGGTACAGCAGTACCTTATCTTGTTGGGGTAAAGGAAATAAATGAAACAGGCGGTAAACAATGGGTAAGAACCTTTTCATTTACGGAAATAACAGAAATGTGCGAAAAAGCTTCTTATAATGTGGGTAACGTTACTTCTGTTCGTGTTGGCGAAAGTCTTGAGGGCGGACTTGTAAAGACCATGATAATTGAAGGTACGGAAGGTGCTGTAACACTTGAGCGAGAGGAAATAAGAGAGCTATTTAAAAATTCGGCTGAAGGTAGTCTGTATAGCCGTAATTTTAAAATTTCAAATACCTCTACAAAGGCAAATAACGTATATGTTCTTGCAGCCGAAGCAGAAGGAAATGTAGATATTAATGTAATTTCGGCTGTTGCAGCAGACGGAATTATCGGACCTGTTGAAAATGTAAATACTGTAGTTATAGGTAGTGAAAATGAATATGTAATATCTCCTGATGAAAGCAATATGTCAGAATCTCAAGATTGCGTTACTATTACAGGCAGTGGTTACGGCCATGGCGTAGGCATGAGTCAGTATGGTGCAAAGGGTATGGCGGAACTTGGTTATAGTTATACAGATATTCTCAAATACTACTACACAGGTATTGATGTATACTAAGGAGAGTTATAAAATGAAAAAAAGTGATTTTTATTATGAACTTCCTCAGGAGTTGATTGCACAACATCCATTAGAGGACAGAGCGTCATCAAAATTAATGGTTTTGGATAAAAATACAGGTGAAATTGAACATAAAATTTTCAAGGATATAAGGAATATGCTGAATAAGGGCGATTGCCTTGTAATAAATGAAACAAAGGTGTTACCGGCAAGACTTATCGGAGCCAGAAAAGATACAGGAACACGAGTTGAAATTCTTTTGCTTACAAGAAAAGATGCCAATACTTGGGAAACTATTGTTTACCCCGGTAAAAAAGCACGTCTCGGTCATGTAATAGTATTTGGCAACGGACAGCTTGAAGCTACTGTAAAAGAAGTTATAAACGACGGCAACAGAATAGTTGAATTTAAGTATAACGGTATATTTGAGGAGATTTTAGATGAGTTGGGGCAAATGCCATTACCTCCGTATATTACCGAAAAGTTAGAGGATAAAAGTAGGTATCAGACAGTTTACGCAAAAAATGAAGGTTCAGCTGCTGCACCTACAGCAGGCTTGCATTTTACTAATGAGTTAATGAACCAACTAACAGATAAGGGTGTGAATATAGCTAAATTAACGCTCCATGTAGGCTTAGGCACATTCAGACCTGTTAAGGAAGATGATATACTGAAGCATAAAATGCATTCGGAATTTTATTGCATTGACAAGGAAAATGCCGAAATAATCAACAAAACACGCAAAAACGGAGGTAGAATTATATCTGTAGGTACAACAAGTACCAGAACACTGGAATCTATAGCTGATGATGATGGTCATATTAAGGCTTGTAGTGGTTGGACAGATATATTTATTTATCCGGGTTACAAATTTAAGATTGTAGATAACCTAATAACTAATTTCCATTTGCCTGAATCTACACTTATAATGCTTGTAAGTGCATTAGCAGGCAAGGATAATGTTCTAAAAGCATATAAGACAGCCGTTGACGAGAAATATCGTTTTTTCAGTTTCGGTGATGCTATGTTTATAACTGATTTAAGCAAGAGGTGAAGTCTGTGGATTTATTTGAATTTAAGCAAAAAAATTCTCTTAAAAAGGATAGTCCCTTAGCATCAAGGCTTCGCCCAAAAAGGCTTGAGGATTTTGTTGGTCAGGAGCATATAGTAGGCAAGGATACTCTTCTTTATAGAGCTATTAAAGCGGATAAGCTTTCATCGGTTATATTTTACGGTCCGCCCGGTACAGGCAAGACTACTCTTGCCAAGATTATAGCAAATACAACAAAAAGCGAGTTTGTTCAAATTAATGCAACAACTGCAGGCAAAAAGGATATTACTGATGCAGTTGACCATGCCAAGTCTATTTTAGGCATGTATGGCAAACACACAATATTGTTTATTGATGAGATACATCGATTTAATAAAAGTCAGCAGGATGCTCTTTTGCCTCATGTAGAGGACGGAACGTTGATTTTAATAGGTGCAACTACGGAAAACCCCTATTTTGAAGTAAATAAGGCTCTTGTTTCACGTAGTGTTATATTTGAGCTTAAACAACTTAAACCATCAGATATAGCTAAAATAATTGAAAGGGCTGTAAATGACGAAGAAAGTGGCTTAGGTGCATATAATGCAGTTATAGATGAAAAAGCACTTAATTTTCTGAGCAATATTGCAAACGGAGATGCCAGAGTTGCGTTAAATGCTGTTGAGCTTGCTGTACTAACTACTGACAGAGATAGTGACGGTAAAATTTATATTAATCTTGACGTAGCACAACAATGTGTACAAAAACGTGCATTAAACTATGATAAAGACGGGGATAATCATTATGATACCATTTCAGCTTTTATTAAAAGCATGAGAGGTTCTGACCCGGATGCAGCGGTTTATTATCTGGCTAAGATGCTTTATTCAGGTGAAGACCCTAAGTTTATAGCAAGACGTATAGTAATTTGTGCTTCAGAAGATGTTGGTAATGCAGATCCTCAGGCTCTTGTTGTGGCAGTAGCAGCGGCACAGGCTGTTGATTTTATTGGTATGCCCGAAGCACGTATAAATCTGGCACAGGCGGCTATATATGTTGCTTGTGCCCCTAAAAGTAACGGAGCGATTATGGCAATAGATAACGCCATGGAGGATGTGAGTCATATCAGAGTAAGCGGTGTACCTAATCATTTACGAGATAGACATTATCCCGGTGCAACGGAGCTTGGACATGGTGAGGGATATAAATATGCTCATGATTATTCCAATAATTATGTAAAGCAGCAGTATTTACCCGATGAATTGGTAGGAAAGCAATATTACATTCCTACCGATAACGGCTATGAAAAAGAAATTAAAACTTGGTTTAATAAAATTAAAAAGGAGGATTAAGTATTGTATTTAAAAATAAAAAATTTATTAATTTCGGTAATGATGTTTATTTGTTGTATAGGCTTATATACAACGGTTAACGCTGAGGAACAAATGAAGGGTATGTGGATTTCTACTGTATATAATTTAGATTATCCTTCTAACCCGACAACGGATTCGGAACAATTGAAGGCAGAGGCTGACAAAATATTAAATGATTGTCAGAATATGGGTATAAATAATATATTTTTGCAGGTCAGACCTAATTCAGATGCATTGTATAAATCATCAATTTATCCCTGGAGCGAGTATTTAACCGGCAAACAGGGAGTTGCTCCGTCTAATAATTTTGACCCACTTCAATATTGGATTGACGGTGCTCACAGCAGGGGAATGAAGCTTCATGCTTGGGTTAATCCATACAGAGCAACTAAAGTAAAAAACGGTAGTGTAGATGCTCTTTCCGGACTTGCAGAAAACAATCCTGCTAAATTGCATCCTGAATATATTATAAAGTATACAGACGGAAATTATTATTATAACCCCGCTTTACCTGCTGTAAGACAGCTTGTGATTGACGGTATAATGGAGATAGTAAATAATTACAATGTAGATGGTATACATATGGATGATTATTTTTATCCGGGTAGTGATTTTGATGATAGTGTTTCCTTTACACAATTAAGTGCCGGCTATACAGATAAAAGTCAGTGGCGAAGAAACAATGTTAATCTGCTTGTAGAAGGCATTAAATCTGCTATAGACACTGTAAATCCTGATATTGAATTTGGTATAAGTCCTGCCGGTATATGGGCAAATAGTTCAAATAATCCCTTAGGAAGCGACACCTCAGGAAATGAAGCATATTATTCTCATTATGCTGATACAAGAAAATGGGCATTAGAGGGAACTGTAGATTATATAGCACCTCAAATTTATTGGGAAATAGGACATTCTAAAGCTGATTATGCTACTTTGGTTAAATGGTGGTCAGATACACTTAAGGATTCACCGACTAAGTTATATATAGGATTGGCTGATTATAAGGCTAATGGTGTAACAGATACGAATAATACCTGGTATGGAGGAAATGAAATAGTAAAGCAGTTAAACTTGAACAAGTCAACAGAAAAAGTTAATGGCGAAATTCATTTTAGATATAAAATGATTATTAACACACCGGGTTTGTCCGATAAAATCAAACAATTTTATCAATCAAACAACGGAACGACAGCAACAACACAAGCTACTACGGTTCAGACAACAAAAGAAACTTCTACAGAAACTACTACACAGTATTCTGATAAAAACGAAATTAAGGTTAAGGTGAACGGAGAATATGTTAAGTTTGACCAAAAGCCCGTAATTGAAAATGACAGAACCTTAGTACCGATGAGAGCTATATTTGAAGCTCTTGGTGCTGATGTAGAATGGTTTAACGACACACAATCCGTAATAGCAGAAAATAAAGAGGGCGTAAGAATTACCTTAATTATAGGCAGCAAGAATATGCTTATAAATAATAAAGATATGGTAATTTTAGATGTACCTGCAAAAATTATGGGTAGTCGAACAATGGTACCACTAAGAGCTATTTCCGAAGCATTTGATTGTAAGGTTGAATGGGATGGGGAAAGCAAACTTGTTACAATAACAAATTAAAATAATTACAGCAAAAAAAGGAGCTTTCAATTAATTTGACCCCTAAAGGTCTGACTTTTTGTGATCAAATTAATACATTGTTAGCTTCTTTTTTTGCTAAAATTTGTAGTTTATAAATATGTACTACTATGCCTTAAGCTTGATATATAAAAAATTTTATATTACATCTAATCAAAATAAGTTGCAAAACCGGCACAAATATAGCATAGCACCTAATTAAACCCACAGGCAAAGGAGTGAGGTAACAAACTAGCACATAAAACTAGTTGACATACTAATAGAGGTAAATAACATATTGCGGGTGAGGTCTGAGTGCCTTGAAAACTATTCGTAAAACGCAACTTTTGCGAATAGTTAGAGGTTGGTAAAATAAGACCTCTTAAAAGATATATTTTAACTATTTAATGCTTAATCTACATCAACTATACTTAAGCACAAGGCATAAACAGTTTTAGCCCCTGCATTTTTAAGGACTCGTGCAATTTCATTTATCGTACTGCCTGTTGTATATATATCATCAATTATTAAAACAGATTTTCCTTTTATATCTACTCCACACTCCGTATTAAAAGAAAATACTCCTTTGATGTTTACTTTTCTTTGTTCTTTGTTTAATGAGCTTTGTGGTTTTGTTTTTCGTTTCCTTAATACTAAAAGCTTGTATTGTTCTCCTCGATGTTTACAGTATGCCTCTGCCAACAAATAACTTTGGTTATATCCTCTTTTAACATATCTGCTTCTATGAACGGGAACACAAGTTACGTAGTCCACGTGAGGTAAATTATGTTTATCTGCAAATTCAGCCATATCCATACCATAATATCGGGTATAACTTCCCCTTTTGGAATATTTCATACGATGTATTGATTCTCTTATTTCGTCCTTGTATACATACAAAGCATATGCTTTATCAAAGAAATACTTTGAATTTCTGCAAGTTTTACATAATCCCATGTAATCAATGGGTTTACCGCATTTATCGCATACCTTTCCTTTTATCCATTCGTTTTTACCTTCACAATCAGGACATATAAAATAATTGCATTCATAAGATATAATATTATCACATATTACACATCGTCTGGGATATAAAATTCGCAGAAAACTATCCTTTATATCCATAAAATCACCTCTTATTAGTAAAAAGGTCCTTGGATAGCTCCAAAGACCCCGGTTTAATTTTATACAGGATAACCAACCTTTTTCTGAACTTTTTTAAGTGTTTTGTTTGCAATATAAGATGCTTTTTCAGCACCTTCTTTCATTACCTGTTCAATGTATGCCTTGTCAGATGAATACTCCTTAAATTTATTCTGTATAGGCTCAATTTCAGCTACTACAGCATCGGCCACAGCTATTTTAAATGCACCGTAACCACAGCCTTTAAAATCAAGTACAGCATCATTTACACTCTTACCTGTAACTGCCGAGTAAATATTAAGTAGGTTACTTACACCGGGCTTATCTTCGCCATATCTTACCTCTGTATCAGAATCAGTTACAGCTCTTTTAATTTTATTTGCTATAGCTTTTGTATCCTCTAAAATGTAAATAACATTGTTAGGATTATCACTTTCAGATTTACTCATTTTTCTGAGAGGATTTTGCAGACCCATTATTCTTGCACCAACCTTAGGTATATATGGGTCAGGTAATTTAAATACATCACCATAAATACCATTAAATCTTTCGGCTAAATCCCTGCATATTTCCAAATGTTGTTTTTGGTCGGCACCAACAGGTACAAGATCGCTTTGATAGAGTAATATATCCCCTGCCATCAATACCGGATAAGTATAAAGTCCCGCATTTATATTGTCGGCATGCTGTGCAGATTTGTCCTTAAATTGCGTCATTCGATTAAGCTCTCCCATATAGGTAAAGCAGTTTAATATCCATGCTATTTCTGCGTGAGCCTTCACATCAGACTGAACATAAATTATATGCTCCTTTGGGTCAAGCCCGATTGCAAGAAATAAGGCAATTACGTTTTTTGTACGTTGCCTTAATTCTGTAGGATCCTGACGTACTGTAAGAGCGTGCATATTTGCAACACCGAAAATGCAGTTATATTCGTCCTGGAGATTTTTCCAATTTCTTAAGGCACCAAGATAATTACCTAAGGTAGGTACACCTGATGGTTGCATTGCACTGTATATTATTTTTTTGTTATTATCACTCATAATCAATCCATAAGGGTTGCGTACATAACAGCCTTTATTGTGTGCATACGATTTTCCGCTTCATCAAATACAACAGACTGAGATGACTCAAACACCTCATTAGTAACCTCCATTTCAGTTAATCCGAATTTTTCACTTATTTCTTTACCTATTTTTGTATTTAAGTCATGGAAAGCAGGAAGACAGTGCATAAATATTGCATTCTCTCCTGCATTTTTCATAACATTGGCATTAACCTGATAAGGTAAAAGTTTTTTAATGCGTTCTTCCCATACATAGTCAGGCTCACCCATGGATACCCATACATCTGTATAAATCACATCTGCATTTTTAGTTGCTGTTTCTACGTCTTCGCTTAATGTAACTGTACAATCGTTTTCAGAAGCAATTTTTTCGCACTCTTCAACAAGCCACTTTTCAGGGAAATATTCCTTATTTGTACAAGCTGTAAAATTAATACCCATTTTTGCACACGAAACCATAAGGGAATTACCCATATTATATCTTGCATCACCCATATAAACAAAATTAATACCCTTTAGTTTGCCAAAATGCTCACGTATAGTAAGTAAATCTGCAAGCGTTTGTGTTGGATGAGACTCATTTGTTAAGCCATTCCATACAGGTACACCTGCATATTTTGCAAGCTCTTCTACAATAGACTGCTCAAAGCCGCGATATTCAATACCGTCATATATTCTGCCAAGAACTCTGGCAGTATCTGCAATACTCTCCTTTTTTCCTATTTGTGAGCCTGACGGATCAAGGTATGTAACATTCATACCCATATCATATGCGGCAACCTCAAATGAACAACGTGTTCTTGTGCTTGTTTTTTCAAAAATAAGGGCAATATTTTTGCCTTTAAGGCAAGGGTCATAAATACCCTTTTTCTTTTTATCCTTAAGCTCTGCCGATAAATTAAGCAGATACTCAATTTCCTCTGTTGTAAAGTCTAACATTTTCAAAAAATGCCTGCCTTTTAAGCTAATACTCATAACAGACCTCCGTCCTGATTATTTTAGAATGATACATAAAATCAACAATTTATCATTTATCACATTATACAACATTGTGCGTAATTATTCAAGTTGATTTATGAAAATCATACCTGAAAATGTAAAAAAAGAGGTATAGACTTATTTGTCCACACCTCTTACAGATAAAATTACTTAAGGTCTCCTGTTTTAAGCCAGTCCTGATCATCATAGTCTTTGTTTTCACCAACCATGCCCCAAATAAAGGTATAAGCTTTTGTACCTACACCACTGTGGATTGACCAGCTTGGAGAAATAACTGCTGACTCATTTTTCATAACAATATGTCTTGTTTCATCCGGCTTACCCATCATATGGAAAACAACATTATCAGCATCCATATCAAAGTAGAGATAAACCTCCATACGTCTTTCATGAGTATGGCAAGGCATTGTGTTCCAATTAGAGCCGGGGTCAAGCTTAGTTAAACCCATAGCAATCTGACAGCTACCATATTCAACGCCATCTCTCTGAGAAAGTCTTGCAAATACTTCGTCATGAATATACTGGTTGATAGTTCTCTTGTTGCAATCTTGAAGAGAGCCAAGAGGCTTATGGTTTGCATCATCATAAGAGATTAAAACTGTTGGATAGCTCTTGTGTGCTGTACCTGAATTCATATAGAACTTAGGTGGATTAGAAGCATCCTTAGCTGTAAAGGAAATCTCCTTAACACCCATACCAACATAGATAGCATCATAGTGATTTACAGGATATTCCTTGCCGTCAACATTAACAAAGCCGTCACCACCGATATTAATTACACCAAGCTCACGTCTTTCAAGGAAGTAGGTTGCTGCAAGCTCCTTACTGCCCTCAAGCTTAAGTGGCTCTGTAGTAGGTGTAATACCACCGAAAATAATTCTATCATTATGGCTGTAAACCAGCTTCATTTCGCCCGGTACAAAAACATCCTCTACAAGGAAATGCTTTCTTAAGGCTTCGGTATCATAATGTTTAACATCATCAAAATGATTTGAATATCTTGTTTCAAGCTTCATAATTATATACCTCCAATATTATAAATTAAACAATATAGCTGTTATAGCAATTGACAAACCTAATGAAATTATAAACTCTATTAAACAACCTATTGCTATAATTACTCTGTAATCATCAAAATTACAGGTCAAATTAGTAAAAACCTTTACAAATAATAAACCAACAAAAAAATGTAAAATTGGATTAACTTTATGTTTAGTAACGATGAGAAAGGAATAAGCGAAGTAATCAACCCTCTTCCTATCGTATATATAAATACACATGGCATATATTCATATTTATTGACTGCATAATGAAAAAGCCATAAATCAAATTATATATAAAGAAAGATGATAATATCCATCTCAATATTTTCCCACTATTAAAATTAAAGGCTGAAGACCAAAGCCTACAGCCTTTATGAAGTTTATTTAATTATCTCTGAACACGACCTGAGCCGTCACCTGCTGCAAGAGCCTCAACATCTGCACGTGATACAAGGTTGAAGTCACCTGGGATTGTGTGCTTAAGAGCAGAAGCAGCTACAGCGTACTCAATAGCAGCCTTCATATCATCACCATGGTCAAGTAAGCCACAGATAAGACCGCCTGCAAAAGAGTCACCGCCACCTACACGGTCAACAATAGGGTTGATTTCATATCTTCTTGAACGATAGAACTCTCTTGTCTTACCGTCCATAATACAAGCTGACCAACCGTTGTGTGAAGCTGAGAAGCTCTCTCTAAGTGAGCTGATAACATACTTAAAGTTGAACTTATCACACATCTGGTTGAAAATGTCAACATAACCTGCCATCTCAAGCTCGCCGCTTGTTACGTCAGTATTACCGGGCTTGAAGCCAAGTACCTTTTCAGCATCCTCTTCGTTACCGATACAAACATCAACATACTGCATAAGGTTTGTCATAACCTTCTGAGCCTTTTCTGAAGACCAAAGCTTCTTACGGAAGTTAAGGTCACAAGAAACTGTAACGCCCTTAGCCTTAGCAGCCTTAAGAGCAGCCTCTGTAAGCTCTGCAGCAGCATCAGATACAGCAGGAGTAATACCTGTGAAGTGGAACCAGTCAGCACCCTCAAAGATTGCATCAAAGTCAAACTGGTCAGCAGTTGCTGTAGCAATTGAAGAATGTGCTCTATCGTAAACAACGTTAGAAGCTCTCATAGAAGCACCTGTCTCAAGATAGTAGATGCCAAGTCTTTCACCGCTTCTTACGATGTGATTTGTCTGTACATTGTACTTTCTGAGTGCAGCAACAGCACACTCACCAATAGGGTTAGCCGGTACAGCTGTTACAAATTCTGCGTCATGACCATAGTTTGCTAAAGATACAGCTACGTTAGCCTCACCGCCACCATAGTTAATATCAAACTCATCAGCCTGAATAAACTTCTCATTGTTAGGTGTAGAAAGTCTAAGCATAATCTCACCCATAGTTACAATTTTGCTCATTGGAAAAAATCCTCCTTAGTTTAATTTTTTAATTATGTAAAGACATAATTTCTTATAGAAATTATAACATACAAGTAAAGCTTTTTCAATAGTACATTTATATTTTTTAATTAAATAATGATACTATAGGCTCTTATAAGATAAATAATATAATACTGTAAATCCCCAAAAAAGAGCTGCCATAAGACAGCTCTTTTTTGGAAATATTTATAAAATTATCAGCCAAGCTCTGCAAAGTACTTGATTGTTCTAACCATCTGGCTTGTATATGAGTTTTCATTATCATACCAAGAAACAACCTGTACTTCATACTGGTCATCGGAAACCTTATTAACCATAGTCTGAGTTGCATCAAAAAGTGAACCGAACTTCATACCGATAACGTCTGAAGATACGATAAGGTCTTCATTATAGCCGAATGACTCGTTAGCAGCAGCCTTCATAGCAGCATTAATGCCCTCAACTGTAATGTCTGTACCCTTAACAACTGCTGTAAGGATAGTAGTTGAACCTGTAGGAACAGGAACTCTCTGTGCAGCACCGATAAGCTTACCGTTAAGCTCAGGAATAACAAGACCGATAGCCTTAGCAGCACCTGTTGAGTTAGGAACAATGTTGATTGCAGCAGCACGAGCACGTCTGAGGTCACCCTTTCTCTGAGGACCGTCAAGAATCATCTGGTCGCCTGTGTAAGCATGGATTGTAACCATGATACCTGACTGAATTTCAGCATAGTCATTAAGTGCCTTAGCCATAGGAGCAAGACAGTTTGTTGTACAAGAAGCAGCTGAAATAACCTTGTCTTCCTTTGTAAGGATGTCGTTGTTTACGTTGTAAACGATAGTAGGAAGGTCATTACCTGCAGGAGCAGAAATAACTACCTTCTTAGCACCTGCGTTAACATGTGCCATAGCCTTATCCTTAGATGTGTAGAAACCTGTACATTCAAGAACTACATCAACATCAAGCTCGCCCCAAGGAAGCTTGTTTGCATCTGCCTCTTTGTAAATTTTAATTTCCTTGCCGTTTACGATGATAGAATCCTCTGTAGCCTCAACAGTACCATCGAATCTACCCTGAGCTGAATCATACTTAAGAAGATGAGCAAGCATATTAGGTGCTGTAAGGTCGTTGATAGCTACTACTTCATAACCGTCAGCAACAAACATCTGTCTGAATGCAAGACGACCGATACGACCGAAACCATTAATAGCAACTTTAACCATTTGAATATTCCTCCTAAAATTAATTTAGACTAATTGGGATAATATCCCATTCTTGTTACCACTTGTAACCAAATAACATTATATCACATAAGTTGTAAAAGTTAAACATTTTTTTAACGATTTTACGTTTTTTGTCAACTTTTATTAACAAGTGCTATAATTGACAAAGCAAGAGCCGCAGCACTCATTAATAATGCCACACCGCTTAAAGCAACACTGACTACTTTCATATCAAATACCTCCAATTCAACCGTAGATAATTTCTTATTTTTTATTTATTATTACCAATTTAGTCTGTCGAAAGTACGACAGACTAAATTAAAAGTAAACTTAATTAACTAAAATACTTAACACCCGAAAGGATAATCTTTTGATCTTTTTCACCGCAAACATTTTTATAAACACCATTGCTTATACGCTCTGTATGTCCCATTTTACCGAGTACACGACCATCAGGACTTGTAATACCTTCAATAGCATAAACAGAACCGTTTGGATTATATCTGATGTCGTAGGTAGGCTCACCGCTTGGAGCAACGTATTGAGTGGCAATCTGTCCGTTTGCCTCAAGTGCTTTAATTGTCGCCTCGTCAGCCATAAATCTACCTTCACCGTGTGAAAAGGCTACAGTATGAATATCCCCTACCTCACTTTCCCAAAGCCAAGGTGATTTATTTGATATAATCTTTGTGTTTGCAAGACAGGATACGTGTCTGCCGATTGTGTTAAATGTAAGGGTAGGTGAGTTATCTTCCATATCTCTGATTTCGCCGTATGGCACTAAGCCAAGCTTAATAAGTGCCTGGAAACCATTACATACACCTAACATAAGACCATCTCTGTTTTTAAGTAAATCGTTTACTGCCTCTGTTATCTTAGGATTTCTGAATACAGCGGCTATAAACTTACCTGAGCCTTCAGGTTCATCACCGGCACTAAAGCCGCCGGGTACCATAATAATCTGTGAGTTTCTTATCATTTCAGCCATTTTGTCTATAGACTGACTAAGCCACTCATTTTTAAGATTGGAAATAACTAAAGTATCTGCAACGGCACCTGCACGCTCAAAGGCTCTCAAGGTATCGTACTCACAGTTTGTACCCGGGAATACGGGTATAAGCACCCTAGGTTTGGCAATACCCTGACCTGAGGTCTTTTTAACAGATACGTTAAAGCTATTAATTTTAATATCCTTATTTTCTACACTCTTAAAATAGTTTGTTGGGAAAATTCTTTCAAGAGGCTTAAACCATGCCTTTAATGCTTCATCAAGCGTAACAACTACACCATTTGCTAAAATTTCAGCCTTATCTGTAGTATTACCTATCACAGAATAATTATAACCCTCAAATTCCTTAACAACACTATCATCAGCAAGCTCAAGCACAAATGAGCCATAGCTTGGGTTAAATAGTTCATTATCATTTATCTCTACACCTATGCCGTTACCAAAGCTCATCTTGCTGACAGCAGCAGCTATACCACCAAAACCAATAGTTGCTGCTGATACAACCTTCTTTTCTTTTATAAGCTTGCTAACTATAGCAAAGTTTTTCTTAAGTACTTCAAAATCAGGTGTATCATCAGCCTTATACTCTGCCGTAAGCTTTACAATCTTATGATTTGCTGCTTTAAATTCAGGAGATACAACATTATCCATATCAGTGACATCAACCGCAAAGGATACAAGGGTAGGAGGTACGTCCATATCCTTAAATGTACCTGACATACTATCTTTACCGCCGATTGAACCTGTACCAAGCTCCATCTGAGCTGTAAATGCACCTAATAATGCAGCAAAAGGCTTGCCCCATCTTGAAGGCTCATCACCAAGCCTTTCAAAATACTCCTGGAAAGTAAGTCTTACGCTGTCGTACTTACCGCCGCCTGCAACAATCTTTGCAACAGACTCAACAACTGCATACATAGCACCATGGAAAGGACTCCACTTTGCAACCTTAGGATTATAGCCCCAGCTCATAAGGGTTGTTGTTGTAGTTTCACCTTTAAGTACAGGTACCTTTGCAGCCATAACCTCTGTAGGTGTAAGCTGATTTTTGCCACCGAAAGGCATAAGCACGGTATTTGCACCGATAGTTGAATCAAATCGCTCAACAAGACCCTTCTGACAAGCAACATTAAGGTCTGAAAGATTTTCAAGCCACTGAGCTTTAATATCACTGCCAACACTCTTTACCTCAGGCTTATTTTCAGGCATTTCCACGCAAACCTCTGCATGCTGAACAGCACCGTTTGTGTCAAGGAAATCTCTTGAAATATTAACAATATCCTTATTTCTCCAGAACATTTCAAGACGTCTGTTATCGGTTACCTCTGCAACAACTGTAGCCTCAAGATTTTCCTCATTTGAGAAAGCAATAAATTTGTCCGCATCAGCCTTGTCTACAACAACCGCCATTCTTTCCTGTGACTCTGAAATAGCAAGCTCTGTACCGTCTAAGCCCTCATATTTCTTCGGAACAAGGTCAAGGTTAATTTTAAGACCTTCTGCCAGCTCACCTATTGCAACAGATACACCGCCTGCACCAAAGTCGTTACATCTTTTAATCATTCTGCTGACTTCACTATTGCGGAAAAGTCTTTGTAATTTACGCTCTGTAGGAGGATTACCCTTTTGCACCTCTGCACCGCAGGTTAAGATAGAATCCTCATTATGCTCCTTAGATGAGCCTGTTGCACCACCGCAACCATCACGACCTGTACGACCGCCTACAAGTATAATTACATCGCCCTTAGCAGGACGCTCTCTTATAACATCACTCTTTTTAGCTGCACCGATTACGGCACCGATTTCCATTCTCTTAGCTACATAGCCCTCATCGTAAATTTCAGCTACCTGACCTGTAGCAAGTCCTATCTGGTTACCATATGAGCTATAGCCGTGTGCCGCACCTGTTGTAAGCTTTCTCTGAGGAAGCTTGCCATGAAGGGTATCGGCAACAGATGTACGTGGGTCACCACAGCCTGTTACACGCATAGCCTGGTATACATAGCTTCTGCCTGAAAGTGGGTCACGTATAGCACCGCCCAAGCAGGTTGCTGCACCACCGAAAGGCTCTATCTCTGTTGGGTGATTATGAGTTTCATTCTTAAACATAATCAGCCAATCCTCTGTTTTACCGTCAATATCTACAGGTACTACAATACTGCAAGCATTAATTTCCTCTGATTCGTCAAGGTTATCAAGCTTACCCTCAGCCTTTAAGGCTCTCATGCCCATTACAGCAATATCCATAAGACAGATACTCTTGTTTTCTCTGCCAAGCTCTTTTCTTTTAGCAAGATAAAGATTGTAAGCCGCCTCAATAGGCTTTTTATATTCACCGTCTTTAATAGTTACACTGTCAATATTGGTTGAAAAAGTAGTATGTCT
The DNA here is from genome assembly GCA_958426775.1 of uncultured Bacillota bacterium. Taxonomy (GTDB): domain Bacteria; phylum Bacillota; class Clostridia; order Lachnospirales; family CAG-274; genus CALWRD01. The sequence continues at coordinate 16,686 of CATZZP010000011.1, forward strand.
GCAATGGTCTGACCAATATGTATCAATAACTCTGATTTCAGTTACTGATGGATTTCTTTTTTCGGCATCTCTGAAGTAGTCACGACAGAAAAGAATATCCGCATCACTCATAGCAAGACCCATTTCGCCTCTTAAAGCCTTAACCTCATCATCACTCTTAGTGATAAAGTCCTCAACTATGGCTACATCAGAAGGAACGTTAAGCTTCATTTTAAGAGAGTCAGGCTTGTCCATTGATGCCTCACGAGAGTCAACAGGGTTAATACAGTAGTTCTTGATTTTATCAATTTCCTCCTGTGTGAGCTTGCCCTTTAAAACATATATTTTAGCACAAGCAATAAGTGTATTATCATCACCTGAAATAATCTGGATACACTGCATACATGAGTCTGCTCTCTGGTCATACTGACCCGGAAGATACTCCATACCAAAGCAAGCCTCGTCCTCAGCCATATTAAAGCTTTCCTCATAGATTATATCAACAGCAGGCTCTGAAAATACGGTTTTCTTAGCCTTTTCATAGGTATCCTCTCCGATACCCTCTGCATCATATCTGTTAAGAATACGTAAGCCCTCGAGATTTGTAATTTCAAGATTTCCTCTTATGTCATTAAGAAGCTGACCCGCTTCAATGTTACAGCCGGGCTTTTTTTCAACATAAACTCTCTTAATTTCAGCCATTTTCTTCGTCCTTTCCTACTCCAAAAATTAAATATACTTATAAATTTATTTTATCACTTTTTTGGGAATAAGTAAATAATTACTTTTATTTTCTCTTACTGTCAAGCTCCTTAAAGCCCTCAAGTCGCATAGCCTTATATTGGCTAAATCTGCCCTCGTCAAGAGCAAGCCTTATCTCCTCCATCATATTGTTGAAGAAGTAAAGATTGTGCATTACACAAAGACGCATGGCAAGCATTTCCTTAGCTTTAAACAGATGTCTTATATATGCCTTTGAATATCTTTGACAGGTTGGACAGTTACACTCCTCTGATATGGGAGTATGGTCAAGCTCATACTGTGCATTAAACAAGTTTAATTTACCCCTGTTTGTATATACATGAGCATGTCTGCCGTTACGTGCGGGTAAAACACAGTCAAAAAAGTCCACACCTCTGTCAACAGCCTCTAAAATATTAGCAGGTGTACCAACACCCATCAAATATGTTGGCTTATTTTGAGGCAAATATGGTACAACATTTTCTAATACGTCATACATCTCCTCATGACTTTCTCCTACTGCAAGACCACCTATTGCATAACCTGCCATATCAAGGTCGGCTATTGTCTTGGCATGCTCAATTCTTATATCGTTATAGGTACCACCTTGATTTATGCCGAACAAAAGCTGATTTTTATTTATAGTATCATCCAAACTGTTGAGATTGTTCATTTCAGCTATACAACGATGAAGCCACCTTGTTGTACGTGCAACTGAATTTTCCATATAATTTCTGTCTGCCTTTGACGGAGGACATTCATCAAATGCCATAGCAATGGTTGAGGCAAGGTTTGATTGTATCTGCATACTATCTTCCGGACCCATAAAAATTTTTCTGCCGTCTATATGTGAATTAAAGTAAACTCCCTCCTCCTTAATCTTTCTCAAGGTTGTTAAAGAGAATACCTGAAAGCCGCCTGAATCGGTTAATATTGGTCTGTCCCACACCATAAACTTATGCAAGCCGCCAAGCTTTTTAACAACCTTATCACCTGGTCTTAAATGAAGATGATAGGTGTTTGAAAGCTCAACCTGACATTTAAGATTTTTTAAATCAGAGGTGTCTACAGCACCCTTAATAGCAGCGGCTGTACCCACATTCATAAAAACCGGAGTTTCAATTACGCCATGTACGGTGTGAAATCTACCTCTCTTCGCTCTTCCCTCTGTCTTTAATAATTCATACATTTATATTTTCTCCCAAAACTAAATTAAACAGTTCTCCTATACTCTTGTTTAGTACAGGGTGTTTTTCATAAGGTGCAATATCATTAAGAGGACGTAGCACAAACTCACGTTTATCCATTTCCTTGTGAGGAATAGTTAAACGTTCCTCGTTCATTATACAGCTCTCATAAAGCACTATGTCCATATCAAGGGTTCTTGGTCCCCAATGTATTATTCTCTCTCTGTTGTTATCCATTTCAATCTTATTAACAAGTGTAAGCAATTCATAAGGTGAATATAAGGTTTCTATCTCTACACAGCAATTTAAAAAATCATCTTGTTCTACTTCTCCCACAGGCTTTGTTGTGTAGAACGGAGAAATTTTAGTTACCCTGCAACCCTCGTTATTATTTAACGCTTCAATGCCGTTGTTAAGATATGTTTTAGTATCGCCTATATTTGAGCCTAAGCTTATATAGGCCTTTTTCCAGCCACGTTCTATCTCAATGCTTACATAGTCAAGGCTTTGCATGATAGGTGCCCAAGGCTTGCGTATTTCAACTTTAAGACTTTTCACCTTGTCAAATTTGATTAGTAAATGCCTTGCAAGCTTTTCGGCTACTGTTTCAATAAGCTTAAAGGTATTACCCTGTACAAAGGCTTTTATTTCATTACAAACCAAGGCGTAATTAACAGACTCATTCAAATCGTCATTTAAGCCCGCCTGTCTTGTGTCAACAAATAGCACAACACTTACCAAAAACTTCTGCCCAAGGGCATTTTCTTCCTTTAAAACACCGTGATTTGCAAAAATCTCAAGATTTTTAATGTTGATAGTATCCATTTTAGTACCTTCCTAAAATTTTCTCTGTCATAGTAATAACCCTTTTATTTTCCTTTATATCATGAACCCTTACAAAAAGACAATCCTTAAGTACAGCAAGAACAGTTGTAGCAAGAGTACCCTCCAGTCTTTCATCGGCAGGCAAATCAAGAGCATTGCCTATCATGGATTTACGTGAAGATGCATAGAGAATAGGATAGCCTAAGCTATGTAAAAGTTCTGTTTTATTAGTTATTTCAAGATTTTGTTCAAAGGTTTTACCAAAGCCTACACCCGGGTCAATTAAAATCTTATCATCTGTTACACCTGCGGACTTTGCTATACTTATGCTTTCCTTAAGGTCAGATAATACGTCCTTTAAAAAATCAGAGTACTCTGCCTTTTCTCTGTTGTGCATAAGACAACAAGGAAGATTATACTGTGCAGCAAGCTCAGCAATTTTATTATCATACTTAAAGCCCCATATATCGTTTAACAGGTCAGCACCCACCTCAATTGCAGAATGTGCGACCTTACTTTTATAGGTATCAATTGAAACAGGAATATCAAATTCAGCTTTAATTTTTTCTATTACAGGCACCACACGCTGAATTTCCTCATCATCCGTAATCTGAATATGTCCGGGGCGAGTAGATTCACCGCCTACATCAATAATATCTGCACCTTCATTAATCATTCTTTCAGCATGTTTTAAAGCCTTGTCAAGGCTATTGAATTTACCTCCGTCCGAAAAAGAATCAGGGGTAACATTAAGTATACCCATAATATATGTTCTGTCCTTAAACTCCCTATTACCTATTATCATTTTAATACCTCAAATCAAGATTTTTCTTTTCAATGCTCCAATTACATTTTTCCCGAGCTTTACAGGAAAAACAAGCTCTTGACAACTTGTCGGCTCTATAGATTATATTTGAAAGCTCACTGTCAGAGCCTTTAGTCCTATGCTCAAATATCGCCTTTATTATATCTGATTTTTCGTCAACAGAATAATCTGTTTCCTCTAAAAGCTCCTTAGCAATATCTACACTTGTAATATGATGTCCTATACCTGTTTTATACTGTTCTCCCTTTCCTATATCATGTAAAAGAGCTGTTGCATAAATAACATCTTTTTTTATGTTAAGATTTTCCTCAAGGTTAATTATATATGCAATTCTTGCAACATCAAAAAGATGCTCATAGCCATGCCTGCAATATATTCTATCCTTTTCAAGCTCTGCAATTTCGTTAATTAAGCTGATATATCTTTTGTTATTTAGAATTTTGTCGTATCTCATTTTATCATATTAAAAAAAGTTGCTCTAAGCTCACTATCCTCGTTAAATATACCCTTTGTTACATAGCTGAAAGTTTTTGTGCCGGGCTTTTTAACACCTCTCATTGTCATACAGGTATGCTCTGCCTCAATAGCAACCATAACACCCTTAGTATCAAGGTTTGTCATAATTGCATCTGCAATTTGCTCTGTCATTTTTTCCTGTATCTGAGGGCGTTTTGCAAAAACCTCTACGGTACGTGCAAGCTTGCTTATACCAACAACCTTTCCGTTTGGTATATAGGCTATATGTGCATAACCGAAAAAGGGCATTAAATGATGCTCGCAGGTTGAAAAAAATTGAATGTCTTTTTCAAGAACCATTGAGCTGTTTTCTACAGTAAAGGTTTTATCTAAATGCTCCAACGCATTTTGCGTAAGCCCTGCAAAAATCTCCTCATACATACGTGCAACTCTTTCAGGGGTTTCAATAAGTCCTTCACGATTTATATCCTCACCTACACCCTCTAATATAAGTCTGACACCCTGCATTATTTTTTCCTTATCCATTGTATTGCTCCTTGTACTTGTTTATATACTCCGTTATATCTCCCATAAAGCTTAATGAACCAAATGCAACAGTTATATATTCCTTTTGATTAAGGCAATAGTATACTGCGTTTTTTAAGTTTGTTTCTTCAACATTTTTATTATAATTCTTAACAGCTTGTGCTAAAACAGAGGCATCTAGACCTCTTGATGTAGGTGGTTTAATTGTAAAAACCTTTTCAGCCAAAGCTACAGTGTTTTTAACTATACCCTCATAGTCTTTATCAGAAAATACACCTATTATAAAAAGCATTTTTTTACCTTTAAAATATAACTCAAGGCTGTTTCTAAGTCTTATTGCTCCGTCAGGGTTATGTGCTCCGTCAAGTATAAAAACTGGATTACTGTTGACTATTTCAAAGCGACTTCCCCAGTGTGCATTTTTCATACCTGTATAAACGGCACTTTCCGATAAATTAAAGCCCTTATTTTTAATTGCATCTAAACACTGTATTGCAAGTGCGGCATTTTCAAGCTGATAATCACCCAACATGGAAATTTCAATATTTTTATAGTGCTTATAACTGAATAACTGGCTTGTACTTTTAAATACTTTATCTGTTATATCAAGCTTATTTACTTTATGATAATTTACATTCAGACCGATACAGTGTTCTGCAATTATTTTATTTACGGTTGGAACTTGTTCTATAGCAACAACCTCAGTATCCGATTTAATTATACCGCATTTTTCTCTTGCTATTTCTTCTATTGTATCACCCAACAAGGCTGTATGGTCAAGGCTGATAGAAGTCAACACTGTAATTAAATTATTATCAACTACATTTGTAGCGTCACTTTTACCACCTAAGCCACACTCAATTATCGAAAAATCACATTTTTCCTCTTTAAAATAACATAGAGCCAGTGCGGTTTCAAGCTCAAAGCCTGTAGGATTAAAATCTATTTCGTCTGCAGCATCAGAAACCCTTGTCATAAGATTGGCAAAGCTATCAGAGTCAATATTTCTGCCGTTTATCTGAAAACGCTCTTCATAACAGTATACAGTAGGCGACACAAAGCGTCCTACCTTATAGCCTGCCTGTATAAGAACATTTGAAATAAATGTGCCTACAGACCCCTTGCCATTTGTGCCTGCAATATGTATAATATTCTGAGTAGTATGTGGGTTATTAAGTTTATTAACAAGAGCTGTTACAGCATCTAAGCCGTATACACTGCCTCTCTTGTAACAAATATCAATATAATTCCTGGCTTCAATATAATTCATTACCTGTTCCTTCTTTAAACATAACTATTGTACAGTATAACATAAAAATTAAAATTTAACAAGATTATCTAAGCTTTTATGTTGATATTTAAAAAATATTTTAAAAAATAAAAAACTTTTGCAATTTTTATCGTATATAATTTTATCAATCAAATTAAATTAAATATGGAGGGAGTAGCTATGTCAAACAAAATTTTTGGTATTTTGCTTGGTGTTTTGCTGATTTTAGGCGGCATTTTTTATTTTTTCAGAGATGAAATTAACATAAGCTATAGTGCTGTTTGTGCTGTTTTCCTGGGTATAGCCTTTATTGTTATGTACTTTAAAAGCAAAAGAAAGTGGACAATATTGCCCGGTATATATCTGCTCTATTTAGGTCTTGCAAGAGTGCTTTTATCTGATATTGATGTTTACAGCTATGTTGTAACTGCAAACTTCTTTTTAGCACCCGGTACTATATTTTTAATATTATACTTCACCTCTTCCAAAAAAGGTGCTTTTCTTACCTTTGGCACAATCCTTTGTTCAATAGGTGCGAGTGTAATTCTTTCAGGAATTTATGATTTTCAGTACATTAATATATTTTTACTTTCCATTGGCATAGGTTTTGTGTTAAACTATATCTTAAGTTTTGATTTTAAAAACAGCACACCTCTTGTTGTAGGTATTATACTTGTATTGCTTTCAACAAGAAAGGTTCTGAGCATGACCGGCTATACTGATGTTATTATATCACTTGCATTAGTAATGCTTGGCTTTGTTGTAATTATTACAACTCTTTTTAATAAGGAGGTTTAATTTTAAATGAGTGAAATAGGACAGGTTATTGAAAAACGAGAAAATAACCGACTGCTTGTAAAGCTGGAAAGACAGGAGGCATGTGCAAAATGTCGTGCTTGTACTGCCGGTATGAAATCGGAGGAAATGTTACTGGAAGCTGAAAATCTTTGTAATGCAGAGATAGGTGATAATGTTGACATCACCCTTGAAGAAGCTGATTTTATGAAAGCTGTATTAATAATGTACGGTATACCCTTTGCCTGCTTTATGACAGGGCTTTTAGTTACTTATTTTACAATGACTAATATGGGTATAAGTGGTGCTGATATAATAAGTTTTTTAGTGGGATTAGTGCTTGTAGTTATCTCATATCTTGTAATACATAGCTTTGAGCCTCATTTTAAAAAGGATAATTATGTACCTAAGGCAGTCTGTGTAGTAGACAAAAATACCCCTTAAGCAGGACTAAGTAAACAGCTCCTGCATAAGGGGCTTTTTTAAACTTTAATTTCTAAATGTGTAAGTGTGGTTTTTATAACACCTTGATGCAGAACCTCAAGGTCACCTGATATTGCACAGCCCAGACCTGTGTATAATGCCTTTGCCGGCTCATTACCTTTATAGGTGTCTAATCTTAAAACCTTACATTCCATTGTTCTTGCCTTATCCACAGCAAATTTAAACATTGCTTTTCCGTATCCTTTGCCGCTTTTTGAGGGTGGTACACAAAGAGTGTGAATTACAAGAACCTCATTATCAAAAGCAGGATATTTCCATTTAATTTGCTTATAATGCGGTGCTTGCTCCTGATTTAATATAGCACTGGCACATACTTGTCCCTTATCCTCTAATACGTAAAGGGTATTGGATTTATATGCGTTTTGAGCAATTTCTCGGGTGGGATATACTCCCAACACCCATTGTGAATATCCGCCACGCTCCTTTTCATAGGTTAAAAGCTCTTTGTAGCTTTCTTCAACTTTATCAATATCTTCTGCTTTTGCTAATCTTATTATCATTTGCCTGAACCTACTCCTTATTTATTCCGTATTTCAAATAAAAGGCTTTAATATCCTTATCGCTTTTTACAAGCTCATCATACATAAGTCTGTTCCTGGCAGAGCTATAAAAGCCAATAGTTTTTTCACCTGTACAGATACTTGTTTCAATTTTTATATCATCAGGAGTAAAGCCTTCCGGAATGGGCAATTGTTTTGACTTCTTAAATAATTGCATACAAAATCACCCCAAAATATCCTTTGAGCATTTAAGCCCATAAGCTGAAGCAGCATTTTTAACAGCATTATTAATAGCTCTGCCCATAACCTCGGCACCAAGTGTGCCTACCATATCAAAGTTTGCCTCAACCTCACCTACGGACATAGCATAAATGCTATCGCCGTCTGCAGTTGTGTTTACGGGTTTAATTGTTCTTGCATAGCCGTTATGGCACATTAATGCAATCTTGTTCATCTGTGTTTTATTAAATTTACCGTTAGTTATAACTGCACCTATAGTTGTATTTTCAACAAAAAGGTTTGCATTCGGCTTATACAGCTTATATAAAGCCTCTTCAGAGCTTGAAAATGCTGTTAAATCCTCATTAAGCATACCGGCAAGTATTGTACCGCTGTCATAGTCAAATATATCACCAAGAGCATTAACTGCAACTATAGCACCGATTTTTAAATCCCCTACTTGAACGGCATATGCTCCCAAACCCGTTTTTACAGCTCTGTCCCTGCCGTAAAGTTTGCCGACACAGGCACCTGTGCCTGCACCGTAGTTACCTTGAGTAAATTCATTTTTATAGGCATTTTTTGCTGCCATATATCCCATAGCCTTATCGGGACGAACATTAAAACTGCCTATCCCTAAGTCAAAAAGACAGGATTGACAAACCAAAGGAACTATACCCATACCTACATCAAAGCCTATACCCTTTTCCTCTAAGTATTTCATAACACCGCCTGCGGCATCTAAGCCATAAGCACTTCCGCCGCTTAATAACACAGCGTGTATATAATCGGCATTTGATGTAGGCTTTAAAAGCTCACTTTCTCTTGAGGCAGGACCTCCGCCCATTACAGCAAGTCCTGTAGGTGCCCCTTTTTCACAGATTATTGCGGTACAGCCTGTGGCATTTTCACTATCCTGTGCATTTCCTATATTTATATTTTCAATATCGGTTATTGAAATTTCCCTCATAAAAACACCTCTGTAAAAATTATACGTTAAATCTGAATAAAATTACATCTCCGTCTTTAACAACATATTCCTTACCTTCACTTCTGTAAACACCTGCTTCTTTTGCAGCTGCAATTGAACCTAACCTTGTAAGGTCATCATAGGTAACAACCTCAGCACGAATAAAACCACGCTCAAAGTCAGAGTGAATTTTACCTGCCGCCTGTGGAGCTTTTGTACCCTCTTTAATTGTCCAGGCTCTGACCTCTGTAACACCTGCAGTTAAGTAGCTGATAAGACCTAATAGGCTGTAGCTTGCTGTAATAAGTCTGTCAAGACCACTGGACTGACAGCCTAAATCAGCAAGAAATTCAAGCTTTTCATCATTTTCAAGCTCTGCAATCTCTTCCTCAATCTTAGCACATACAACAAATACGCCGCTACCCTCTTGACTTGCAAGCTCTCTTACGGCAGATACATACTCGTTACTCTGCCCATCATCTGCAAGGTCCTCCTCGGCTACATTTGCCGCATAAAGCACGGGCTTAGCGGTTATTAAAGTAAGCATATCCACTATTTCCTGTTCTTCATCATCAAATTCCATTGTTCTTACAAGCTCACCGTTTTCTAAGGTTTCCTTAATCCTTTTTAAAACCTCAAGCTCTTTTGCAAGGCTCTTGTCATTCATAACCTGCTTGCCTGTTTTTGCAAGTCGTCTTTCAACTACCTCTAAATCAGCAAATACAAGCTCAAGATTAATAGTTTCTATATCTCTTACAGGGTCAACCTTTGCATCAACGTGAACAATATTGCTGTCCTCAAAGCAACGTACTACGTGTACAATAGCATCAACCTCTCTGATATGTGAGAGGAATTTATTACCTAAACCTTCACCCTTGCTGGCACCCTTAACTAAGCCTGCAATATCAACAAATTCAATTACAGCGGGAGTAACCTTATGGGTATCGTACATTTTTGCAAGTACATCAAGCCTTTCATCAGGTACAGGCACAATACCTACATTAGGATCTATTGTACAGAATGGGTAGTTTGCACTTTCTGCACCGCCTCCTGCAAGTGAATTAAAAAGCGTACTTTTACCAACGTTAGGTAAGCCGACAATACCAAGTTTCATAAATATTTTCATCCTTTCGATAATTTCTGCATTAATTTTTAGTATAACAAAAATCTATTTAAAATACAAGCTTAATATAAAAAAGCTGTATAAGGAAATATTACGCCCTTATACAGCCTATAAATCAACCAAGTATTTTATCTAATATTTTATGAGCAAGCTCCTTTTTACTCATTATAGGTAGCTCTTTAACACCATTTCTTGTTATAAGAGAAACAACATTTGTATCAGTACCGAAGCCTGCACCCTCAACCTTTAAGTTGTTGGCAACAATCATATCAGCATTTTTGCTTGCAAGCTTTTTTTGTGAGTTTTCAAGCATATTTTCCGTTTCCATTGAAAAGCCACAGAGATATTGGTGTGTTTTATGCTCACCAAGCCATTTTAAAATATCTGTAGTGCGTTTAAGCTCAATATTTAAATCACCGTCTTGTTTTTTTACTTTATTATCAGCAACAGTAACAGGAGTATAATCAGCTACAGCAGCTGCCTTAATTACAATATCGCAATCATTGAACCGACTTTTGACAGCCTCAAACATATCCTCAGCACTTGTAACCTCAACTACATTAACAAAATGAGGCACAGGGGCAGTTGTTGACGCCTTGATTAGTGTTACGTCTGCACCTCTTTCAGCACATGCCGATGCAAGGGCAAAACCCATTTTACCTGTTGAATGATTGGTAATGTATCTGACCGGGTCAATTGCCTCACAGGTAGCACCCGCTGTTACAATAACTCTTTTGCCAACCATATCTTTTTTATGTGCAAGCTCATTTGTAATATATTCAAGCAAAATATCACATTCAGGCATTTTGCCTGCACCGACAGTACCGCATGCAAGTCTGCCTGTGGCAGGCTCTATAAATTTATAACCAAATTGTTTTAGTCTTGTTATATTATCCTGTACAATAGGATTTTCATACATATTTGTATTCATTGCAGGAGAAATATACACAGGACATTTACAGGCTGTAATTGTGGTTGTAAGCATATCATCAGCTATACCCCAGGCAATTTTTCCTATAACATTAGCTGTAGCAGGTGCTATAAGAGCCATATGGGCACTTTCGGCAAGAGAAATATGCTTAACTGAATACTGTACATTTTTATCAAAGGTATCAACAATACACCGGTTGCCCGACAGTCTTTCCATAGTAAGCGGAGTAATTATTTCCGTTGCATTTTTTGTCATTATAACATTAACCTCTGCATTAAGCCTTTTTAACGCAGTTATTAACCCTGTAATCTTATACGCTGCTATTGAGCCTGTAACACCTAATAATATATTTTTACCTGAAAGCATAGCTAAAACCTCCCTTTAATCATTATTTTAACATTTAATAATAATTAATACAAGACCTTAGTCGCTCATTCTTTTTCGCATTTGTTCCAAAACCTTTTTTTCTATACGTGATATTTGTACTTGGGATATACCGAGCTTCTGTGCTGTTTGTGCCTGTGTTTTATCTTTAAAATACCTAAGCTTAATTATATTCTGTTCTCTTATAGGTAAGCTTTGGATTATTTCATTAAGCATAATATTATTTACAATTTTATCCTCCTCACAAACCTTATCCCCTATTTTATCGATTAAGGAAACGCTATTGCCGTCATTACCTGTATATAAGGTCTTTTGCAGGCTGTCAACCTCTTGAGAAGCCTCTAATGCAAGGGTTATCTCCTCACAGCTTAAACCAAGCTCCTGTGAAAGCTGTGATATGGTCATCTCCTGACCGTTTTCTGCTGTTTCTTTCTCCTGTATTGCTTTGATTTTAGCGGCTGCTTCCTTTAACGGTCTTGATACTTTAATCATACCGTCATCACGCAAAAAACGTTTAATTTCGCCCATAATCATAGGTACGGCATAGGTAGAAAATTTAACATCATAGTTAAAGTCAAACTTTTGAATAGACTTGATTAAACCTATAGCCCCTATCTGATATAGGTCCTCTGCATCCACGCCTCGGTTTAAAAAATGCCTGACCACACTCCAGATAAGCCCTGAATTTTCTTCAACAAGCATATTAGCGGCATGAGAATCTCCCGAAACAGCTTTTTTGATTAGCTCCTTTGTTCTGTCCATATAAACTCACACCTTTAGTTTTTTAAACATTTTTACTATCGTACCTTGTCCGATTTTAGAATTTACCTCAACACTATCCATAAATGCTTCCATAACAGTAAAACCCATTCCCGAACGTTCAAGCTCAGGCTTTGATGTATATAAGGGCTTTTTTGCAAGCTGAATATCCTCTATGCCGCAGCCCTTATCGCTAACTTCTATGTAAACGGTATTATCAATATACTTACAGTAAAGCTCTACATCACCCTCTTTTAGGCTGTAGCCATGAATAATAGCATTAGTAACAGCCTCTGATACAGCAGTCTTAATGTCTGTCATATCATTTACTTTAGGGTCAAGGGGCAGAATAAATGCTGATACACATACTCTTGCAAATATTTCATTTTCAGATATGGCTTTAAAGCTAAGCCTCATTTCATTATTCAATCAGATAACCTCCTTTCTGTTTGTTTTTGAGTTAATTGCCGCCTCCAAGGTTGAATATCTTTTTATAATTTTTGTAAGTCCGGACAACTCAAATATACGTTCTATTGCCGGACTTATTCCCGCGGCACTTACAGAACCACCGTTTATGCAGACCTGCTTATATCTGCCTATAAGCATACCTATGCCTGCACTATCCATAAAATAAAGATTGCTGAAATCAAAAATAATATCTACACACGAGTTTTTTGTATATTCCTCTGCAATTCTAAGCTTAATCTCTGCTGCACTATGATGGTCTATTTCACCTGTTATTTTAGCAATAAGTGTTGTGCCGCTGGTTGTAATATCTGCTGTCATAATATACCTCCTATTAATTACCAATTTTTACCTCTTATTTAATAATACCTCTGATAATCAAGAAAATCAACAAACATATTAAAACAAATTTTTACATAACCCCTTTACTTTTTCAGAAAATATGTTACAATAATAGTATATATTTTCGAAAGGAGCTATAATAATTTGGAAAAGCTTACACCTGCTCAGGAAAAAATTTACGAATACGTTAAACAGGAAATACGTAAAACAGGCATAACTCCCTCAATCAGAGAAATAATGACTGCTACCGGGTTTAATTCTACGTCATCTGTTCATTTACACCTTAATACCTTGGAACGTAAGGGTTATATTGAACGTCCCAGAGCGAAAAATCGCTGTATAAAAATTTTGGAAAATGATTTTTATAATTATACTGACGACATTGTATCAAGTGAAAGCTTACCCGAATTTGGCAGTATACCTATTATCGGTACCGTTACTGCAGGCTTGCCTATACTTGCTGAGGAAAATATAGAAGGCTTTTTTCCTGTGCCTGTTAATTATCTTACAAACAACCAGAATTTTATGCTTAGAATAAAAGGTAACAGTATGATAAATGCAGGTATATATAATAATGACTTGGTGCTTGTAAACCAACAGCAAACTGCACAAAATAACGATATTGTAATAGCTCTGTTAGATGACTCTGCAACCTGTAAAAGGTTTTTTAAAGAGGATGGACATATTCGTCTTCAGCCTGAAAATGATGATTACGAACCTATTATTGTTCGCAATATAAAAATACTTGGTAAGGTTATAGGCTTATTCAGGACATTTAAGTAATGGAATTTTTAGAACATCTTGTACGAAAATCAGAAATAGAAAATAAAAATACGGAATACTTCAACTATAGACAGCCTGTGAAGAGACCAAGGCAGAACAGGGCAGAAAAATACAGCTATTTAAGCCTTAATGATAAGCCCTTTGTAACGAACTATGTTGTATTTGATTTGGAAACAACAGGTTTAAATTCAGCTGTTAACGCTATAGTTGAGATTGGTGCGGTAAAGGTTATTAACAATAAAGTGTGTGATAAATTTTCACATCTTGTAAATCCTAAGCAATATATCCCCGGTTATTTATCATCAAAAATACATATAACTAACGATATGGTTACCAGCAAGCCTGATATACAAAAAATATTACCTAAGTTTTTAGATTATATCGGAGATTTACCTCTTATTGCACATAATGCGCCTTTTGATATGGGTTTTATGCTTAAGGCATGTAGGGATAATGGCTATGAATTTAATAACGGAGTTATCGATACTCTATACTTAAGCAGAAAATATCTAAAAGAATGTAAAAAGCATAACCTTGCTTACTTGACTGATTACTTTAATATTGCTTTGACTAATGCACACAGAGCCTATTATGATGCCAAAGCAACACAAGAAATTTACGAAATAATAAAAAAACAAATAATTAATTAAGTTATTTGTTGTATATTGCGGTATATTAAAAGAGCCATACTTAACCCTTGGTTAAATATGGCTCTTTACGTTTATTTATTTAAAGTGTTTTTGTAATAGAATATTGCAGAAATTGTTTTGCCGTCGCAAATTTCACCCTTAATTATAAGACTGACAACCTCATCTAAGGTATACCTTTCCACGTTAATAAATTCATCCTTATCAAGGCTTTGTTTAGACGGAATAAGTCCTGTACACAGAAATGTATGTATTATTTCCGTGCAAAAGCCTATAGCGGAATACATATTAAAAAGAGGAGTTATATTTGTTGCTTTATAGCCTGTTTCCTCTTCAATTTCCCTTGTAGCACAAACTATTGGCTCTTCGCCTTTCTCTATAGTGCCTGCAGGTAACTCCAGAGTTTCTTTTCTTGCTGAACGTCTGTATTGCCTCACAAATAAAATTTTATTGTCTTCATCTAATGCAAGCATAGCTGCTGCACCACCATGCTCAATAATTTCCTTTGTGGCAATATGACCGTCGGGAGTTATATAACTATCCTTATATAAGCTAATTCTGTCACCCTTGTATATTTCATAATGCTCTGTTAACTCATACACAAATATATCACCTATTCTTAATCAAGCAACATTCTGTCATTTTCAAGCTTTTCACCGCTTGCCTTTTCAAACATCTGTAATAAATCAGGTACGTCAAGGTTCTTTTTCTGCTCCTCATCTATGTTCAGTATGCAGTTACCCTTGTCCATCATAATAAGTCTGTTACCAACTCTCAATGCATCACGCATATTATGAGTTACCATCATGGCGGTAAGCTTATGCTCGTTTACAATTTTAACTGTAATTTCAAGAACCTTTGCGGCTGTTTTAGGGTCAAGAGCAGCAGTATGTTCATCCAAAAGTAAAAGCTTAGGCTGATGAAATGATGCCATAAGCAAGGTAAGTGCCTGTCTTTGACCGCCTGAAAGAAAGCGAGTTTTATCCTTAAGTCTGTTTTCAAGACCTAAATCAAGTTCAGCAAGTATTTCTTTAAATAATGCCCTTTCCTTACTTGTTATACCAAATTTAAGTCCACGTGGTTTTGCACGTCTGTAAGCAATAGCAAGATTTTCTTCTATAGTCATATCAGTAGCAGTACCCATGCGTGGGTCCTGGAAAACTCTGCCTATATATTTAGCTCTTTTATACTCAGGCATTTTAGTAACATCTGTGCCGTCAATTTCAATACTACCGCTTGTTATAACAAAGTTACCTGCTATAGCATTAAGCATTGTAGATTTACCTGCACCGTTACCGCCTATAATTGTAATGAAATCATTTTCCTTTACATCAAGGTCAATACCCTTAAGCACATGTTTTTCATTTACTGTGCCGATTTCAAAAATCTGATGTACATTTGTAAGCTTAAGCATCCGGATTGCCTCCCTTCTTAACACTGTTTTTAAGAGGCTTTAAAATCATATCTCTTATACTTGGGAAGCAAAGAGCAATTACAAGAAGAATTGCACTTATAAGCTTCATATCATCTGCACGTAAGCCAAGTTCAAGAACAATAGCAATAATTATTCTGTATAAAACCGAACCTAAGGCAACAGCTATAAGTGAATGTAATATTGTTCTATGTCCGAATACTACCTCACCTATAATAACAGATGCAAGTCCTATAACAATAGTACCTATACCCATGCTAATATCAGCAAAGCTGTTATATTGTGCCACAAGTGAGGCTGAAAGGGCAATTAATCCGTTACCGAGCATAACGCCTAAAATAATAGTTCTGTCGGTATTTACGCCCTGTGCCCTTATCATATTCTTATTATCACCTGTTGCCCTTATAACATAGCCAAGCTCTGTTTTAAAGAACCACCATAAGAATAAAATAACAATAGCAGTTAATATAAAACCTGCAACAATAGCAGCTACGTCCTTTTTCATACCCATATCTGCAAGAGCAGTAAGTAATGTATCTTGCTTAAGAAGAGGTATATTTGATTTACCCATTACTCTGAGGTTAATTGACCAAAGGGCTGTCATTGTAAGGATACCTGCAAGCAGAGCGGGAATTTTAAATTTAGTGTGAAGCACACCTGTTATTAGCCCGGCTAAAAGGCCTGCAACCAATGCCACTACAGTTGATAATATAGGCGATATTCCGCTTGTTATAAGCTTGCATGTTACCGCAGCACCTAAGGTAAAGCAGCCTTCTGCCGTAAGGTCTGCAATATCCAATATTCTATAGGTAATATAAATACCTATAGCCATAACCGCCCATAACAAACCTTGGGCAGTTGCGTTCATAATAATACTCATTACAAAATTCTCCTTTAATGTTACCGCTTATATAATCTAAGGCAGACACTCAAAAAAATAAAAGGGCAGACACTATTATCTACCCTTTAATGTCTTTACGGTATTCAATACTGCTTAAAATTACATGTTAGCGTTATAAACGCTTATTGAGCTGTTGTTATAAGCTCTGCTTTGTCTAGTATTTCCTGAGGTATAGTCATACCAAGCTCAGCTACTGCATCTGTATTAATGATAAGCTGAGGATTTTCTGTATAACCGATAGGCATCTCGGCAGGATTTTTTCCTTCTAAAAGAATTTCACACGCCATTTTACCTGTCATCTTACCAAGGTCACTGTAGCTTACGGCAACAGAAGCAAGTCCGCCGCCTTCAGCCATACCCTGCTCACCAACAATTACAGGAAGACCTGCCGGATTTGTGATACTTGATACAAGAGGCATTGATGATGCAAGTGTGTTATCTGTAGGAACATAAACTGCATCATAATTGCCGATAAGTGAGTTTGTTACCTGTGCAACATCGTTGGTGCTGGTAACAGTTTTATCCTCACACTCAATTCCTAATTCAGCAGCAGCAGCCTTAGCCATATCTGCCTGAATTACAGAATTTTGCTCACCTGAGTTATAAAGAATAGCTATCTTTTTTGCCTCAGGTATAAGCTGTTGTAAAAGCTCAATCTGCTCTTTAATAGGTGTTAAGTCAGATGTACCTGTAACGTTACCGCCGGGAGCTTCATTAGTTTCACAAAGACCTGATGCAGCAGGGTCAGTTACAGCTGTAACAAGAATAGGAATTTCAGTTGTTTCTGCCGCAATTGACTGAGCCGCAGGTGTTGCTATTGCAAGCACTAAATCCTTATCATCAGATACAAACTTCTGAGCAATTGTTTTAAGATTTGATTGGTCATTCTGTGCATTCTGTACATCAAGGGTAATATTTTCACCCTCCTTAAGTCCGCCTTCTGCCATAGCCTCAACAAAGCCCTCTCTTGCTGCGTCAAGTGCAGGATGCTCTGTAAGCTGAATAATACCTATATCAAAGCTTTCATCAGTAGCTGATGCCTGCTGTGTTTCACTGTCATTGCCGGTTGTCTGCTCACCCTCTGATGTAGCAGCAGAACCACAGCCTGTCATAAGTAATGTACCCATAAGCATTACAGCAGTTAATGAACATAACAGTTTTTTCATAAATAAATCCTCCTTTGGATAATAAATGTAAATACAATTATTAATATTTTAAATTATTACAGGGATTTTGTCAATACTCTATTAAAATTAGGTTCATTTTTAACTAGATTTCGTCACTTTGCAACAAGGTTTCTGCTGTATTAACATCCAGCTCGGTAACAGACTTAAGCTTGCGGTTTATTGCTCTTGTCCTTACACCAACCAGCTTATCAAGCTCTGTTGACACACCCTCAAGTTTTTTCTGGGTAGTAGCCAGAGTTTCCTCAAACTTGCCAAACTCAGTTTTAACTGCACCTAAAACCTGCCATACCTCATCACTGTATCTTTGAATTGCTACGCTTTTAAAGCACATACGTATACTACAGAGCATAGCTGACATTGTGCTTGGACCTGCAACCGTAACGCGATAAGTGCTTTGAAGCTCCTCCAACAGACCTCTGTTTACCACCTCTGAATAAAGTCCTTCAAAGGGTAAAAACATAATGGCAAATTCAGTTGTTTCGGGAGGATAGATATATTTTTCCTTAATATCCTTAGCTTCTGATTTAATTGTATTGCAAAGTGCCTTTGCAGCATTATCAACCAAGGTTTTATCGCCTGTTTCATAAGCTTCTGTCAGTGCAGAATATGTATCCCCGGGAAACTTGGAGTCTATAGGTAAGTATATAAAGCCACCGTCCTGTGTAGGTATTTTAACGGCAAATTCAACTACACTATCACTGCCCTTTTTAACCCTACAGTTTGTTTCATATTGTTCAGGTGATAAAATATCCTCCAGAATTGCACCTAACTGTATTTCGCCTAATATGCCTCTTGTTTTAACATTTGTAAGCACCTTTTTAAGGTCGCCTACACCTACAGCCAGAGTCTGCATTTCACCAAGTCCCTTATAAACCTGTTCAAGTCTGTCATTTACAAGCTTAAAGCTTTCGGTCATTTTTCGGTCTATGGTGCTTTGCATTTTTTCATCAACAACCTTACGCATATCATCAAGCTTTTGTGTATTTTCCTCTTGTATTCCCTTTAGCCTGTGTTCAAGAGTAGACCTTATATTTTCAAGCTTTTGTTCTGTTTCTGAGGAAAAGGTTTTAAAACGTTCCTCTTGCCTTAATTCAGAGCTTTCAAGCCTTTTGCTAAAGTCCTCCTGTCTGTCATGAACACCCTTTGCCATTATCTCAACCTTTTGGGATACAAGCTCATTCATACTGTTTTGTCCCTGTACAAGGCTTCTGCTCATTTCATTTATTATGTCTTTAGTTTGTTTGTTTGCCTCCTCCAGTTGCTCTAGCTTATCATTTTTAGGTTTTCTGAATTGTAAAATAACAATAATAACAAGCAGAATTACAGCTATTATCTCTCCGATGGTCATCTTATCTCTCCTTTACGAGCTTGATTATACGGCTTGTACCAAGTCTGTCTGCTCCAAGCTCAATAAATTTTTCTGCATCAGCTAAGGTGGATATGCCTCCTGCAGCCTTAATTTTAACATTTTTACCTACATTTTCTGCAAAAAGCTTAATGTCCTCAAAGGTGGCACCCTTTTCGCCAAATCCTGTACTTGTCTTTATATATTCTGCACCTGACATAGTTACAACCTTGCACATTTCAATCTTTTCGTCCTCTGTAAGCATACAGGTTTCGATAATAACCTTTAAAAGCGTTCCATTGCAAGCACTCTTAACAGCCTTTATTTCATCAAGAACATCATTATATCTGCCTTCCTTAACCATGCCGATATTAATAACCATATCAATTTCATCTGCACCGTTCTTTACCGCCTGCTTTGCTTCAAAGCATTTAACGGCAGTTGTACTATAGCCGTTAGGAAAGCCTATAACTGTACAAATTTTAAGCTTATCTCCGACATATGCCTCAGTAGCCTTAACAAACGACGGTGGAATACACACACTTGCTACATGATATTCCATACCCTCATCGCACAATTTCTTTATTTCCTCCCAAGTTGCACTTTGCTTTAAAAGTGTATGGTCAACCATGGAAAGTATCTTTTTAATATCCATTATTTTGCCTCCGTATTATTAATAGATTTTTTTACTGCACTGTCAAAATTAACATAGTCACAAGACATAATAATATCTTTATCATAATAAAGGCTTCCAAACACCTTTTTAAATATACTGAAGGGCATAAGCTCTGCTATTTTACCTAAAGCTCTTGATAAATACAACTTTTTGTTCTTAACCTCTGCTATTTTTTTAACCATACGGGAGGTATTAATGTATTCTTTATCAGCAAGCAATACAATACCGTAAATATTATTTATAATTATTCTATATATTGCATTTGTAAGATTATCAATATAAATCATACTCCTTTTATTGTTTACCTTAGGAAAAACCGGGGTCTTTAAAGCAAGCTTTTTAAGTAGCTTAAAGTTCCCGGGACAATTTTCACCATAAACCATAGGCGGTCTTAATACAGTTACTTTAAAGCTGTTGTCCTGCAAAGCTATAATTCCCTTTTCGGCATTAAGTTTGCTTTTGCCGTACAGTGTAGTTGGTTTACAGGGAGTATCCTTGTTAATAATACCTTCCTTTGTTCCGTATACGCTCATTGTGCTTATAAAAATAAAGTGCTTTACACCTGATTGCTTTGCCTTCTCGGCAAGTCTTACGGCTTCTATATGATTAACTTTATCATATAAATCCTTGTATTTTTTTTCTTTTTTATGGACTATTGCCGCACAATGTATGACAACCTCTGTACAAGAAAGATTAACACCCTTTGCACCCTCTCTGAAAGAAAGGCAAAGGGCATCAATATTATTTTTTTTAAGGCTTTCCTTTAAATTACGTGAAATATATCCGTTTTCACCTGTTATTACTGTTTTCACTGTCAGCACCCTCTTTTATACCTTCGGCTTTAAAGACAGAAAAAATGGTTTTAAACAATATTTTAATATCAAATAAAAAACTCATTTTTCTTACATATTCTCCGTCTAATTCAACCTTTATGTCTATAGGCAGCTCATCACGGCCGTTTATCTGTGCCCAACCTGTAAGTCCCGGCTTAATTGAGTTAGCATTTACCTTATCTCTTGCTTCAATTAAATCATACTGGTTATATAAAGCCGGTCTTGGCCCTACAAAGCTCATTTCTCCCTTAAGTATATTAAAAATCTGAGGTAATTCATCAAGACTTGAATGTCTTAAAAATTTACCCGTCTTAGTTATATAACTATCAGGGTTATTCAGTAAATGTGTAGGAACATCCTTAGGTGTATCAACTTTCATGGTTCTGAATTTATATATATAAAATTCTGTTTTGTTAATACCTATTCGTTTTTGCTTAAATAAGACGTTTCCTCCGTCCTCGGCTTTAACAGCAAGGGCAATTACGGCAAGAACCCACCAAAAAATTATTAACCATAAAAGAGCTATAAAAAAATCAAAAAATCTTTTTACAAACCGATACATTTATTTTCCCCCAAGCTTGCTGTTAGGTACAATTTCCTTAATAACTTCAATAACATTACCATTACCGTTATATGCAGCCTCATAAAGTCTTTTAAGCTGATTGTCAAATTTCTCATAATCCATTTCAATAGGCTTTGCTATAAAGATTTTATTTTTATAAACCATCTTTAAGCTTTCCTTTTCTTCATCCATCAAAAGCTCTTCATAAAGCTTTTCTCCGGGTCTTAAGCCTGTGTATGTTATGTTAATATCCTTATCGGGCATAAAACCTGAAAGTCTTATAAGATTTCTTGCAAGGTCATCTATTTTTACAGGCTCACCCATATCAAGCACGTATATGCTACCGCTTTTACCAAGACCGCCTGCCTGGACAACAAGCCTGCTTGCTTCCGGTATGGTCATAAAAAATCTAATCATTTCCTTATGGGTTACCGTAACAGGACCACCTTCGGAAATCTGTTTCTGAAAAAGAGGTATTACACTGCCATTACTGCCTAACACGTTACCAAAGCGTACAGCCATAAACTTAGTTTCGCTTTTACGTGCCATTTCCTGAATAATAAGCTCAGTTATACGTTTTGTAGCACCCATAACATTTGCAGGATTTACCGCCTTATCAGTAGACAGAAGTACAAAGCGTTCTGCACCGAATTTATCTGCACATATGGCTGTATTAAGCGTACCGAATACATTGTTTTTAACAGCCTCTTCAGGCACAGACTCCATAAGGGGTACATGCTTATGTGCGGCTGCATGAAAAACAACATTAGGCTTATAAAGCTGAAAAAGCTTTTCCA
This sequence comes from uncultured Bacillota bacterium, assembly GCA_958426775.1. Classification (GTDB taxonomy): domain Bacteria; phylum Bacillota; class Clostridia; order Lachnospirales; family CAG-274; genus CALWRD01. The sequence goes on from CATZZP010000011.1 coordinate 38,671, forward strand.
TACAAGCCATATCTCTTACAGAGCCTATGTACACCTGTATATCTGCTTTTGTACCATACCTGTTTTTTAGGTCTGTCATAAGCTCATAAGCATTATTTTCATATACATCAAAAATAATAAGCTTTTGGGGATTAAAGGGCATAATCTGTCTGCAAAGCTCTGAGCCTATTGAACCGCCGCCGCCTGTTACAAGTACGGTTTTGCCCTCTAAATAGCCGGAAATGCTTTTAACGTCAAGTTTAATTTCCTCTCTGAAAAGAAGATCTGTAATATCTACATCTTTAAGTGGCTTATAGCTGCCGTCAGAAATGTCACTCATAGGCGGTATCATTTTAAGCTCACATTGGGTCTTTGTACAAAAGTCCATAATTCGCCTTATTTGTACATTGTTGGCTGAGGGTACCGCTACAATAATTTCCTCGATTTCATAGTCCCTTGTAAGTCTTTCTATATTGGCACAATTATAGGTAACCCTTATACCCATAATATTCGTATTGTTTTTTGCTTCATCATCGTCAACAATAATTACAGGAGTTCTGTTTTCGTAACCCGCTTCACTATTCAATATACTTCTTACAACATTGTAGCCTGCATAGCCTGCTCCGACTACAAGCACACGCTTTGAGCCTGCCTTTCTTGTCATTATATGCTCAAAAGAAATAAATAATCTTTTTAAAATTCTGTATCCTGACCTGGAAAACACAAAAAAAACAACATTAATAAACCACGCAACCATTAAAAGTCGCTTAGGTAAATTATAACCAACATATTTTGAAAGCACTAGAGAATGTGTCACAAAAAGAGCAACAAACACAAGAGTATCTGCAATAACAATTTTATAAATATCATCAATGGTTGCATATTTCCATAGGTTTGAATAAAAGTTGAACAAGCCGTAGATTATTACGCAAACAGGTGACAGTACCATAGAGGCAAGCAAAAACCATTCCCACACACTTTCATCTATAATTACACCCGTACCACCGGGCAAACCCGGTATAGTACCACCATACCACAGACAGATAGCCACAAGCATTGAAAAATTAATTGCAATTATATCAAGCAATATATAGATAAAAATTTTTGCTTTTTGTTCCGAGGTATAGCCTTTAAGCTTCTCCATTTTCATCTCTCCCGGAGGTTATATAATTAAGACCGTAGCCCATACCAAGCATTATCCAGAATACAGGTGCAACAGATACAACACTGTCTGTTGTAGCACCTGCCGCCATATAGGCTATAACACCTGCAACACAGGCAAGTCTTGCTGCAGTAATAATGATACTGTCTTTTTTTACAATAAGCCTTTGAGCTGTTTGTAATACATACATTGCAACTAAGGCAACCATAGCTATTAAAGATAACACGCCTGTATTTATGCCTGTCTGTAAGTATATACTGTGAGGCTTGTCAACAATAATATAAGGATTACCTAAATAATTAAGCTTAGCAACAATATCCTCCTGCGGAAATTCCAAAGCAAAGCTGTCAGGTCCCTTACCGATGAAAAGAGTTTTTGCAAGAACAGGAATACTTCTTGACCATATATAGCCTCTGCCTGAGCCTATTCTCTCAAGTCCCTCAAAGCCTATACTTGGTACAGGATTACTTAAATCAACATCTTTACCGAATTTATCAAGTGGTATGATACCGTTTTCTGTTTTTCTCATAAGGAAATTTGTTTTATTTCCTTCGTTATCATAACATAAAAGTATAAGCTTATCCTCATATATCTGAATTTCGCCTTTTTGCAAGCCGTCAATATCATAGGTATTTATATGACCTTCTGTTGCCCCCTCCATTTTTTCAGTACTGATAACCTCACGCACTATACCGTTTTGCTCAACTATAGGGTCATTTTCAGTTGCAGTTATATTAATATCTCCGGCCTTTGTTACGACAGTTGCAGTATTACCGTTAAATTTAAAATCCTCATAAAAGTTAGGGTTTACATCCTCAACATCGCCTGATACCGCACTTGTAATAATATTAAGCTTTTGGATTATTTTAGCATTGCTTGATAAAAGCACGCTTGGTAAAGCAATTAAAAATACAGCTAATACAATTGTACCGCATAAAATCATCTTATTTTTATAAAGCTTCTTTTTGAAAAAACAGATAATGCCTAAAATAACAGCAAACACGCAAGCACAACTAAAGCCCAAAAGACCGCCTACAGAATCACTGCCCAACATACAAACAAAAGCTAAAATAAATAAAGCCGTAAATATATATTTAAACTTATTTTTAACAGGCAGTAAAATTGCCGGCATAAGCATAAATGACGCCATCATACCCGAATACATACCAAGGCAGTTTGGATTATATAATGTACCGTAGGCTGACTCAAATTTAAGCTCTAAGTTTTCACCGCCGTAATATTGACCTAAAACAAGCTTTGAACCTGCGGTAGTAGCAAAAAAATCCTTATCTAAAATCTGTAATACGGCAAATATACCTATGAACAGCAATCCTAAGGACATTATGCCAAGCATATATTTTACAGCCTTTTCACTTTCTGTAAAGCTTAAGGCTATAATAAAAAATACAGCGTAGCTAAGCAGTACAAAAAAGCCTTCGTATCTTTCGCTTATACCCCAGAAGGCTATGCTTTTATAACTTGAAAAAATTGAAGATATAAGACAAAGTCCAATATAAGTATATAATGTATAGCATGGAATGGATTTAAGCTTAAGTTTCAATCTTTTTTCTTCAAATATAACTCCGGCACCCAGATAAACAAGAGTAATAACCGCCAGGACGCAAATTGCTACCGCTTTATTATAAGAAAACATATCATTAATGACGTTGTTTGCACGAATAATGCCGTATTCATACTTTCCTACAGGAACCTGCCTTAGCCTTACAATAAGAGGAACAATTGCAGCTGCAAGAAATAAAATTACAGCTATTGTCTTATCAATAAAGGGTTTGTTGTCAATATTTTTATTTGCCATTTTTTCACCTCAACTAAAAAAGTCATTATTTCATATAGTATACCACAAAATCAACTGCTGTACAAGTATTTAACACTTTATGTTTAAAATAAAAAAAGCAGTGTTCAAATTTAAAAACACTGCACAAAAATTTACCTGTTATCAACCTTTTCAGGATATAAATCATGATTTGACAGCCTTTCAAAAGCAACCTTTTCCCATACTGTGCCTTTTTTGCCGTAGTTGCAGTAGGGGTCAATTGAAATGCCGCCTCTGGGCGTAAACTTACCCCATACTTCAATATACTTAGGATCCATAAGCCTTATTAAATCTTTCATAATAATATTTATACAATCTTCATGAAAATCTCCATGGTTTCTGAAACTGAAAAGATAAAGCTTAAGACTTTTACTCTCTACCATTTTTACATCAGGCACATAGCTGATATAGATTGTAGCAAAATCGGGCTGTCCTGTGATTGGACAAAGACTTGTAAATTCAGGACAGTTAAACTTAACAAAATAATCATTCTCCTGATGCTTGTTTACAAAGGTTTCAAGAACCTCAGGTGCATAATCAGACAAATATTGGGTGCTGTTACTGCCAAGTTTTGTTATTCCTTGAGTTTCCTCGTTAGTTCTGCTCATAGCTTCCTCCTTATTATTGAATAGTATTTAATATTTTCACTCTGCTTTCAATAACTCTGATTGATGCCGCACCTAAAACAGCAGGTGCAAGCTGTCCAAGACAAAGATTTACTACAAGCACACCGTATGGTACATCCGTAAAAAAAGAAAGCCAGATGGGTACAATAAGTCCGGGACCTAAAACTATAGGTATGGCAACTAAGAAGAATGGCAGCCTGAACCTTTTCACCATATAAACACAGAGTGAAGTAATAATGCCTACTCCACAGCCTCCAAGCATATCAACAATACCCATACCGCCTAAAATATTAGACACAAGATTAGCAATACCCAAAGGCAAAACAAGAAAAGGGAATACGTAACTTAATGAGTAAAGTGCAGTTGCAATTCTGACCTGTACAGCACCAAAGGCAAAGCTTTGTGTACAATACATTATAACAACATAAATAGCTATAATCATAGCAGATATAGTTAGCTTTTTAGATGTATTTATTTTAAAATCACTCATTGTAACACCTCCTTGCAAAATAAAAAAAGCCCTCAAAAGGGCATCAACATATAGACGATATAATATCGCCTGTTTATTCCCTAGTTTTGTTTAATGACAGGATGGTTTCGAACTGTCCTATTTAACTGTGCTTTTGCATTATACCATAACAAAAACTCAGTGTCAACGAAAAAAAATTAAATTTCCTCTTGACAGATATATTTTTAAATGATATAATGCTCTCAATAATAATATATTAAACCGTTGAAGCGGAGATAACGGCAATGATGCCTTTACAGAGAGTCCGAGGTGCTGAGAATCGGATGAGAAACAAGTTGTCAAATGGACCGCGGAGGGTGCAGTCAAATGTAATAGACTTTTATTACAGAGTATTCTGCAACGTGTAGGCATACGTAAGTTGTCGGGGATATGTTGGTATCCTGCTAAGTGCACGAGTCAAATCGTGAAATCAAGGTGGCACCACGGATAGTGTTAAAATGTACGTTATTCGTCCTTGACAGATAGGCAATTTCTGTCAAGGACTTTTTTTATTCCTTTGACAGAATACGTTAAGGGAATTTTTTATTAGGGAGGATATAATATGCAAATACTACCTGAATTTAACCAAATTAAAGAGCTTGCTGCTACAGGCAAATATAATATATTGCCTGTCAGTTGTGAAATGCTTTCTGACTTCACTACTCCTATTGAAACAATGCGTATACTGAAAAACGTATCTACACACTGCTATATGCTGGAATCCGCTCAGGCTAATGATAAGTGGGGTCGCTATACTTTTCTCGGCTTTGAGCCTAAAACGGAAATCACCTGTATTAACGGCGAAATGAAGGTTGGAAATTTAACATTTACAACAGATAATCCCTCTGAATATATACGTCGTATACTTGATGATTATAAAAGTCCTAAATTTGATTACTTACCATCCTTTACAGGCGGACTTGTGGGTTATTTTTCCTATGATTTTTTAAGCTATAGCGAGCCCACAGTAAAACGTAACGTAAAAGATAACGAAAATTTCAAGGATGTAGATTTAATGCTTTTTGATAAGGTTATATGCTTTGATCATGTAAAGCAAAAGCTTATACTTATTGTAAATATGTCCTTAGATAATATTGAAGTCAATTACAATAAGGCTGTTATGGAATTAAAGCATTTAAGAGAACTTATATTAAAAGGTACCAAAAAAGTTGAAACCAAAGCACGTCTCTTTGATGAGTTTAAACCTGTATTTAATAAAGAGCAGTTTTGTAATATGGTAGAAAAAGCAAAGAGCTACATAAAAGAGGGAGATATATTTCAGATTGTGCTTTCTAACTGTCTTAGTGCACCTTTTGAGGGCAGTTTACTTAACACCTATCGTATGCTTCGTACCATAAATCCCTCACCTTATATGTTTTATTTTTACGGTACTGATGTAGAGGTTGCAGGAGCATCTCCCGAAACTTTGGTTAAGCTTGAAAACGGTATTTTACATACCTTTCCCCTTGCAGGTACAAGACCCAGAGGTAAAACCGAGGAAGAAGATGAGAGGCTTGAAAAAGAGCTTCTTGCAGACGAAAAAGAACTGGCAGAACATAATATGCTGGTTGACCTCGGAAGAAATGATTTAGGCAAAATAAGCAAATTCGGCACAGTTAAAGTTGAAAAATTACATTCAATTGAGCACTTCTCCCATGTTATGCATATAGGCTCTACAGTAAGAGGCGAAATTACAAAAGAAAAGGACGCTCTGGATGCTATTGAAGCAGTACTTCCTGCGGGTACTCTGTCAGGGGCTCCTAAAATACGTGCCTGTCAGCTTATAGGTGAGCTTGAAAACAATAAAAGGGGTATTTACGGGGGAGCAATAGGCTATATTGATTTTACGGGTAATATGGATACCTGTATAGCAATCAGAATTGCCTATAAGAAAAACGGAAGGGTTTTTGTACGCAGCGGAGCAGGTATTGTTTATGATTCCGTACCCGAAAAGGAATATGAGGAATGTGTAAATAAGGCAAAAGCTGTTATAAATGCCTTAAAACTTGCAGAGGAGGCAGATGCATGATTTTATTGATAGATAACTACGACAGCTTTTCGTATAATTTATATCAGCTTATAGGTGAAATTGAGCCGAATATAAAGGTTATAAGAAATGATGAGATGACTATTGAAGAAATAAGGCAGCTAAAGCCTGATAAGACTATACTATCCCCGGGACCCGGCAGACCTGAAAATGCAGGAATTATAATTGATGTAGCTAAAGATATAGGAAAGGATATTCCCGTATTGGGTGTATGTCTGGGACATCAGGCAATTTGTGCCGCCTTTGGGGGTACAATTACCTACGCTAAGGAGCTTATGCACGGTAAGCAGTCATCAGTTAAGTTTGACAAAGAATGTAAGCTTTTTAATAACTGCCCCCATACTGCTCTTGTAGCACGCTATCACTCTTTGGCAGTTGATGCAAGCACTATACCTGATTGCTTAAATGCAACAGCGATTACCGATGACGGAGAGGTTATGGCAGTACAACACAAAGAGTATCCTGTATACGGAGTACAGTTTCACCCCGAATCCATTTTAACACCTGACGGTAAAACAATGTTACAAAACTTTATAAAGGAGATATAATTATGATTAAAGAGGCTATTGTAAAAATTGTAAATAAAGGCGACCTTACCTATGATGAGGCATATACGGTAATGAACGAAATTATGAGCGGCGAAACCAGTCCTACTCAGAATGCTGCCTTTCTTGCGGCACTTTCAACTAAGAGTGCTCGTGCGGAAACTACTGACGAAATCGCAGGCTGTGCTGCCGCCATGAGAGCTCATGCAACAAAGGTTGAAACAGATATGGATTTATTTGAAATTGTAGGTACAGGTGGAGATAATGCTCACAGCTTTAATATTTCAACTGCATCTGCCATTGTTGCCGCCGCAGGCGGAATGAAGGTTGCAAAGCATGGTAACAGAGCAGCATCATCAAAGTGCGGTACGGCTGATTGCTTAGAGGCATTAGGTGTAAACATTCAGCAAGACCCCGAAAAATGCATTGAGCTTTTAAATAAGGTAGGAATGTGCTTTTTCTTTGCACAAAAGTATCACTCCTCTATGAAATATGTAGGTCCTATAAGAAAGGAGCTGGGTTTCCATACGGTGTTTAACATCCTGGGGCCTCTCACCAATCCGGGTTCGCCTACTATGCAGTTACTTGGTGTATATGATGAATATCTTGTTGAGCCGTTAGCACAGGTACTTATAAGTCTTGGTGTAAAACACGGTATGGTAGTTTACGGTCAGGATAAGCTTGATGAAATTTCCATGAGTGCACCTACCAAGGTTTGCGAAATACGTGACGGTTGGTTTAAAAGCTACATTATAGCTCCTGAGGATTTTGGCTTTACACGTTGTACAAAAGAGGATTTAAAGGGCGGCTCTCCGCAAGAAAATGCTGAGATTTTACGCAATATTATGAAAGGTGAAAAAGGTCCTAAAAGAGATGCAGTTCTCATTAATGCAGGTGCATCACTTTATATAGGAGGAAAGGCAGAAAGTCTGAAGGAGGGTATAAAGCTTGCAGGTGAGCTTATTGACTCAGGCAAGGCAACAGAAACCCTTGAACAGCTCATTAAAATCAGTAACACCTCGGAGGCTTGAATATGACTATACTTGAACAGCTTGCACAAAGTGCAAAGGAAAGAACAGAAAATACAAAAAAAATAATATCATCAGAGGATATAAAAGCTAAAGCTTTAGCCTTACCTAAAGGCAACTTCGCCTTTGAAAATGCCTTAAAAAAACAAGATATATCGTTTATATGCGAATGTAAAAAGGCATCACCCTCTAAGGGGCTTATATCCCCTGACTTTCCTTATTTACAAATTGCTAAGGACTATGAGACGGCAGGAGCGGATTGCATATCAGTACTGACTGAGCCGACAAAATTTTTAGGCAGCGACAGTTATTTAAAGGAAATTGCAGAGGCTGTATCTATTCCTTGTATCCGCAAAGATTTTACTGTAGATGAATATATGATTTATGAGACAAAGCTTTTAGGAGCATCGGCTGTGCTTCTTATCTGCTCAATATTAAGTGATGAGCAAATAAAAAAATATATAGAAATATGTGACAGCTTAGGCTTATCTGCTTTAGTTGAAGCACATAATGAAAAGGAAATATTATCAGCCCTGAATGCAGGTGCCAGAATTATAGGTGTAAATAATCGTAACTTAAGGGACTTTTCCGTGGATACGGAAAACAGTCGCAGGCTACGCAAACTAATACCCAAAGATGTGTTATTTGTATCAGAAAGCGGAGTGAAATCTGCCAAAGATGTAGAGGAATTACGCACCATAGGAGCTGATGCAGTATTGATAGGAGAAACACTTATGAGAGCAACGGACAAAAAAGCGAAGCTTGCAGAGCTCAGGGGTATGTTATGACAAAGATTAAGCTATGCGGTCTTACAAGACTATCTGATATTGAGGCGGTAAATACACTAAAGCCTGACTATATCGGCTTTGTATTTGCCCAAAAATCAAAACGCTGTATAAGCTATGACAAAGCATCAGAATTAAAAAAATCACTTAATCCAAATATTAAGGCAGTAGGTGTTTTTGTCAATGAAGAAATACAAACTGTTGCAAATGCCTTTAACCTTGGTATAATAGACTTTGTACAGCTTCACGGCAATGAGGACGAACAATACATAATTAAACTAAGAGAGCTTATCAGATGTCCCATAATCAGAGCTTATGTTATAAAAAGCAAGGCTGATGTAACTCCGGCTGAAAGCTCTGTAGCTGATTTTATTTTACTGGACTCCGGTGCAGGGACAGGCAAAGGGTTTGACCTTAGCTTAATATCGGATATAAAAAGGCCTTATTTTTTAGCCGGCGGACTTGACGTAAATAATGTAAGCTCAGCAATAAAAAATGTAAAGCCTTACGGTGTTGATGTAAGCTCCGGAATTGAAAGCAACGGATTAAAGGATAAAACAAAAATGGCGGCATTTGTTACCGCAGTAAGAAAGGAAGATATAAAATGACAAATCCAAAGGGACGCTTTGGTATTCACGGTGGACAATATATTCCCGAAACACTGATGAATGCAATTCATGAGCTTGAAAGGGAATATGAATACTATAAAAATGACAAGGCATTTAATGATGAGCTGACGGCTCTTTTAAATGACTATGCAGGCAGACCTTCACTCCTTTATTATGCAGAAAAAATGACAAAGGATTTAGGCGGTGCTAAAATTTATCTGAAAAGAGAGGATTTAAACCATACTGGCTCACATAAAATTAACAATGTTTTAGGTCAAGCACTTCTTGCTAAGAAAATGGGCAAAACCAGACTTATTGCCGAAACAGGAGCAGGTCAGCACGGTGTTGCAACCGCTACCGCCGCAGCCTTAATGGGCATGGAATGTGTAATCTTTATGGGTAAGGAAGATACAATTCGTCAGGCACTTAATGTATACCGTATGCGACTTTTAGGGGCAGAGGTTATTCCTGTTACCTCAGGTACTGCTACATTAAAGGATGCCGTTAATGAAGCTATGCGTGAATGGACTAAGCGTATTGACGATACTCACTACTGTTTAGGCTCTGTTATGGGTCCTCACCCCTTCCCTACTATTGTAAGAGATTTTCAAGCCGTTATTTCAAGGGAAATTAAGTCCCAAATTATTGAAAAGGAAAACAGACTTCCTGACGCTGTTATTGCCTGCGTAGGCGGTGGCTCAAATGCTATCGGCAGCTTTTATCATTTTATTGAAAACAAAGAAGTAAAGCTTATAGGCTGTGAAGCAGCGGGCAGAGGCATTGACACTGTAGAAACAGCTGCTACGGTAAACACAGGTAAGGTTGGTATCTTCCATGGAATGAAGTCCTACTTCTGCCAGGATGAGTATGGTCAGATTGCACCTGTATATTCAATTTCAGCAGGTCTTGACTACCCAGGTGTAGGTCCTGAGCATGCTAATTTATATGATATAGGAAGGGCTGAATATGTACCCGTAACAGACGATGAAGCTGTTGATGCCTTTGAATATTTATCAAAAACAGAGGGCATTATACCTGCAATTGAATCTGCTCATGCTATCGCTTATGCAAGAAAGCTTGCACCTACAATGGACAAGGATAAAATAATAGTAGTTACAATATCAGGCAGAGGCGACAAAGACTGTGCCGCTATTGCAAGATACAGAGGGGAGAATATATATGAGTAAAATAAAAAGTGCTTTTGAAAATGGTAAGGCTTTTATCGCCTTTATTACCTGTGGTGACCCTGATTTAGAAACCACAGCCTCTGCCGTGCGTGCCGCTGTAGATAACGGTGCCGACCTTATTGAGCTTGGTATACCCTTCTCTGACCCTACAGCTGAAGGTCCTGTAATAGAAGCGGCAAGTGTAAGGGCATTAAAAAACGGAGTTACAACAGACAAGGTTTTTGAGCTTGTAAGGGATTTACGAAAAGATGTTAAAACTCCCTTTGTATTTATGACCTATGCAAATGTAGTATTTTCTTATGGTGCTGAAAAATTTATGTCAATCTGTGAAGAGCTTGAGGTTGACGGAATTATCTTACCTGATTTGCCCTATGAGGAAAAAGATGAGTTTTTACCTGTCTGCCGTAAATATGGTGTTGATTTAATTTCACTTATTGCACCTACCTCAAAAAATCGTGTTGCTATGATTGCTAAGGAAGCAGAAGGCTTTATATATCTGGTATCAAGCCTTGGTGTTACAGGTGCAAGAGATGAAATTAATACTGAGCTTTCATCTATTGCGGAAACTATAAGACAAAATACAGATGTACCTTTTGCAATCGGCTTCGGCATTTCTACTCCTGAGCAGGCTAAGAATATGGCTGATATTGCAGACGGTGTTATTGTTGGCTCTGCAATAGTAAAAAAATTAGAGGAGTATAAGGAAAATGCTCCAAGGTATATTGGTGAATATGTAAAATCTATGAAGGATGCCATAAGATAAAAAATTACACCCTGAGCCTATAAACTCAGGGTGATTTTGCGTTTAATTAAAAACATTCCTCCAAAATTTCAAATATTTCGTCACTTGTAAGCCTTTTACCGCAAATTTCCTTAATATTAGTTGAGTCGGCTACAGCTTTAAAGCAAGCTTTATCGGTAATGCCCATGCTTCTGAGGCTTGTAGGTAAACCGACCTCTTTAATAAATTCAGCAAGCTTTTCAACACCTTCCCTTGCCACTTCTTCAGCAGACTTATCACCTTCATCTACACCCCATACAACCTTGGCAAAGCGTGCAAATTTATCAATTCCGCCTAAATAAATATGCCTGTATAATACAGGGTGAATTACGGCAAGTCCCTCACCATGATTGCAATCTGTATAAGCACCTAACTGATGTTCAATCTGATGAGCCTGAAAAGCTGTTACCTTACCCAGCTTTAAAAGACCGTTTTCTGCCATGGCAGAGTCCCACATAAGCTCACTTCTTGCCTCTATATCCTGAGGGTTTTTAACTAAAGCTCTCATATTTTTAATTGTATTTATCATAACAGCTTCATTTATTTCGTCTGAAATAAAGGTTTCCCTCGGCGTACCGAAATAGGTTTCCATACAATGGCTTAATGTATCAACAGCACCTGACATAACCTGTTTAAAGGGTACTGTTAATGTATAATACGGGTCAAGAACCGAAAAGTCAGGAAAAGCCGAAAACAAGCCTGCTTTTATTTTTCTATCTTCATTTGTTATCACCGCACCTGCGTTCATTTCGGCACCTGTTCCCGATGCGGTAACTACAGCACCTAATTTAAGGGCATTTTCAGGTACATTACCTTTATCATAAATCATTTCCCACATATCCTCATCGGTAACTGCCTGTGCCGCAACAACCTTACAACAGTCAATTACGGAGCCACCGCCAACTGCTAATATAAACTCTACATTATTTTCCCTTGCCAGCCTTGCTCCCTCCTGTACCTTTGCATAAGTGGGATTGGACATAATGCCGCTGAATTCAGTTATATTTTTATCCTTAATAAGGTCAAGAATTTCATTGTAAATCCCATTTTTCTTAACGGAACCGCAACCGTATGCCAGCATTATATTTTTATAATTTTTAAGCTCTGTCGGAATAGCCTTTTTTGCCATACCCTTACCAAAGTATACCTTCATGGGATAGCTGAAAATAAAATCGTTCATTAAAATTCCTCCTAAAATATTTATCACAATGTGTTTAACAATACATTTACTTAAATATAATCAGATTAATAATGAAAAAAACAATTGATAAAACAAAAAATTTATCAAAGCACTTTTCTTTGGGTCTTGTACTTTCAAGGGATAACTCCTCTGTAACATAACCGCCCGTACAATATTCAATATAAACAGCTCTGTTTCTTTTAACAAACCTTCGTATAAAATATATTAAAAACGGTAGGCTTATAACCATTGATATAATACTGCTATATAAGCTTGATATCATGTTTTCCATTGTAGCCGTTTCTGAAAGAATTGCCTCTACCTCCTCTTTAGGCAACAAGTTTGTAGCAATTAAAAACGATATTGTCTGTGAACCGTTTATAATAAAATGTGCAAGAACCGATGAATAAATTGAGCCTGTGTAAAATACAAAGCTTGCAAATAATACACCTGCAAAGGTTGCGTAAGGTAATTGATACAAATCAAGATGCATCATACCGAAAAACAGTGCAGAAACCAGTGCAGCCTTTAAAAAGCCTGCCTTTTTATAACCGGTTAAAATATATCCCCTGAACATAAACTCCTCACATACAGAAGGTAAAACGGCAATGGAAATTACAGATACCCACCAAGGCAGCTCCAGCATAATGTCTTTGAAGGAATTACTTACCTCAGCACTTACAAACAAACTTGTAACTGAAGAAATTACCATAATTGTAGGCATGGCAAGGTAAGTAATAATTATAACATATATGGCATTTTTAAAGGACAATTTTTTCATAGGAACTACTTCACCTAAGGTTTTTCCGGTAATAATAAGATAAAAAGCCATAGGAACTATAAACAAAACAAAATCCTGAGCTATCAGTGAAAACTGCATTATGCCGTTCTCGTCCCAGCCTTTTGCAGAAAGAATTATATTTGCTACCATTAATATAACTACCGCAACCGGATTATACAGCAAAAAAAACATCATAAACTTATTTGAACTTTTGGGATTACACATATACTCGCCTCCTTTTTTATTTCTTTATATTATACACTATATAATAACTTATTTCTACAACAATTTTATCATTGTTAAAAGGTTGAATATATATTATAATATAGGTATAATTTATTATATTTTGGAGGTATTATTTATGAAATGTCCCTTTTGCGGTAATACGGATACAAAGGTAATTGATACAAGGACTATGGACGAGCAGTCTGCTATACGTCGCCGTCGCTATTGTGAAAAATGCAAGCAACGCTTTACTACCTATGAGCGTATTGACAGCTTACCTCTTTCTGTTATAAAAAGCAACAACGAAAGAGAGGTTTTTGACAGAAACAAGCTTATGAAGGGTATATTAATGAGTTGTAACAAGCGTCCTGTTTCAATTGAACAAATAGAGCAAATGGTTACCGAAATTGAAAACAGCATCTTTAACTCTATGCGTAGAGAAATTCCCAGCAAAGAGCTTGGCGAAATGGTTATGGAGAAGTTAAAAAATGTGGATGAGGTAGCTTATGTTCGCTTCGCCTCTGTTTACAAACAGTTTAAGGATATTGACAGCTTTATGAATGAGCTTGGTATGCTTTTAAGAGATAGGGATAAGAATTAATACTTTTATTCAGGGGGTATTTTGATGAAATTTATCAGGGTAAGACGCACTAATTGTAAAAATTGCTACAAATGTATAAAAAACTGCCTTGTTAAATCCATAAGCTATAAGGGAGATTTGGTTGATGTAATTGACGAAGGCTGTATTTTATGCGGCAAATGCATTACAACCTGTCCCAGAGGCGGTAAAAAGCTTGACAATGATTATGATTACATAAAAAGTATGATAAAAGCAAATGGAATTAAGGTGTGTGCAAGTCTGTCCTCCGACTTTGTTGCCAACTACCCCAAAAATGCCTTTAAGCTTTCCTCTGCATTACGCAAACTGGGTTTTGATTATGTAGAAGAAAGCTCTGTAGCAGGTGCTTGCGTAACAGAGGAGTACCGTCGTCTTATACTGTTAGCCAAGGGTAAAACCATAATTTCATCAGCCTGTCCTACCATAAATCTTTTTATAAAAAAATATTACCCTGATTTAGTACCATATCTTGCTCCTATTATGACACCCCTTGAGGCTCACGGAAAGCTTATTAAGGCTAAATACGGCGAAAATACTAAGGTTATTTATATTGGTCCGTGTCTGTCTGCTCTGAAGGAATGTGAGGACAGCCCTTATCTTGACGGAGGTATTGTCTACAACCAGCTTAATGCATGGTTATCAGAGGAAAATATAAGCTTTGATGACCTTGAGGAAGAGCCTTTTGATGAAATAAGCGGATACTCCCGTATTTACCCTATACAAGGCGGTATAACCAAGGATATAATCAATATCTTTGATGAGTATGAGGGTACTGATGCCGCAGGTGGCTATAACCTCCTTTCCGCAAGCGGACTTAATAATGCAAAGAAAATGCTTGACGAGCTTCAGAACGGGGCTGTATCAAATGTATTTGCTGAAATATGGGCTTGCGAAGGAGCTTGTATAAGCGGTCCTTTTGCAACTAACAAAACAGGGCGATACGAAAAATTAATCAAGGTAAAAAAATATGCTGATACAGCAAAGCCTGCCAGAAGCTGTATTATTGCCAACATAGGTGCAACCCCGCAAGCCGACCCCTACAGTGAAACTCAACCAACCGAAAATATTATTAAATCTATACTGGCTCAAATGGGTAAGTATACAAAGGCACAAGAGCTTGATTGCGGTATCTGCGGTTATCCTACCTGTAGGGAAAAGGCAATTGCCGTTTATCACCACAAGGCGGATGTACATATGTGTATGCCGTATTTGCTTAACATTAATCAGACCTTGTCAAATACCGTTTTAACTCTTACACCTAATATGATAATTGCAGTTGATTCTGCTATGCTTATAAAGGAGTTTAATGTTGCTGCTCAGCGTATATTCAGAGTTGCAAGACGCACCGTTATAGGTAAGCCTATAAGTGACCTTATAGACGACAGCAACTTCCGTAAAGTGTTTGAAACCAAGACCGGTATTTTTGATAAAACTGTATGCTACGAGGATTTAGGACTTATAACAGAGCAGACGATATTATACTCCCCGGAGCATAATCTGGCTATTGCCACTATAAAAGATATAACAGATGAGGAAGAAAGCCGTAAAAAAGCTTATGACAAAAAAATGCAGTCCCTGGAGCTTGCACAAAAGGTTATTGATAAGCAAATGTTTGTTGCTCAGGAAATTGCAGGACTTTTAGGTGAAACTACTGCCGAAACAAAGGTTGTTCTTAGCAAGCTTAAAAACTTGATTGCCGCTGAGGAGATGCATAACAATGAATGATTTATATATTGATGCAGCCTATTGCAGTTTAACAAAATACAAAGAAGAGCTTTGCGGTGACCATGTGGAAATAGCAAGAAACAACGAGAGTGTTATTGTTGTTTTATCAGACGGACTTGGCAGCGGAGTAAAAGCAAACATATTATCTACTATAACAGGCAAAATAATATCAACAATGATGATAGGCGGAGCAACTCTTGAAGATACCGTTGAAACCGTGGTTAATACCCTGCCCATATGTCAGATACGTAAGGTGGCTTATTCTACTTTTTCCATATTAAAGATAACAAACGATGGTAATGTATGCTTAACTGAATTTGATTCACCCTCTTGTGTATTTATACGTAACGGAAGTCTGATGCCTATCGATTATGAAAACAGAAGCATATGCGGACATAATGTTCGTCAATCCCATTTTAAGGTACAAAGTGAAGATTTACTTATGCTTGTAACAGACGGAGTAATATATTCAGGTCTCGGCAAAGCATATCCCTTAGGTTGGGGCATAGACAACGCAAGCAAATATGTAGCAGAGCATACAGCAAATTTAAATGCAAATAAAACGGCGGAGTTATTGTGTCGTAAATGTAATTCTCTTTATCAGAATAAACCGGGTGATGATACTACCGTTGCCATAGTAAAAGTAGAGCAGGTTAAAATTGTTAATCTTTTCAGCGGACCTCCTGTAAACCCTAAGGACGATGAAAAGATTGTAAAAGATTTTTTAGCAGGTGAGGGCAAAAAAGTAATTTGCGGAGGAAGCTCAGCAAAAATTGCCGCAAGGGTAATGAACAAGGAGCTTATGCCTTCAATCAATTATATTGACCCTCAAATACCTCCCACAGCAACTCTTGAAGGTATCGACCTTGTAACGGAGGGAGTTTTAACCTTGAAGCGTACTGTTGACTTACTTAAAAATTACAGAAGTACCGGAGCATTGCCTAAGGGAAATAATGCTGCAAGTCTGCTTGCAAAGCTACTTATAGAGGATTGTACTCATCTTAATTTATTTATCGGTATGCACAAAAACCCTGCCCATTCAAGTGAAGAGCTTTCAGGAGATTTAGGCTTGCGTATGCTTATTTTAAATGACCTTTTTAAGCTTATAAAACAGCTTGGAAAAAGTGCTGTCAGAAAATATTACTAACTAAAATAAAAAGCTTTTAATTTACAAAAAAATGTGCTATAATGGTAGGCATGTTTTAGGTTTTTAGAAGGAGAAAGATGTATAAATGAGTTTAGACAGACAGTCCAAAATCAGAAATTTCAGCATAATTGCTCATATTGACCATGGTAAAAGTACTCTCGCAGACAGGCTTATACAAAAATCAGGTTTGCTTACAGAGCGTGAAATGCAGGAGCAGGTGCTTGACAATATGGATTTAGAGCGTGAAAGAGGTATTACAATTAAGGCTCAGGCTGTCCGCCTTATCCATAAGGCAGAGGATGGAGAAGAGTATACCCTTAATCTTATTGATACTCCGGGACACGTAGACTTTAACTACGAGGTTTCAAGAGCTCTTGCAGCCTGTGACGGTGCCGTGCTTGTAGTTGATGCGGCACAGGGTGTTGAGGCACAGACTCTTGCAAATGTTTACCTTGCTTTGGATAATGATTTGGAGGTATTGCCTGTAATTAACAAAATTGACCTGCCCTCTGCCGAACCTGACCGTGTTAAACACGAAATTGAAGATGTAATCGGTCTTGATGCCTCACAGGCACCTCTTATTTCAGCAAAGGCAGATATAAATATTGATGATGTATTTAAGCATATTATAAGCGATATTCCTGCACCTAACGGAGATGAAAATGCTCCCTTAAAGGCACTTATTTTTGACAGCGTTTATGACAGCTATCGTGGTGTAATTGTATTTATGCGTATATTCGACGGTAAGCTTAAAGCGGGGGATAAGGTTCGCTTTATGGCAACCCAAAAGGAATTTGAGGTTGTTGAGGTAGGTGCTTTCGGTCCCGGTCGATTTATTCCCGTTGATATGCTTCAGGCAGGCGATGTAGGCTACCTTACTGCAAGCATTAAAAATGTGCGTGATACACGTATAGGTGATACGGTTACCCTTGCCGATAACCCTGTTGCAGAACCATTACCCGGCTACAAAAAAGTAAACTCCATGGTTTACTGTGGTATTTTCCCTGCTGACGGTTCAAAATATCCTGATTTAAGAGATGCACTTGAGAAGCTTCAGATTAACGATGCCGCCCTTACCTTTGACCCTGAAACATCTATTGCCTTGGGCTTTGGCTTCCGTTGCGGCTTCCTGGGTCTTTTACATCTTGAAATTATACAGGAAAGACTTGAAAGAGAGTACAATCTCGACCTTGTCACCACTGCCCCCAGCGTTATATACAAGGTTTATCTTACAAACGGAGATGTAATTAACCTGTCTAACCCGTCAGACTTACCTGATGTAACCACTATTGTTAAAATGGAGGAACCTGTTGTTAAGGCTGAAATTATTCTTCCAAGCGAATATGTGGGTACTATTATGGAGCTTTGTCAACAAAGACGAGGGGAATACATTGGTATGGAATATATTGAAGAAACCAGGGTATTGCTTACCTACAAGCTTCCGCTTAACGAAATTATTTATGACTTCTTTGATGTATTAAAATCCCGTTCACGAGGCTATGCTTCCTTTGACTACGAGCTTGTAGGTTATCAGGAATCAAAGCTTGTTAAACTTGATATGCTTGTAAACAGAGAGGTTGTAGATGCCTTAAGCTTTATTGTTCATGAGGATTCTGCTCAGGAGAAGGGCAGAAAAATGGCTGAAAAGCTTAAAGCGGAAATACCTCGTCATCAGTTTGAAATACCTATCCAAGCGGCAATCGGTAATAAAATTATCGCACGTACTACCATTTCCGCAGTACGTAAGGACGTACTTGCAAAATGCTACGGCGGCGATATTACCCGTAAGAAAAAGCTGCTTGAAAAACAAAAAGAGGGTAAAAAACGTATGCGTCAGATTGGTAGCGTAACCGTACCTCAGGCTGCGTTTATGAGCGTACTTAAGCTGGATAACGAGTAAAACTAAAGGAGGGTAATAAAATTGAATACCCTGAAAAAACTGTTAAATGATATATACGCTGAGGTAAGAGAGCATAAAAGCTCATTTATAGTGTATATAGTTTTGCGTACACTGGTAGTTATAACCTTTGTATTTCAGCTTTTAAACCATAATTATGAAAGTGCCTTTTTGTGCATACTGACACTTGTGCTGTTAATAATGCCAAGCCTTGTGCAAGTTACCTTTAAGGTGGAATTTCCTACTTTGTTGGAAATTATTATTTTAATTTTTGTTTTTGCGGCAGAAATTTTGGGAGAAATACAGGAGTTCTATATGATATTCCCTTTTTGGGATACTATTCTCCACACAATAAACGGTTTTCTTTGTGCGGCAATAGGCTTATCCTTAGTTGATTTGTTTAACAGGAGCGATAAGCTTATGTTTAAGTTATCCCCATTTTTTACTGTTATTACTGCATTTTGTTTTTCTATGACCATCGGCGTTTTGTGGGAATTCGGAGAGTTTGGTATTGACCGACTGTTTGCCTGTGATACACAAAAGGATACGGTTATACACAATATTTCCTCTGTCCTGCTTGACCCCCAAAACAAAAATATTCCTGTACATATTAACAATATTACCGAGGTAATTGTACAAGGACAGAGCCTTAATATAGGCGGATATCTTGATATAGGACTTATTGACACTATGAGCGACCTGTTTGTAAACTTTATAGGTGCCCTGGTGTTTTCAGTCTTTGGTTATTTCTATATAAAAAAACAAAATAAAAAATCCATTGTAAGCAGGTTTATCCCTCGCCCCAAAAATAAAACAGACTCCCAATAAAATTTTAAAGGTTCTTTGTCAAACAACGTCGCTGACAAAGAACCTTTTTTTAAATTAAATCGGGATTATTATATTTGCTTACAAGAATATAATGTGAATATATGCTTTGGCTTATTTCATTTTCAAGCTTTTCTACTTCGTATGCCGCCTTATCATACTCAAGCTGTGTTATCTTTCCCAGCTTCAGCTTAACCGACATAACTTCAAGCTCTTCCTTGCTTTGCTCAAGAGCAGCAAGGTTATTAGTATAATCTGTTTCGGCAGTTTGGATGCTGTTGTATAGGGTTCTTATATCGGACTCCATTTGAGTTTTGGCGTCTTCAAGATCTCGTGTTGCTTGTGCGTAACTATTTTGTTTGCTTTCTTTATAACCTCCGCTGTATTCTAACGAATATACATCAAGCTGATAGCGAGCAATTTCTGCCGACTCCTCCTTTTCCTTAATTGTTTGTGTTGATGAAAGAGCCTTTGAAATTGTATATTCAAGATCAGTTTCGCCTAAAGGTGTATATTCAATATCCAGAGAAACCTCATACTTTGTGCTTAAATCTTCACCCAGAATTTGATTTAGAGATGTATATGCATTATTTAAAGCAAACTCAAGACTTTGCTTAGAACTTTCGGTTTTTTGATTTTCCACCAAAAGGGCATTGTAGTCACTTTGGCTTAATAAGCCCAAACTATTTTTTACCTCTGCTATTTTTAAATCACGCTCATTTAACTCCAACTCTTTATCATAAAGTTCTACAGCATTTTCTGCATCTATAATTGCGGCAAAAAGCTCAATTACGTTTAACCTTATTTTCTCCTTTTCAACACTTACGTTTTCATCGTAATTGTTTAAGCTATTCATCAGATTTTTAAGCTCTACGTTAAGGTTTGTAAGCTGTACATATTCGCTTGAGTTAACAAGAGATGTTCTTGTATCATCTGCGTTAAGCTCATTTATCTCATTGTTTTCATAAAGATTTTTTAGGTTACGGCTATATTCGATGGCCTTTGTTACTGCCTCGTCTACTGTCAATACTCCGTCATCTGCCTGTTCCTCAGTAACCGTGTTGCTTTCGGCACCGTATACCGATATACTGCCGAAAGAAAACATAACAGCTAATATTGTACATATATATTTTCTTTTCATTATTTAACCTCCATCTTAGTTGATATGCTTATTTTATATCAGTTTTATTATGAATTTATAAGATAAATATTAAATTTCAATTAGAAATAAAAAAGGACTGTTGTTTTAAGCAACAATCCTTTAATGAAATTATGAATTTTGTTTTTCGCAAGCTATAAGACAATTATTCATAAGCATAGCTATTGTCATAGGACCCACACCGCCGGGAACAGGAGTAATATAACCTGCCTTTTTCTCAACCTGCTCATAGTCCACATCACCGCAAAGTTTGCCGTTTTCCATACGATTAATGCCTACATCAATTACAACGGCACCCTCTTTAACCATATCAGCCTTAATAAACTTTTCCTTACCTATTGCAACAACTAAAATATCCGCCTGACTGCAAAGCTCTGCCATATTTTTCGTTTTTGAATGGCAGGTTGTTACAGTACCGTTTTCTGTTAGCAAAAGCATACCTACAGGTTTACCCACTATATTACTTCTGCCTACAACAACACAGCTTTTGCCTGCAATGTCAACACCGCTTCTTTTAATAAGCTCAATACAGCCTGCAGGAGTACAAGCCTTTAAATCAGCCTTTCCAATGCTTAATAAGCCGACATTATATGGGTGGAAGCCGTCAACGTCCTTTTCAGGCTTAATTGCAAGAAGTATTTTCTCTTCATCAATGTGCTTAGGTAATGGTAACTGTACAAGTATTCCGTTACAGCTTTTGTCCATATTAAGCTGATTTACTAAATCCAACAGTTCCTCTTCAGTTGTAGATTCAGGTAACTCATAGCTGAGAGATTTAATGCCACAGTATTCACAAGCTTTTTTCTTATTTCTTACATAAACCTGACTTGCCGGGTTATCGCCTACAAGTATAACTGCAAGACAAGGCTCAATGCCCTTTGCTTTTACAGCTTCAACCCTAGCCTTAACTTCATCTTTAATTTCAAGAGATATTTTTTTTCCGTCAATTATATTTGCCATATTTTTTTCCTCATTCAATTTCCATTTTATTTATTACAGCGTTATAGTTATCATCAAATTCTACATAATAAAGCATATTGTCTGCTATATTTAAGTATGTGCCGTATATATCAGTCAGTTTTTTAATGTCAGAGCCATCTGTATTCATGGTATAAATATTATTTTCCAGCCAGTTTGTAAAATAAACCTTGTTTTCATATACATTTATATCACCGCAAGGTACTTTATTAAGCACTTCTAAATCAGAACCATCCTTTTTTATGCGACATAAATATTTATCCTCGGGATCTTCCTCGCTTGATTGCTCATTAGTGTCTTTTGTCCACTGAGAATAATATACCCATTCACCGTAAGGCACTACATACCAGCTGCCTGTATCGGTTAATTTTAACTTGTTTTCGCCGTTAATATCCATACTGTAAAGCTTTGCACCGTCGCTCCAATTGGAGTAATAAATTTTACCGTCATCTACAGTGACATAATAAGACTGGTCACTGTTTAAAACTTTATTTTCACTGCCGTCAAAATTCATACTGTAAATTTTATTGCCGTCACTCCAGTTAGAGTAATATATAACGCCGTTATATACATTTACATAATAACTCATATCATCATTAAGCTTTGTATTATCATTACCATCAAGCTTCATTTTATAAATATGATAATCATCATCTGCATTTGCATAGAAAATATATTCATCTGTTACATTTATAAAATAGCTTTGGCAATTATTGAGTTTAACAGGCTCACTATCTCCGCTTTTACTGTAAATTGACAGGTTATCTTCACTGTTTTGATAGTAAACAATGTCGTTATGCTCTGCCACGCCACCCAGATTAGAAATATTACCTGTTGTGTTGCCGTAATACTGTCTTGCTTCTGCTATTTCCTCAACTTCCGTGTTTTTATCAGAACAGCCGATTAAGGCTATAGTAGAGAAAAGCATACAACCACTTAACAAAAATGCAACTATTCCTTTTATTTTCATATAAACACCTACTTAATTTAAAATTAGAATAAACCTTTAATTTTGCCGTTTTCATCAACGTCAATATTTTCAGCCGCAGGCACCCTTGGTAAGCCCGGCATTGTCATTATATCACCTGCAAGAGCTACTATAAAGCCTGCACCCGCACTTACTCTCACCTCTTTGATTGTTACGGTAAAGCCCTCAGGTCTGCCTAAAAGCTTAGGATTATCACTTAAGGAATATTGGGTTTTCGCTATACAAACAGGCATTGTATCAAGATTAAGCTCTTCCAGTCTTTCAATCTGTTTTTTTACCTTAGGCAAGAACTCAACATCACTTGCACCGTAGATTTCCTTACAGATTGTTGTAATTTTATTTACTATGCTGTCATTTTCATCATAAATGGGCTTAAAGGTGCTTTCTTTGGTTTCCAATACATTAATAACCTTTTTAGCAAGCTCTACACCCCCTTCGCCGCCTTTTGCCCAAACCTCAGAAAGAGCAAAATCAGCACCCATATCCTCACACTTATAACGGATAAAGTCGACCTCTTCCTTAGTGTCTGTAATAAAGTTATTAAGGGTAACTACTACAGGTACACCATACTTTTGGAGGTTCTCGATATGCTTTTCAAGGTTTACAAAACCCTTCTTTACAGCCTCAAGGTCAGGCTGAGAAAGCTCCGACTTAGGTACACCGCCATTATATTTAAGAGCTCTTACTGTTGCAACAAGCACAACTGCATCAGGCTTTAAGCCTGCTTTACGGCACTTAATATCAAAAAACTTCTCAGCACCTAAATCAGCACCAAAGCCAGCCTCGGTAATTACAACATCTGCAAGCTTCATAGCCATTTTAGTTGCCTTAATTGAGTTACAGCCGTGAGCGATATTGGCAAAAGGACCGCCATGAATAATAGCAGGAGTATGTTCAAGTGTCTGTACCATATTAGGCTTAATTGCATCCTTTAAAAGTGCTGTCATAGCACCGTCAGCCTTTAAGTCCTTAGCTGTTACAGGCTCGCCTGACCTATTATAGCCGATAATTATTTTACCCAGCTTTTCCTTTAAATCCTTAATATTTTCTGCAAGACAAACAATAGCCATAATTTCAGAGGCTACGGTAATCATAAAGCCGTCTTCCCTTACAACACCGTTTTTATCGCCCAAACCTACAACAACATCACGCAAGGTGCGGTCATTTAAGTCGACAACTCTTTTCCATGTAATATTGTTTGTGTCAATATCCAGAGCATTCCCCTGATGAATATGATTATCTATCATTGAGGAAAGCAGGTTATTAGCGGTTGTCATTGCATGAATATCACCTGTAAAATGTAAATTAATGTCCTCCATAGGTACAACCTGAGCATAGCCACCGCCTGTTGCACCGCCCTTAACACCCATACATGGACCTAATGATGGTTCACGAAGTGCCACAAGAGTTTTAACGCCAATACGGTTAAGTCCCTCTGCAAGCCCTATGGTTGTGGTTGTTTTACCCTCACCTGCAGGTGTTGGATTAATTGCGGTTACAAGAACAAGCTTTGCATCCTTGTTAGACTTAGTCTTTTCGTAAAGCTCATCTGAAAGCTTTGCCTTATACTTGCCGTAAAGCTCTAAGTCATCACTGTCAATTCCAAATCTTTCTGCCACATTTATTATAGGTTCAAGCACAAATTCCTGTGCAATTTCAATGTCGATCTTCATAGTTTAACCTCCATGATAAAAACAATGTATTAAATATAATAATACCACTATTTACGATTAAATCAAGTTAAAATTTTTATCTTTTTTAATCAAAGAAATCATATCTTTCTTTACGCTCTCTAAGCTCGTACTTATCCATCAATACTTCTCTTGGCTGACTACCGTTTACCGGTCCTAAAATTCCTCTTTCCTCCAAAGTTTCAATAATTCTTGAAGCTCTGTTAAAGCCAATTCGAAAATGCCTCTGTACCTTGCCTGCCGATGCACACTTGGGATTAGCGACTATCCATTCAAGAACCTCCTCTGTCATGGGATCATCGTCACCACCGTCAGCAACATCGGTAATAGTAATACTTGCTTTAGTTATTTCATTAATAATTGACTCATCATAATTAGGATTATCTGTACCTATATAGCTGACTACCTTTTCAACCTCTTCATCGGTTATAAAGGCACCCTGTATACGCATAGCCTTTGCCATATCCGCTGTTTTAAAGAGCATATCACCCTTACCTAAAAGCTTCTCTGCACCTGTTGAATCAAGTATAATTCTTGAATCCATGGAGCCTGATACCTTAAAGGCAATTCGTGAAGGTACATTAGACCTGATAAGACCCGTAAGAACATCTGCTGATGGTCTTTGTGTTGCAAGTACAAGATGCATACCTGCTGCCCTTGCCTTTTGAGCAAGACGACAAATTGAGGTTTCCACCTCTTTGCCCACAACCATCATAAGGTCTGCAAGCTCGTCTATTATAATTACTATCTGGCTTAATCTTTCCTCCCGAGAAACCTTTTGATTGTAACCTTCAAGATTACGTGTACCTGTAGTTGCAAGCAGTTTGTAACGTCTTTCCATTTCAATAACTGCCCAGTTTAAAGCACCAACCGCCTTTTCAGGTTCTGTAACAACAGGCAACAGCAAATGAGGTATACCGTTATAAACGCTAAGCTCAACCATTTTAGGGTCAACCATTATCATTTTAACCTCATCAGGAGTAGCCTTATATAAAATACTCATAATAAGAGTGTTAATACATACACTTTTACCTGAGCCTGTTGTACCTGCAACAAGCAAGTGCGGCATCTTTGCAAGGTCAGCAACTACAACACTGCCTGTTATATCCTTACCTAAACCAAAAGAAATTTTTGACTTAAATTTCTGAAATTGCTCACTTCTCAGTACCTCACTAAAATACACACTTTCCCTCGTATCGTTAGGTATTTCTATACCGATTGCACTTTTACCCGGGATGGGTGCTTCAATAATGATACTTTCAGCCGCCATTGAAAACTTAATATCATTTTCAAGATTGGTAACAGCACTAACCTTTGTACCTGTACTTGGCGTAAGCTCATACCTTGTAACAGTAGGACCTATACTGATATTATTTACCTTAGCTTCAACCTTGAAAACAGCGAGAGTTTCCTCCAGCTTGCGGGATTTCTTATATATTTCTTCTTTAGTTTTTTCAGGTGATTTTCCCTTAGGCTTACCCAAAAATTCAAGCTTAGGAAATTTATATTCTGTTTTACGCTTATCTACATTAAGCTTATCTACAAGCTTTATTTCGCCCGCCTTAATAATTTCCGGCTCATCCTCAGGCGACCCGCAATCCTCCCAAGGAGGTACATCCTCTTTATCAATTTCAATATTTTGCTGAGTATCTACATCTATTAATACATCCTCATTAGAATTAATGATATTTTCGTCGGATGTTTGGTTTATTTCATAAACAGGAAGAGTTCCTTCTGTATTTTCCGCAGATAAATCATCATTATTTTGTGTATTGTTATTTTTTCCCTGTGTATTGTGTTTATCATTGTAACGTTCAAAAATATTTATAATACCGCTTAAATCATCATCGTTTGTAACCTCTGCATTTTTACTTTCCATTAGTTCCTCGGTTATAAGACTTATTTTGTGGTCTCTCTTTTCAACCTTTTTAATATCCATAGTAAGAGGCTTTGTCTTATGGGAAGTTACTTCAACGTCCTTAACTACAGGATTACGCTTTCTTCTTTTAGGCGGTTGTATATCGACAGGCTCTTCTATATCCTCCTCAATATAATCCTCCTGGTAGCAATCCT
Organism: uncultured Bacillota bacterium; assembly: GCA_958426775.1. Taxonomy (GTDB): domain Bacteria; phylum Bacillota; class Clostridia; order Lachnospirales; family CAG-274; genus CALWRD01. The sequence goes on from CATZZP010000011.1 coordinate 65,049, forward strand.
CGTCCTCATAATAGTATCTAAAATACCTGTCCTTTATATCCTTTGCAGAAGCCGCTGTTTTACGTACAAAATTTATAAAAGAACCCCCGCTTATAAGCATTGTAAGGATAATTGCAAGTAAGGTGAAAATGATATAACAGCCTATGTTGCCCACCATTTTATAAAACCCATAATATATCAGTGTACCTATCAGTCCTCCGTTGGTGCTTGAGCCGCTTCTGAATGCAAGAGAAATAATTGCGGATATACCCATATCACTATATTTTTCAGCACCGCTGAGGCTTTGTATAAATGCCAGAATATCCAAAAATAAAACAGATGATAATGCCATTCTTATTTTAAAGATACCCATATCTTTTTCCGAAGCAAGATATATTGCACATACAATAAGTGCAAGAGGCAAAATCCATGCCCCCACACCAAAAATACCATACAGCACAAATACAGCTGCCTGACCTGCAATACCCGATTCCTGTGTACTGCCGCTTATTAAAAAAGCAAACAAAAGAATAGCTATGCCTAACATAATAAGCATAACAACTTCCTTACGCACACCTTCATATCTTGTATTGGCTTTATTTGCTGTTTTTTTATTTTTTGATGAGGCAGTTTTAGTTTTGTTTTTTGAAGTATCTTTATTTTTAACTGGGGCAGTTTTTTTCTTCTGCTCAGCCATTTTCTCACGTCCTTCTTATTAAAGCTTAAATTATATTATAGCACAATTTTGTATTAACAACAACCTTTAATTATTGATTATAAATCAACAAAAAGTTTATATTAATTTACATTTTAAATAAATCTGCTTGCAAAAAATATGTTAATATGTTAATATAAATTAGTATAAGAAATAATCGATAACTATGTAGATACACTATATTTTTTATCTACATTATACCATATAATTACAATTATTGTATATGGAGGACTAATTAAATTGGACAAGGATTATTTAGGTATCCGCATAGGAATTATAGGTGGAGGACAGTTGGGTAAAATGATGATTGAAGAGGCTAAAAAGCTTTCTTTCAATATTACTATTTTAGATCCTACATCAGATTGTCCTGCACACAGTATCAGCGACAAGCATATTGTTGCTGATTTTAATAATAAGGATGCAATAAGGCAGCTTGCTAAGGAATGTGATGTTGTAACCTATGAGTTTGAGCATATTGATGCCCGAACCCTTACCGAGTTGGAAAATGAAGGCTACAAGATTTATCCTACAGCAAAAAGCCTTAGTATCATACAAAATAAATACACACAGAAGCAGCTTTTAAAAGAGGATGGCTTACCTGTACCTGATTTTATGCAAATCAGCTCACAGGATGATATGTATAGGGCAGGTAATGAATTTTCTTATCCTTATATGCTTAAAGCATGTACAGGTGGATATGATGGTAAAGGCAATGCTCTTGTAAAAGATGCAACTTGTGTAGAAGAGGCTTATAAGCTTCTCGGTAACGGAAGTATTCCTCTTATGGCTGAAAGGCTTGTTGATTTCTGTATGGAAACTTCCGTTCTGGCTTGTCGTGGTTTAAACGGAGATATTGCGGTTTATCCTGTAGGTGATAACAGACACATAAACAGTATCTTACACGAAACCTTAGTACCCGCAAACATAACAGCAGAAGCTAATAAAAAAGCAATGGAAGTAGCTAAGCGTGTTATGGAAGTGTTTGACGGTATTGGTATGTTTTGTGTTGAAATGTTTGTTACAAAGGATATGCAGGTGCTTGTAAATGAAGTTGCACCACGTCCCCATAATTCGGGTCATTACACAATTGAGGGTTGTGTAACAAGCCAGTTTGAAAACCATATCAGGGCTATAACAGGTTTACCTTTAGGTGATACTTCACTTATTAAACCAACCGTAATGGTAAATCTGCTTGGCATAGAGGGAAAGGAAGGAAAAACCAGAGTATGCGGTTTATATGACGCTCTGTCACTTAAGGGCGTAAATGTGCATATTTATGGCAAATCCACCACAAAGCCTCATCGTAAAATGGGGCATATTACAGTTTGTGCCGACTCTATAGACGAAGCACAGGCTTTAGCTGAAAAGGCTTACAACTTTATTTCCGTTACAACGGAATAAGCAATTTAACCAGGAGGTGATATCATGGCAGATGTGGGTATAATAATGGGCAGTGATTCTGATTTACCGGTAATGTCTGAAGCCGCAAAGGTACTTGATGACTTCAATATAAGCTATGAGCTTACTATTGTGTCAGCTCATCGAACACCGGATAGAATGTATGAATATGCAAAAACAGCAGCAGACAGAGGTCTGAAGCTTATTATTGCAGGTGCAGGAGGTGCAGCTCACCTTCCCGGTATGACAGCGGCTATAACAACATTGCCAGTTATCGGGGTTCCTGTTAAAACAAAGGCATTAAGCGGTGTGGATTCACTTTATTCAATTGTACAGATGCCGGGAGGAATACCTGTTGCCACTGTTGCAATCAACGGTGCAAAGAATGCAGGTTTGTTAGCTGTACAAATTTTGGCTGCTTTTGATAAAGAGCTTTCCGCAAGGGTTGTTAAATATAAGGACGAGCTTAATAATTCTGTTATTGAAAAAGCAGATAAGTTGGAAAAAATGGGGTATAATAACTATCTAAACAACAACTAAAAAGGAGCGTAAAGTATATGGATCTTAAGTTTGAAAATGATAACGATACTTTAGGTACAATGCATTACATAAAAATAATAGGTTCTAACATCCGCTATGAGCGTAAAAAACGTAATTTAACAATCGAAGATCTTGCTGAAATCATCGGCATGGCACCCGGCTTCCTCGGCTTAATTGAAAGAGGTCAGAGGGGTACAAGCATTAAAAATCTTGTTAAGATTGCAGAAATATTCAGCTTATCTCTTGATCAACTTATAACTGTTGATTTACGTAGCCTTGAATTAGGTGATACATTTAAGGAGCCTGTTGGCGGTCCTAAGTATCAAAGCCAGTCAAAGTCACGTATGTCTAAGCTTTCAACACTTACAAGTCTTACAAAAAATATGTCTGTTCATGAGCTTGAATATCTTATTGCAAATATTAAAGCTCTTCGTAAGCTTATTAACACAACCACCGTTAAAGAAAATGACGGTATGGATATTTAATAAAAAAATATTAAAAGGCTGTAGCATATTACTTTAAAATGTTACAGCCATTTTTGTAAAAAATTATAAGTTTGAAGGGATATTTATATGCCAGATAATAACTCTGTATCAGCTGTACAACACTCAATTAGTACAGGTAAGCTGATTAAAAGATTTTTACCTTATTACAAACCACATATAGGAGTTTTAATTTTTGATTTACTCTGTGCAGGCTTCTCCTCAGTCGGTGAACTGGTGCTTCCACTAATAATAAGCGGTATTACCGATAAAGCATCAAGCGGAAACTTAACCTTTAGCTTTATTATTCAAGCAGGGTTTATTTATCTGATATTGCGTGTTATTGATACAGCTGCTCAGTATTTTATGAATAACCGAGGTCATGTGATGGATGCTGCTATTGAAACCAATATGCGACACGACCTTTTTAATCATCTCCAGAAGCTTAGCTTTAAGTTCTACGACGATACTAAAATCGGTCAGATAATGGCAAGAATAACAAGTGATTTATTTGATGTAACTGAGTTTGCTCATCATTGTCCCGAGGAGTTTTTTATTGCCGCACTAAAAATAATTATTGCATTTGTTGTTTTAATACAGATTAATATACCTCTCACACTTATTATGTTCATACAAATTCCTTTTATGATAATTTGTACCATAGGCTTTAGGTCAAAAATGAATAAAGCCTTTAAAATGTCCAGATTTCAGATAGGTGAAATCAATTCAGGCGTTGAGGATAGTCTTCTGGGCATACGTGTTGTTAAAGGCTTTGCTAATGAAAAAATTGAGGCTGATAAATTTGAAAAAAATAACCAACGTTTTTTGATATAAAAAAATCTCAATATAAATATTTATCCGGCTTTCATGCAACTGTCAGAACATTTGATGCAATTATGTATATCAGCGTAGTTTTTCTTGGCGGAATATTTATATTAAACAAAAGAATAACCGCTGCAAATTTAACAGCCTTTATTCTTTTTGCTAATACCTTACTTCAGACAGTAAAAAGAATAGTGGAATTTGCCGAGCAGTTTCAAAGAGGTATGACAGGTATAGAAAGATTTATTGAATTAATGGATATTAATGAGGAGATAAAAGATGCTCCTAACGCTAAGGAGCTTGCAAATGTAAAAGGAAATATCCGATTTGAAAGTGTAACTTTTAGATACGGTGAAAATACCCAAAATGTTTTGGAAAATATTAACCTTGATATAAAGGCAGGAGAAAATATAGCTTTTGTAGGCAGCTCCGGAGGCGGAAAAACAACCCTTTGCAGTCTTATACCTCGCTTTTATGATATAACAAACGGTAAAATAACTATTGATGAACAGGATATACGCACATTAACCCTCTCCTCGTTAAGGAAAAATATAGGTATAGTTCAGCAGGACGTATATCTTTTTTCAGGTACAGTTCTTGAGAACATTGCTTACGGTCGTCCGGGTGCATCTATTGAGGATATTATTCAAGCCGCTAAGCTTGCAGGAGCTGATGACTTTATAACCAGGCTTTCTAAAGGCTATGATACCTATGTAGGTGAACGTGGTGTAAAGCTTTCCGGAGGGCAAAAACAAAGGATAAGTATTACAAGAGTTTTTCTGAAAAATCCACCTATATTAATACTTGATGAGGCAACCTCAGCCCTTGATAACGAAAGCGAAAAAATTGTACAGCAATCCTTGAAGCTGCTTACTAAAGGGAGAACCACCCTTACTGTAGCTCATCGTCTTACAACAATAAAAAATGCAGACTGTATTGTTGTACTGTCTGATAAAGGTATTCAGGAGATAGGCTCACATGATGAATTAATTAATAAAGGTGGTACTTATGCCTCACTTTACAGACTTTATTCTAACTAAAAAAACGGTGTATTATAATGATGTGACCCCAAAAAGTTAGACTTTTTTCAGCGTAGCAGTTTCAACAGCTGCT
>CATZZP010000012.1 GCA_958426775.1 uncultured Bacillota bacterium
ATTTTATTATAATACATGACTTAGTTTTTTGTCCACTTTTTTAGTATAGCACCAGGTATTAAATTCCAAGGGCAATCTACGGACGTTATATTAACAGCTAACAACTATGAAGGTAAGGACGGAATTGACATTAATTTTCATAACCCTACACTTTGTATCAAAGGTACAGGCTTTGAAGCAACTAATATGACAATACAGAATACTGCTGAGGACGAAGGCTTAACAAGGAAAAATGCTCCTGCGGTATCAGTAGGTCCTGACAGTGGTGCAACAGCAGGTGCAGCCTTTACAAATTGTGATATTCTTGCAACAAGAGATACTTTCTATACAGGCTCAAATAGTGCAGATACAACAGTCACACTTACAAACTGTAACATAAGAGGTTTCCAGGATGTTGTATGCGGCTCAGGTGAAGTAACTGTAGAAAATTGTACTTTTTCTGTAAACAGCAACATTGAGGCAAGACTTTTTGCTCCGAGAGCTTCAGAGGGTTCAAACAAAACTGTATTTACAGTGAATAACCTTACAATAACTACAAGTACAACACGTGATACAAATGCAATAAATCTTGCAAGACCATGGATTTCATCTGATACAAAGTCAGAGGATAATGTAATAATTATTACAGGCTATACGACAGCCAATACTGTTGCCGAAACAAGACTTAACAGATCTATAGCCAATGATAATATGTATGGCTTTGAAAAAGACGGTGTTGGGTCAGGTACAACTACAGATACTACCAAGGATTATTGGTTCTTAGTAAAAGAAAATGAAAGTGATACATATTACAATACTTCATATGAGGATTTACCTGTATATGCGAGTGCAACCTATGTTGCTACACATGAGGTAGCAGATGAAGGTCAGAACAACCCTGCACACAGAATTGTAGGTACCATTACAAATGCTTTAGCAGCAGATAGTAATGTTAATGAGGTTGGCTTTAACTTCTATGTTGGAGATACATTAACAACAAGAGTAAGCGATAGTACGGTTTATAAAGTAATAGGTGATGATACTGCTATTTATACAGTAAACTTTATTGAGGATATACCTACTGACGTAACAAATGTAACTGCTAAGGCATATGTGCTTTATAACGGTTGTGAAGTTGAAGATGTAAATAACTCTTATACTGTTACTTTTAGTCAATCTTCAGAGCAGTGATTTTAAAGGAGGAAAAGTAAATGAAAAAGATATATGAAACACCTCAGGTAACAGTTACTGCTTTTGCAAGTGAAAATGTTATGGCAAATACAGTTCAAATATCAAATTTGACCAAAGCATCTAAAACAAGTACAAATACAGTGACTTGGGGTAATCAGCTTCAATAATAATCAATACAATAAAAAGACGTGGGCAAATGCTCACGTCTTTTATTATGCTTATTACAGCTATTACATTGATTACTCCTTATTCCAAAAGAACATTATAACAGATATACCGCAAATAATTACATAGCCTATAACGCTATATACATCAGGTATCTGATTAAACATAAAGTATCCCAATATTGCGGCAAATATAATGTTGGTATAATCAAATACGGAAATCTCCTTAGCAGGTGCATAAGAGTAAGCGGCAGTAATGCCAAATTGACCGCCTGAGGCGGCAAGTCCTGCCAAAAGCAGTATAAAAAGCTGTTTAAGGCTCATAGGGCTATAGCCAAACAATAAATAGGGCAGGGTTACCAGGCAGGAAAAGCCTGAAAAAAAGAACACTATTAAAGGCCCCTTTACCTTTCTCTTGCCTAAGGCACGCACTGCCGTATATGCTGCACCTGCACCCATACCGCCTGTAAAGCCTATAAGGGCAGGCAAAAACGCACTTATATCCATAGTAGGCTTAATTATAAACAGACTGCCTGTAAAGGCCACAATTACACCTACGGTTTGTATCAGCTTAGGCTTTTCCTTTAAAAACAGATAGGAAAATATAATAGTGAAGAAGGGCGAAAGCTTATTTAACATAGAAGCGTCTGCTATATTAAGGTGGTCAACAGCGTAAAAGTTACAAAGTATGCCTATTGTACCTGCTATTGAACGCAGTGAAAGCAGTGGTATATCCTCTTTCTTATAATTAAGCCCCTCTCCTGACCTTAATATTACTATACCTGCAAATATGAAGGCTATAAAATTACGGAAAAAGCTTTTCTGTATTGTGGGCACATCTCCTGCCAGCCTTACAAGGGCATTCATTAAGGCAAAGCTTAAGGCGGACAGGGTAATGCAAATAATTCCTTTTTGTTTGTTTGTCATAATCCTTCTCCTTTCATAAAATACAGTATAACAGATTTTAGTAAAATCCTCAATACAAGCTTTTTATTTTTAGCCAAACAAAAAACAGGACGTTTAATACACAAACGCCCTGTTTGATTTTATACAAGCTTAACCTGATGGAAGGTCTTTTTACCTTTCTGGAGCATAATAACATCATTTTCAAAAAGGCTTGGTGCAACTATAAAGCCTATATCGCTTACCTTTTCGCCCCCTGCCTTTACACTGCCCTGCTGTACAAGACGTCTGCCCTCGCTTCTTGAGGGGATAAGTCCGCATTTTTCAAGGAGTTCAATAATCTGCATACCCTCGCCGTATTCTGCCTTAGCAATTTCGGTTGTAGGTATACTGCCGCCGCTTGCACCACCTGCAAAAAGTGCCTTTGCGGCTGTTTCTGCCTTTTTAGCATCTTCCTCGCCGTGTACAAGGCTTGTAAGCTCGTAGGCAAGTATCTCCTTAGCTCTGTTAAGCTGACTGCCCTCCCACTTATCCATTTCGTCAATCTGCTCAAGAGGTAAAAAGGTCAGCATTCTTAAGCACTTAAGCACATCTGCATCAGCTACGTTTCTCCAGTACTGGTAGAAGTCATATGGTGAGGTCTTTTCAGGGTCAAGCCATACTGCACCTGACTGGGTCTTACCCATTTTCTTACCCTCTGAATTAAGTAAAAGAGTAATTGTCATAGCATAGGCGTCCTTACCTAACTTACGGCGGATAAGCTCTGTACCGCCTAACATATTGCTCCACTGGTCGTCACCGCCAAACTGCATATTACAGCCGTACTCCTTGTAAAGAGTGTAGAAGTCATAGCTCTGCATTATCATATAGTTAAACTCTAAAAAGGAAAGACCCTTTTCCATTCTCTGCTTGTAGCATTCTGCCGTAAGCATACGGTTTACACTGAAGTTTGCACCCACCTCACGTAAAAGCTCAATGTAGTTAAGCTTAGTAAGCCAGTCTGCGTTGTTAACCATAAGAGCTTTGCCCTCGCCAAAGTCAATAAAGCGTGACATCTGCTTTTTAAAGCACTCACAATTATGGGCAATGGTTTCCTTAGTCATCATCTGACGCATATCGCTTCTGCCGGAGGGGTCGCCTACCATTGCTGTGCCTCCGCCTATAAGAGCAATAGGCTTATTGCCTGCCATCTGCAATCTTTTCATAAGACAAAGTGCCATAAAGTGACCAACGTGAAGGCTGTCTGCCGTAGGGTCAAAGCCAATATAAAAGGTAGCCTTGCCTGCGTTTATAAGCTCTTTTATTTCCTCCTCATCAGTTAATTGTGCAAGTAAACCTCTTGCCTTTAATTCGTCAAAAATCGTCATTTTAAAATCCTCCTAAAAAAAATAACGGATACTCCACCCAAAGGACGGAATACCCGTGTTACCACCTTAATTTACAATAAAAATTGCCTCTCTCCCCTATAACGGAGGGCTGACCCGTGCAGACTCCGCAGTTGTAGCTAACCTTATCCCTGCTGTATCCCTCACACCTGCCGAGATACTCTCTGTGTTGTAACAGGATAGGCTGTTGACTGTTTCAATGCCTGCTTCTTTTTAAACTAAAATCATAATAGCACAGAGCTTTTTTTTTGTCAAGCTTAATTCCTATGTAACCCAAGACTGATTGTAAGAGCGGTGTCAACCCTGTGCATCATTTCTTCGTCAAGGTGGCATATTTTCTCCCTGAGTCGTTTTTTGTCGATGGTGCGTATCTGCTCCAAAAGTATAACACTGTCCTTTACAAGGGCATATTGCTTACTGTCTACTTCAATATGGGTGGGCAGCTTTGCCTTATTCATTTGTGAGGTTATGGCAACACAAATTACTGTGGGGCTGTATCTGTTGCCAACATCGTTCTGCACTATAAGCACAGGACGTACCCCTCCCTGCTCAGAGCCTATCACAGGGCTTAAATCCGCATAAAATATATCCCCTCGCTTAACTGTCATAATTCTAACCCTCTCTTTAAAAAAACCGATAATTAATTTAAGAGTTCTATTACCCTTATAAATTAATTATCGGCAAGTTTAGAAAATTTATACAAGTGCAACGGTTTTTATTACACTGTTATTTTTAATATAAATTCGGGGTACTCTTTTGCCTATGCAGCAAACTATTTCATAGTTGATTGTGCCTGTAAGCTCTCCAAGCTCCTCGGCACTGACGCTCTTATCGCCGCTTACACCCATTACGGTTACCTCATCGCCCATTTTTACATTGTCAATATGGGTTACATCTATCATAAGCTGGTCCATACATACGTTGCCTATTACATGGGCATATTCCCCCTTTACTATCATATGTGCCTTGTTGCTTAGTCTGCGTGAATACCCGTCGGCATAGCCTAAGGGAAGTGTGGCAATCTTTGTTACCTTGTCGGTATAATATTTCCTTCCGTAGCCTACACCTATACCTGAAGGCACTTCCTTAACATAGCTTACATGGGTTTTAATGCTCATGGCAGGTATAAGGTCAATATCTGTCTTTACCTCATTACTTGGGAACATACCGTATATAATTATGCCTGCCCTTACCATATCCATTTGTAATTCAGGCAAGTCAAGTATGGCGGCACTGTTTGCACAATGGCGTATTAAGCCCTTGTGTCCTCTCTCCTCAATGCCGTCTGTCATATATTTAAACCTTTTAAACTGCTCCATGGTAAAGCTTTTATCCTTTTCGTCAGCTGTTGAAAAATGGGTAAACACACCTGTTATTTTAAGGTTAGGCAGTTCAAAAATTTTGTCAATTTCATCAAGGCTTTCCTTACAGGGCAAAAAGCCGATTCTGCTCATGCCCGTATCAACACCTATATGGGCATAGGCTGTTTTATTAAGCTTGACTGCCGTATCCGAAAGCTGTTTTGCAAGCTCATAGGAAAACACGGTCTGGGTCAGGTTGTTTAAAACCACGTCCTCAAGCCTGTTTTCAACTGTATAGCCTAGTATCAGAATAGGTACAAAAATATTATTGTTCCTTAAGGCTACACCCTCGTCAAAGGTTGCAACCGCAAGCTCATCTGCTCCGTTATACAGACAAATCTGAGCCGTTTCCACAGCTCCGTGACCGTAGCCGTCTGCCTTGACTACTGCAAGAAGCCTTGTTTCGGGCTTAAGTCTTTTCTTAATTTCCTTTATATTATGTGCTATTGCGTCAAGATTGATTTCTGCCGCTGTTCTTTGGTATTCAAGCATAGTTACACCTCGTTATTGCTGTGGCAGAAATTCATTTTCATCAAACTGACAGTTATATTCAAAGCTGTTAAAGGTAAGTATAATCCTTTCCTTATCATTCTCATCATAAATTATCAGTTTTGAGGGTTGCATCTGTTCATTGTCCACCCACAGCTTTTCCTTTGTAAGAAATTTGTTCCCGTTTTGTATTTCAGCCTCTAAAACAGTGTACTCGCTTCCGTCATTTGAGGCAGTGGCAACTGTTGTATTTTGGCTTTTAACATAATTCTCCATAAAGGAGAAAAGTATAAGCTGACTTCTTTCAGGCTTATCCTGAGAGTTGATATTTATTTTCTTTTCTACATTAGGATTATACTGCCAAATCATCTTTCCGTCAAATAAAACAGAACAATTTTTAAAGTTTTCGGGATAATATGTAACAAGCTTATATTTTCCGTCATTTACAGCACTTTGTATTGCTTTGTATGTAGTGGTTTCATTGCTTGATATATATGTTATTTGAGTATCTGCCCTGTAGCTTTGCATATTCATCAGCTTATCCTGTACGCTTGCATAGCCCTTTGCCTTAGGTGAACAGCCGCAAAGGAGCATAAGCATTAAAAACATAATAATTTTTTTCATACTATAACTCCGTTTTTTTAAAATTATATGTTGTATAAATTGTGAATATGTGCAAATGCTATTTAGGGTGATATTAATGAAGGACTTTGTAAAAGCTGCCTTAATCGGCATTGTAACAGGTTTGATAAATGGACTTTTCGGCTCGGGAGGAGGCACGATTTTTGTACCGTCTGCCCAGAAGCTGCTTAAAATGAAGCCTCAAAAGGCTCATGCTACGGCAATAGCGGTAATCCTGCCTCTTTCCGTAGTAAGCGTAATACTCTATATTTCAAAGCTGAGGGTTGATATATTTACCCTTGGGGCGGTGTCCCTGGGCGGTATGGCAGGTGGCTTTATAGGGGCTAAGTTACTTAATAAAATAAGCAGTAAATATCTGCATATTGTCTTTGGCGTTTTTATGCTTATAGGTGCTTTTAAAATGATAGTGTGAGGTGGAATATGCTCCTGCTTTTTCTTATAGGTCTGGTATCGGGTATTATAAGCGGTATGGGTATAGGCGGTGGTACAATCCTTATCCCTGCTCTCAGCATATTTTTTGATATGGAGCAGAAAATGGTACAAAACATTAATCTTATTTATTTTATACCCACTGCAACAGTTGCTCTTATTACCCATATTAAAAATAAACAGGTAGAGTATAAAAGCTTAAAGGGGGTTATTCCTTTTGGTATTATAGGTGCGGTTGCAGGCTCTCTTATTGCCCTTAATACGGATAATAGTCTTTTGCGTATGGGCTTTGGCTGGTTTTTGCTCTTTATGGGGATAAGAGAAGTATATCTGGGCTTAAAAAAAGGCAGTCATTGACTGTCTTTTTTGATGTAAAAAATTTTTTGTTGTATTAAATATGAGTTGGTGTTATAATCATAAGATAAAGAAAGTATGTCTATTTGACAAAAGAGTTTATTCGGAGGAATCGGCTATGGGTAAATTTTTCGGAACTGACGGCGTAAGAGGTGTTGCTAACGTTGAGCTTACACCTGAGCTTGCGTACAAAGTCGGTCGTGCAGGTGCCTATGTGCTTACAAAGCAGACTAACCACGCAGCTAAGATTGTTGTGGGTATGGATACAAGAATTTCGGGAGATATGCTTGAGGCGGCGTTAATTGCAGGTATATGCTCGGTAGGTGCTCATGCAGTGAGTATGGGTGTTGTGCCTACACCGGGTGTTGCCTATCTGGTAAGAAAGTATGAGGCGGATGCAGGTGTTGTTATAAGTGCATCGCATAATCCCGTGCAGGATAACGGTATTAAGTTTTTTAACTCCCAGGGCTTTAAATTAAGAGATGATATTGAGCTTGAAATTGAGGAGTATATGACAGATAAGTGGGAGGAAATACCTCGCCCCAGCGGTGATGCGGTGGGTGCTAAGGAGGTATGCTATGACGCAGTTGAGGACTATGTTAATTTTGTTACCTCTACTACGGATATTAAGCTTGACGGTATTAAAATTGCAATTGACTGTGCAAACGGTGCAACCTATAAGGCGGCTCCCCTTGCCTTTGCTAAATTAGGTGCAGATGTAACTGCTATTCACAGAGCTCCTAACGGGCTTAACATTAATGCAGGCTGTGGCTCAACCCATATTGAGTCCTTAGCAAGCTATGTTAAGGAAACAGGCTGCGATATAGGTATTGCCTTTGACGGTGACGGCGACCGCTGTCTTGCTGTTGACAGTAACGGTGAGCTTGTTGACGGTGATGTTATTATGGCAATTTGCGGCAGTTATCTTAAAGAATGCGGTCAGCTTAAAAATGATACTATCGTTGCTACCGTTATGAGTAACTTAGGTCTTTTCATAATGGGCGAAAAGAACGGTATCAATATTGAGCGTACCAAGGTAGGTGACCGTTACGTTTTAGAGTGCCTTTTGGAAAAGGGCGATTGCTTCGGCGGAGAGCAGTCGGGTCATATTATCTTTTTTGACTACAACACAACAGGCGACGGTATCTTAACTGCTATCCAGCTTATAGCTACCCTTAAAAAGACAGGAAAATCCTTGGCAGAGGCTAAGACCGTTATGGAGGTGCTTCCTCAGGTTTTAGTAAATGCAAGAGTTGATAATAAAAAGAAAAAGGAATACCTTTCAAACGAAACTATTAAAAGCGAAATTGAAAAGCTTGAGGCTAAGTTTGCAGGCAACGGTCGTGTTTTAATCAGACCTTCGGGTACAGAGCCTATTGTAAGGGTTATGATTGAGGGCAGGGATACTGCCGTAATCAAGGCAGAGGCTGAAAGGCTGGCAAGACTTATTGAAGGGCTTTTAAGCTAACGGAGGTAATAAAAATGTGCGGTATTGTTGGTTATGTAGGTGAGCAGAGTGCTGTACCTGTACTTATTAACGGTTTAAAATCCCTTGAGTACAGAGGCTATGACTCTGCCGGTGTAGCTGTATTTAACGGTGAGAGCATTAATATAAGAAAGACTAAGGGCAAGGTTGACAATTTAAGTAATCTTTTGTTGGAAAGCCCCGTTTCAGGCAAGCTTGGTATAGGACATACAAGGTGGGCAACACACGGTGCGCCCTCTGATACAAATGCACACCCTCATTTTAGTAATGATGATAAGATTGCCGTTGTACATAACGGTATTATTGAAAATTATCAGGAGCTTAAAGCAGAGCTTGAAACAAAGGGTTATGTTTTTCAGTCTGAAACCGATACGGAAACCGTTGCTCATCTTATAGATGATTACTATAAGCAGGGTAATGATATTTTAGAGGCTGTAAGAAAGGCTCTTGAAAGAATAGAAGGCTCTTATGCCTTAGGTGTACTTTGTACGGACTATCCCAATCAGCTTGTAGCGGCAAGAAAGGAATCTCCTCTTATTGTAGGTATAGGTCAGGGGGAAAACTTTATTGCCTCTGATATACCAGCTATACTTAACTATACAAAGGACGCTTATATCCTTGATGACAGAGAGCTTGCTCTTGTTAAGGCGGATGAAATCAAGCTTTATAACATTAAGGGTGAGGAAATTACAAGAGAGCCTTATCACTATAAGTGGGATGTTGAGGCGGCACAGAAGAACGGCTATGAGCATTTTATGTTAAAGGAAATCTTTGAACAGCCTAAGGTTGTCAGGGATAATCTTGCACAGCGTTTCACTTCAGAGGGCATTGAGCTTGACGGCATCAAGCTTGGAAAAGCAGAGCTTGAAAATATCAATCAGATTTATATAGTAGCCTGCGGTACTGCTTATTATGCAGGTCTTGTAGGTAAGTACCTTTTGGAGCGTGTGGTAAGAATACCCGTTAATGCAGATGTAGCAAGTGAGTTCAGATATAAGGATCCTCTTATTGATGAGCATACCCTTGTAATTGTTATATCTCAGTCAGGAGAAACTGCCGATACACACTCTGCTCTTAAATTAGCTAAGGAAAAAGGGGCAAGAGTTTTAGGCGTGGTAAATGCAGTAGGCAGCTCAATAGCAAGAGATGCAGACGATGTGCTTTATACCCTTGCAGGCTTTGAGATTGCCGTTGCCTCTACAAAGGCATTTTCTGCCCAGGTAATTGCTATGTATCTTATAACCTTACATATAGCAAGAGAGCTTGGCAAGATGAGCGATACCGAATTTAACGAAATAAGGATCGCTATGGAAAAACTGCCTTCCCAGATAAATGATATTTTAACTAAGGCAGTACCTGCAATCCGTGGCTTTGTAAATAAATATATAGGCTCTAAAAACGTATTCTACATAGGCAGAGGTCTTGACTATGTGGTAGGTATGGAAGGCTCTCTTAAGCTTAAGGAGATTGCTTATCTTCATTCAGAGCCTTATGCGGCAGGTGAATTAAAGCACGGACCTATTGCTCTTATTGAGGAGTCAACCCTTGTGGTAGGCGTGGTTACTCAAGAGTCCCTTATGGATAAAACTAAAAGCAATATTAAAGAGGTCAAGGCAAGAGGTGCTAAGGTGCTGGCTGTTGCAATGGAGGGCAATACAGGCATTAAAGAGGTTGCGGATGATGTGATTTATATTCCTCGTACCCATTGGATGCTTACATCTGTTTTGGCAAATATACCGCAGCAGCTTTTTGCTTACTATATGGCACTCGGCTTAGGTGAGGATATTGATAAGCCTCGTAACCTGGCAAAGAGTGTTACCGTAGAGTAATAGGAGGTTTTTTTATGACTATAGGTATTATCGGGGCTATGGAAGAAGAGGTTACTAACCTTAGGGAAAGTATGGAGGTTATCTCAGTTAAAAATGTGGTAGGGCTTGATTTTTATTTAGGTAAGCTGTGCGGTAATAATGCAGTTGTGGTGCGTTCGGGTATAGGCAAGGTTAATGCGGCTATCTGTGCACAGGTGCTTATTGATTTTTATGCCGTTGACTGCATTATAAACGTAGGTGTGGCAGGTGCTGTTGATAAAAGCCTTACTATAGGCGATATTGTCGTTTCAAGGGATGCTCTGTATCATGACTTTGATACAAGTGCCTCAGGTGATGAGCCGGGTGTTATCTCACGTATGGAGCAAAGCGTTTTCCCTGCTGACGAGGAACTGATGAACTTGGCAAAAACCACCGTAGAACAGCTGGGTTATCCTGTGTGTATAGGCAGAATTGCAAGCGGTGACCAGTTTGTAGTAGATGAGGAAATAAAAGCAAGAATGAGGACGCTTTTTAAACCTTCCTGCTGTGAAATGGAGGGTGCGGCTATTGCCCATACCTGTTATTTAAACAGAATACCTTATGTTATAATACGTTCTATTTCCGATAATGCCGACAGCTCAAGCGGTGTGGACTATGAAAGATTTTTCAGAGAAAGTGCCTTAAAGGCGGCATCTATTGTAAAAAAGATGACAGAAAATATAAGCTAAAGAAGCAATGGGGTGCTGTAGAACGGCACTCCATTATTTTTTAAGGGGTGATTTTATGGATAAAATAAAAGCAAGTGCAGTTAATTTTAACCCCGTAAAGGGCGATAAAAGGGCAAATATTGATAAGATGCGGGGGTTTATTGAAAACGCTGAGGCAGAGGGCAGTAATATTATAGTTTTTCCTGAGCTTTGTACTACAGGATATGACTTTTTTACAGATGATACTTTATCAGTTGGGGAAAGGATTGGTCAGTGTGAGAACATAGAAGGTTCTACAATAAACTTATTTGCTGAAATTGCTGAAAAAAATAATATGTACATTGTATACGGCTTTGGAGAGCTTAAGGGAGAGGAGATATATAACTCTTGTGCCGTTCTATCCCCCATAGGCGAGAGATATATCTACCGCAAAATCCACCTTTTCGGTAATGAGGGCAGTTTTTTTAAGGGAGGCGATGCTCCCTTAATTTTTGATACTCCCTGGGGGAAAACCGCTGTGGGCATATGCTTTGACACCTACAGCTGTCCTGAGCTTTTAAGGTATTATGCCTCAAAGGGTGTACGGCTTTATTTAAACCCTACTGCCATGGCACTTGAAGATGGGGAGGGTGCTAAGGAAAGTTTTTGCAGCTATTACAAGGTATGCCTTGACTATTCGGTTATAAATACAGGTATGTTTATAATAAGCTCAAACCTGACGGGTATTGAGGATATATCCCACTTTGGGGGAGGCAGTGTAATTATGGGTGTAGGCAAAAGTCAGCTTAAGCGTCCTAGGGTAGAGTATTATGCAGGGGATATTTACAGCGAAGAGGAGGGTGTATTTACCAGCGAAATTGACCTGTCACTGGTTAATAAAAGGCTGTTTATACCTGATAAAACAGGTAATATTGCCTATAAGCCCGAAATATATTCAAAGCTTTACAAATAGGCTTAATTTATGGTATTATTAAAAAAAGGAGTGATTTTTATGAAGGGTAAAATTGCATTAACACTAAGCTTACTTTTATGCCTTTCAACTCTGCCTGTACAAGCTGATGAGGTTAAGGTGGTTATAGAGGGCGAGCAGGTTGTATTTACAGACGCACAGCCTGTAGTTATTAATTCACGCACCATGGTGCCGCTCAGAGGAGTTTTTGAAAAGCTTGGATACGAAATTTTCTGGAAAGCAGACACAAAAACAGCAGTGCTTGCAGATGATGATGATATTGTTCGTGTACGTGCCGGAAGTAACATTATACGCATAGATGATGATGAAGTTGTTTGCGAGGTAGCACCTCAGATTATTAACGGCAGGATGTATTTACCACTCAGAGAAATCAGTGAGGCGACGGATATAGCTGTAGATTGGGATAAAACAACAAAGACTGTCAAAATAGGTTCAGGTCAGTTTGTGGAAATGAATGATGATAAGGATGATGACCTTGATGACAGGTATGACGACCTTGACGATAAGAATGACGATCTTGATGATAAGTATGACGATCTTGACGATAAGTATGATGACTAATCTTTAAATGACTTAGGGTGAGGAATATGTGACCTCACCCTTTTTTTCGGGCAAAACTCACTGATTTGATACAAAAAATATTGTAATTAAATGAAACCTATGATAAAATGTAGTTGTATTAAATTAAGTATACAAAAAAATTCGGAGGTTGTTTTTATGAGCTATAAAAAGGATTTTATTAAGTTTATGTGTGAGGCGGGAGTGCTTACTTTTGGCGAGTTTACTCTTAAAAGCGGCAGAACTGCTCCTTATTTTATTAATACAGGTAATTACAAGACAGGTGAGCATATTGCTAAGCTGGGTGAGTTTTATGCTCAGTGTATTGAGGAAAATAAGATTGATGCCGATGTATTCTTCGGCCCTGCCTACAAGGGTATACCTTTGGCAGTTGCGGCGGCTACAGCTCTTTACAACAAAACAGGCAGGAGCGTAAACTACTGCTTTAACAGAAAGGAAGCTAAGGACCATGGTGAAGGCGGTGTTCTTGTAGGACATAAGCTTCAGAACGGCGATAAGGTAGCTGTTATTGAGGACGTTATTACAGCAGGTACAGCTATAAGAGAAACCTTGCCTATCCTTAAAAATGCTGCAGATGTAGAGGTACAGGCAGTTATTATTTCCGTTGACCGTATGGAAAAGGGTAAGGGCGATAAGAGTGCTGTTCAGGAGGTAAACGATGAGTTTGGTATTAAGGTTTACCCTATTGTAACTGTTTGTGATATTATTGACTGTATAGAGGATGGCACAATAGAGGGCAAGGAGTACCTTGAGGCTATGAAGGAATACAGGAAAACCTACGGTGTAGAAGGCTGAACAAGGAAATTACAATATTATTACAATTAGCTTATATCATTGATAATACAAAAGTAATATGCTATTATAAGAAAAAAGGGAAAACTAAAAGAGAAAGGATGATTTTTATGCGTAAATTAATCGGAATTTTTATGACGCTTGTTATGGCATTTAGCTGTATCGGTATTTCTGCTACGGGAGTATCTGCCGCAGAGATTATACCCGTTTACTTAAACGGCGAGCAGATTGTTTATGACAGCAATGATGCTCAGCCTCAGATTTTCAACTCACGTACATATGTGCCTATAAGAAAGACTGCTGAAAGCTTAGGTCTTACCATTGACTGGAACTCAAAAACAGAAACCCTTACCTTTACACGTGAGGGTGTGACTATTGCCCATACAATGCGTTCTGACATTGTATACGTAAACGGTGAAACAAAGCGTTTTGATACAAAGTCAATCAATAAGAATAACAGAACCCTTATGCCTATAAGAATGTTAGGCGAGTCCATAGGTGCCGATGTGGAGTGGGATAATACAAAAAGATGTGTATACATTACAACATCAACACCTAAGATAAAAACTGCAACAGCCTCTGAAACTGTTGTACAGTCAGGCAAGGAAATTACTCTTACAGCCACTGCTACAGGTGCATCAAAGGTCAGGTTTGTAGATGCAGACACTAAGACGCAGATTGCTGAGGTAGCACAGTATACAGAGGCTACTGACGGCACACGTACCTTTACCTGCAAAGTAACACCTGCCAACAGCAGTGAAACAAGTATTATTAAAACCTACTATGTATATCCGGGTACAGAGGGTGGCTATATTGAGTCATTAGAAAGCAGCGGTAAGGTATCTGTAATGGTATCCAGCGGAGTTACAACTACAGAGACTACAACAGAAACCACCACTAAGGATAAAGACGACGATGACGATGATGAGTTAGGCGTACAGGATAATTATGAGTCAGACCATATGATAAGCGTTAAGCTTAACAGCAAGACTGCTGAAATTGATGATTATGCAGAGCTTGTAATCAGAACTGATGATGAGGTAAACAGAGTTAAGGTTACAAATAACTTCAGCGACAGAACAGCAGTTGTATCTAACTATGATGAAGATGACGATGAAAGAGAGTTTACCGTTAAAACCAAGCTTACCAAGAAGGGTACGGCAAGGCTTTACATATATCTTTCTACCGAGGACGGCGGTTATGAGGACGACTGCCAAAATGTATACATTAAGGTAGAGGATGAGGATGACGACAGTGATACAGACTACGGTGACCTTGAAATTATCGATATTGAATTAATTGATGAGGATGTATACGAGGGTGAGGACGTGCAGGTAATTGTTTATACCAGTACGGATATTACCGAGGTGTCTATTTATGATAAGGATGACGTCAGAATGTGCTCAGCAGCTACTACATCTGAAAAATACTCCAATAAGTATAAGTGGTCACTTGATTTTGAAATGAATTCCGATGAAGATGAGGAATTTACCGTCTATGCTTATAATGAGGATGGGGAAGAAACCTCAGACGAATTTGAGGTATCAGGCGACAGCTATTCAAAGAATGACCTTGTGGTACTTAGTGTAATACAAAAGACAAATGATGTTGAAGAGGACGAGGACTGTAAGCTTGTTGTAAGAACAACTAAGTCAGCTGAAAGGGCTGTTATTGAAACCAAAGGCGGTACAGAGCTTGACAGTACAGATTCAAGTAAAACAAGCAGCGGTGTTAAGGAATTTAAGCTTACAATACAGGCATATGACGCTGATACGGAGTATGTTGCCTACGCTTATGATGAGGAAGAGAACAGCGACAGCAGAAAGTTTACCCTTAATGTAAACGAGGTAGAATTGCCTGAAATTAACTCAGTAGATATTTCCGATACTACAGTTGATGAGGGTGACGATGTAGATGTTACCGTATACACAAATAAGGCAGTAGAAAGAGTATGGATTGAGGACTCAGAGGGCAATAGAGTAAGCAAGCGTGTTTCAAACCCTGATGATGAGGATGGCGATGAGTATATCTGGGAGCTTGACTTTAATGCAGATGAAACGGGCAGCAGAGTATCTTACTTGATAATCGCAGAGGGCGAGGACAGTGATGATACTGATGAATATGACTTTAAGCTTAGAGTTGACGAGGAATAATAATTAAACCAAAAGCTGGTGTACGGCAAGGCTGTACATCGGCTTTTTTCTTTTTGATATATTTAATAAGCTCTTTAGCTGAATTTCAATAAAAACGGAGATACCTTCGGGTATCTCCGTAAAAAATTGATTATTACTGCTTTACAAGCTCTGTTATAATTTCGGCACATTTATCAATACCTATTTTACCGCTGTTAAGGCAGATGTGGTAGTTTTCTGCATTACCCCACATTCTGTCGGTATAATGACGATAGTAATTCATACGCTTTTTATCCTTATCGGCAAGTCGCTTTTCAGGTGAGTCTGCTTTTTCGCCGTAAATATCTACAATTCGCTTTGCCCTAAATTCCATATCTGCATGGATAAAGGTGTTAAAGCAATCAGTGCGGTCCTTTAATATATAGTCGGCACATCTGCCTACAATAACACAGCTTCCCTTATCTGCCAGCTCCTTTATAAGATTGTGCTGGAAAATATAGAGGCTGTCTGTAGTGGACATATAATTACCTGCCGCCAAGCCTGAGGTTGCCATACTGAAAAGCAAACTGCTTCTGTAGCCGGCATATTCTCCTGCCTCACGAATAAAGCTTTCATCAAAGCCGCTTTTTTTGGCAATTTCGCTTACTAGCTCATTATCATAATAAGCATAGCCTAAGTTATTAGCTACCTTTTTTGCTATGGTACGTCCGCCGCTGCCGAATTGTCTGCTTACTGTAACTATATTATAGCTCATAATTATCCCTCCGTTTATTCCTCATCATCAATGGCACCGTCATTGTTGACATGGTTGTTTTCAAAATCCTGCTGAAGGCTCTTTCCCATAGATTGACCTAAATCTTCATCAATCATAACGGAAAGTATTTTGCCGTACAGCTCTGTTACATTATTCCTCCAGTTACGTTTAATGGCTTTAGCCTGCTCCTTGGACACTACGGATATATTAACCTCCATAAGGGGAGTTTCGTCCTCATATACACCGCATTTTACTACATAGTCATTTTCACTGTTGTAAAAATAGTTGGCAACTACCTCAAACTCACGCTTAATACGCCTTTTGTTAACACTTACATATTCACAAATGGCAGTACGCTTAGAGTAAGGAATTTGCTTTGAGAACATTCTTAAAGCATCCTCTCCGTCAGGAGTAATAGTGTACATTGTAGTGTTGCTTTCGTTTACCTCATCGTCAATAAAGCCGTTGCTTACAAGCTCTGCCATATATTGCTGACATTCAAAATAGCTCATATATCCGCATTCTGCCGTAAAATCTACAATTTGTGCTATAGAAAGCGACATATCCATTTGATATAGTAAAAATAAAAGTATAAGCTTATTCTCTACCGGCTTTTGAAAACTATCAGGCATAAATTAGCCCTCCCTGTTACTGATACGCACTGTAAAAAGTGCTAGAATGATAAGAATATTATACTTTATTTTTACAATAAACGCAACTGATTATAATATCCATATTTTAGCATAAAATTTTGTTGATTTTATCTATTGAAAAATTTTAATTTTTTAGTTTCATACCCTGATAGGTCTGTCTTTCTTTGAATATACGGCTTATACCGTTTAATACCCGCCTTTTATCAAGACTCCACCATGGCTCTGCCAAAAGCTCCTTACTGCCGTCACCTGTTATACGGTGTACGCTTATGTAAGGCGGCAGTACTTCAATTATATCTGCTATAAGGTTAATATACTCGTCATAGGAAAGCACCTTAAAGGGCTTTTCTCTATACATTTTATATAGCCTTGTGTCCTTTAAAATATGCAAAAGCTGTAGCTTTAAGCCGTCTGTACCGCAGGCAACCGCATAATTTACAGAGTTAAGCATATCTTCTTTTGTTTCATAGGGCAGACCTAAGATAATATGGGTGATTACATCTATATTATAGCTTTTTAAAAGAGAAACAGCATATTTATAAACCCGGTTTTCGTAGCAACGGTTAATAAGGACTGCACTTTCGTTTTTAGAGGTCTGCAAGCCCAGCTCCACACATACATATACCTTTTGGGAAAGCTCAGCTAAAAGCTCGCATACTGCCCTGTCTATGCAGTCGGGACGTGTGGCAACGGAAAGTGCAACCACATCCTTACAGCTGATAGCCTCCGTATATCTTGACCTTAGTACATCTATATTACCATAGGTGCTTGTATATGCCTGAAAATATGCCATATATATATTGTCGGTTCCCCATTTTGTACTCATTTTATTTTTCATTGCCTCAATCTGTTCTGTAATTGACAGAGTGCGACTTGCGGCAAAATCTCCGGAGCCTCTGGAACTACAGAATATACAGCCCTTTTCAGAGAGAGTGCCGTCTCTGTTGGGGCAGGTAAAGCCACCGTCTAAGGCAAGCTTAATTACCTTTTTGCCGAGTCTGTTGCGAAAAAAATCGTTGGCACTGTAAAATGGGTGATTAGGTGATAATTTAATTTCCATAATTTTGTTGTATTTTATTAGTATTTGTAATTTATCCACAAAAAAGGGTGAAGTGCTGTGAATGCGGCAGTGGATAACTTAATTTTATCCACAGGGTTATTCACAAATCTGCTGAATAAGCCGTATGTTTATCCACAGATAGGGCAGGGGACTTATCCACATTTCCACATTTATACCTTGTGATAGTATAAAATTATATCCTCATAAGTATTGTTTTTGTTTAAAAAGCCTTGGGGTATAACACCAAGCTTTTCAAAGCCAAGCTTGTCATAAAGGGCTGTTGCAGCCTTATTAGATACAACAACTGCATTAAACTGTAATATTTTAAAGCCAAACCTGCCGGCATTTTCAAGGCAGTGTCTGACAAGCTTTTCTCCTATACCTCTGCCTTTTGCGTAGGAGGCTACGGCAAAGGAGGCATTTGAAATGTGAGAGCATCTGCCTATATTGTTAGGGTGAAGTATATAAAGACCTTGGACAATGCCATTTTCCTCTGCAACGGCGGTCAAGGTCTGCTCGGCAAAAAAGCGGTAGCCCTCATCAACAGTAAGAGTATCAATCTGAGGAAATGCCATACCTTCATTTACAACCTCGTTCCATATAGAAACCATTTGGGGAATTTCTTCGTTTTTATATGCTCTGACGGTAATATACATTTTTAATACCTCCCTGTATATATCTTAAGTTTAATTTTAAACCAAGTAAGGCTGTAAGTCAACTAAACTAAAAATATCTGATAGGGGAATTATGCAAAATTATTGACATTTAGGGGCAACTTCTGTATTATATAAAGTAAGAATGTAATTTTATTATTAAAATAGTATAGAGTTGCTGTAATAGGAGGAAATAATGGGGATATTTGATAAAATATTTAAGTCCTTAGGCAGGGGGGATAATGCTGAGGATAATTCTGATGTCAGGGCTATAATGTCTACAGGGGGTACACCATTAAAGCCCCAAAGGCTTTATGAGGATTTTTTTTATGATGAGGACGATATAGAAATAAATTACTCATTTATGCTTAGCGGTGATTTTCTGCCAAGCAAAAGCCATGTGGCAGAGGTTGACTTTTTAGCTGTCTATGAGCCGGAGTCTAAAAGCAGCTTTGGTGAGTATGATTATAATAAGCCCGTATTTATGCTTGTAAATGCCGCTGAGGACGAAATATATACAATGATTGATGAATATAAAAACGGCAATACACCTAAGGAGGCTATGTCCTTTAAGCCTGTAAGTGACCTGGGTGAAAAGGTGTATTTTAGTGCAAAAATAAGATTTAACGGCAGTATACTCTATTTTTATGCTTTTGACAGAGGCTTAATGTGGGAAAATTGCTATATGGGTGTTATGTATAATGAATACTATATGGCTACAGAATTAGAAAATAAGCTTTTAAAGGCTGTTGACGAGGCGATACGTACCTATAAGGAAAAAGCGGCTGAAGCTTAAACAGCTGAATTTATAATACGCACTTTTTAAGACGGGGGATTATATGACTGAAATAAATAACTCCTTTATTGAAAATATCGATAATGCAGATGAGATGCTTAACGATATTCGCAGTGCGAATATTGAGGAGGCACTTATAAACCTTATTAAAAACAAGTATGATATTGATATACATTATATTGACTTTTCTTTTGATTACAGCGGTATGTTCAATATAGCTCTTTATACTGAAAATACCGATGAATGGTTTAAGCTTAACCGTAGATTTTTTCAGGATTTCGGCGGCGTTATGGGCAATGTAATTAAAAGGGGTGACCTTATTGAGGACGTTTCAAACCTGCTGTATGCTAATAATATCTATGTAGGGGATATATGGATTTTATGCTATGACTACTCAATGGAGTATAAGGGCGAATGTATGGTCAGGCTTATTAAGGAGCTTTTAAAGCTTAGATTTTATGAGTATTGGTATACCTATGACATAAATGACGACAGGTTTTACATAGTAATTGAGGTAGAGGATAAGACTAAGCTTCAGGCGGCAATTGAAAATGCGGATAGTGTTAAGGCAGCAGTAGGCGGTATACTTGAAAAAATTGATACTCAAAAGCGTATTGAGCCTAACGAAATAGGCTATGCGGTAGGCTGTAAGGCTGATATTATAGGCAGGGATGCAATGCATTGCATTAATGAGGAAAGTCTTGAAAAATGTTATAAGCTTTGAAAGGTACTTAACAGAAATTAAGTGCCTTTTTTTGGGCTTTAAATTTTACAAAATCTGTGATAGAATATGTTTATTGAAAAGGCAGGTGATATTATGGCAGAGGAAAAATTTACCCACTTACATGTGCATACGGAGTACAGTCTGCTTGACGGCTCTTCCAAAATAAGCGAGCTTTGTAAAAGAACAAAGGAGTTTGGTATGGATGCAATAGCTATTACGGACCATGGTGTAATGTATGGGGTTATTGATTTTTATAAGGCGGCTTTAAAGGAGGGTATTAAGCCTATTATAGGCTGTGAGGTTTATGTTGCATCAGGCTCCAGGTTTAATAAGGAGCCTTCAGAGGATAATTACTACAATCATCTTGTTCTTTTGGCAGAAAATAATAAGGGCTATGAAAACCTTATTAAAATGGTGTCCTATGGCTTTATTGACGGCTTTTACTATAAACCCAGGATTGATATGGAGCTTATAAAAAAGTACCACGAGGGTATAATTGCTCTGTCGGCTTGTCTTGCAGGACCCGTAGCACGTACTGTATTAAGGCGTGGCTACGATATGGCAAAGGAGGTTGCCTTAGAGTACGACAGCATATTTGGCAGAGGTAACTTCTATTTAGAGCTTCAGGACCATGGACCTCAGTCAGACGGTGCTACGGAGCAGCAAACAGTAAATCAGGCACTTTTACGTATGCACAAGGAAACGGATATACCCCTTGTCTGCACTAATGATTTACATTATATAAACGCAGAGGACGCAGAGGCACACGATATTCTCCTTTGCATACAAACAGGCAAAACCATTAAAGACGAGGACAGAATGAGATACTTAGGGGGTCAGTTTTACTTAAAGTCCCCTAAGGAAATGTATGAGCTTTTCCCTTATGCAAGAGAGGCTTGTGAAAATACCAATATTATAGCAGACAGATGTAATGTTACCTTTGAGTTTAACCATTATAAACTGCCTGTTTTTGATGTGCCTGACGGAATGACCGCCTCCGAGTATATGCGTAAGCTTACGCTGGAGGGGGCTGAGGCAAGGTATGAGGAAATTACTCCTGAAATTAAGGAAAGAATAGAATACGAAACAGGTGTAATTGAACAAATGGGCTTTGTGGACTACTTCCTTATAGTGTCTGACTTTATAGGCTATGCTAAGAGGAATGATATTATGGTAGGTCCCGGTCGAGGCTCGGCGGCAGGCAGTATAGTAGCCTACTGCCTTAGGATAACCGATATTGACCCTATACGCTATGGCTTGCTTTTTGAGCGTTTCCTTAACCCTGAGCGTGTAAGTATGCCCGATATTGACGTGGACTTTTGCTATGAAAGACGTCAGGAGGTTATTGACTATGTAGTTGAAAAGTATGGTGCCGACCAGGTATCTCAGATTATAACCTTTGGTACAATGAAGGCACGCAATGCTATACGTGATGTTGGTCGTGCTTTGGCTCTTCCTTACAGTGATTGTGACAAGGTGGCTAAAATGATACCTATGGAGCTTAAAATGACCATAGATTTAGCTCTTGAAGTAAACAGCGACTTAGCTATGCTATACGAAAACGATGGGGATATTCATAACCTTATTGATATGGCACGTAAGCTTGAGGGTTTACCAAGACATTCCTCAACTCATGCGGCGGGCGTTGTTATCTGTGACCGACCGGTAGTTGACTATGTACCGTTAAGCACAAATGACGGTACCGTAACCACTCAATTTACAATGACCACCATTGAGGAATTGGGCTTATTAAAAATGGATTTCCTGGGCTTAAGAACACTTACCGTAATACAAAACGCATTTAAAGAGATTGAGAGAAACTACGGTATTAAGCTTGCTCCCGATAAACTGGATTATGATGATAAAAGGGTGTTTGAGCTTATCTCAAGGGGTAATACAGAGGGTGTATTCCAGCTTGAAAGTCCTGGTATGACCTCCTTTATGAAGGAGCTTCAGCCTCATAACATTGAGGATATAATTGCGGGCATATCCCTTTACCGTCCCGGTCCTATGGATTTTATACCCAAATATATTCAGGGCAAAAGAAATAAGGACAAGGTAAGCTACACTCACCCTGCCCTTGAGCCTATATTAAAGCCTACCTACGGCTGTATTGTCTATCAGGAGCAGGTTATGGAGATAGTGCGTGTGCTTGCGGGCTACTCACTGGGCAGAAGTGATATGGTACGTCGTGCCATGAGCAAGAAAAAGACGGACGTAATGGCTCTGGAAAAGGAAAAGTTCATTAACGGCGACGAAAAGGACGGAGTACCCGGATGTGTTAAAAACGGTATTCCTGCAAATATTGCAG
Source organism: uncultured Bacillota bacterium (assembly GCA_958426775.1). Classification (GTDB taxonomy): domain Bacteria; phylum Bacillota; class Clostridia; order Lachnospirales; family CAG-274; genus CALWRD01. The sequence continues at coordinate 22,323 of CATZZP010000012.1, forward strand.
AAAAGATATTTGATGAAATGACAGACTTTGCCAAGTATGCCTTTAATAAATCCCATGCGGCGGCTTATGCTGTTGTGGCTTATCAGACAGCCTGGCTTAAGACTTATTATCCCGTAGAGTTTATGGCGGCACTTTTAACAAGTGTAGCAGATAACAGTACAAAGGTAAGGGAGTATGCGGCAGAGTGCCGCAGAATGAATATATCAATTTTACCCCCTGATGTGAATAAGGGTTATCCGTGGTTTTCCAAGGAGGGTAATGATATACGTTTTGGTTTAGCTGCAATAAAGGGTGTAGGCAGACAGGCTGTTGAAGAAATGGTAGCCGATAGAGAACAAAAAGGCGAGTACATAAGCTTAACTCATTTTTTAGAAAGAATGAGCGGCAGTATGAACACCAAATGTGTAGAAAGTCTTGTCTGCAGCGGTGCCTTTGCCTGTCTTGGGGGTAAACGCTCCCAGTATATGGTGGTTCATAAGATAATACATATGTCTTTGGGCCAGAGCCGCAGAAACAATCTGGAGGGACAGCTGAATTTGTTTGAAATGACGGCAGAAAGCCCTAAGGAGCTTTATAAGGACAATCTGCCTGAAATGGAGGAGCTTCCTAAAACAGAGCTTTTAGCACTGGAAAAGGAATACCTGGGTATATATGTAACAGGTCATCCTCTTTCGGAGTATGAGCCTGTGCTTAAAAACTTTGTATCCTGCACTACACTGGACTTTCCTCAGAATGATGAGGAAATAGGTGCGGTTGGCAAAATACATGACGGAGAGAGAGTAATAATAGGCGGTATAATTTATGAAGTTTCCGTTAAGTTTACTAAGAAAAATCAAAAAATGGCATATATAACCTTAGAGGATATAAACGGCAGTGTTGATGTTATAGTGTTTCCTCAGCAGTATCAGGAGGCATCAGACAAGCTCGGGGAAAACAAGGTTATCCTTGTCAGCGGAAAGGCGGATATTTCAGAGGATAGGGGTTCAAAGGTTGTTGCAAGCACAATCAGGGCATATTATGAGCTTGAGGAGGCAGGCAAAACCCTTTGGATTAAGCTGTCGGAGCAGGGCACAAAAACCATTGATGACGTAACACCCTTGCTTGTAAAAAACAGAGGCTTAAGCAAGGTTATTGTATATGATGAAAAAACCAAGAAGCGTTTTACCGTGCCTGCTCAGTATTATGTAAACATCAGCCCTGAGTTTATTAATGAGCTTAAGAGAATATTCGGTGAGGCTTGTATAGTAGTTAAGTAATTTTTATGTCAAGGGTGACATAGTTCTTTTGGCATAAGAAAAGAGGTTTTTATGAGTAAAAAAACATTTAAATATGCTTTAAGAATATGCACACCTGTTATTTTAGGGTATCTTCCCTCGGGCTTTGCCTTTGGGCTTATGATAACCTCAATAGGCTGTAACCTTTTAACGGCGGTTTTAATGAGTATAACTATTTACGCAGGTGCAGGGCAGTATCTGGCAGTTGATTTGATTGATAACAATTCAACCTTGATTTCAATAGCCGTTGCAACCTTTTTAATTAACTCAAAGCATTTGTTTTACGGACTTTCTCTTTTGGAAAAGTACAAGGGTTACGGCTTAAAAAAGCTTTATCTGATTTTAGGTCTTACAGATGAAACCTATGCCCTTATGACAAGCGTAAATTGTCCCGAAACCCTGGATACAAAGAGGTTTCCTCTTTTTGTTACCTTTATAAATCAGTGTGCATGGGTGTTTGCTACCTTTTTGGGGGCGTTATTAGGTACGGCAATTAAGTTTGACACAACAGGACTTGATTTTGCTATGACAGCTCTTTTTCTTGTAATTATAACAGATCAGCTTAAAACATATAAAACAAGGCTGCCCTTTATAATCGGGGCGGTATCTGCTCTTTTTGCGTGGCTTGTGCTGGGTAAAAGCAATATTTTGTTAGGCGGTGCGATTTTATCTGTAATTTTTATTATAGTATTCAAAAAAAGAATAAAGGAGGCAGAGGGCGATGAGTAATATTCAGCTTGTTATGGCTATAGCAGTAATTGCGGCGGTTACCTTTTCAACAAGGGCAATACCCTTTATTCTCTTTGGTAAGGAGAATAAGGGCGGTAATGCCGATAGCCCTGCACCTATAATACTCTTTGTAGGAAAGTATTTGCCACCGGCATTAATTAGTGCTATAATAGTATATTGTTATAAAGATGTTGATTTTTTGACGGGTACTCACGGTATACCGGAGCTTGTATCGGCTTTGCTTGTAATATGTTTACAGCTTAGGTTTAAAAATACAATGCTGAGTATATTTACAGGTACAATTTTCTATATGGTTGTGTTAAGGCTTGTTTAAAACTATGTAAAGTGCTTTGTCGTGGTTGTGTAGAAATTTATCAAAAAATGAACTGGTAAAGTGTGTAATTTTGACAGAGTTCTTTTAAGGAGGAGTTTTTTTGATAGATAATATGGACAAAATAGATGCGGATTTCCCTTATATTTGTGTCAAATCTCTTGAAAAAGGGGTCAATGTTATAGGTCTTACAAGAGGTGAGGATACTAAGTTTCATCATACTGAAAAACTTGACGAGGGCGAAGTTTTAATTGTACAATTTACAGAGAATACTTCCGCCATTAAGGTTAGAGGTAATGCGGATATTTACACTGCTTACGGTGTAGTAAAGGCAGGAGAGGGTCGCTGAATAGCCTGCCCTGCTTTTGGAAAATATACAGTTATATAAATATGATTTTTAAAAGGAGATAACAATATGCGTAAAACTAAAATTGTTGCAACACTTGGTCCTGCTACTAATGAGGTTGACATTATCAAGAAGCTTATTGAGGCAGGTCTTAATGCCGCAAGATTTAATTTTTCACACGGCAGCCATGAGGAGCATGGTCAGAGAATGGACAACTTTATCAAGGCAAGAGAGGAAATGAATGCTTACATTCCCATGATGCTTGATACCAAGGGACCTGAAATCCGTACAGGTGTGTTTGCAACAGGTAAGGTAACTGTTGAGGCAGGTCAGAAGTTCACAATTACAACAGATGAAATTGAGGGTGATAACACAAAGGTTTCCGTTACCTACAAGGACCTTGCTAAGGACCTTAACATTGGTTCAACAGTACTTATTGATGACGGTCTTATTGAGCTTAAGGTTGATGAAATTAACGGCAGTAACATTATCTGTACCGTTATGAACGGTGGCGAAATCGGCTCAAGAAAGGGTGTAAACATACCTAACGTACATGTTAATCTCCCTGCTCTTACACAAAAGGATATTGACGATATTAAGTTTGGTATTACAAAGGGTGTTGACTATATTGCAGCCTCATTTATCCGCTCTGCATCAGATGTACTTGAAATCAGAAAGGTGCTTGAGAAAAACGGCGGTGCTGATATTAAAATTATCTCCAAGATTGAAAGCCGTGACGGTGTAGATAATATCGATGAAATTCTTGAGGTTACAGACGGTATCATGGTTGCAAGAGGTGACCTTGGTGTTGAGATACCTTTTGAGGAGGTACCTATTATTCAGAAGATGCTTATCAAGAAGTGTCGTGAAAAGTCTAAAACAGTTATTACAGCTACACAGATGCTTGATTCTATGACAAAGAACCCACGTCCTACACGTGCAGAGGTAAGTGACGTTGCCAATGCTATCTATGACAGAACAGACGCAGTTATGCTTTCAGGCGAAAGTGCACAGGGTAAGTATCCTGTTGAGTCTATTATGGCTATGGATAAGATTGCAAGAGAGGTTGAAAGCAGCTTTGACTATATTAAGAAGTTTGACCAGAACAGAACAGTGCTTTTACCTAACATTGCAAGTGCGGTAAGCCACAGTGCTTGTACAACTGCTCATGATTTAGGTGCAAAGCTTATTGCTGTAGTTAGTATGACAGGTCGTGCTGTAAGAATGGTAGCCAAGTATCGTCCTGCATGTCCTATTCTTGCCTGTACGCCTAATGACAGAACACTTCGTCAGTTAAACCTTGTATGGGGTGCTATTCCAATGCCTGTAACCTACAGAGAGGATAACTTCCATCAGTTATTTGAGGATGTTTGTGAGGCATCTAACCAAATCGGTTTAACACAGGTAGGTGATATTGTAGTATTCACAGGCGGTACACCGCTTGGTTCAATGGGTGCTACAAACACACTTAAGGTTGGTGTTGTCGGTAACAAGGTTATTGAGGCTACAAGCAGAAATACAGCAGCTATGGATGTTACTGCACGTACTCTTATTATCAATACAAATGACAACCTTGATATTAAGTTTGTAAAGGATATGGTAATGGTAACAGCCGATAACAGTCAGGACCTTATACCTTATGTTAAAAAGTCAGCAGCTCTTATTGTAGGTAATGCTGATAATGATGATTTCGGTGCATTAATTGATGCGGCTAAATCAGTTGATATTCCTGTTATTGTTGCACAAAAGAATGTTGAGGAGGTTATTCCCGATAATCTTCTTGTTAAGGTTGACAGCGGTAAGGGTATTGTTTACAATTGCAATAACTGATAAATTATTAAGGCGGTTTTATACCGCCTTTTATTATATAAAGGGGTGGTATTATGTTTATAGGTGCCTGTACAATGTACTTTACGGCGGAATGGGTTACAAGCCTTAAGGAAAAGCGTATGGTAGTCAAGCATATTGTGGAAAAGGCAGGGCATAAGTTCAACATATCTATTGCAGAGGTGGATAAGCAGGATATACATCAGTCCATAGTAATAGGCTTTGCCTGTGTAAGTAATGAGGTTGCTCATGTGGATAAAATGGTAAACAGGGTTATTGATTTTATTGAAAATAATACCGACGCCGTACTTGATAGGGTGGAAACTGAAATTTTGTAAAACGAGATTGTAAAAAAACAGTCATAAAGCATTAATGCCGGTCGCAATTGCGGTCGGCATTATATTTTTGGGGTTATTTGTCGACAACATCGGTTGACAAAGAACAAAAAAGCCACTGATTGATTTCAGTGGCTTAATGATGTATAAGTTAAATTATTTAACAGGGGTTGCACTTTGGTCCTTCAGAACAACATCGTGGGCACCGCCTTCTACAATACTTGTAGCTGATACAAGGGTAATCCTTGCCTTTTCCTGTAATTCAGGGATAGTTAAAGCACCGCAGTTACACATTGTGTGCTTGATTTTTGAAAGAGTAATTACAAGGTTATCGTGAAGATAGCCTGCATATGGCACATATGAGTCAACGCCCTCTTCAAAGGAAAGCTTCTGAGCACCGCCCATATCGTATCTCTGCCAGTTTCTTGCTCTTGCTGAGCCTTCGCCCCAGTATTCCTTCATATAGTTACCGTTTACAATAACCTTGTTTGTAGGACTTTCCTCAAAACGGGAGAAGTATCTGCCCAGCATACAGAAATCACAACCCATAGCAAGTGCTAAGGTAATGTGGTAATCATGTACGATACCGCCGTCAGAGCAGATAGGAATATAAATACCTGTTTCCTTAAAGTATTCATCTCTTGCCTTAGCAACCTCAATAACAGCTGTAGCCTGACCTCTGCCGATACCCTTGGTTTCTCTTGTAATACAGATAGAACCGCCGCCGATACCGATTTTAATAAAGTCAGCACCTGCTTCTGCAAGGAAACGGAAGCCATCTCTGTCTACAACGTTACCTGCACCAACCTTAACCGTATCGCCGTAATGCTCTCTTACCCATTCAATAGTAATTTTCTGCCATTCTGTAAAGCCCTCTGAGGAGTCAATACAAAGAAGGTCAGCACCTGCCTCTACAAGTGCGGGAACTCTCTCTGCAAAATCTCTTGTATTGATACCTGCACCCACAACGTATCTCTTGTGGCTGTCTAAAAGCTCAATAGGGTTTTCCTTATGGCTGTCGTAGTCCTTTCTGAATACAAAAGCCTTCAGACGCATATCATCATCAACAATAGGAAGAGCATTAAGCTTGTTATCCCAGATAATGTTATTTGCCTCTTTAAGGCTTGTGCCTTCCTTAGCGTAAATAACATTCTCGATAGGTGTCATAAACTCTGATACCTTAGTTGACTTATCCATACGGCTTACTCTGTAATCTCTGCTTGTTACAATACCGATAAGCTTACCCTCAGATGTACCGTTATCTGTAACAGCAACCGTTGAGTGACCTGTTTTTTCCTTTAAATCAAGAACATCCTGTAAGGTATCATCAGGCTTAATATTTGAATCGCTTACAACAAAGCCTGCCTTATAGCTTTTAACACGCTTAACCATAGCCGCCTGATTTTCAATGGTCTGTGAGCCGTAAATAAAGGAGATACCACCCTCCTTAGCAAGGGCAATAGCCATATTATCATCACTTACAGACTGCATAATTGCAGATACAAGAGGAATATTCATAGTAACGGGGCATTCCTCCTGACCCTTTTTATACTTAACAACAGGTGTTTTAAGACTTGCATTATCCGGAATGCACTCAGTTGAGGAATAGCCGGGTACTAAAAGATACTCACTAAAGGTATGTGAGGGTTCGCTAAAATAAAATGCCATTTTTAATTACTCCTTATCTAAAGTTTTAAATATAATAATCCCACAAAATCGTACGGATGTCAATAGCAAATTAATTCATAGAGTCAACAGAGCCAAGTACATTTTTAATCTTATACTCTACAAGCTCCTGTATCATATCACGACCTACACCTAAGTAACCTCTTGGGTCAAAGCCCTCGGGCTTTTCTGCAAAGGTCTTTCTGATGCCTGCTGTCATAGCAAGTCTTATATCCGTATCCATATTTATTTTACAAACAGCCATACCTGATGCCTTTCTGAGCATTTCAACAGGGATACCGCTTGCACCCTTAAGCTCACCGCCGTACTTATTGCACATTTCAATTACTGCAGGGTCAACAGAGGAAGCACCGTGAAGTACAATAGGATACTGCTTAAAGCCTGCTGCGTCAAGCTTAGCTGTAATAACCTCTAATCTGTCAAAGTCAAGCTTAGCCTCACCCTTGAACTTATATGCACCATGGCTTGTGCCTATTGCAATAGCAAGTGAGTCAACACCTGTTCTTGAAACAAAGTCAACAGCCTGGTCAGGGTCTGTATAGGTAGCGTTTGCAGCTGACACATTAACCTCGTCCTCAACACCTGCAAGCTTACCAAGCTCTGCCTCAACAACTACACCGTGAGCATGTGCATACTCAACAACCTCTTTGGTTTTAGCTACGTTCTCCTCATACTCAAAGTGTGAGCCGTCAAACATAACTGAGGTAAAGCCGTTTTCTACGCAAAGCTTAACTGTTTCAAGGTCAGGACCGTGGTCAAGATGAAGGGCAACATCAATGCCTGTTTCGTCAACAGCTGCCTTAACCATACCTAAAAGGTACTTAGGACCTGCATATTTAAGAGCACTTCTTGACACCTGGAGTATACAAGCCGAATTTTGAGCAGCCGCACCTCTTGTTACACCTTGGATAATTTCCATATTATTAATGTTAAATGCACCTATAGCATACTTACCCTCATATGCCTTTTTAAACATTTCTGTACTTGTTACCAATGCCATAATAATTCCTCCTTTTTAAAATTATAATATACTGATTTAATTATACATCAACATTTTAATTTTTACAAGAGAATAAAAAGTAAAATTGAGGTTGTTAAATATCTTTACTATTGTTAATGTCTAACAAAATTAAACTTTTTTATATACGGCATACAAGATTAAATTTATTAAGCTTAAAATTTTATTAATGTAAAATTTTTCTTCACATAACCTCTTGAAAACTGATAAATAATATAGTATAATCTTATTAGAGAAAAGGAAATATTCCTGGAATGTACGCGAACCCACTATTTTGAACCTACATTACTGATAAGGGACTCCTATAAACGAAGCATATGTCAGGCCCCAAGCTAATTCCCTTTGGGCAGGGGAAGGCAGATTGTTAGTTGCGGAAACCCACCTAGCGTTGCTAGGTGTCAGAATTTGGGAACGGCATTTCGGGGTTTTCTCAAAAATTAAAGCTCTGTTTTTTGCAGAGCTTTTTTCATTGAAACCATCTTGCGGAGAATATTTTATTACCGTAAATCAATATCTACCTTATACTTATCATCAATAAGCACACAATCTGCCTTATGCTCTTTAACAAATTCAAAAAAACGAGAGTTATCCTCTAATACACTTTCAAGAGTATAATACTCATCATGCCCGCGTTTCTCAATTACACTTGCATATTTTTTAATATTGTCAAAGTGATTTCTTATATAGCTTTCACTCATTACAAGGCAATAAAGCCTTATATTTTCCAGATATTCCTTTGTAAAGCTGTTCCTCCAGTCAAAAGGAATATAGCACCCCTCAACAATAAGATTTTGATTATTTTCAACAGCCGTTTTTATTATTTCGGAAACTATGGGCCATAAATATTTTGTCAGAGAGTTATCGTCGCTCATAGGTGTAAGCTCTGTATTTCCGCTGCGAATTAAGCCCATTTTTAAATGGTCTATTGATAAATAGGGATATTTATATTTTTCAAGAAGCTTTTGTGCCAATAGGGTTTTGCCTGTATGAGAAGCACCCGTTATCAATATAATCATTTTATCACTCCGTCAAGCTGTATATTTAATGTTTCCTATGTATGTGTACTGTGATGAGGCTTGTGACCCCTGTCCTCAGGGCTTTTAATCTTACCATCATATCTGTATATTGGACTGCAACAGTCAGCACCTTATTTTATCAGGTCTAAAAGTTCGTGGGGAGTGTTTATTATATAATCAGCCCCCTCTATTTTATCCCCGCAGCGAAAGCCCCACATAACCCCCACACATTTAAGCCCTGCATTATGGGCGGTCTGAACATCAACTTCTGTATCGCCGACATAAATTGCAGTTTCTTTTTCTGCTCTAAGCTCTTCAAGGGCGGTAAAAACACCGTCAGGGGCGGGCTTACGCTGTCGTTTGCTTAAATCCGTGCCTATTACACAGGGAATAAGGTCGCCGAAAAAGTCAGGTATCATCTTATTAGCCATTTCATGATTTTTATTTGTTACAACAGCTCTTTTAATACCCATACTCCTAAGCTCTGTAAGCAATGGCATTATGCCGTCATAGGCTTTGGTTTTATCAAGCATATGTGCAGTATAATACTTCTTGAAAATATCTCTTGCCTTAAGCCATTCCTCTTCAGTGCAATTCTGCGGGATTGACCTACGCATAAGTATATCTATGCCGTTGCCTATAAAGCTGCGTATTTCATCTATAGTGTGCAGGGGATAATTACATTGCTTTAAGGCATAATTTACTGCGGCGGATAAATCCTCTAAGGTATTTAAAATTGTACCGTCTAAGTCAAATATTACTGTTGTATATTTCATTTATTTCCTCCGAAAAATCCGAAAACTTACCGTAATCGGGAATAACCTTAATTTCTATAGGCTTATTTGTATATGGATGTGTAAAGTTTAGTCTATAGGCAAAAAGAGCAGGCAAAACCCCTCTTTTATGCTTAAATTCGGGGTTATACTTGGTATCTCCCCATATAGGAGTATTGTTGTGGGCAAGCTGTACCCTTATCTGATGATGTCTGCCTGTATAAAGTTCAACTCTTATAAGGGACAGGTTGTCCCTGTATGCAATTAATTCATAGCTGAGCTTTGCTTCCTTGGCGTCTTTCATACCTTTGTTTACAACTTTGCTGAGATTAAGCCTGCGGTTTATCATAAGATAGTCGGTAAGGCTATCTCTGTCCCTGCATTTGCCCCTGACTACAGCAAGGTAGCTTTTTGCTATGCTTCCTTCCAGCATTTGCTCTGTCATTTCAGCGGCAGTTGCCTTGTCCTTTGCAATAAGAACAATACCTCCTACAGGTTGGTCTAAGCGGTTTATAATATGCCCTTGAAAGGGCAGGGCTGAAAGCATATCCTCCTGACTGTTTGACTGTGAAAGCTCCCCCGGCTTTTTCAAAAGGGCAATTAAATATTTATCCTCATATAAAATGTTGTCTTTCATAATTTTCTCCTTAAAAGCATATATATAGCTTAGCTTATTTTGTCGTTTTTTTCAATAATTTTTTGTATTTACCCTACCTTTTATGACAAAAACCAATAGCCCAATATATTATACTATTCTCATTATAAGGAGGATATTAGTATGAAGCCCGATTTTAATAATAAAAAATTACTGCCTCTTTTATATATTGCAGGCAGTTTTTTTGCGGCAAGGTGTATGCTTTTTAATATGCTTTGTCCCGTAGGCTGTGCCTATTTGTCTTTAAGTATTTCAAGGCACAGCTTCTGGTTTGCCTTGTTTGGCTCTGTGCTTGGTGTGGTTTCTCAAGGCGACAATGTTAATATGTGGAGCTATATTTTTGCCTTTACAGGCATGGGTATAATAAACGGAGCTATTAAGGGTACAAGGCTGTCCCTTACGGAAAGAGGCAAGGCGTTTACAGCAGCCTTTACTATGACCATGGGTGGCTTGACGGGAGCGGTTATTGAAGGAGAGCTCTTTTGTTTTGCGGTTGCTCTTATGCAGGGACTTTTGTCAGGACTTCTGAGCTTTGTGTTTTTTGAGGGGATTTATGCCCTTAAAAGAGGCGGCGGTAATGAGCTTTACGGCTTTACCCTTTTAATAGGCTGCCTTTGCGGCGGTATGGGCGATATTGCGGTTTTTGGCATTCCTCTGAGCCTTGTTTTATTGGCTCTTTTGTTGCCTGTGGTTATGGGCAAAAGTATAATTACAAGCAGTGACGGTACATATTTAAGACAGCATGCAGGGGGCAGGCTTGAGAGCTTTGCACGCTCCATAGACAGCCTTGCAATCTCCTTGAATGCCGTAACGGATAGCATAGATGAAAAAGAGGATATAGCAAGGCTTAAAAAGAGCCTTAAAAAAAGCAGAAGTTTGTTAAGTCAGGAGCTTACTGCCGTATCAGCCTTAATTAAGGGATTATCCGCAGAGCTTAAGGATGAGCTTGCACCTGATGCCTACTTGGGCAAATCCCTTAAGGAAAGGCTTAAAAGAGAGGGTATTTCCTGTTGTGAGGTCCTTGCATATAAATGGAGAGATATAGGCTATCAGGTTGATGTGGTGCGTAGGTGCAGAGGCAACTGCGGTAAATGCTTGAAGCGGACAACCAAGGTTATAAGTGATACACTGGGCATTGAAATGGTAAGGGAAAACAGCTTCTGCTTTAATGAGGGGCAAAGGCGTATTTTAAGGCTCTGTCCTCAGAGGACTTTCAGAATTTCAGCCTACGGGGCAGTTAAAAAGCGTGACGGAAGCAGTGTTTCCGGGGATAGTCATACCTTTATGGAGCTTAAATACGGTAAATATATGCTTGCCTTATCTGACGGTATGGGTTCAGGCGGTAAGGCAAGGGAGGAAAGTGCCGCCTCCGTAGAGCTTTTTGAGGACTTTATGGAGGCGGGCTTTGAACGTGATATGGCATTGGACCAGATAAACTCTCTTTTGCTTATGAGGGCGGGAGATGAGGATATTTTTGCAACCCTTGATATTTGTAATGTAGATTTATACAGCGGAAAAGCGGAGTTTGTAAAGATAGGAGGTATGCCCTCATTTATAGCGGGCAAAAACGGAGTAAAGCTGATAGGCGGCGGCGGCTTGCCTATAGGTATTATGGACAGTGCCGAAAAGGAAAGCGTTGAAATACAGCTTGAAAGCGGAGATACTATAGTAATGATTACCGACGGTGTGGCAGAGGCGGCACCCTGTGTTATAGGCAAAGAAAACTGGCTTGCAAGGATAATAGATGAAAACTCATCACTTTCCCCCGAAAAGCTGTGTCAGGTTATTTTAGATACTGCCATAGAAGCGGATAATGGAAAAATAAAGGACGATATGACGGTTATGGTAGCTAAGGTATGGAAAATTGTTTAAATTTTTATTAATTTTATAAAACCCTTTGTGTTTTTTTATACAGTGTGTTACAATAAAGAGTAATTTTTAAAGATAGGAGGTTGTACACACTGTGTCATTTAAAAATCAGTTTTTAACGGCTTTATATCGGTTTGGCTCTTACCCTGAGCTTTTTAATGTAAAGGGTGTAAAAACCTTTGTTTATACTGCCCTTACGGTAATAATCACCGTTGCTGTAATGTTTGCTGCTGTAATACCGGGTTATCGAAGCCTTGGCGGAATTGAGGGCTTTGTAGAAAAATACATACCTGAGTTCCGTATTTCAGAGGGTGAGCTTATTATGGATAAGGTTGACTTCAGAGATGAAAAAAACGGTGTCAGAATTTATATAAATACCGATACTACAGAGCTTGATATGTCTAAGATTGAGTCGGGAGATGTAACTGCACTTATTGCAAGCAAGGATAAAATGTATGTTTATAATGCCATACAGGGACAGGAGGGCACTCTCAGCTTTAAGGACTTATCACAGGCTTTAAACGACAGCTTTGAAAGCAAATCGGGTATTTTAAATTATCTGGGACAAAAAAGTGTGCGTTTACAGCTTGCGGCAGTATTTATATTAATTCTTTTTATCTATAGGTCTGTTGCTACCGTATATGAGGTTTTTATGCTTACCCTTTTAGGCAATTTAATTAACACCCTTATGGTAAGGATACCCATTAGCTTTAGTCAGATGTTTAAGCTTGCGGCATATGCAAGAACACTACCCTGGATATTAAGTCTTCTGGTGAATTTTGTTGCAGGCATAAGCTTTAGCAGTATAATATTCTTTGCAGTAGGCAGCTTCTATATCTATAAGGCATTGAAAAATACAAAGGCACAGACAGGCGTTGTAATTGCAGACATAAGCCGGATACAATAAAAAAGAGGTCGAAGAAATAAAAAAGAGGTCGAAGAGAGGTGAAAAGCCTCTCTTTTTTTATGTGGAAATGATACAAGTAAAACGGGGCTTTGTTTTAAAGTTGTACGTACATCTTCGTAAAAATTGCACAGTTTTTTGCTTTGAGATTAGTACATAATAACGGAATTGCATAAATACAACTAAAAAACTATTGACACTTGTACCAAAAGGACTTAAGCTGTAAAAAGAGGGTTAAGGTTTATCTGTAAACAGGAATTAAAAATTAAAAAAGTCAATATCCGTTTTTAATTTCTGCGGGCAAGGGGGAAAGTCCCGTAAGATAAGCTTGCACTTTATTTTTTAAGGAGGTAAAAAATATGAAAAAAAGAGTTTTAAGAAAACTCGCTTGCCTGACTTTATCTGTATCAATGATAATGTCATGCACATCGTTACCTGTAGTAGACTGCGGCTTTTTTGTGCCACAGGTGGTTCAAGCGGCGGAAAGTGCCTACAGCCACAGCTTTGCAGACGGTCTTTCAAGCTCGTTTTATTCTATTGCAGGCAATCTTTCAACAGGTAAGGGCAGTGTAAACTACAATGGGGAAACAATTAAGCAGTGCTTAAAAATGGAAAGCCAAACAAGCATTTCATTTAACGCACCTTCTGAGGGTACTCTTACACTTGTGTTCGGCGGTTCCAAAAATCCTGCAGGCTTAGGTGTTAAGGTTGACGGCAAAGAGTATACCGTAGGTGATAACGGAATTGTTAACGTATCACTTGGTTCAGGCTCACACAAAATTACAAAGGGTGATACAATCAACCTTTTCTATATGAGCTATTCATGTAACGGCGGTACTGTAGAAGAAACTACAGAAACTACAACAGCCGTAACAGAGGAGCCTACCGAAACTACAACCAAGGCTCAGTCAAGCTCAGACGCAGTAAGTGCAGGTACATATTCGGCAGATGATATTCTCAGCTCTTCAAAGTTTATCGTATCAGGCAGTACAGCAACCGACCAGATTAAAATTTCAGACGGCTATGTACAGTTTAAGGTTAATGATAATGCTTCGGTTACAATAAATTACAAGTGCGGTTCAAGCAACTCAAGCAAGAGTGCGGCTGTATGCTTTGACGGCAAGACCTCAGACTATCTTGCAGGCCAGGCAGGTGCTAAGAACTTTACGGTAAGCGGTCTTGATGCAGGCACCTATAAGATTACCGCTAAGCAGTCAGGCGGTACAACTGCACAGATTATCTCTGTTACAATCAGCTACGGTGCCGCAGAGGAAACAACAGAGGCAACCACAAAGGCTACAACAACTACAACAGAGGCAACTACCGAAACTACAACCAAGGCTCAGTCAAGCTCAGACGCAGTAAGTGCAGGTACATATTCGGCAGATGATATTCTCAGCTCTTCAAAGTTTATCGTATCAGGCAGTACAGCAACCGACCAGATTAAAATTTCAGACGGCTATGTACAGTTTAAGGTTAATGATAATGCTTCGGTTACAATAAATTACAAGTGCGGTTCAAGCAACTCAAGCAAGAGTGCGGCTGTATGCTTTGACGGCAAGACCTCAGACTATCTTGCAGGCCAGGCAGGTGCTAAGAACTTTACGGTAAGCGGTCTTGATGCAGGCACCTATAAGATTACCGCTAAGCAGTCAGGCGGTACAACTGCACAGATTATCTCTGTTACAATCAGCTACGGTACCGCAGAGGAAACAACAGAGGCAACCACAAAGGATGCAACAACTACAACAAAGAAGGAAACTACAACAGAAACAACCACAAAAAATCCGGGTTCAAGCTCAGGCATCAGCTTTTCAAAGGCTCCTTCAAATACTATAACAACCATTACATCCAATAATTCCTCTGCTCTTGTTAATGCTGTTAAAACATTAAACAGCAGCGGCGGTACAATTTATATTGATACTCCTGTAATTGAGGTTAGTTCAGCTATTAAAATTTCAACCTCAAAGGCAGGTGCAATTGTTGGTGTAAGACAGTCAGACGGTACATATCCACGTCTTGACTTTACAAAAAATCGTTCCTCAGGCTCAAGAGGTATCACAGTAAGCGGAAGCAATCAGCTTATTCAGGGTCTTATTGTTGAAAATGCAGGCGACAACGGTATCTGGGTATCAGGTTCGGACAACAATATTGAGCATGTAATTGCACGTTATAACGGTGACAGCGGTATTCAGCTTTCTAACGCTGCAGACGGAAACAAGCTTGTAGGTTGCTACTCATACAGAAACTGCGATATTGCTACCTACGGTGCTAATGCAGACGGTTTTGCTCCAAAGCTTGGTGCATCTAACACAGTATTTGAGTACTGCTACGCATGGGATAACTCCGATGACGGTTGGGACTCATATGACAAGTCGGGAGATAAGTCGGCAACAGTAACCTACAGACATTCAGCTTGTTGGAATAACGGTAATACAAAGACCTTTACGGGCGAGTATGACTTTGAAAACGGCGACGCTCTTGATACAAAGCTCTGGACAGTTAAGGATATTATGAGTGCTGATTCAAGCTTTGCTTCTAACTATAAGAACGGTAAGTTTGACACTTCAAAGGGCAAAATTAACGGTAAGTCTGTTTCATCATGGGTTTCAAGTGCTGAGGGTGAAATGAACGGTAACGGCTTTAAGTTTGGTTCAAAAACAACAGAGCAGTCAGAGAGCGTTATCAGAACGGCAGAAAACTGCATCGCCTTTGACCACAAGTCAAAGGGCTTTGATAACAACAACTCAAAGGGTTGTTCAGGCTACTTCTACAACTGTATGTCCTTTGACAATCAGAGAAACTACAGCTTACCATATGTGCTTAAGCAGTGGGAAAATATTTACGGTTGGGATTACACCCAGTCAAACACAGCTAACAGCACACCAAAGGAGCCTACTATACCAAGTAATGCTGCACAGGTAGAAAATGAAGTACGTAATATTAAGGATCAGATTATCGCTTATGTATATGATGATAAGATGCCTGATGATTATGGTGTAGACTTTGATGATGTATTTTCAATGGTTAAATAATTAAATTAAAAAGGATTAGCGGTTTTAATATCGCTAATCCTTTATTTTTGTGAAAACATATTTAAGCTCGCTCATTAAATATGGTAGTAAGATATATTTCCCTTACATGGAAGCTGCGTCTTATTTCCTTTAAGGCGGCAAGACCCTTTTCGTAATTTTCATAAAAGCCGAAAACAGTAGGTCCGCTGCCGCTCATCATAGCACCTATAGCATTAAGCTCCAGCATTTTTGCCTTAATATCGGCTATAATAGGATAGTTTGCAATTGTTACGCTTTCCAGCACGTTGCACATACCTTTGGAAATAGCCTTAATATCCCCTTTTTCAATATTTTCTATCATAAGCTCAATATCAGGACGCTCTGTTACCTTATTCAGGTCAAGGCTTTTAAATACCGTAGCCGTTGATACATTTATATTAGGCTTACACAAAAGCACAAAGCAGTTGGGAAAGGGTTTAAGCCTTGTAAGCTTTTCCCCTATGCCCTCGGCAAGGACAGTACCTCTCATTATACAGTAGGGTACATCTGCCCCCAGCTCCTTGCCTATTGCAAGCATTTCTTCCCGTGGCAGGTTAAGCTCAAAAAGTCTGTTCATACCTATAATGACAGCTGCACAGTCCGAGCTGCCTCCCGCAAGACCGGCGGAAACGGGTATTGTTTTGGTAAGCTCCATGCTTACGCCCTCTGTTATACCATAACGGCTTTTAATTAAATCAGCCGCCCTGTACATAAGGTTTCTTTCATCAACAGGTAACCAAGTAAGGTTACACTTGATTTCGATTTTATTTTCGGGTATTTTCTTTATAAATATATTATCGCAGAGGTTTACTGTCTGCATTATCATTCTAAGGTCGTGATAGCCGTCCTCACGTTTTCTGAGTACGTCAAGGGCGGTATTTATTTTTGCTCTGGCTTTAAGATTTATACTGTTCATAGCTTGTACCTTCCGTCTTTTTTTATTATTATACTGTTTTTACCCATACAATTCAAGTATTGCCTTGCAATTTTAAAAAAATGGTGATATTATGGTGTGTAAATAAAATCAGGGAGGTTTTAGGGTGAAGATTGGTAAGCTTCCGAATGATATGCTTGAAAGGCTGATACTTGAGCCTATAAAAAAATACGCTGTTCAGCCCAAGGAATGTATTACACAGCCTTCGGTAGGTGAGGACTGTGCCGCATTAAGCTTAGGGGATAATATATGTATGCTTTCTGCCGACCCTATAACAGGTGCAACAAAAGATATAGGTACTCTTGCGGTAAATATTAATTTGAATGATATTGCCTCTGCAGGCGGTGAAATTATAGGCTTAATGGTAACAACTCTTTTGCCTCCCGCAATTACGGAGGAGGAAATAGCCGCAATTGCCGAAAACCTGTATAAAAGTGCAAGTGATGCAGGCATAGCGATTTTAGGCGGTCATACCGAAATAACCGATGCAGTTACAAGACCTGTTATTTCCTGTACTGCCGTAGGCAAGGGCAAAAGGTTTATATCCTCAGGGGGTGCAAGGGTAGGAGATAAGGTTATTATGACTAAGTATGCCGCTATTGAGGGCAGCAGTATAATCTATGCCGATTATAAGGACTTCTGGGCAGATAAGCTGACAGAGGAGGAAAAGGCGGAGTGTAGCAGTCTTTATTCAATGCTTTCTGTTGAAAGAGAGGGTAAAATAGCCGCAGACCTTGGTGCAACCTCTATGCATGATGTAACAGAGGGCGGTATATTAGGTGCTTGTTATGAAATTGCTCAGTGTGCAGGCTTAGGTATAAGGATTGATATTGATAAAATCCCTGTCATGCCTGTTACAAAGAAACTGTGCCGGGCTTGTAAAATCAATCCTTTAAGGCTTATATCAAGCGGTTCAATGCTTATAACCGCAGCTGACGGCAATAACCTTGTAAAGGTTCTTGAAAAAGAGGGCATAATGGCAACAATTATAGGGGAAATAACGGAAAACGGCTGTTATATAACGGAAAAAGGAGAGCAAAGAGAATTAACTCCTCCCGAGGCAGATGAGCTTTATTCCGTTGCCCGAGGAATAAACCAAAATTAAAGCCTTAGGTTGAAAAATATAAATTTATTTATTATTTTTTGCGAGATTATGATATTTTTTTAACTTAGTTTTATCACAGCACTTGACTATACTAAAGTGTTGTAATATAATAAAGGGTATAGGTTTTTAAGAAAGAAACCCACAGCTATGTGAATATATTAGGAGGAATACTTAAATGAACAGAGTTTTTAACTTTTCGGCAGGCCCATCAATGCTTCCTTTGCCTGTGCTTGAAAAGGCACAAAAGGAGCTTATTTGCTACGGTGACACAGGTATGTCCGTTATGGAGATGAGCCATCGTTCAAAGGCTTTTGATGATATTATTAAAAAGGCAGAGGCAGATATTCGTGACCTTATGAACATTCCTGATAACTATAAGGTAATGTTTTTACAGGGCGGCGGCAGTACACAGTTTGCTATGGTACCCCTTAATCTTTTTAAGACAGGCAAGGCTGACTATGTAAAGACAGGTCAGTGGGCTAAGAAGGCGGCTGAAGAGGCTGCTAAGTGGGGTCAGGTTAACATTGTTGCAAGCTCAGAGGATAAGACCTATTCATATATTCCAAAGCTTGACAAGAGTACCTTTACACCTGATGCAGACTACTTCTACATTACATATAACAATACAATCTACGGTACAAGATATACTGAGTTTCCCGATACGGGTAATGTGCCTCTTGTAGCTGATATTTCAAGTAATATTATGTCTGAGGTTATGGACGTAAGCAAGTTCGGTATTTTATTTGCAGGTGCTCAAAAGAATGTAGGTCCTGCAGGTGTTACCATTGTAATTGCCCGTGAGGACTTACTGGGCAATGCTAAGGCAGAATGTCCTACTATGCTTAACTATCAAATCCATGCTGATAAGGCCTCCCTTTACAATACACCACCTTGCTACTCAATCTATATTGCAGGTCTTGTATTTGAATGGTTAAAGAGCATCGGCGGTGTTGCTCAGATGCAGAAGATAAATGAGGAGAAGGCAGGCATTCTTTATGACTTCCTTGATAACTCAAAGCTCTTCAAGGGTACAGTTGTACCTGCCGACCGTTCTCTTATGAATGTACCTTTTGTAACAGACAGTGAGGAAATTAACGCTAAGTTTATTAAAGAGGCAACTGCCGCAGGCTTTGTAAACCTTAAGGGTCACAGAACAGTAGGCGGTATGCGTGCTTCTATCTACAATGCTATGCCTATTGAGGGCGTTAAGATGCTTGTAGAGTTTATGAAGAAGTTTGAAACGGAAAACAAATAATAGCTTTAATTCTATGCCGTACAGAAAATGTGCGGTATAGCTTTATAGGGAGGTTAATTTATAATGGCTAAGATACTTACACTTAACAAAATTTCTAAAATAGGTCTTGCAGACTTACCTGCAAGCTATATTGTATCAGATGATGAAAAAAATCCTGACGGCATTATGGTCAGAAGTGCTAAAATGCACGATATGGATATGCCTGAGTCACTCCTTGCCATTGCTCGTTGCGGTGCAGGTGTAAACAATATTCCTCTTGATAAGTGTGCAGAGCAGGGTATTGTTGTGTTCAACACCCCCGGTGCAAATGCAAACGCTGTTAAGGAGCTTGTGGTTGCAGGTCTTTTAATTTCATCACGTAAGATTATTGAGGCTGACCGTTGGGTACAGTCTATGAAGGGTACAGAGGACGTATCCAAGACAGTTGAAAAGGGTAAAAGTACATATGCAGGCCCCGAGATTATCGGCAAGACCCTTGGTATTATCGGTCTTGGTGCAATAGGTGTACTTGTAGCTGAGGCGGCTCTTGCTTTAGGTATGACCGTTTACGGCTATGACCCCTTCCTTTCCGTAAAGGGTGCTTTGGCACTTGACAGCAGAGTTAAGGTGGTTGAAAATATTGATGATATTTTTGCGGTAAGTGATTATATTACAATCCACGTGCCTGCTACACCTGAAACTAAAAATATATTCTGTAAGGAAAATCTTGCTAAGTGCAAGGACGGCGTAAGAATACTTAACTTTGCAAGAGGTGAGTTGACAAACTCAGCTGATATGGCAGAGGCTGTTACAAGCGGTAAGGTTGCAAAGTACATAAGCGACTTTGCAGACGACTACCTTTTAGGTGTTGAAAATATTATCTGCTTACCTCACTTAGGTGCATCTACTCCTGAGGCAGAGGATAACTGTGCGGCTATGGCGGCAAGAGAAATGACAGACTATATTGAAAACGGTATTATTGTAAATTCTGTAAATTACCCAAGACTTACTATGGGCAGAGCGGCAGGCAAGGCAAGAGTATGTGTGCTTTATAAGGCAGAAAGTGATGCCTTTGCTAAGGCTTTAGCTCTTTTAGGCGGCAGAGTGGCACAAAGTGCAAATGCTGTAAGAGGTGCTTACGGCTATGCTATTATTGATGCAGATGCTACAGAGGCTGACAAGACAGCAGTTGAGGCAGTTGAGGGCGTAATTAAAGTAAGAGTTATTTAAGGTTAAAGCAATTTTGCCGTCGTATCTGATACGGCGGCTTTTTGTTGTGTTTAACGGGTAGGAAAAAGGCTTTACTTTCAGTGACTAAGGTGCTAAAATATATTTATGCAGATATTATACAGAGAGGGCGAAGTTCCATGAGTGACAAGCTTAAAAATAAATCGGTAGATATGCTTTTTAAGGGTATATTACAGCTGAAAACCCTTGAGGAGTGCTACAGCTTTTTTGAGGATATATGTACTATAAACGAAATACATTCCCTTGCACAGCGTTTAGAGGTTGCACAGCTTTTATCAGAGGGCGACACCTATACGGCTATAGGAGAAAAAACAGGGGCATCAACTGCAACCATAAGCCGTATTAACCGTTGCCTTAACTACGGTGAGGGTGGCTATTCAACAGTTTTACAACGTTTAAAGGAGAATAATAATGCTAATTGATTCCATAAATTCACTTAACCCCGAACAGAAAAAGGCGGTTCTTACAACAGAGGGACCGCTTTTAATTTTGGCAGGAGCAGGTTCAGGCAAAACAAGGGTGCTTACACACCGCATTGCCTACCTTATAGAACAGGGAGTAAGACCCTTTAATATACTTGCAATTACCTTTACCAATAAGGCGGCAAGGGAAATGAAGGAGAGAGTGGCGGCAATTACCCCTCAGGGTGATGAGGTATGGGTAAGCACCTTCCATTCAACCTGTGTGCGTATTCTTCGCCGGGAGATTGATAAGCTGGGCTATTCAAGCAACTTTACAATATATGATGCAGACGACAGTGAAAGGCTTATTAAAACTATTCTTAAGGAAATGAATATAAGCGACAAGGTATATCCTCCTAAAAGCATTATGTCTGTTATAGGACAGCAAAAGGATAAGCTTATAGGACCTAACTCTTATGCAAAGCTTGTTGAAAATGACTTTACCAAAAAGAAATATGCCGAGGTTTACAAGGCATACCAAAAGCACCTTAAGGACAATAATGCTCTTGATTTTGACGACCTTATTTTTAAGTGCGTTGAGCTTTTTTCAACTAATCCTGAGGTGCTTGAAAAATGGCAGGATAAATTCCGTTATATTATGGTAGATGAGTATCAGGACACAAATGCCTCCCAGTACAGGCTTGTACGTCTGCTTGCGGAAAAATACAATAACCTTTGTGTTGTAGGTGATGACGACCAGAGTATTTACGGCTGGAGAGGTGCAGACATACATAATATACTGGACTTTGAAAAGGATTTTAAGGGTACGGTTACTATAAGACTTGAGCAGAACTACCGTTCAACGGAAAATATACTTAATGCGGCTAATGCAGTTATTAAAAATAATGTAATACGTAAAACCAAAACCCTGCGTACAAAGGCAGAGGCAGGAAGTGTCCTTAGCTTCTACAAGGCTCAAAGCGATATTGAAGAGGGCAGATATATTGCAGGCAAAATTACGGAGGGGGTTGCAAAGGGAAATAAATACAGCGACTATGCTATATTATACCGCAACAACGCTCTTTCAAGATTATTGGAGGAGGCACTTATAAAGGAGTCAATACCATACAGGCTTTTCGGCGGCACAAGGTTCTATGACCGCAAGGAAATAAGGGATATTATGGGCTATTTAAAGGCACTTAACAATCCTAATGATGATTTATCCTTAAGGCGAATTATAAATGTGCCTAAAAGAGGCATAGGCGAGGCTACAATACAAAAAATTGCGGATGCGGCGGCAGAAAACGGAATATCCTTTTATTCCGCACTTTTAAGCGCCGACGCTATCCCTGAGCTTAAAGCAAAGGCAAAACAGCTTAATGCCTTTGCAGAGCTTCTTGTTACCTTAAAGGAAAAATCCGAAAGTGAAAAGGTGTCCGACCTTATTGAAATAATTTTAGATGATACGGGCTACCGCAAGGAGCTGGAGGAGGAAAATACAGACGAGGCAAGAGGCAGACTTGAAAACCTACAGGAGTTTGTAAGCAAGGCTGTAGAGTTTACAGAGAACACAAACGGAGAAGGCAGGCTTTCGGGATTTTTAGAAGAGGTTGCTTTGGTTGCCGATGTAGACGGTTACACAGAGGGTGCTGATACGGTTGTGCTTATGACCTTACATTCCTCAAAGGGTCTGGAGTTCCCTACCGTATTTATTGCAGGCTTTGAGGAAAGCATTTTCCCGGGCTACAGAGCAGTTACCTCAGGTATTCCTTCTGATATGGAGGAGGAACGCAGGCTTTGCTATGTGGGTATTACCAGGGCTAAAAAAGAGCTTTGCTTTACTGCGGCGGCATCTCGTATGCAATACGGACAAAGGGTTTCAAATGTTCCTTCAAGGTTTTTGAAAGAAATCCCGGAAAGTCTTATCAGCATTCAGTCCGACAGGCTTGAAATGCCTCAAAGACCGTTTGGTGCAGAGGGTGAAACAACCCGTCATTTTGCATACTCTGCCAATACCTATCGTCCAAGACCTATGGCAGGCTATTCTATGCCGCAGCCTAAAAATGTTCAGTTGGATTTTGAGGTGGGAGATAGTGTAAAGCACCCTAAATTCGGTATAGGTCAGGTGGTAAGCATTAATCCTGCAGGAGCTGACTTTGAGGTTACGGTAAGCTTTCCTGCTTTAGGCACTAAAAAGCTTATGGCGGCACTTGCAAGGCTAAAAAAGGTTTAACGGGATATACTAAAAATAAAAAACCTTGGGAGGCTTATATGGAAACAAAATGGCTTTTGGACAATATTTATACATCTGTATCAGGTGAGGACTTTAAAAGGGATTTTAAGGAATATAAAAAAGAAATAAATACCCTTAATGAATGGGCAAGAACTGCCTTTAAAAGGGAAAATAATCCTGTCAGGATTTTAAGCGAATATATCCTTATGAAAAACAGACTTTTAACCTATGAAAAGCTTTCTATGTATGTAAGCCTTTCTCTGTCTGTAGATACCTCAAACGAGGAGCTTACAGGCGTTCTTGACAATATAGAGGAGCTTGAGGCAGAATGTGCAGAACATGAGGCATTGTTCTCAGCCTATTTAAAGGATATTGACAATATTGATGAGCTTATAGAGGAAAGTCCTGTTTTAAAGGAGCATTCCTATTTTATAAAAAGGGCTAAGGAGGATAGCAGCCACACCCTGTCTGTCCAAGAGGAAATGATAATTTCTAAAATGCAGAATACAGGCTCTTCCCTTTGGGAAAAGCAGTGGGAACAGCTTACCTCTAATATGGAAATTACCTTTGAGTGCAAGGGGAAAACCTACAACGGGCCGCTTTCCTCCGTAAGGAATATGGCATATTCAGCTGACAGGGATTTGCGTATTTCAGCCTATAAGGCAGAGCTTAATGCCTATGAAAGCATTAAGGTCCCCGGGGCATTTTGTATGAACGGTATCAAGGGTGAGGTTATTACCTTAAGTAAGCTCAGGGGCTACAGCTCCCCTCTTGGTATGACCCTTTGGCAATCAGCTGTTGATGAAGAAATTTTAAATGCCATGTGGTCTGCTTTTAAGGAGGAATTAGCAGAGCTTATACCTTATTTTAAGGGTAAGGCAGAGCTTTTAGGCTATAAGGATAAAAAGCTTCCCTTTTATGAGCTTTTTGCTCCTGTAGGCAAGGATAAGGAGTACAGCTTAGAGAAGGCAAGGGACTGTGTTATTGATGCCTTTACCTCCTTTTCCGAGGAAATGGGTAAATTTGCGGAAAATGCCTTTAGCAACCGCTGGATTGATTTAATGCCTAAAAAGGGCAAGGCGGGCGGAGCTTTCTGCGAGGCAATCCACCCTATAAAGGAAAGCCGTATTTTAACTAACTTCGGCGGCACCTTTAACGATGTGGTGACTATAGCTCATGAACTGGGTCATGCTTACCATGATTCAAGGCTTTATGACGCTACGCCTCTTAACAGCACTTACCCAATGCCTATTGCGGAAACAGCCTCAACCTTTTGTGAAACTCTGCTTATAAACCATGTATTGAAAACTGCAAGTGATGAGGAAGCCCTTGTTATACTTGAAAATGATTTATCAGGTATAATGCAGACCTTGTCGGATATATACAGCCGTTTCCTTTTTGAGGATACAGTCTTTAAAAGACGTGGTGAGGGCAGTCTTTCGGCAGATACCCTTTGTGATATAATGGTTAAGGCACAGGCAGAAGCCTACGGAGATACCCTTTCAAGGGAATATATGCACAGCTTTATGTGGCTTTGCAAGCCTCATTATTACGATGCGGCATTTAATTATTACAACTACCCCTATGCCTTTGGTATGCTGTTATCCAAGGCACTTTACGGCAGATATGAAAAAGAGGGCAAGGGTTTTGTACCTCTTTACAACAAGGTATTACAGGCTTCAGCCACAGGTGACTTGGCTGATGTTGCAAAAATTGCAGGCTTTGACCTTAGGGACAAGGCATTCTGGAAGGACAGCTTAGAGGTAGTTAAAAAAGAGGTTACGGATTTTATACAAAAGTTAAAAAAGAGGTAATATTTATGCTTGAATTTAAGAAGGTTGAATTGTCCGTTATGGATAAGGCAAACAGCTATCTTAAAAGAAAAAATTATTTTATGTGTGATTACTGCTTTACGGATATTTTTATTTGGAGCAGTGCCTATGGTACAAGGCTTGCCTTTGATGAAGAGTTTATGTACATTAAGACAAGCGGCAGAGAAGGTACTTTTTTTACCGCACCTATGGGCGAGGGCGATTACAAAAGGGCTGTTGAGAATATGGCAGAGGTTGCCCATGCAGAGGGATACCCTCTGAGGATATACTCTATTCCGCCTGAAATAAAGGACAAAATAGAGGAGGCTTGCCCTAATTACCTTACCTTTACCGAGGGACGTGACCAGGCCGACTATGTGTATTCGGCAGAAAGCCTGATGTACCTTAAGGGTAAAAAGCTTCACGGAAAGCGTAACCATATAAACAAGTTTTTAAGCTTGTATGAGGGCAGATGGGAGTATGAGGACTTAAAAAAGGAAAATGTACGGGAGTTTTTTGAATACCAGCTTGACTGGTGCAAGGATAACCCTGATAATTTTTTAGGGGAAACCTGTGCTGTATCCCTTGCCCTTAAAAATATGGATATTCTCAATATAAAAGGCGGTATTCTCCGCCTTGACGGTAAGCCTATAGGGGTTACCATGGGCAGTGAAAGCTTTGAGGATACCTTTATTGTTCATATAGAAAAGGCTGACGCACAAATACAGGGTGCATATCAGATGATAAATCAGCAGTTTGCTTTGCATAATTTTGAAAAATACAGATATATTGACCGTGAAGAGGATTTGGGAATAGAGGGCTTAAGAAAGGCTAAGCTGTCCTATTATCCTGAATTTATAACGGAAAACTATTATGGTGAGGAAAAATGATTGACTTTGCAGTACCTAAGGACACAAGGGAAATAAGAGCTTTGTGGGATATTGCCTTTCCCGAAGAGCCTTTGTTTAACGACTGGTTTTTTGAAAATTATTTTAAGGCAGAAAATTGCCTTGTCCTTAAAAAAGAGGGAAAAATTTCTGCTATGGCACAGCTTTTGCCCTATGAAATTCAGGGTGCAGGCAAGGTCAGCTATATTTACGGTGCAGCTACAGACCCCTCTTATCGCAGGCAGGGGCTTATGAGAAGATTGCTTGAAAAATCCTTTGAGCTTGACAAACAAAGAGGTGCTGTTGCCTCAATTTTAATACCCCAGAATAAAGAGCTTTTTGACTTTTACCGCAGACTGGGGTATGAAACAAGGTTTTTTGTAAATATCAAAGGGACAGAGCCTTGTAAAACAGAGGGATATACCTTAAAAAGTGCAGACTGTGAGGATATACCCTTTATGGATAAGCTTTACAGGGAAAGTCAGACTGATTATATTATAAGGGACTGTAATTACTGGGTTACCCAAATTGAAATGTTTAAAGCTTTGGACGGTGACTGTTATATCCTTTTAAGGGATAACAAGCCTGTTGCCTATGGCTTTTACACAGATAACTATATTCAGGAGGGTATGGGAGAGGTGAACACTCTGGCATATCTGGCGGGAGCAGATAAGTATGTAAGCTTGGCAGATAAAAATAATACTCCTATAGGTATGGCATACCCTTACGGAGATTTTCCTCAGAGGCTGTACCTTAACCTTATGTTTAACTAAGGAGGATATTATGGTAAATCAGGTAATGGATAAAATGGTTGAATATTACAGGGGCGACCCTAAAAGAATACAGCACTTTTTAAAGGTCTATACCCTTGCACACCGTATTGCTTCAGGCGAAAATGTAAGCAGTGAGGAGCTTTTTATAATAGATATAGCCTCTCTTGTCCACGATATAGGCATAAGGGTAAGCGAGGAAAAATATAATTCATCGGCAGGTAAATATCAGGAGCTTGAGGGCCCCGCAGAGGCTGAAAAACTCCTTGGAGCCTTAGGCATTAATGAGGCGGTTATTGACAGGGTTTGCTATATTATAGCTCATCATCACACCTATACAGCCATAGACTCAATGGATTTGCAGATACTTATTGAGGCTGACTTTCTTGTAAACCTCTATGAGGACAATGTAAGCAAGACTGCTGTTTTAAGTGCAGGCAAGAATATCTTTAAAACTCCTACGGGTATTAAATATCTTACAAATATGTTTGATATATACTTGTAATTTTAAAATAAAAGGAGTATAATAAATAATAGACTTATAATTCGGAAAGAGAGGTTTTTACCATGCCTTTTATTAATACAAAAACTAATTTTGAAATTGACAAAGCTAAGCGTGATAAGATAAAATCAGACTATGGCAAGGCAATCGGCATTATTCCGGGTAAAAGCGAAGGTTCACTTATGCTTGCCTTTGAAAGCTGTCCTATGTACTTTAAGGGACAGGAGAAGGAGAAACTTGCTTTTGTGGAGGTTAAGCTTTACGGCAAAGCTGACAGAAGTGCTATGAATGACCTGACAGCAGAAATCTGCAATATTTTGAATACTGAAACGGGGATTGCAAAAAGCGATATTTACGTTAAGTATGAAGAGGTTGAAGTATGGGGCTGTAATGGAGGTAATTTTTAATAAGTTTTGCCTTTAAAGAAACTGGAGTTGAGGTGATTGGTTTGGGTAATATAATGATTTTTGCGGGGGACAGTATAACCCAAAACGGTGGCTATATAGATAATTTAAGGGAAATTTACCCTACAAGCCTTATGCTTAACAAGGGCATAAACGGCTACAAAATTTTTGATTTGGAAAAGGACTGGGATAATTTGTGCCTTGATTACGACCCTACGGTTGTAACAATACTTACAGGAGTAAACGAGGTTATTGATACAATGAGGGGTATGCCTGATGTGGAAAAGCAGTTTGAGGAGTCCTACAGCAGACTTATTGAGCAGACTAAGGCAAGGACACAGGCAGATATTATCCTTATGGAGCCGTTTATTATGGCATACCCTAAAAAGCTTTTTAACTGGATGCTTGTTACAAAGCGTTACGTAAACATTGTTGACCGCCTTGCGGAAAAGTATAATACGGGTCTTGTTAAGCTGTGGGATATTTTTAACCAGGCTGATGCAAGCCAGCTTACAACAGACGGTATACACATTACTCCTCAGGGTCATGATATTATTTCGGCTGCATGGAATGAGGAATATCAACGTATAATAAACTCAAAATTACCTGACTGAACATAGTGGGCACTTTTGGCACTGTGCTCAGTCATTTTTTTATGAAGGAGAGGATTTTATGGAGCATTATAAAATGTTGGAAAAGGCACTTAAGTCAGTAAGACAAAAAACGGATTTTGTACCTTTATTAGGCATTGTATTAGGCTCAGGCTTAGGCGGACTGGCAGATGAAATCAAGACTGTAGCCGTAGCTGACTATAAGGATATAGAGGGCTTTCCCGTATCTACCGTGCCGGGGCATAAGGGCAGGCTTGTGTTTGGCTACATAGGCAAAACGGCGGTTGTTATTATGCAGGGCAGAGTTCATATGTATGAGGGCTATTCGCCACAGCTTGCTGTAATGCCTGTAAGGCTTATGGGTATGCTGGGGTGTAAAAATCTCCTTTTGACAAATGCGGCAGGCGGTGTTAATACCTCCTTTAAGCCGGGGGATTTAATGGTTATAAGGGACCATATTTCCTGCTTTGTCCCATCTCCCCTTATGGGAGAGAATGTTGATGAGCTTGGTACACGCTTTCCCGATATGTCAAATGTATACAATAATGACTTATGCGAAATAATGTTAAAAACGGCTGATAATATTAATTTTACCTTAAGAGAGGGTGTATATTGTCAGCTGACAGGCCCACAGTATGAAACGCCTGCGGAGATAAAAATGCTCCGTACCCTCGGTGCCGACGCTGTTGGTATGAGCACCGTTTGTGAGGCAATAGCCGCTGTGCATTGCGGTATAAGGGTGTGCGGTGTGTCATGTATAACAAACATGGCGGCAGGTATAAGCAAAAATCCTCTGTCCCATAGCGAGGTTCAGAAAACGGCAGATAAAACCTCAAAGGTATTCAGGTCACTTGTGAGAGCCTTTGCTGAAAATGTAGGTGATAGTTATGAAAACAAGGCTTTATAACGGACAAATTTTAACTCTTGAAAAGGACTTTAATATAATTCAGGGTGAAGTATGGATAAATGACAATATAATTGAATATATAGGCGAGCCTAAGGCGGATATGCCTGTATTTGATAAGGAGCTTGATACAGAGGGTAATTTAATTATGCCCACCTTTAAAAATGCTCACGCTCACTCTGCCATGACCTTTTTGCGTAGCTATGCCGATGACCTGCCTTTGGAGAGCTGGCTCCATGACAAGGTTTTTCCTATGGAGGAGCAGAGAAAAGAGGGGGACTGCTATGCCTTTGCAAGGGTTGCCCTTCTTGAATATATAGAGGGCGGTATATCTGCCTTTATGGATATGTATGCCTTTGAGGAGGAAACTGTTCAGGCGGCACTTGACCTTGGTGTAAGAGTTGCTTTGGCAGGCTCGTTAAATGATTTCACAGGCAGTATTAAACGAGAAAGAGAGCTTTATAAGAGCTTTAACGGCAAAAATCCTTTAGTGTCAAAGCATCTTGGCTTTCACGCTGTCTATACTACAGGTGAGGCTTTGTTAAGGGAGTTAAGTGACCTTTCTCATGAGCTAAAGGCACCTATATATACCCATGCTTGTGAAACTAAGGCAGAGGTGGAAAACTGTCTTGCAAAAACAGGAAAAACCCCTGTGGAATATATAGACAGCCTGGGCTTGTTTGACTATGGTGGCGGTATATACCATGGTGTATATCTTTCCGAGAAAGAAATTGAAATTTTAAAGGAAAAGAATATATGGGTTATAAGCTGTCCTGCTTCAAACTTAAAGCTTGCAAGCGGTATTGCACCCTTGGATAAATTAAGCAGTGCAGGTGTCAGCCTTGCATTGGGAACTGACGGTGCGGCAAGCAACAACTGTCTTGATATGTTCAGAGAAATGTATCTTGCCACAAGCCTGCAAAAGTACCTTAATATGGACGCTACAGCTATGGCGGCTGAGAAGGTTCTTTATATGGCAACCGTAGGCAGTGCAAGGGCAATGAGGCTTTATAACTGCGATGTGCTTGCGGCGGGCAAGGATGCAGACTTAATTGTTATTGACCTAAATCAGCCCAATATGCAGCCTATAAACCATATTGTAAAAAATATTGTATACAGCGGTTCTAAAAAGAATATAAAAATGACTATGATAAGAGGAAATATTGTCTATCTGAACGGGGAATTTATTTGTCAGAATAAAGAGAAAATTTTTGAGGAGGCAATAAGAAAAACTACGGAAATTAAAGGAAGGTGTACCAAATGATAACTTACGAGGATATAAAAAATAATACGGAGGTACAGACCTATATACAAAAGGCTGACGAATGCTTAAGCTCCTTAGGCTATACGGAACATAGCTTTCCTCATGTTACTAAGGTAGCAACTGTGGCGGCTATGATACTTGAAACCATGGGCTACAGTCAGAGGGAAATTGAGCTTGCAAAGATAGCAGGCTACTTACATGATATAGGTAATGTGGTAAACCGTATGGACCATGCCCAAAGCGGTGCGGTAATGGCATTTCGTATACTTGACCATATAGGGGCGGAGCCTATGGATATTGCAGATGTAATCTGTGCTATAGGTAACCACGACGAGGGTACGGCTGTACCTGTAAATCCTATATCTGCCGCCCTTATCCTTGCAGATAAAAGCGATGTACGCTATACAAGGGTAAGAAATACGGATTTTGCTACCTTTGACATACACGACAGGGTAAACTACTCTGTTAAGAAAAGTGACCTTGTTATAAATGAGGATAAAACAGAGGTTCACTTACAGCTTTATATTGATACGGAGTTTTGCTCCGTAATGGATTATTTTGAAATTTTTATGGGGCGTATGATTTTATGCAAAAAGGCGGCACAAAGGCTTAATTTAAGGTTTAGACTTTATGTAAACGGACAAAAGCTTCTGTAGGAGATAATTGTAAAAGATAAAATTATTGAGATATACAATTTTTAAAAATCGGTAAAATGCTGACAAAGCTTGTAACCTATAAGAATGAGGTAAATTATGGCTAAGGATAAAAATATAAAAACAAATGCTATGCGTATTTTAGACAGCATGAAAATAAAATATGAGGTAAAATCCTACGAGTGTGATGAATTTATTGATGGTATAAGCGTTGCAAAAAAACTTAATCAAAACCCCGAGCAGTGCTTTAAAACCCTTGTAACCCAAGGTAAAAGCGGCGGTTACTATGTTTTTGTACTGCCTGTAGCAGAGGAGCTTGATTTTAAGCTTTGTGCAAAATCCGTAGGCGAGAAATCCGTTGAAATGATACACGTTAAGGATATAAATAAAATTACGGGCTATATAAGAGGCGGCTGTACCTCTGTAGGTATGAAAAAGCAGTACCCTACGGTTATACATGAGAGTGCTTTAAATTTTGACACAATTATGGTAAGTGCAGGTAAAATAGGTATGCAGTTAATTTTAAGCCCCCGGGATTTAATTAAGGCAACTAACGGCAAAGCCGATAACATTATAATGAGGTAATTTATGGAGATTTATCTTGCACCCCTTGAGGGTATAACAGGCAGTCTTTTCAGGTCAATACAGTTAAAGCATTTCGGGGGAGTGGATAAATACTTTACTCCCTTTATTTCTGCTACGGGAAAGGCTGTTTTAACACCTAAAATATTAGATGAAATTTTGCCTGAAAAAAATGAAGGTCAATATTTAGTACCTCAGATTTTAACCAAGTCATCGGAGGCATTTATCTTTATGTGTAAAGCTCTGGAGCAATACGGCTATAAGGAGTTTAACCTTAATTTAGGCTGTCCTTCGGGTACGGTTACCGCTAAGGGCAAGGGTTCGGGTTTTCTTGCTCATAAAGAGGATTTAGACAGATTTTTAGAGGAGATTTTTAAATCCCCCTACAGCATTTCAGTTAAAACAAGAATAGGCTACGAAACCCCTGAGGAGTTTTATGAGCTTTTGGCAATTTATAATAAGTATCCCTTAAAGGAGCTTATAATTCATCCCCGCACAAGACAAGATATGTATAAAAATACACCAAAGCTTGAAGTTTATACCTATGGAGAAAAGAACAGCAGGGCTGAGGTCTGTTATAACGGGGATATTTTTAATATAATGGACTATAACAGGTTTTCGGACAGCTTTCCCCATACAAAAAAACTTATGATCGGCAGAGGTGTAATTACAGACCCTTCCTTTCCCGCTGTGTTAAAGGGCGGAAATAAGGCTGATAATAAGGCATTAAGGGACTTTACCTTTGACCTTTATTACAGCTATAAAGAGGTTTTGCCGGGCAGTATACCTCTTTTGCATAAAATGAAGGAGCTTATGAGCTATATGCTTATGGGCTTTGAGGACTGCGGCAAAACAGGTAAAAAAATAAAAAAGTCAAAATCTCCGAGTGAGTTTGAATATGCTTTGGAGGAATTGTTTTATACAGGAAAATTATTATCAATACCGCAACTTAAAAATTCTTAAAATTGTCTGATAACTTTAGCGTTTTTAATAATTTAGTTATGCAAATTATCTTGCTAATTATGGTATATTATGCTATAATTATTAAAAAATGTAAAAAAATATAAGTTGAACGGAGTAAAGGAGGGAAATGTATGCTTAAAGGATTTTGTGCATTTTTATTGTCTGCCGTATGTGTTCTTGGTGCTGTTAACTTTTGTATTGCACAGGAAAGTACAGAGGATGCCTTGCAATCTGCGGAGAGCTATGGCATTTCAAGCCAGGTGTTTGACAGACAGCTGGGTATGTACAAACAGTCTATGGGTACAGGTCTGGAGTTTCTTTCCTCAGTGCCTAACGGTGCTGTGGTAAGAGATGGTGTGTACTTTGACATTCCTTCAAATATTTCCGTAAGCCTTGAGTGTGACGGTACAGCCGTACCCTTTGCCAATTGTACGCCTATTACAAAGCAGGGCTATTACATAATGCGTCTTAGTGCAAATGATTTTTATACAAATGAAGTTATAAACAGTGCTTTCATGTTCAGAATATCCCTGCCTCCCGATAATAGGGTTAAGGTGCAGGGATATGCTTATCCGAGGGTTAGCTGCAGGGCAGAAATAACATCTGACGGTGATTTATACAGATATATGCTGCCTAATTACAAAAGCTTTTTTACAAGTGTACCCTTTTATGGTGCTGAGGTTGAAAGTGCTGTTTTTGTATTGCCTCAAAATGTGGGATATTCCTTAAAGCACAACGGTCAGGTTATTGCCCTTGTGGACAATAAAGCATATACCCAAAGCGGTGAATACAGCCTTACCGTTATAGCTAACAGCTACGGTAAAAGCGATGGCTATGAAGCCGTTTATGAAACTGTGCTTTCTTTTACCATACCCGGTGAGGAGGTCTATGAGGAAAGTGTTGAGGATTATGAGGATACATATTACCCTGAGGAGGATTTACCTGAAATAAGTCAGGTAACAGAGGAGGAAGTAAGCACAGAGGCAGAGCCTGTGCAGGATATACTGCTTGAAAGCTTTTTTGACTCTGTAGGCTTATATTCAGAGAGCTTCAGCAACGGTGATGCTTGAAACCGCAGGCACCTTTGATTTAGACAGTGAGCTTGACTTATACTTCAGTGGCTTGGGTAAGGTCAGGTTTGAGTTTTCGGGGCAAAGTGATGTTGTTGAAATAGGCCGTACTATAGGCGGATTTATTTTATAATTTATATTTGTCGTAATTTTAAAGGGATAAAACCTAAATTGACTTTGGACAAATCAAAACGAGTTCATCGATAGCCAAAAAACCCTGCTTCAAGCAGGGTTTTTTGTATTAATTGCTCCGATAAAGCTTTTCTACTGTTTCAACAAACTTAAACACATCCTTTGGAGCGTCAAAAGAATATAACAGACCGTAAGGTATACTGTAGTCCCAGTTTACGGGTATGGAAACAAGCCCGGGGTGTACGTCCTGCCAGCACTCTATAGTCAGAAGAACCTTATCTGTTTCTGCACAGCGGTTAAATACCGACATATCGTAAAAATGGGGAGTATCCTCTAATTTAATCTGAGGGTGATTTCTTTCAAGGTCATTTCTTAAAAAATCATTTACTCCTGAATCTCCTCGCTTTACCATCATAAGTGTTTCGCCGTATAATTCATTAATCTCAATGAGGCTTTTTTTTGCAAGGCGGTGTTCTCTTGACACGGCAATCATCTTTTTGTATCTTCCTAAAGGTAGAAAATTACAGCGTGAAAGCCATGCCTTTGAGTCACATACACCTATAAGAAAATCAAACTTTTTGCCTAGCTTTTCAATTTCGGAAAGTATGCCCTCATGGTAATCCTCAAAGGGTACAAGGTGCAGCTTGTATTGGGGAAACTCGTGGTTCACACGATACCATACGTCCATAAAGGGCTTTGCAGGGTTTAAAAGTGAGGTGCCTACACAAAAGGTGGTGTCATAGTCAAGCAGGCTTGCTTTTGCCTCTGCAACAGCCTTTTGGGAATAATCTATAATAAACTTTGCATTGCGGTAGATAATTTCCCCTGCCGGTGTTAATTTTATCCCTGTGGGGGTTCGCTCCGTCAGCTTTATATCAAGGTGGTTCTCAAGTGTGTTTATTTGCTTCATAACAGCAGTGGGAGATATATACAACAGCTGTGCCGCCTTTGCAAAGCTGCCATGGTCTGCAACTGCAATAAAGGTATTAAGCATTGGGTTGTACATAGGCATCCTCCTTCAGGGTATAAACTTTTGGTTTTTACTATAATAACATATGGGATATTCTCTGTCAAATTTTTGTATGGTATAATATACACAAGTAAACTTGTGTACGGAAACAGTAAACTGTTTCCCTGTAGATGCCGCTACAGATTATACTTGCTATTCGCAATTGAAAATTGCTCATACCATGTCGCAGGAAATAACCGCCCTTCGGGTGCTTATTTCCTTTGCTCCTATGGTACAATACAAATATAAAGGGAGGCGTGTGTATGTCTGATAAGCTTATTGCATTTTACTCAAGGGCAGATGAAAACTATGTAAGGGGTATGCTCAAAAACCTTACTGTCGGCAATACGGAAATTGTGGCTGACATAATCGCAGAGTTTACAGGGGCCGATCTATTTAAAATAGAGCAGTCAGACGAGTATTCTAAGAATTATAACGAATGTATTGAACAGGCAAGAAGGGACCAAAGACTCAATGCCAGACCAAAGCTTAAGGAATACCTTGAGAATATTGATAACTACAAGGTAATATATCTGGGGTTTCCCAATTACTGGGGTACAATGCCTATGGCGGTGTTTACATTTTTAGAGAGCCTTGACTTTGGCGGAAAAATAATAAAGCCCTTTTGCACTCACGAGGGTAGCGGCTTTGGTAACAGCATAGCAGATATAAAAAGGCTTTGTCTCTCAGCAAAGATAGAAAACGGTTTTACAATTATAGGAGGTAATGCGGAAGGTGCAAAGCAGGATATTGAAAAATGGCTTAGGAAAGGAAAGTGATGGGTATGAAGGAGTTAAGTGTATTTCCCGTAGGCAATACTAATGATGAATATGCACGGTATTTTATAGGGCAAAGCTATCTTAATATGCTTTCAACTGAGCAGGTGCCAATAGGCAACGTAACCTTTGAACCGGGCTGTCGCAATAACTGGCATATTCACCATGCAGACAAGGGCGGTGGTCAGATACTGCTTGTTGCGGCAGGTGAGGGTTGGTATCAGGAATGGGGTAAAGCTCCCGTAAGGCTTAAAGGCGGAGATGTTGTAAATATCCCTCCAAATGTAAAGCATTGGCATGGTGCCGCTGCCGATTCATGGTTTCAGCATCTTGCCGTAGAGGTACCGGGTGAAAATGCAAGGAATGAATGGTGCGAACCTGTTTCCGATGAGGAATATAAAAAACTAAGCTGAGGTGATTTTATGAAAAAGGTAACTGCAGGAAGGGATGAGCTTGGCAGCTTTGCTCCCAAGTTTGCACAGCTTAACGATGATGTTCTTTTTGGTGAGATATGGTCAAGGGAAGAAAGCTTATCAGCAAGGGACAGGAGTATTGTTACCGTAACAGCACTTATGTCAAGCGGAATTTTGGACAGCTCCTTAAGGCATCATCTTGAAAAAGCAAAAAGTAACGGTATAAGCCGAGAAGAAATAGCGGAAATCATTACTCATGCAGCATTTTATGCGGGTTGGCCTAAGGCATGGGCGGCATTTCGTTTAGCTAAGGAAATCTGGGAGGAAAATTAAATGAAAAACATACTTATTATTTCAGCAAGTCCCAGAAAAGGCGGAAACTCCGATATTTTATGCGAACGCTTTGCAGAGGGTGCAGGCGAAAAGGGACATAAGGTGGAAAAGGTCTTTTTGGCCTCAAAAAATATCGGCTATTGTCTTGGTTGCGGGGGTTGTAATTCTTCAAATAAATGTGTACAAAAGGACGATATGGCTGAAATCCTTGACAAAATGGTTAAGGCTGATGTTATTGTACTGGCTACACCTGTATATTTTTACTCTATGGACGGACAGCTGAAAACCTTTATTGACAGAACGGTGCCGAGATATACCGAAATCAGCAATAAGGACTTTTATTTTATTATGACTGCGGCAGATACCCATAAGGACAATTTAAAACGAACCTTAGAGGGCTTAAGGGGCTTTACTCAGGATTGCCTTGAAGGTGCTGAGGAGGCAGGCGTTATCTACGGCACAGGTGCTTGGAATATTGGAGAAATAAAAAATACACCTGCATATAATCAGGCGTACGAAATGGGAAAGCAAATATAAAAGGGAGGTTTATTTATGGAATATGTAACATTATCAAACGGTGTAAAAATGCCTGTTTTAGGCTATGGTGTGTATCAGGTATCCAAGGAGGAATGTGAACGCTGTGTATCATATGCACTCAAGGTTGGCTATCGCTCTATTGATACTGCCCAGGCATATTTTAATGAGGAGCAGGTAGGTTCTGCTATTAAAAAATCAGGTATACCGAGAGAGGAAATTTTTCTTACAACCAAGGTATGGCTTGAGCATTTCGGAGAGGAAGAGGCTTATCAGTCTGTAATAAAGTCAATGGAAAAGCTTCAGACCGATTATCTTGATTTATGTCTTTTACATCAGCCCTTCGGAGATGCTTACGGTGCATGGAGAGCATTAGAAAAGCTTTACGATGAGGGCAAAATACGTGCTATCGGTATTTCTAACTTCTATGTTGACAGAATGGTGGAGTTTGCTAACTTCAACCGTATTAAGCCTATGGTAAATCAGATGGAAACCCATGTATTCAATCAGCAGAAGGAATTAAAGGAATGGGCTGATAAATACAACATTAAGCTTGAAGCATGGGCACCCTTTGCCGAATGCAAAAACGGAATTTTTGAAAACCCGACAATTTTACAGCTGGCTGAAAAATACGGTAAAACTCCTGCACAGATTATGTTACGTTGGAATATCCAAAGAGAGGTTGTTGTAATACCTAAGTCTACTCATATTGAACGTATGGAGGAAAACTTTAACGTATTTGATTTTACTCTTACTTCAGAGGATATGCAGGCTATTTCAAGCCTTGATAAAAATGAAAGCCTGTTCTTCTCTCATAGGGACCCTGCTATGGTTGAATGGTTTGTGAATTTGATTAAACAACGTAAAAATCAGAAATAAATTTATTAGGAAATGTAATTTTAAAACTAAACTTTGGCGGTGTAGATTTAATTTAAAGTCTGCACCGTTTTTATATGAAATGACAATAAAGTTTATGTTGAAGCTCAGAGCGTTATGAGCAGTACCTCGGACTTTTATGATTTAGAGGAAAATAAGGTAGATAAGCCTGATATAGTTACAGAGAATTCCTACAGCAGTTAGGCAGAGGAAACCATTAAAAGTGCTATATGGGATGGCATCGTACATGGTAATCTCCAATCGGCTTACACAAGAAAAATAACCCGTAAGGAGCTTTGTCATCTTGCAGTACAAAACTATATGGCAAAGACAGGCTATATTATCCCTGAGGGCTTACAAACACCCTTTACCGATGTAGATGATGACTATGTTACGGCGGCATATACACTTAATATTGCAGCAGGTAATTTAACCTTGACAGCTATATTACAAGGCAGGAGTCGGCGGTAATGCTCAACAATCTTGCAAGTGTGGTAGGCATTGACAACAGCAAGGTGAGAAATTAAATGTTTTTATAATTAATTAAAACTGTGGTTAAGGAATAGAATGTATCAAAATAGTCTATTTGCAAAAGGAGTGTTTTTATGAAACTTATATTAAAAAAATTAATTAAAAGGAAAGGGGTTAAATATACAGGAATAGTTTTTGTAATTGGATTTTGTTTATGTTTAGCAAGACCTTACATAATGGAGCTTATTGCACCTGAGGCTGTTGCTACTGCGGCAACAAAGAAGGATTTACCCATTTACTGTGTTGACACGGGTACAGCAAAAAAGGTATCCATAAGCTTTGATGCGGCATGGGGAGCAGATGATACCGATGAATTACTTGCCATACTTAAAAACAACGATGTAAAGGCAACATTTTTCCTGTGTGGCTATTGGGTTGACAAGTACCCTGAGGAGGTCAAAAAAATTTATGAGGCAGGGCATGATATAGGCAACCACAGTAACACCCATCCTCACAGCTCACAGCTATCATTGGAGGAGAATAAGGAAAATATAATGGCGGCACACAATAAGGTCAAGGACTTACTTGGTATTGATATGAACCTATATCGTCCGCCCTTTGGTGAGTACAACAATATGGTGCTTCAGGCTGCAAGGGAATGTAATTACTACCCTATACAATGGGACGTGGATGTATCCTATATAGTATAAAGAGTGCGTAAATAGTGGGGGTGGAGGGTAAATAAATGATTTTAAAGGATAGTGAGAGTAAGCCTGTAATAGGTTGGTTTATATATTTATTATATATGGAAAACTGATAGAGGAATAAATATAAGTTAAGGCGGTCTATAGACAAGAATTAATTATAAATTTTATAAAATATACAAAAAATGGCTCATTGTCAGTATTTAAAACTCACAATGAGCCGAAATATTTTTAACAGGTTAAAATTAATTTTTCACCTTCTGTTTTTGCATAAGAAAAGGCACCGTTTCCGATGCCTCTTTAGATGAAAAAAACACATTTAACTAATTTAATGAAATTGCATCCAAAGGAATACGAGTGAAATCAACGTGCTCTTTATTTGTAGCATAAGATACATATAAATAATCACCGATAACTACCGACTTTGGATAATGATAACCAACTCTTTTAGCCTTACCTTCATATTTGAGCTCAGGAATATCATCTTGAGTTCTCAAAACGTATGCAGTATCAAAAAATTTTCCGTCTTTACTCAAAGTTATAGTAAGAGGTATACGAAGTTTATTAGTTACGGAATTTCCAACTAAATAAGCCGTAGAGTCAGGCAAATTACCGGCACTTTGTTTAGAACGTGAATCCGGCATATTTGTCAAAACAGTATTGCTCCAGGTTTCGCCTTGGTCTTTACTGATAGATGCAAGTTTATAGAACGTGCTGTCCTGGTCCCTGAAGATCATAATAATATCATTATCGCTATTTACAAAAAGACTTGGTTCCATTTCTCTTGAGGTTTCTCCGTCTGTTTCCATATTAGTATATTCCGCACGAACCCAGCCTTTAACACCGGACTTATCATCAGTATAAATCGGATTAGCAAATAATCCGGGTTGAAAATGTGCTGCACAAACAATTCTGCCGCTCTCCAAGGTATGAGGATCTTGTTCAATAATGCCGTTCATTGCAGAGCCGTCTTTCATAAGAACAGGTTTCATTTCAGACCAATTAACACCGTCTTTGCTTTCAATATAGTAAGCAAAGCCACCTCTTGGAGAGGTTTCATTATGCCATACATTAACATAAGAAACAATAGTATCGCCGTTAACATACCAACCACCGGAAGAACAATAACCATTTTCAATGGTCGGAACAAGAACTTTAGGCTCACTCCAATTAACACCGTCATCACTTACACTATAAGCAACCCAGGTATCTTCAGCATCTTCATCAACAGCAGAGCTTTGCCATTGACAATATATTTTGCCCTTAAATTCTGTCATAAAAACACCGTTTACATAGTGGTCAGTGCCTTCACCAGCAGAAAAAATGGTATAAGTTTCTGCTCCTTCAATTTTTTCAAGACCAATATTTGTTTTAGACTCATCAAAGAGATTGTCTGCAACAGAAAAAGGTGCTTCATTTAATTTTTCATTATCAGCTTTAGTTTCAATATAAATTTTAGATTCATCATTATCATAAACCCATTTTACTTCAAAATTCAAAGCCTCTGCTAAATAACGAATAGGAAGATATGTAACATTATTGTATAATAATGGAGCAACGTTTTTATTTTCAGAATCAATATATCCGGCTTCTCCGTTTATAACACCCTGTGGTTTGGAAATAAAAACTTCAATAATATCTTCACCTTTTTTAATTGTAGCCATTTGATATTGAACATTATAATCAACAACAGCAGACAAAAGCTCAGATACTTTTCTGCAAGGCAAAAAGGTTCTGTTTGAATTTTTATCAATAAGCAAAGCGTTGTCAGAATTGAATTTTTTGCCATCAATGTAAATAGATACATTATTAATTTCAGATATGTCCGGGGTTTCAACTTTTTCAACGGAATTGTATACTTCTTGTGCCTCTTGGCTTAAAATATCTTCAGTATTCGCTGTGTTTGCCATAATATTGGAATTACTCAAAAGCATACTTACTAAAGTAACAGAAGCAAATCTCATAGCATTTTTCTTCATAAAAATTCATCCTTTAAAATAAGACTATATATTTTATTGTATCATATTACAACAATTAATTCAACATTGTAAATTTTTATTTGCAAAAAACACCGCTTCTGAGATGCTTTTTATGGTGAGCTGGAGAGATATACCATATATTTGTTGTAATATTTTAATACAAAGGGTAGATTTTGTTGACAAATAGATTATATAAATCTTATAATATAAACAAAAAGAGCTATTACCATAAGTAATAGCTTAAATAATAGTGATAATCGGGATATCACAAAACCCTACGGCGTCCCTTTTGCATGGAGCCTTATCTTAGAACTACTGATGGATATTAATAAACCTATACAAGAGTACAAGCTTAAGCAGTTTTTGATGGATATTGATAAACTTATACATCAGAGAACTAATCTCAATAATTATTATATCACAAAATACAAAATT
This sequence comes from uncultured Bacillota bacterium, assembly GCA_958426775.1. Classification (GTDB taxonomy): domain Bacteria; phylum Bacillota; class Clostridia; order Lachnospirales; family CAG-274; genus CALWRD01. The sequence goes on from CATZZP010000012.1 coordinate 63,377, forward strand.
GTCAATATAAAGAGGAGGAATATAAATGGTATACATATTAGCAATTGATGTAGGAATAGGCTCTGTGGGATGGGCTGTAATAAGATGTGAGAAGAATGTTAAAATAAATAACAGGTTTTATGACATAAAGAGAATTGAGGACTGTGGTGTACGTATATTTAATTCGGGTGAAGATATAAAAAAATCGAAAACCGTATGTAGAATATGTGGAGAAAAAAGGCGCGTAAGAAGGACTTTAACAAGAAGGAGTTTTAGAAAATACAGGGCTAAAGGCTTTATGAGCAGGATAGGTTTGATAACGCCATGGGAATTAAAGAAGTATTTTGAAACAGCTGATAATAATATAGTTGCGTTAAGGGTAAAGGGGCTTGATGAGAGGCTGACTCCACAGGAAATAGGGGCCTGTATTATAAATTTTTGTAACAGGAGAGGCTACGATGAGTTTTACGAATTTGATGAAAGTGAGGACAAGGAGCGTGAAAAAGAGAGGGAAGCAGTACAAACAGTGCGTGAATTGATGAAAAAAGAAGAATATCGCACTGTGGGCGAAATGTACTATAAAAATGCTGTTTTTGATAATGGAAACAATCGTTACAGAAAATATAAAAACAATGATACATCGGAGTCAACTTATCTTGTTCCCAGGGAATATACGGTTGCCGAATGTAAACAAATTTTAAATAAGCAGCAGGAATATTACGACTGTTTGTCTGACGATAATATAGAAAGGCTTATTGATATTATTTTTGCTAAACGTGATTTTGAGGATGGGCCCGGAAATCCGGATGATGAAAGCAGAATATACAAGGGTTTTGCGGCAAGCATAGGAAATTGTAGGTTTTATAAGGATAAAAAACGTGGTATTCGAGCAAGCGTTCTTGCAGATTTATACGCTTTGGTAAATTTGCTGTCTCAGTTCAGGTATTATGATAATGATACAGGAGAAAACGTATTGCCACCTGAAATGGCAAGGTCAGTAATTAGTTCAACTCTGTACGCCGGTGAGCTTGATATAAAAGGACTTAAGGATATAGCAAAGACATATAACATTAAGGTTAATACAAAGATTGAAAGTAAGGACCGAATTTCAGATTGTCTTAAATATATCAGACCTATGAAGCGTATTATGGATAAATACGGATATAATTGGACAGAACTTATTTCGCAGGATTACACTGATTTTGATGGAGGCTGTATGCTCAACGAAATAGGTACGGTTTTGTCGGAAAATATAACACCCGCAAGGAGAAAAAGGGCTTTAGGTAAAATCAATGGACTTAAAGATGAGGTAATAAAGGAGCTTGTTGGAATTAAGGTTGGTGGAAGAAGCAGTGTAAGCAATGAATATATGCGTGGTGCTGTTTATGGTTTTATGGAGGGTGATGTTTACGGCAAATACCAGAATGCTGTAAACAAAAAACTTTTTTCAGATGATAATGCCGGGGAAAGACATTATAAGCTGCCTCCGTTTAAAAAAGACTGTGAGTTTTGTGAAAACAGAGTGGTATTCAGGTCGATTAACGAAACGAGAAAGCTGATAAACGGAATTATAGAAAAATACGGCTCACCATCGGGAATAAATATTGAGGTTGCAAGCGAACTGAACACAAGCTTTGAGACGAGAAGAAAAATTTATGACGAGCAAAAAAATAATAAAAAGAAAAATGATAAAATACGAAGCATAATTGCGGAGATGCTTAATATATCGGAGAAAGAGGTTGGTAGAGATAAGATTGAAAAATATAAATTAGGAGAACTTCAGGGATGGCACTGTATGTATTCTGATAAGGAGATAGTACCTGAGGATTGCCTGAGAGGAAGCAGAGCTTATGAGATTGACCATATTATTCCTTTTTCGCTTATAAGTGATAATACACTTAATAATAAGGCCTTGGTTATGTCAAGTGAAAATCAATTTAAAAAACAGCAAACTCCGCTTATGTATATGAAGGGTAACAAAGATAAAGCAAAAGTGTTTAAAACAAAGGTAAATGTAATGTATAATGCTAAAAAAATCAGCAAGCATAAATATCAGTACCTTTTACAGGAAACGCTTGATGAGAGCGTGCTTGGGGCATGGAAAAGTCGTAATCTTAATGATACCAGATATATTTCTAAATTTCTTGTTCATTATCTTTCTTCGGAGCTTATATTTAAGACTGATTTGAAGGGAATGTATGCAGGTACACCTGTGTATGCAGTTAAGGGTCGCATAACATCTATGTTACGCAGAAACTGGTTTAATGGCAGCGTATGGGGTACTTATGATAAAGCAGAACTTAAAGGTATAACTGAGCTGGACCACGCTTTGGATGCTATTGTGATTGGTAATTGTATACCCGCTTATGTTGAAATAGCTATGGAAAATATTAAATTGAATCAGATTTATAATGAAAATAATAAACAGATTACACAGGAGTATACTGATAGTCTTAATGATTGCATGGAATCTTTATGGAAACTTTACAGATTTCCTAAGGACAAAGCCAAAAAACTGCTGACAGGTATTAATAAAATACCATCTCTTATAGAAAATATTAAGGTTGAAACAGAGCTTCGTCTGCTTGATGTAGATGTATTAAATGAAAATGAGAAAAAAGCTGCTGCCAAAGAAAATGAAAAACGCAAAAACAAGGACAAATCAGAAAAACAGGAGATCGAGCCTGTAAAACCGCATATCTATACAGCTGATGAGGTTGCTAAAATGTTCAGGGACGGAGCATGGTGTTTTTATGAATACGATTTGGATTTTGCAAATAAAATTGTCCCTGTACTGGTTTCGAGAAAGCAGATAAGGAAATTCAGGTCGGAGGTTACAAGTGATAATCCTGTTTCTGTAAAGATGATTGATGGATGTGAATACAAAATTTCAAGGGAAAAAATTTTGAATCTTAAAAAGAAACAACTTGCCGGGCTTTATACTACAGATAACGATTTAAGAGAAACTCTTGAGTGTTATTTTGCCGATGAACCTGATGAAAATAAAGAACTTGTAAAAATACTGGAGGAGAGGGGGATTAAGGAGTTCAGAACAAAAAAAGGAACGTTGGTAAAAAAGGTTAAACTTATGGAAAAAGCAAAGGGGTATGGTACAAAAAATATAGATGATAATAATAAAACAATACTTGATGACAGAAAATACTATTGCACTGAAATATACACCGATAATATGGGGAATTGCAATATGACAGCTATTAAGTATACAGACATAGTAAAAAAGGACGGAAGACTTTATTTAAAGGCGGATTACCATTATCCTGAAGATTATAAAGAACACATTATGTATATTTTTAAAAATGATTATATAGTTATAGACAAGAATGATAAAAAATCCAAAGCACCAATAGAAGGATATTATCAATCTATAAAGGATATTAATCGTAAGCGGATATATATAATTACAGGTAACAATAAGGCTGCGGTGCATGAGGGGATTACAAAAAAGTGTACTATAAAAAAACTGTATGTTGACATTTTTGGTAAAATTGGTGGTGAAATCAAATGTGGAGAACCATTATCGTTAATAGAGGAGAAAAAATAACAGTTAACAATAACCGCCTTGTGGTATATAGTGATAATGTTGAAAGCAAGGTGCCCATAGAGGATATTTATGCACTTATGATTGATAATCGAAATGCACTTGTAAGTGTTGCAACTGTTAATTTGCTCTCAGAGTATGGTGTGCCTATATATTGGTGCAATGAAAAGCATATACCTATTGGCGTTACTCTGCCAATAGGCATTCACTATAAGCCTTATGCAGTCCTGAAAAGTCAGTTTGCCATGACCGAAGATTTTAAAGGTGAGCTTTGGCGTAAAATTGTGCAGTACAAAATACATAACCAGTGTCTTTGCCTTAAATATCGGGGGATTGAAAGACAGTATATTGAACCAATTGAAAAACTTGAGGCACAGGTGACACAGGGAGATGAAAAAAACAGGGAGGCGATAGCTGCACGAATGTACTTCAAAACTCTTTTTGGTAATTTCTTTTCGAGATGGGATGGGGATATAACCAATGCGGCTTTAAATTATGGCTATACTATTATGAGAACATCGGTGGCAAAGACACTTGTGGCTTATGGCTATAATTGTACATTAGGTATACATCACAGTAATGAAAGGAATGCATTTAACCTTGCAGATGACTTGATGGAGCCATTAAGACCTCTGGTGGATATGTGGGTTGACGAAAATTGCGATGACTTATTTTGTGAATTGACAACGGATAACAGAAAACAGCTTATCAATTTGGTTAATGTACCTGTTTTGATGAAGAAAAAGAAAACAAGGGTAAGATATGCAATTGATGAATATATATCAAGCCTGACAACTGCAATAAAAAATGAAGATGCTGATTTGCTGGTTGTGCCACAGCTAATTAGGCTGGATTTGAATTTTGAGGATGATGAGGATGGTTAACAGATTTATGAGGGTTATTGTATTTTTTGATTTGCCTGTTAAAAGCAGCGAGGATAAACGTTGTTATACTCAATTCAGAAAAAATCTTATAAAAAATGGTTTTATGATGATTCAGTATTCTGTATATGTGAGAGTAGCCAGAAATTATGATGATGCGAAAAAGTATATTTCAAGGCTTAAAAGCTTTGTGCCGGATAGAGGTGCAGTAAGAGCCATGTTGGTTACTGAGAAACAATATACGTCAATAGAGCTGTTGGTCGGAGAAAAACTACGAGAGGAAAATTTACTTGACACAAAGGATATTTTAGAGTTATAGTGGTTGTAAGAACTAAAACCGCTAAATATTACTATATCTAGTGGTTTTAGTTCACTGATGGATATTGATAAACTTATACATATACATTAAGTCAACCGATGAAAGATTTGTTTTAGTTCACTGATGGATATTGATAAACTTATACCGAGTGTTTTTAATGGAATACGGTCAGCTAGTTTTAGTTCACTGATGGATATTGATAAACTTATACGAAGGCTGTCCTCGCTGCTACCGACATAAAGGTTTTAGTTCACTGATGGATATTGATAAACTTATACTAAGCCTTTGCGTACAGAAATATATATACAAGTTTTAGTTCACTGATGGATATTGATAAACTTATACGCAGTTGTACTTTGGCATTGCTTTTTGTGCGTTTTAGTTCACTGATGGATATTGATAAACTTATACTTAAAGAGGGTGAACGGCACTTTGAATTTGGTTTTAGTTCACTGATGGATATTGATAAACTTATACCTTACACCATATCAGCAGACAAAGGTGCTTGTTTTAGTTCACTGATGGATATTGATAAACTTATACGTATTGTTGTGAGATACCGTAGCGTCAGCGGTTTTAGTTCACTGATGGATATTGATAAACTTATACAATATTTCTATTGATGGCTTTGCATTGCGTGTTTTAGTTCACTGTTGTGATATAATATAGTTGTAACACCCTGACCTAATAAGGTATAATCTTAGA